>CACNCK010000001.1 GCA_902618945.1 uncultured SAR86 cluster bacterium
CATCATCTGTTCTAAATTGAAGATATTTATCATAATGTTCTTTACTATCCCATACTTCAGTAAAGACCCAGTTGTTTGGATTTTCTGTATTGTAGGTAAGGTCAATTCCCTGGCACCCATCATAGGCTCTAGTTACCTTAAAGGCTTCAGTGCAAATACCGGTAAAGTTATCCTTTTCTCCTTCTTTGAGGGTTCCTTCTAACAAGACACTAACTGTCATATTGATCTCCTTTTAATTAAGCTTCTTATGTTATCAGACCTTTAGCCACGACTAACATAAACCTAAAAAGAAACATGGTATCCTGCCTGCAATCCCCAGTTCATTCCCATTCGAGGACCATGTAAATCTTGCGAGATAGGTTTATATAATTCTAATCCAACACTGCCTTTCGGCAACATAATATTTAAACCTATCCCAGAAGTTAAAATTTTACCACCATAGTTTAAAGGGTTAGCGGTTTGGACAGGAGCGTTTATATTTTTATTGTTCCCTTTTATTGATTCAATATCCTGAAATTTCAATCTTAATGACCAAGCAGTAATCTGGTTTAGATCTCTTTGTAACCAGAGGTTAGTTTCATAAGAATCGCCAAAATTCCATTGATCATTCTTTACGTTAATTCTAGATTTTATTTGACTGCCAAATTTCCATTTCTCGTAAGTTTTTGAATAAGTAAGTGCACTCAGCAGGGTGTACGACTTATCTCCTAATTGCATCCCGTAAGGAAGTATCATCTCATTAATAGCTCCCATTGGTGTAAGCACATTATCTTTCAAATCATTCTTACCACTACTATTTTCCAAACCAAGTTGTGCATGAAATTTAGATCCATCGCTATCTAAGATTTTGAATAGTAGTGACAAACTAATAGAAGACAATCCAGAAGATCTCGTTGAGAAATCTCCAACTATATCTCTTGCCATCATTGGTTTATAAGTCCTTAGATCCATAGATTTCTGTTCTAGCATGATCATGCCCATTAAGGTAATGTAATCAGAAGGGGCATACATCCCACCAAGCATAACCATATCCATATCCATATCCTGTGGCACAACGCTGAGATTTTTAGGCATACCAGTAGGGTTGGGAAGCTCCAAAATATTCAGATCCATTAATTTATTAGTACCAAGATAATTATGGTTCATATACATTTTCATATACCTAATAGATATCATTGATTCACCCTTTCGATGAAAATGATCGCCCATTAACCCTATTGGCCCATGCATCTTAGCGCTATGATTTTTCATATGATCCATATGATCCATATGATCCATTGGTTCAGCAGAAATATTTATCGAAAAAACTAGAAATAGAGAGAAATAAAATGACTTATACATGATAGATATTATCTAATATCTTTTTTCCTTAATCTAATGGATTTTGGCGTTACTTCTACAAGCTCATCATCTTCTACAAATTCTAATGCTTGCTCTAATGTATGCTCGATATGAGGCGTCAGTATGAGGTTTTCATCAGTCCCTGCAGCTCGAATATTTGTTAATTGCTTGGCTTTGGTCGGATTAACTGGCAAGTCGTTATCTCTTGAATGAAGGCCTACTATTTGACCTATGTAAACTTCGGTTCCATGACCAAGAAACATCCTGCCTCTCTCTTGCAAATTGAACAGTGAATAAGCAAGCGTTTTACCAGCTGCCATAGAGACCAACACCCCATTTTGTCTTTTAGCCAATTCTCCATCCTTTGCTTTCCCATAATGATCAAAAACACTAGTCATAATTCCAGTGCCACTGGTCATTGTTAAAAAACTTGATCTAAAACCGATCATTCCCCTTGATGGGGCCAAGAACTCTAACTTAATTCTTCCTTTTCCATCAGGTTCCATATTTTGCAAATCTGCTTTCCTTTGCCCCATTTCTTCCATTACTGCGCCTTGGTGCTGATCTTCTATATCAATTACTATTTGCTCATAAGGCTCATGTACTTCACCGTTCACTTCCTTTTGAATAACTTCTGGCTTGGAAACACCTAATTCATAATCTTCGCGTCGCATATTTTCTATCAAGACTGATAGATGCAGTTCGCCACGTCCGGAAACTTTAAATTTATCTGGAGAATCACCTTGTTCTACTCTAAGAGCCACATTATGAATTAACTCTTGCTCGAGTCGTTCTTTCAAGTTTCTTGAAGAAATATATTTCCCCTCCCTCCCTGCAAAAGGAGAATTATTTACTTGAAAGGTCATACTTACAGTCGGCTCATCAACACTTAGAGGTGGTAGGGCTTCAATTTTTTCTGGGCTACATAAAGTATCCGAAATATTAAGCTTATCTATTCCTGTAATACAAATAATATCGCCAGCTTGGGCTTCAGGTACTTCGACTCTTTCAAGTCCGTTATAACCCATAACTTGTAGCACTTTTCCTCTTCGCTCAGAATTATCGGAATCTATTACAGTAACCTGGTCATTGGGTTTGATTTTGCCTCTTTTAATTCTGCCAATTCCAATAACACCTACATAGCTATTGTAATCAAGAGCACTAATCTGCATTTGAAGAGGACCCTCATCATTTACTTCTGGTGGATTGACTTTCTCAAGAATCAAATCCATCAATGGGGACATATCTTCAGACATCTCATCTTCATCTAATCCAGCAACACCATTAAGAGCGGAGGCATAAATAACAGGAAAATCTAATTGCTCATCATTACCGCCAAGCCTATCAAACAGATCAAATACTTGATCTAATACCCAATCAGGTCTGGCTCCCGGCCTATCCACTTTATTTATAACTAAAATAGGATTTAATCCTTGGTCAAAAGCTTTCTGAGTTACAAATCTGGTTTGAGGCATAGGTCCATCCACTGCATCAACAAGCAGCAAGACGGAATCAACCATTGAAAGTACCCTTTCAACTTCACCCCCAAAATCAGCATGACCAGGAGTATCTACTATATTTATTCTGTGATCTTTCCACTCAATAGCAGTATTTTTCGCAAGAATAGTAATCCCTCTCTCTTTCTCTTGGTCATCAGAATCCATAATTCTTTCAGAATCCATATTCTTTCTATCAAGAGTTCCAGATTGCTGAAGTAATTTGTCTACAAGGGTAGTTTTCCCATGATCTACGTGGGCAATAATAGCTACATTTCTGAGTTTTTTAGTCGACATCGCTTTAGGAAAGCCGCGATTATAAGCTTTTATTTAGAATCTTCTATTAGTTTTTTGAGATCATTGAATGGCTTAAAGGCTCTGGGCAACAAAATTTTAAAAGAGCCTCTTTTAGATCTAGATTAACTGCGCTCCTTAGCTTATCTAAAAATTCTTTTGCATGCTTATTGCCCCGTTCTTCTGCTACTAGAAAATACTCTAACGCAAGCTCAGGATCGGGATCTGTATTGATACCATCAACATAAAATATTGCTATATTAAAAGGAGCTTTTGAATGACCTTGCTCATTAGCACGCTGGTACCAATAAACTGCTTTCTCTACGTCTTTGTTTATGCCTCTTCCAATTGAGTAATTTACGCCTGTGTTGTACTGTGAAACAGAAATTCCTTGAGTTGCAAGTGAAAGGTCGTAAACAAAATCATCTTTCTCATTTACTGCTACTAGTTGAAGACATAAGAAAGTTGAGAGGAAAAAAATTGTTTTTTTAGAGAGGCCTTTTATCAACAAAAGTCTTTATTCCATAGAAACGACAACTTTTCCAAGAACTTTTCTATCTTCTAGGGTTTTTATAGCTGTAGCTGATTCATCAAGCGAGTAGGTCTCTGTGACAAAAGGTTTAATTTTACCTTCTGCATGAAGGTCAAAGAGTTCTTTGAAATTTTGTTGATTCTCAGCATATTCAACTCCCGCAAATTGACCCCAGAAAACACCAACTATTTGACACTCTTTTAACAAAGTAAGATTCAAAGGCATTTTTGGAATACCAGCTGTGAAACCTATAACAAGATATTTTCCATGTCTTGCAATTGCTCTCAATGCAGGCTCAGCATAATCCCCGCCTACAAGATCATAAATCATATCAACGCCACCACCAGTTACTTCTTTGATTTGATCAGAGAATTTCTTTTGAAGATCTCTGTCCATTTCCCTTTCATAAATGATTCCTTCATCTGCACCTTCTTTTTTGCAGAGGTCAATTTTCTCTTGAGAAGAAGCAGCGGCAATAACTTTTGCTCCCATTGCTTTTGCAATATGAATTGCAGTAATACCAAGACCGCCACCGGCTCCAAGAACTAAAACTGACTGTCCAGCTTTAAGCTCACCTCTCTGTTTGAAAGCATGGTAAGTAGTTCCATAATTAAGCGGAAACCCAGCCGCCGTATGGAAGTCCATTGTTTCTGGTAAAGGCATCAATTGTTGTTCGAGATAAACCCCTTTTTCTCGTAAACCTCCTGATCCTATGCTACCCATTACTCTGTCTCCTTCCTTGTACATGGTTACGCCTTCGCCAACGGAAGATACAACACCTGAAATTTCACTTCCTGGGCTAAAGGGAAAAGGGGGTTTAAACTGGTACAAACCTTGAACTATAAGTACATCAGGAAAGCTTATGCCTGTTGCCTTAATGTCAACAACCACTTGTCCAGGGCCGGCAATCGGATCATCAATTTCTTCAACTTGATGTGAGTCCACTGGTCCGAACTCTTTACATAGAAATGCTTTCATAAAATGGTCCTTATTAAATATCTAGGTGATTAAATTAACGCTAAAATAAAAAACGTCAAGAAATCTTATTTAAAAAATCTTTTAAATAATCTTCGAAGTTCTCTTGATTACTCTCTTCAATTTTTTTAGCTGCTTCAAGAGAATCTTGAGAAGTTGTCGTGAAAAAGTACTCATCATTTGTTGCAAGACTATCCATATGTTCTTTATGAAGAAGTGACATCTTCATTCCATATTCTTGTAAGGTCATATCATTGGTTTGGATCTCTTCTAACAAGGATCCACTTAAAGATTTATTAAGACTATTTATAACTTCTTTTTGATTAGAAAGAGTATCAGTCCACTTACTATCACCTTGAGATACTTCCTTGCTCATGAATTCAGCGATGTCTTGCATTCCATCGAGTATTCTCTCAGCCTCTTCTCTGATGCTTATTTTACCTTTAAGTGTTGTAATAGATGCTTCAGAACTTCTTCCTTCATTTACGATTGTTTTGTGAGTCTTAAACAGTTCATTTGACTCAGATTCTGTTATATCTGGGCTATCAGAAAGTAAGCAAAATAATATTAATAGATCTAAGAAATATATTTGTTCTTCAGATATACCAACAAAGGCTTTTGGGTTGAGGTCTATGCATCTTATTTCAAGATAATCTATTCCTTCATTATTTAAAACATTTATAGGCCTTTCCCCAGTTGGACAAACCCTTTTTGGCCTAATCGTACTGTAATACTCATTTTCTATTTGGATAATAGAATCATTTAACTGAATTCTTTGGTTGTCCTTAAATTCACCTAGTTTTTTATAGTCTTCGTAGGAAGTCTTCAAAGCATTTTTTAAATCTAAGGTATATTGATCTATAGAGTTGTACGAAATGTTAAGGCTATCCTGCGCCTGACTTATATAGCCTAGGTCTCCCATTCTTAATGAGGTGGCATAAGGCTTGAAAAGATCCTCAGTATTAAGATCATCCAAATTGTGACTTCTATTTTCTGCAAAAGACTTATTCGCTATAGGAGAAGATCCAAACAACAGAAGATATAGCCAGCCATATCTTCGGAAGTTCCTTGCAATACCTAAATAAACCTCATTCTTGAATTTTTTTAAATCAATGGAATTGTTGTCTGCAAAAATTTGCAAAAACTTATCTGAGAATGAAAAGTTATAATGAATTCCCGCTATCGCCTGCATCATACTTCCATATCTATTTGATAAACCTCTTCTGTATATAGTTTTCATCATACCTTGATTAGATGTCCCGTAGTTTCCTATTGGTACATCACCCTCGGAATCTATCTGACAAGGCATGCTCAAAGGCCATAGTGATTCTTCTAGTAGATTTTGATTCACAAAAACATGTAAATCACTCAAAAATTTCAAACATTCTGAAGCACTATTGAAAGTCGGGGTCACTAATTCCAGCAAAGCTTCTGAAAAATCAGTAGTTATATAAGGGTTAGTTAAAGCTGATCCTAATCCTGATGGATGAGGGGTTTGAGAGATTTTTCCAGATGAGTCAACCCTAAGGCTCTCCCTCTCTATGCCTCTATTTATGAAATTGAGTTCTGAAGATACTTTTGATTTCTTTATCTCATCTAAAGAAAATCTGATCATTTGATCTTACCTTGGTCCAGCGTCAACTATAGATTGTGATACGTCAAACTTCTTAAAGTTTTCTTTAAATTGATTTACTAGTTTATTTTCATATTCCGCATAAGATGATGGATCTTTCCAATTTTTTATGGGATTGAGAAGCTTGCTATCCACTCCCTCAACACTCAATGGGACAGCTAGATTCATTCCTTCTATGGTTTCAGTATCAGCACCAATTAAATCTCCTGATTGAATTGCAGAGATAATTGATCGAGTTACGGGTATATCGAAACGGTTACCTATTCCATACGGCCCTCCCGTCCATCCTGTATTGACTAAATATACTTTACTATCAAATTCTTCTATTCTTTTCATTAGAAGGTCAGCATAAACACCCGCGGCTCTAGGAAAAAAGGGAGCTCCATAGCAAGTTGAGAAAGTGGTCTTGAACGCTTCTGTAGAGCCTACTTCTGTTGATCCAATTGCAGCTGTATACCCGCTTAAAAAGTGATAAGCAGCAGCCTCTTTGCTTAAGATTGAAACGGGAGGTATTACTCCAGATAAATCACAGGTAAGGAATATAACTGCATTAGGTTCTCCACCTGAATTTTCATCTGCTCTTTTTTCTATGTGTTCTCTTGGATAAACAACTCGAGTATTTTCGGTTAGGGAGGAATCAGAAAAATCTGGATCTTTTGATTCCGAATCGATGACCACATTTTCCATTACGCTACCTCTTTTTATGGCATCCCAAATGACAGGTTCATTTTTTTTGGTGAGGTTAATGCATTTAGCGTAACAACCTCCTTCAAAATTGAATACTGTACCTGGTCCCCATCCATGTTCGTCATCACCGATTAAGTTTCTTTCTGGATCTGCTGAAAGTGTTGTTTTTCCGGTACCCGATAAACCAAAGAACAAGCAAACTTCTCCGTTAGATCCAACATTAGAAGCACAGTGCATCGGAAGAACATCCATTTCGGGTAGTAAGAAATTTTGAACTGCAAACATAGATTTCTTCATTTCTCCTGCATAAGGCATTCCCGCCAATAAGACCTTCTTTCTTGTGAAGTCTAATAAAACGACGCCATCACTAATAGTGCCATCTGTTTCTGGATCGCATTCAAACAAAGGTGCACTCATAATCTCCCAGTTGTCTTTACCTCCAGGGTTAAATTCTTGAGGCCTTATGAACATTTGTTTACCAAAAAGATTATGCCATGCCCATTCGGTTCTGATTTTGACTGGTACATAGTAATCAGGATGCTCTCCAACATGCAAAGAGCTAACAAATGTATCTCTTTGGTTCATGTATTCCTCAACTTTATTCCAAATATTTATAAATGCTTCACTTTCGAATGGTTTGTTGACTTGTCCCCAATCAACAGAATTGATCGTTGTATCATCTTTAACTATAAACCTATCAAGCGGACTTCTTCCGGTTCTTTTGCCGGTTTTTACAAGCAGCGCACCATTAGAAGCTATTTCTCCTTCACCTCTTTCAAGAGCGGCATTAATAAGTTCTTCGACGGTTAGATTTTCGTGAATTGATGACATTAAGAATCCTTTTTAAATAGCGAAGTATTATATAGATTATATTTTAATTATGAGAATGAATTTCATTTACCTTTTTAAAGATAAATACACAGTAAATCAATAAAAAACTGAGTGAAATTAATACCCAACCAGGAATGCTGATACCCATAAAAGTCCATAAAATTTCAGCACAATTTCCATCACCTGTAAAAGCTAAGATTAATATTTCTAAAAAGGGCAATGTAGCAAAAAGGTACTCCATATCGGGTGCGCAGCTCGGGACCAAATCTGCTGGAAGGCTTTGCAAGTAAAGCTGTCTAATTGAGAGTAATGCGCCACTTAGAATGGATATAAAAATTGAAGAAAGGATAATTTTATAGGTCAAGATTTTCTTTGGGTTAATTATCATTCCAAAGGCGGCAAGGATTCCAACTATAATCACAGAACCTCTTTGCATGTAACAAAGTATGCAGGGCTTCAGTCCCAGATAATGCTCCATATATAAGGCTACTACAATCATTCCCGCAGACGCCATTAAAAAAAGTAAGAATGTTCTTCTTGGATTTTTGGTAATTAGTTCTATCAATGCGCCTGATCCCAGTTATCTCCAATTCCAATATCTATTTCTAGTGGGACATCTAGATTTGCTGCTCCCATCATAGATTCCGTTACTAGACTTACGATCTTATCTATTTCATCTTTTGGAGTGTCTAATATTAGTTCATCATGAACTTGAAGAATAAGTTTTGTCTCGCTTTTTTGTGTTTTTATAGCCTTATGCATATTTATCATGGCTATTTTCATTATGTCTGCAGCAGTTCCTTGCACGGGTGCATTTATAGCTGCCCGTTCTGAAGCTTGCCGTCGCATTGCATTGGTTGCATTAATATCTCTTAGGTAAAGTCTTCTACCAAACAATGTTTCTACATAACCATTCTGACTGGCAAATTCTTTAGTTGATTCCATATATTTCTTAACATCTGGGTATTTTTCAAAGTACATCGCCATATATTCGGCGGCTAAATTTCTAGAAATACCTAGCTGTTTTCCTAGACCAAAAGCAGATATCCCATAGATTAAACCAAAATTAATTGCTTTAGCATTTCTGCGAAGATCTGATGTTACGTCTTTGATACCGACATCGAATACTTCACTTGCGGTCTTGCTATGAACATCCTGCCCTTCTCGGAAGGCTTCTAGAAGTCCTTCATCTTTCGACATGTGAGCCATCACACGAAGCTCTATTTGAGAATAGTCAGCTGATATAAACTTATTACCTTTTGAAGGTTCAAAGGCCTGCCTGATTCGCCTTCCATCTTCTGTTCTTATTGGAATATTTTGTAAATTAGGATCTGATGAAGATAATCTCCCAGTTGTAGTTACAGCTTGATGAAATGATGTATGCACTTTACCGGTGGATTGAGATACCTGATTAGGTAGTTTATCGGTATAAGTCGATTTAAGTTTACTTAATGTTCTGTGTTCCAAGAGAACTTTGGGCAATTCATATTCCTCGGCAAGTTCAGCAAGCACCTTTTCGTCTGTTGATGGTTGACCTCCGGGTGTTTTCTTTATGATTCTGTACTTTAATTTTTCAAAGAATATTTCTCTGAGTTGTTTAGTGGAGCCGAGATTGAATTCCTCACCTGCTATTTGATAAGCCTTTTCTTCTAACTTCTTTATTCTACCTTCTAGGTCTTTAGATTGAGAGTTAAGAATCTTTGAATTTAATATAGCGCCGTTTTGTTCCATTTCGGATAATACTTCTATCAAGGGAATCTCTATTTCATCATTGAGTTTATTCAGAGAGGCCTCGCCTTCTAATCTAGGATTTAATTCTTCGTAAAGTCGCAGTGTTATATCTGCATCCTCTGCCGCATAATTTGTAGCTGCCTCAATAGGGACCTTATCGAAGGTAATTTGCTTTACACCTTTACCAGCTACATCTTCAAAAGTAGAGGTTTTATAATTTAGATAATAGGAAGACAAAGCATCTAGATTGTGCCTCGTCGCTGAAGCATCCAAAACATAGCTCATCATCATGGTGTCATTTTTTATCGAAGCAATATCAACTCCATACTTTGCTAAAACATTCTTATCAAACTTTATATTTTGACCTATGATCTTATTTGAAGAACTTTCAAGAAGAGGTCTTAACTCTTTAAGAACAATATCCAAAGCTAGTTGATCTACTGAATCATCATCATGATTTAGTGGAATATAGTAAGCTTCACCTGCTTGATAACTTAAAGATATGCCAACTAACTCAGTATCCATATAGTCTAACCCAGTTGTTTCTGTATCAAGAGCAATGGTTTTAGCCTTCGAAGCTTTTTTTATTAATTCTTTTAAGGATTTCTCAGTTGAGATACAAATATATGAAGAATTGACTTCTGTTTTAACGATTTTTTCAGGGACTTCTTGTAGCCAAGAATTAAATTCTAACTCTTTATAAACTTCAGAAAGTTGTTCTGCATCGGATTCTGAAACTGCTAGATCTTCTATAGTTATTTCTAAAGGAACATCTGTTTTTATTTTTACTAACTCGTGAGCCAGATCAAGGGTCTCTATAGAAGACCTAAGATTCTCTCCAACTTTACCGCCTATAGATTCAGCATTCTTTTTTATACCTTCAATATTCTTATATTCATTAAGCCATTTAACCGCAGTTTTTGGTCCAACCTTATCAACTCCAGGAACGTTATCAGACTTATCCCCTATAAGTGCTAAGTAGTCAGTTATGAGCTCCGGTCCAACTCCAAATTTATTCATTACGCCATTTTCATCAAGCAACTCACCTGACATTGTGTTTACAACGCTCACATTGTCACAGACCAGTTGAGTCATATCTTTGTCACCGGTAGAAATCACAGTATTCAATTTTTTTTGTCTTGCTTGTTCGGCAAGTGTTCCAATAACATCATCAGCCTCTACACCAGGAATCATAATAAGCTTTATGCCCATCAACGAAATGATGCGATGAATTGGTTCAATTTGTTGGACTAAATCCTCCGGCATAGGAGGCCTATTTGCTTTGTATTCAGAATACATGTCATGCCTAAAAGTTTTTCCTTTTGCATCAAATACCACAGCTAATGGACTATCAGGATGATCAATAAGCACTCTTTTTATCATGCTTATAACGCCTTTAATCGCACCAGTAGGTTGATTTTTACTTGTCGTTAGAGGTGGCAGTGCGTGATAAGCTCGGTATAAATATGAAGAGCCGTCTACAAGGATTATTGGATCTTTCTCTTCACTCATTAGAATATTTTCTCAAGTAAAGTCTGTTTCTTCTTGAGCCCTTATTTCTCCAACTTAATTCTTCTTCAAGTCTCGCCATAGCAAGAATATTTTCTATCTTCTCAAGGTTTTCATCAAGATTGATGCCTTCCATTTCAACTAGGATACTATTAATTCCAGACAAAATATTCGCAGCCCCTTCCAGTATTTCAAGTTCCTTGCCATCAACATCAAGTTTTATATGATTTGGGGAAGGAACTCCTTCAATTTGATTAAGATCGTCTAGTTTAATTGCGATTACAGATTGGAATCCATTGACGTCAAACTCTCCAAATTGATTCGAACTTGATCCGATACTATTGTGCGATGCACCTGCACTCGTATCTTTCATGAATAGATTCAGTAAATTAGTTGTTTTACTTCCTGCAAAGCAAAGAGCTTGTATGTATTCATCTAATCCATTCAATCTTATATTGGCATTCAAAGTAGCATATGACTCTGCAGAGGGTTCTAGGGATAAGACTTTATTTTTTTTCTCTAAAGCGGCATAAAGACTGAAAACGCCTATATTAGCTCCTATGTCCCATAAAACTTCTTGATCTTTTAATGTAGTTCTAATCCACTCAAATGTTTCGGGCTCACTTCTATTGGATCCGGGATCTTGAGGCACTGATCCTGGTGAGTCAATTCTAAACTTCAGGACACCTCGATCGGTGATAATTTCTTGAGTCTCCTTAAACGACTCTACAAGTCTTGCATTGGTTTTTATTTTAGTTCTCTTGTTTGCGCCTAGTGTTAGGAGGGAGCTAAATTTCTTGACGATTTGTGATCTTGTTTTGCTGATATCAATTTCCTTTTTCTAATTTTACCCATAAAGAAGTTAAAAAAAAAATTAAAAAAATTTGAACTTTAATAAATTTTTCATGTCTTAAAGATATTGGAATAATTAATCCTGACTTCCATAAAGCTTCGAGCAACCCCAAATGTTCGGAGCTTTTTTAATTCATCTCATCAATTTTTTCAAGGAGAAGGTTTATTCCTGTCTTCTTAGTTGCAGAAACTGGAATTATAAAATGTTTGGTTGATAATTTATTTAACTCTTTAGTGGCTTTTGATACAGTCTGGGCAATCTGACTCTTTGATAATTTATCTGCTTTATTTAGTAATAAGATCATAGGAAGATCTTTACTTTCGCACCAATCTATTAGATTTTCATCATCTTCTTTAAGTGGATGCCTTATATCCATTATGATGCATAGTGCACTGAGACATTGTCTGGT
Organism: uncultured SAR86 cluster bacterium; assembly: GCA_902618945.1. Classification (GTDB taxonomy): domain Bacteria; phylum Pseudomonadota; class Gammaproteobacteria; order Magnimaribacterales; family Magnimaribacteraceae; genus Magnimaribacter. The sequence continues at coordinate 12,292 of CACNCK010000001.1, forward strand.
CATTAGATATTTTTCTATTTCTTGACCCCAAGAAGCCCTCATTTTTTTTGATACTTTTGCATATCCGTAACCAGGTAAATCTATAATCTTAAATTCAGAGTTTGATTTGATCTCAAAAACATTTATTGACTGAGTCCTGCCTGGTGTTTTACTAGTTTTTGCCAGTTTTTTATTATTGGTGAGTGCATTTAGTATGCTGGATTTCCCACAATTAGACCGTCCACAAAATGCAATTTCGGACCCTTGATCTGCTGGAAGATCTTCAGTATTGGGATAACTACCAATGAATTTTGCGTTATTAAAATATGTCTTATCCATAGGGGTTTTTAATTTAGTATCGCCAGATTCCTTAGTATATAATGTCGGCGCGCCACATCATATTTAAAGATAAATCCTTAGATGAGATTAAAAAATTTAATAATTACAACTACAGCGATTATGCTCTTAGGAGCTGGAGACCCTAACGCTGGAAAGGATAAAGTCGCAGTCTGTGCAGGTTGTCATGGACTAGATGGTAATAGCCTTGTAGGTATCTGGCCTTCTTTGGCAGGGCAGAATCAAAATTATCTTTTGAAGCAGCTTAGATTAGTGAAGACAGGTGAAAGAGAAATTGCTTCTATGATAGGACTGTTAGATAACCTAGACGATTCTGATCTTCAAGATATTGCCGCTTTTTATGAATCTAATGTTAATACGGTGGGTACGGTAGATGAGGACAAAGTAGAGCTAGGAAGAAAATTATATTATGCAGGTAACCTTGAAAAGGGGGTCCCCGCGTGTTCAGCCTGTCATTCCCCTAAAGGTTTAGGAAATGGACCTGCTGCATACCCTTTACTAAGTGGGCAGCAGCCTGAATATGTTGCCAAGGCGTTAAAAGATTACAGATCAGGAGCAAGAATTAATCAAGATCCTTCAAAAATTATGGCTGCGATTGCTTATAAATTAGATGATGATGAGATAGATGCATTATCTAGTTTTGTGCATGGTTTATACTAATAAAATGTTTCGTAACCAGTTTCTTCTTTTTTCCCTCTTAATTGCTTTACTAAGTTGCTCTAATGATGATCAAACAACTTTCGAGTCTGGAAGTGGAGAGAGGTTTAAAGCAGGAGTGCACTATGAACTATTAGATAATCCTACAAAAGTTCGGGATCCATCCAAAATAGAAGTAACAGAAGTATTCTGGTTTGGATGTAATCATTGCTATGCTCTCGAGCCCTACATAGCAAGATGGAAAAGAGATATGCCTCTTGATGTAACTTTCATAAAATCTCCTGCCACTTGGAATGACATGTTGAAAACTCATGCAAGAATTTATTACACTGCTAAAGCTCTAGGCATTGAACAACAGTTTGTTCCAGCTGCCTTCAATACTATTCAGAATGAAGGAAGAATGCTTACAGGTAATACTGAGCTTGAGTATTATTTTAGAGGATTCGACGTGGAGAAGGATCGCTACAAAGCAGTTTCTACCTCTTTTGGGGTGAGGAATGCGGTTGATCAGGCAGATAAAAAAATGAAAGATTGGAAGGTAACTGGAGTGCCGTCACTAGTAGTAAATGGAAAGTATAAAGTTGCTGCATCTAGGTCTGTTCGCACGGATGAGTTGTTTGATGTTGTAGATTTTCTCATCGAAAAGGAAAGAAATTAAAATCTCTCCCTCTGAAATTGAACAAATTCCCTATCTCTCCGCTCTTTATTCCTGCCAACAAACTTGATTGGATTGACAAAACCTTTCAAAAAGGTGCTGATAGCATCATAGTTGATCTAGAGGATTCCATATCAGAAAATGAAAAAGATCAGGCAAGGGAAGATCTATATTCTCATCTTAAAAAAAATTGTCATATCGGCGAATTAATAATAAGAGTTAACCCAGTTGATGATAAGTTTGGTCAAGAGGATATAAAATTACTTTCAAGCACTGATCTTTCAGTGAGTGCCTTTATGCTTCCAAAAATTGAAGACTGCTCTTTGCTAGACAATCTGCCTGAGATCAACATTATTGCATTATTAGAAACCCCAAATGCAATAAATAATATCTCTCTAATAGCTAAAGATAAAAAAGTTAAAGGTTTGGCATTAGGTGGTGCTGATCTTAGTGCTAGCCTGGGTTCTACTATGGACTGGGACTCTCTTTTGCATGCAAGATCAAAAATAGTATTAGAATCAGCAATCAATAACCTATTTTCCATTGACAGTCCATTTATGGATATTGATAACCTGGATAAGTTGCAGGAAGAAAGCAAAAAATCCAAAGCACTAGGCTTTAATGGAAAAGCAGCCATACACCCCAATCAACTTGATGTTATCAAGAGTTCTTTTCTACCGGATGAGAGAGAAATATATGAGGCTAAGGAAATCATAAAAGCTTTTAAAAAATCTTCATCTGCTGTCATGGCTTTTAATGGCAGGATGATTGATCAACCTATAATATTGTCTATGGAAAAAAGATTAAGACTTGTAGGCATTGATCCAAAGAATATAGACTAAAAATATTATGGTAAAAAAAATGAAGGAAATATCACCAGGCCGCTATAGGGAATCGTTTGGTAGATATTATGAAGAATTTGTTGTTGGAGATATCTATGAGCATAGACCCGGTAGAACAATTACCCAATCAGATAATATTTGGTTTACTCTTTTAACAATGAATCAACATCCTTTACACATTGATGATGAGTATGGAAAGGGTACAGAGTTTGGCAAGACCTTGGTAGTTAGCCCTTTTACAGTTGCTTTGATGGTAGGAATGAGCGTGAGTGATGTCAGTCAAAAAACAGTAGCTAACTTGGGCTGGACAGATATTAAAATGACTCATCCCCTTTATGTGGGCGATACCCTTTATGCAGAATCTGAAGTTATTGAAAAAAGAGAGTCTAAATCAAGACCAGATGAAGGAATAGTTACTGTCAAAACAATTGGTAAGAACCAAGATGGAGTCGAAGTTGCTTCATTCATAAGATCAGCCCTTATTCCAAAAGATGGAAAAGCAGTTGAAGACAAAATTGACTACTAAATTTATATTGAAAGACTCTCATGTCTTTCTCAATTTTTGCGGAAATTTATAAAAAGAATTCCCTATAATAAAGTACTTTTTTTTGCTATAACTATCTTCAACTTACAGGGGAAAAGTTATGGGAGATATTACTAGCACAGAAAAAAAATTACATTGGCATCTTAAAGGTAATTGGGCACCTGTTGAAAAAGAGCTTACTGAGTCTGAGCTTCAAGTAAAAGGTGAAATACCAAAAGATCTTTCAGGTTTGTTTGTAAGAAATGGTTTTAATCCTGTATCCGGATATAGCGATCATTGGTTCTTCGGGAATGGCATGCTTCACGGAGTTTATCTTGAAAATGGCAAAGCGTCCTACAGAAATAGATATGTTAGAACTCCTTATTACGAAAATGATCTAAATGTGATGTCATCATTTGGAGACCTCGCCGCCTCTCCAGCAAATACACACATTGTTAATCATGCCGGGAAATTACTTGCTTTAGAAGAAACATCTTTACCCTGGGAGCTTAATAAAGACCTAGACACTATAGGTGTAGAAGATTTCAATGGAAAGTTAGATACGGCTATGACAGCTCATCCAAGAGTATGTCCTGAAACAGGAGAGATGCTTTTCTTTGGTTACTCTATGTTTAGTGAGCCTTATTTAAATTATTACAGAGTTAGTAAAGATGGTGCTTTAGTTCAATCCGAAGCCATAGAACTGCCTAGACCGGTAATGATGCATGATTGGAATATTACTAGAAACTACGTTGTTTTCATGGATCTGCCCATAGTTGCAGATATGGATTTAGCTGCCACAACAGGATTTCCATTCGGTTTTAAACCAGAATGTGGAGCACGATTAGGAGTTATGCCTAGAGCTGGTAATAATTCGGATGTTAGGTGGTTTGATATAGATCCTTGTTTCGTTTTCCACAGCTTCAATTCATTTGAGATAGACAATAAGATAGTTTTGTATGTATCTAGACAACAAGAAGCAATGGTTGGTGGTTTTAAAGATATTTATGGAGGCGAAACCACGGTTGCAAGATTATGGCGCTGGATAATAGATCTAGACGAAGGGACTGTATCGGAAGAACAATTAGATGATGGGGCATGTGATTTTCCAAGAATAAATGATGATCGAATCGGTCTTTATTCTGAGTTTGGTTACTGTATGCAGTTAAAGACTGACGTCAAAGACCTTACTTTTGGTGAAAATTTGTATAAATATCATCTTGAAACGGGAAAAAGGATTGATCACCATTTAGGTGACAATGTTGCAGGAGGAGAACCAGTGTTTGCTCATAAACCTGGAGCTACCGAAGAAGACGAGGGCTGGATACTTTCCTTGGTTCATGAAAGAGAAACTAGGAGATCCAAACTTATAATCATTGATGCGCAGTCGTTTGACCAACAACCGGTCGCGGAAGTTATAATTCCTCAAAGGGTTCCTTACGGTGCACATGGAAGCTGGATTCAGAACTAATTAGGAGGTTATTTTGGAAGTACAATACGCATCCGTTTGGGAGAGAAATTCTGATGTCATACCAGATAAAATCGCTCTCATCTGTGGAAATAATGAGGTCACATGGAAAGAATATGATGACAGGGCCGCAAGACTTGCTTCATTATTGTCTGAAGCAGGATTAGGAGATGATTCAAAGGTTGGACTTTATTTGCATAATTCCAATGAATATCTAGAGGCTCAGTACAGTGTTTTTAAAATTAAAGGTGTTCCAATAAATGTGAACTATAGATATAAGGAAGAAGAGTTAGTTTATCTACTAGACAACTCAGATTCAGAGGCTGTTTTTTATCAAGGTTGCTATGCAGAACAAATTAAGTCTATAAAAGACAAATTACCTAAAGTTAAACTCTATATACAAGTTGATGACGGAACTAATGAAGTTTTAAGTTTTGCAAAAGATTATGAGTCAAGCATATCGACTTGTAATCCCATGGATAGGATAGAGCGTTCAAGTAGTAATATTTATATGCTCTATACAGGTGGAACGACTGGTATGCCAAAAGGTGTTATGTATGAGCACGAAGGCCATTTAACTGGCATGTTGAACACAGCTGGAGCTTGGGGACTGATCCCGGTTCAAGAAAAGATAGATATCGATTCTGTTGCGAAAGAAGTAAAGAAATTAGCAGAAGAAGATAGACTTCCAGTAAGCATACCAGCATGTCCATTGATGCATGGAACAGGCATGTGGTTAGGAGCTATCATTCCACATCTTGTAGGTGGTACAGTGGTAACACTGCCTCAACTGGGATTTGATCCTGATAACTTATTGAAAGAGGTTGAACGAACACATGCTAATAATGTTGTAATAGTTGGTGATGCCTTTGCAAAACCTATTATGGACGCTTTAGATAAAGCTGAAGCTGAAGGTAATCCTTATAATCTAGAATCAATAAATACAATAATATCAAGTGGAGTAATGTGGAGTTCCGAAGTTAAACAAGGACTTTTAAAGCACCATGACATGGTTCTAGTAGACGCAATGGGTTCTACTGAGGGAGGAATGGGATCCTCAAGAGCTTCGAGAGATAATCCTGCTGAAACTGCTAAGTTTGTTCTTAATCCAGGTGTTATTGTTATTACCGATGATGGTGAGATTGTTGAACCAGGATCAGAAAAGATGGGAAAAATAGGCACAAGTGGATTGGTCCCACTGGGATACTTCAAGGACGAAAAAAAGTCTGCCGAGACTTTCAAGGAATTCCAAGGTATTCGTTATAGCTTTCCAGGAGATTATGCAAAAGTTGAAGCTGATGGGACTATTACACTTCTCGGGCGTGGCAGTAATTGTATTAATACTGCTGGTGAGAAAGTTTATCCAGAGGAGGTTGAAGAGGCGATTAAGCGTCATAATGATATATATGATTGCCTTGTTGTGGGACTTCAGGATGATAGATTTGGTCAGAGGGTAGTAGCTCTAGCTTCTTTTCAGGAAGGAAAAGAAATTGGAGAGCAAGATCTGATTTCTTACACTCGAGAACACTTGGCGGGTTACAAGCTTCCAAAACAAGTTTTATTCGTTGAAGAAGTTATGCGTGCACCAAATGGTAAAGCTAATTATAAGTGGGCAAAAGAAACAGCAGAAAAAGAATTAACATAGGAGAGTGTAAATGGATGTGAGTGAAGCTGTAGATTCTAGGCTTTCTGTAAGAGAATTTTTAAAAAATCCTGTAGAGGATTCTTTGATAGCTGAGTTGTTAGAAAAGGCCTCTAGATCTGCTTCTGGAGGTAACTTACAGCCTTGGAAAGTCTACGTCATTAATAATGAAACTATGCAATCATTCCTTAAGTTTCAATCAGAATGGTCAGAACCTGAGACTCCTGCTTATGCAATATATCCAGAAAAATTAAGTGAGCCGTATAGGACTTCACGTTTTGAGGTTGGTGAACAAATGTACTCCATACTTGGTATAGAACGTGATGATAAGGAAGGTAGATTTAAGCAAATGCTTAAGAATTATGAGTTTTTTGGTGCTCCAGCGGCATTCTTTTGTTATGTAGATAGACAAATGGGCACTCCACAATGGTCAGATCTGGGAATGTTTCTACAGACTTTTATGCTTCTTGCAAGAGAAGCTGGACTTGATACTTGTGCACAAGAAGCTTGGTCACTTAAACAAGAGAGTGTGACAGCTTTTGTAGAAGCACCAGAAGAGGAAATGCTTTTTTGTGGTATGGCTATAGGTTACAGGGATACCAAAGCATCTATAAACAAACTGAGAACAAATAGAAGACCAGTCGAAACTTGGGCTCACTTTCTTAAGAAGTAGTATCCTAGGCTGAATGTCTTAACACTTGACCTGCACGAGCATTCGTAGGCTCTCCATCAAGAACATTAACTTGTCCATTGACGATCGTTGCTTTGAAGCCCCGTGACTTCTGTATATATCGCGGTGCATCACCCGGAAAGTCATTTACTAATACAGGTTGTAACTCACTCACCTCTTTAGGGCAAAATACATTTATGTCTGCCTTCATACCTATTTTTAAAGTGCCTCGATCCTTAAGACCAATCACCGCAGCTGGATCAGCTGTCATACGCTTGATAGCTTGAGGAAGGGTAAATACACCTGTTTTACGTACATAATGAGATAGTATGAAACTTGCCCATCCCCCATCCATAATTTGAGATACATGTGCACCGACATCACCAAGTCCAGGAATCAGGTTTTCGCTAGAGAAAAGATCTCCTTGCTCTTTAAGGTTGGTACTAAACATGCGCCAGTTGAAAAGACCACGTCCTTGACTATCTTTTGTTAGACGTAAAAAAGTTTCAGACCAGTGCTCAGAAGCAGATTTTGATAATTCGATCAGATTCTGTGAGGAGTTATGATCGGGTGTATCTTCTAAGCCAAGAAAATAAACTTTTTGTAGAGGAATTTGACAAGATTTTGGTTCGCGAGCTTCTGCTACTAATGCTTCACAAAAAGTCTCATCATTGATGGCATTTAATCTACCATCAAAATCTTTTTCTCGTAGAATGTCCCACGTTGGCCCTTGAATAGGCAGCCCAGCTTGAAGACCAAACATATAACCTGATCCACGTGTATGACTGGTACCGGTGATATTACGCCCCTCTGTATTCATTTCATCAAGATGCATTGCAGCCTTAGTTCCAGATCCTTCTTCTCCCGAACAACCATAGCTAAATAAAACTCTACTACCTTCTGTCTCAGCCACTGACTTCATTACTTCAGCATCTGCACCAACAAGCTGCATTAAGGCATCTCGAGGTCCTAGAACCTTTGCAATTTCAACAAGTTCAGAACACTCTGCAAAGGTTCCTGGAATTGAACGTCCATCTGGAGCTTTGTGTGGTTCGTAACGATTAGTTGAAAATCCAACAGCACCATCTTCTATTGCCTTTTCTACAATATCAGCCATCTGTTGCTTTTCAGCATCAGTCGCTTGCTCATCAAAAGATCGATCACCCATGACGTAATAACGAACAGCACAATGACCAACGAGACCAGCAACATTCAGAGAAGGTTTAAGTTCTTCCAACATATCGAGGTATTGACCATAGTGCTCCCAATTCCACGGAAGTCCGGAGAGAATGGCTTGCTTAGGAATATCTTCTACCGTTTCCATCATACCAGCTAGAATTTCCGTATCTTCAGGCTTACAAGGAGCAAAAGTAAGTCCACAGTTGCCAATCAAAGCCGTAGTGACGCCGTGCCAGCAAATTGGGGTCATTTGAGGATCCCAGCCAATTTGGGCATCCAGGTGAGTATGGATATCAACAAAGCCAGGGGAAACTGTCATACCTTCAGCATCAATAATCTCAGCTGCCTCTCCATTTACCTCCCCAATTTCAGTTATAAGTCCATCTTTGATTGCGATGTCTCCAGAATAAGCATCCGAGCCAGTTCCATCTATGATATTTCCATTTTTTATTATTAGATCATGTTGCATAATTTATCCCTCTAAAACATAGTATATACAAAGAAAGTAAACTCACTCCAGCAAAAAAAAGGGTAAAAAACTAACTTTTTTAAAAAGTTAATCATCATTTGAATGGGCTAGACAGGATTTGAACCTGTGACCTTCTGCTCCGGAGGCAGACGCTCTATCCTAGCTGAGCTACTAGCCCAGAATAGATTATATATCTATCTCAATATCTATTTTATTAATACACCAGCCCTGATATTATGCCCCTTCTTTTAGTCGTGGAGTAAATATGGCAAGTAATTCTTGGCAATCAATTAATTGGAAGGATCCTTTTTTGCTTGAGCAGCAGCTGTCTGATGATCAAAGAATGGTGAGAGATACTGCTAATCAGTTCGCTCAAGAAAAACTTTTGCCAAGAGTAAGAGATGCTTTTAGAAGTGAGGAAACTGATCCTGGAATATTTAAAGAAATGGGCTCTGTAGGCTTATTAGGTTCAACTATACATGGCTATGATTGCCCAGGTGTTGACTACATGAGTTATGGGCTAATTGCGAGGGAGGTAGAAAGGGTTGATTCTGGATATAGATCTATGATGAGTGTTCAATCCTCTTTAGTTATGTATCCAATTTATGCTTTTGGCTCTGAAGAACAAAAAGAGAAATATTTACCATCCTTAGCCAAAGGTGAAAAGATCGGTTGCTTTGGTTTGACAGAACCAGACTATGGATCAGATGCTGGCGGTTTAATAACAAGAGCAAAGAGTGTCGATGGTGGATACTCATTAACTGGTGCAAAAATGTGGATATCAAATAGTCCTATAGCAGACGTTTTTGTTGTTTGGGCTAAGAATGATGAGGGAAAAATAAAAGGATTTATTCTTGAAAAAGGGATGGAAGGACTTAGCGCTCCAAAGATAGAAGGAAAATTGGCATTAAGGGCCTCTGTTACCGGTCAGATAGTTATGGACGAAGTGTTTGTTGAAGAGAGTCAGATGCTTCCAAACATTGAAGGTCTCAAAGGACCATTCAGTTGCTTAAATAATGCAAGATACGGAATTGCTTGGGGAGCTCTAGGTGCAGCCGAAACTTGCTGGCATACTGCTCGAGATTACGTAATGGATAGAAAACAATTTGATAGACCACTTGGCTCCAATCAAATTATTCAATTAAAGTTAGCTGATATGCAGACTGACATAAGTATTGGATTACAAGGATGCTATCGCGCAGGCCAACTAATGAATGACAACAACATCTCTCCAGAATTAATTTCACTTATAAAACGCAACTCAACCGGAAAAGCACTTGAGATAGCTAGAAAATCCAGAGATATGCTTGGAGGAAATGGAATATCAGATGAGTATCCAATTATGAGGCATATGGTAAATTTAGAAGTTGTAAATACTTACGAGGGAACTAGTGATATTCACGCCTTGATTTTGGGACGAACACAAACAGATATACCTGCGTTTTAGTTCTATTTTTCAAGACTACCTAGTTTTATTGTTTTATAATGCAGCCCGCTCGATCTTCAGAAATCTATAATATATGAAAAATTCAAAATTCTTCTTGATACTAACAATCGGTTTTGTATTGAGCCTCAGTGCCTCGGAAGCACAAAAAGCAATTGAAATGAGGATTGCTCCTGTAGGATCTATTTGCCTAGAGGGACAGGATTGTGGCTCGGCTGCTCCTGCAGCGTCTCAAGCGATGGCCCCTGTAAATGATTTACCCAAAATAGAGCTTTCTGAAGGATCTGAACATATTGTTAAAATGTTAAATTCAGGTGTTGATGGAACTATGGTTTTTGAACCTGCTGTGATCAAGGTCTCTGTAGGCGACACAATTCACTTTAAAGCTACTGATCTTTCTCATAATTCTGCTTCTATGCCTGGGATGATTCCATCTGGAGCTGATAGTTGGGCCGGCGCTCTGAGTCAGGATATCTCAGTAAAACTAGATAAAGAGGGAATCTATGTGTACCAGTGCGATCCTCACGTAATGATGGCTATGGTAGGTGTTATACAAGTTGGTGAAGCTGTTAACATGACAGAAGTGAAAGAGGCTGCTTCCAATCAAAAAGCAACCTTTATTATGAATGGAACGAGGCTAGATCAATATCTTTCTCAGCTTTAGATAGTTTTCAGCAGGGGAGGTAATTCTCTCCAATCAGAAAAGCTAGGTACCTGAATATCTAATTCTAACTCTCCTTCATTTTCATTGAACCATACAGGCTTGCAGCCGAAATCATAACTAGCCTGTACATCATTGATTGGATGGTCTCCAATATGACATATTTCTCGTGCTTGCAGACCGGTCGCTTCTAGTGCTGCTTCAAACATTTCTGGATTGGGTTTATGAGTATTTAGCTCTGCCGGGGAAAGAATGTAGTCGAAATAATCTGATATCCCGATCATATCAAGATCAGCATTTCCATTTGTTATGACTCCTAGAGAATATTCATCTTTTAATATATCTAGAGTTGAGATCACATGATCATAGAAAGTTACATTATTTCGTCCCTCAAAGAATATTTTGAAAGCACCTTCAGCCATACTTTGCGATTCACCATCAGTATATCCGGATCTAATACTCGCATCATAGAATATTTTTTGTCTAAGCTCAGATAGTCTATTGATTAGACTTGGATCAGTTCTTAGAAGTTTATCTCTTATTTCAATACTCGCTTCTTTAGTTAGGGAGTTTAGGACTCCTGGATAATTATCTTTAATCCAATTTCTAGAATTTTTTTCAGCCTCCATAATGGTCGGCATAAGAGGCCAAAAAGTATCATCTAGATCAAAAGATATTGATTTAATTGTCATTTTTAGCTCCTTTTTTTGCTCGTGGATGGGCTTTGTCATAAATCTTTGAGAGATGTTGAAAGTCTAATTTTGTATATATTTGCGTAGTACCGATATCTGAATGGCCGAGCATTTCTTGAACTGCTCTTAAGTCTCCACTTGATTCGAGTACATGACTTGCAAAAGAATGTCTTAACATATGAGGATTGATTCCTGGAAGACCCCTTTTAAGGCATAATTTTTCAAGTCTAAGTTGAATAGACCTTTCAGAAATACGGCTTCCCTTATTGTTTAGAAATATTGCATTTGTCTGAGTCTCTTTAGATTCCAACAATTCATTTCTATAAATAATCCAATCTCTTAATGACTGAATAGCTTTTGTTCCAACTGGAACAATGCGAGTTTTATTTCCTTTTCCAGTTACTACACATGTTCTCTCTTTAAGATCAAGGTCTTCAAGGTCTAATTTACAAATTTCTGATAAACGTAGTCCAGAAGAATATAAAAGCTCTGCGATGGCCTTATCTCTTGTTTCTATCATTCCTTTAGGTTTAAAGTCCAAAAGTCTTTGAACTAAATCAGCATCCATAGCCTTAGGAAGAAGCTGGGCTGATTTAGGTGAAACTATATTTTTTGCAGGGTTCAACTTAATTTTTCCCTCGGCAAGTAAATATTCATAAAAAGTTCTACAGGAAGACAATAATCTCTGAATACTCCTGGGGCTTATACCCCTTCGCCTTTCATCATTGATAAAGGTTCTTATGTCATGTTCATTTGCATTTTTCCAATCTTGTCTGTCATTGGTGGAAAGATATTGGGATAGTTTTTCTAAATCTCTTTGATAGCCTTTAAGGGTGTGCGGTGAATATTGTTTTACCGATTCTAAGTAAGATAGAAAAATTTTTATTTCAGTACCAAGCATTTAAAAATTGTTTCTATCGATAAGCCTGGATAGAGTTTCTGCTACAAATTCTAAAAATAATGAATCATTTTCTTTTGAATACGTATTTTCGTTTTTAGAACCCAATGCAAGCATTCCAGGGCAATCAGTATTTTTGATGGGAACTAAAACACAATCCTTAATTTTTGTTTTTTTGTCAAAAATATAGTCTGATTCTTGTTTATCCAAGGGGCCGCAATATATATCTGAAGCATTATATTTTTTCCCAATTGCTTTATGTGCTCGTTGGGCATCAAGAATTCTACCTTTAGGTAAGTTAGGATTTTCTTTAAAAAATAGAACTTTACAGGCATCTGCCTGAAATTTTTTTGAAAAAGAGTTTTCCGTTGATGCGATTACATCCGTTAAATTTTTGCATACAATTAAATTTAAGATAAGTTTTTTAGTTTTTTCGAAAATACCTTCATTAGCTTTTGCAATTTCAAGCAGTTCAAGTAAGTTTCCGGAGGTCGATTCGTAGTTCTTTCTAAGAACTTCAACTTGTTTTTGAATCAAAGAAACTGCTCCTCCAGTTTTATGAACTATTTCTATTGAATCTAATATATGGGAATTGTTCGAAAGGAAATCAGGGTTTAGGACCAGAAATTCTTCTACTTGCTTTGCATCAATGGATTTTTTTGGCATTAAATTTTGATTTCTATTTCTTTTAAAAAAGTTGCAGAACCTTCAGCATATATTTTTCTTGATCCTATCTTATAGTCTACCAAAATGCTTCCTTGTTTGAAGTTCACTTTTACCGGAGATGACATCGCTTTATTTGTTATGCCAATTAAAGCAGCGGCGCAAGCCCCACTTCCACATGCTAAGGTCTCGCCAACACCTCTTTCGTAAACTCTTAGATTGATCTCATTATCATTCACTATATTTGCCAAGCCAAAGTTAACCCCATCGGGAAATAATTTATTAGTTTGTAGCTTTTCACCCATAACACTGAGATCTACTTTAGAGTCTCTATCTAGAAATGTTACTCCGTGAGGATTTCCAAGTTCTATACATTCTAGAAATAGCTCTTGCCCTTCAATATCTAATGTAACCTGATTGATTTCTTCTAAAATCTCAAAAGAAGCCGAAAACCTATCTTCACTCAATGACTCTAGGTACCAGATACCTCCATCAGTTTTAACTTTAACTTTCTTTGAAGCACATAAAGAGTGATCTTCTAAAAATTTAGAAACACACCTTGCGCCATTGATGCAATTTGACGCAATAGAACCATCGTTGTTGTATATTTTTGCATCGAAATCATTTTTCGGCTCTTCTGGAGGCAATACCAATATCAGTTGATCAAAATCTATTTTGTGATTTTGATATATTTTAAGTACATCTTCTGAATTGATAGAAATATCATTTCTTAAAGAATCAATAATGGCAATGATATTCCCAAGCCCTGAGTAAATGTATAAGTCTATTGACATGACTGACTATGATTCTAAAGCTATGAGATCTTCAAATGTTTCTTTTCTTCTTATGACTTCAATTTCATCGCCAGTGACAAGTAACTCCAGAGGCTTAAGTCTAGAGTTATAGTTTGAGCTCATAACAGAACCATAGGCACCTACATCCATGAAAGCAACAAAGTCATTTGGTAAAATTTTTAGATTCCGGCCTTTGGCAAGTATATCCCCAGTCTCACAAACTGGACCCGCTAAATCGTAAGTATCAGATGATATTTCTCTATTTTCTAATTCTTTTACCTCATGCCAGGCTTCATATAACGAGGGCCTAATCAAATCATTCATACCTGCATCAATAATTGCAAATTTTTTCCCACCTGCATTTTTTATGTATTCTATCTTTGTGACAAGTATTCCAGCAGATCCAATGATTGATCTACCAGGCTCTAGTATTATCTTATACTCCTTACCTTCTAATCTATTTTTTACTCCTGCCATTAAAATTCCCGGATCTCCTTCTTTTTCGTCTTTGTACTGGATACCAAGGCCACCACCAATATCTAAAAATTTAATGGCATGCCCATTTAATGAAAGATTATCTGCAATTTCACATATTACATCCAAGCTTTTCAGAATTAGATTTTCATCAGAAATCTGAGAGCCTATGTGACATGCAACAGAAGCTATATTTACGAGTTTATTATCTCTCGCTTCGTCTGATATTTTATTAACTGCTTCACTATCTAAACCAAATTTTGAAGTTTTTGATCCCGTTTCAATATATTTATGAGAGCCAATGGCTATATCGGGGTTAACTCTTAATGCACAATTTACAGATTTATTAAGTTGTTCAGAAATTTTTGCTATTCTCTCAAACTCACCATATGACTCTATATTGATAGAGAGGATTTCGTTTTCTACCGCTAATTTTATTTCCTCATTTGACTTCGCAACGCCAGAAAACACAATTTTATTCTTATCTGCACCTGCCTTTAGACATCGTTTGAGCTCATTTCCAGAAACCACATCAAATCCAGAGCCAAGTTCAGATAATAATTTTAGAATGTGAAGATTAGAATTCGCTTTTACTGCATAACAAATCAGATCATTGCTGCCAACTTCATTTTGATACTTTCCAAAGTTACTTTTAATTTGCTTTGCAGAATAGATAAATATGGGAGAACCATATTCTCTTGCTAAATTAATAACAGGAACATTTTCAATCCAAAGTTGTCCTTCAATTTCTTTCATAGTTTGAAAAAAAAGTTTCAGGATTGTCAGGTAACCTTAAAGGAACTTTATTGCCACAGGAAGACAAGTTAAAAATAAACAATAATAGTAAGATTCTCATACAAATGTTCATGATTGCTTCCTGATTAATTCTTTCTTGGCTATTTTTATTTCTTTTTTAACTTGCGAGGGCGCCGTACCACCTACCTGTTTTCTGGATAAAATTGTTTTCTGTGGATCCAGATAATTTGCAACATCTTCGTTTATAGTTTTAGAAAATTTTCTTAAATCAGAAATTTCCAATTCAAAGATTTGAACCTTCTTCTTTTCTGCATGAGCAACAATCTTACCAACTATTTCATGTGCCTTTCTAAATGCAATACCTTTTTCAACCAGGTAGTCTGCTAAATCAGTTGCAGTTATTTGGCCAGTAAAACAATCACTTTTCATTTTCTCAATATTAGGCTGCATCCCGTCAATTATTAGTGACAGTAATTTAAGACTATCTTTGGTGAAATCAATACTATTGAAAATGTATTCCTTATCATCTTGTAAGTCTCTGTTATAAGTTAATGGAAGATTTTTCATCAATGACAGAAGCCCCATAAGATTAGCAATAGTTTTGGAGGCACCTCCTCTAATCAGTTCGGCCATATCAGGATTCTTTTTTTGAGGCATTATCGAAGAGCCCGTACACACTTCGTCAGATAAACAGATATAACTATATTGGCTTGAAGACCAGAGTATTATCTCCTCACAAATTCTTGAAAGATGAATTCCTACTATTGATAAAGAAGAAGCTAACTCCAGAACAAAATCTCTGTCACTCACTGCATCCATTGAATTTCTACTTATCTCTCCAAAGCCCAGCTTCTTAGCAAGAAACTTTCTATCTATATTGAATCTTGTTCCAGATAACGCAGCTGAACCTAATGGCATGACATCCATTCTTTTTTTTGCATCTTCTAACCTCGAATAATCTCTAGACAGCATTTCGAACCAGGCCATTAGGTGATGCCCAAAAGTCACCGGCTGTGCAATTTGAAGATGAGTTAGACCAGGCATCAAAGTATCGGTATTTTCGTCAGCTTTTTTTAATAAAGATTTTTGAAGTAAGATAGTTAAATTTAGGATCTCGTCTATTTGGTTCTTTAGAAATAGCCTTAAGTCTGTTGCTACTTGATCATTTCTAGATCTGCCAGTATGAATTTTTTTTGCGGCTGTACCAGCAATTTTTACAAGCTTTGCCTCAATATTCATATGTACATCTTCTAGACTTGAATCCCAATCAAATTTATCGCGCTTTATCTCATCTAAAATCTTATTGAGACCTTTTTTTATTTTTTTAAGTTCAGAGGAATTTATTAAATTCGCCACATTTAGTATCTCGGCATATGCAATTGAACCTTGGATATCGACTTCAAAGAGTCTTTTGTCTATATCAATAGATGCAGAAAATGACTGAGCGAGATTATCAGTCCCAGATTTAAATCTACCTCCCCATAGAGGATTTATTTCTTTTTCTTTTTTTGCCATAACATTATTTTTTCAGTTTACTAACTGTGCATCACTAATATGTAATTCTTAGTATAAAGCGGAGAAAACTCCAAAACTAAACATTTCGAGTTTTAACTTTGAATAATCAGATTAGTATTTATATATTTCTGACTTGAAAGGCCCCTCTTCGGGTACATTGATATATTCGGCTTGATCAGAAGATAGTTTAGTCATGACTCCGCCAAATCCTTCAACCATATAAGAAGCTACCTCTTCATCCAATTTCTTAGGTAATACTTCAACCCGGATAAGCTCTTGTTTCTTATCTTCATCATTAATTTGAGCAAATTTCTTTTCATATAAATACATTTGGGCAAGTACTTGATTTGCAAAAGAGCCATCCATGATCCTTGACGGGTGCCCTGTTGCATTGCCTAAGTTCACAAGTCGTCCTTCTGACAGAAGAATAATGTAGTCTTCGCTATCCATATCAGGCATTTCGCCAGCTTTAGTATCTCTAAAGATCTTATGAACTTGCGGTTTTACCTCTTCCCACTGCCATTCATCGCGCATGTATTGTGTATCTATCTCAGTATCAAAATGACCTATGTTGCAAACCACTGCTCCATTTTTCAAAGCTTTAAGCATATGTTTATCACAAACTTTGTAGTTGCCAGTTGTTGTGACAATTAGATCAGTATCCTCCAATAGAGCTTTATTTATTGAATCTTCAGAGTCATTATTAATTCCATCTATGTAAGGTGAAACAACCTCATAACCATCCATACAAGCTTGCATGGCACAAATTGGATCTATTTCAGTGACTCTAACCACCATCCCTTCTTGTTTAAGACTTTGTGCAGATCCTTTACCTACATCGCCATATCCAATTACCAGGGCTTTTCTACCAGAAAGAAACATATCTGTTCCTCTTTTTATTCCATCATTTAAGCTATGCCTTGTGCCATATTTATTATCAGCCTTTGATTTTGTTACTGAGTCATTCACATTGATTGCTGGAACTTTCAGCTCACCTTTTTCGATCATCTCATTAAGTCTTAAGACGCCAGTAGTTGTCTCCTCTGTAATGCCATGGATATTTTCAAGAATTTCAGGATATTTATTATGTGCCATGGCAGTTAGGTCACCTCCATCATCAAGGATCATATTTGCATCCCACGGTTTTCCATCAGACAGAATTGTTTGTTCTATGCACCAGTTAAACTCTTCTTCGGTTTGACCTTTCCAGGCAAATACTGGCACACCTGATTCAGCTATAGCTGCTGCCGCATGATCTTGAGTAGAAAAAATGTTACATCCAGACCATCTTACTTCTGCACCCAGTGCGGTTAAGGTTTCTATCAAAACTGCCGTCTGTATAGTCATATGGATACACCCAAGAATTTTAGCGCCCTTGAGAGGCTGCTCATTTCCATATCTTTCTCTAAGTTTCATTAAGGCAGGCATCTCAGACTGGGCTATAACTATCTCTTTTCTTCCCCAATCTGCTAATTCCATATCAGCTACTTTATAATCTTTATTACTCATAATATTTATCCTTTTAATGCTTCTACTTTATCTGTTTTTTCCCAAGTAAATGCAGCTTCTTCTCTTCCAAAGTGACCATAGGCGGCTGTAGATTGGTAAATCGGTCTTTTAAGATTAAGCATATTGATTAATTGCATAGGCCTCAGATCAAAATGTTCTCTAATTAGATCAGAAATTTTTTCTTCATCAATTTTACTTGTTCCAAATGTGTTAACACTAATAGAGGTTGGTTCAGCAACGCCGATAGCATACGATACCTGAATCTCACATCTATCAGCCATGCCAGCAGCTACGATGTTTTTTGCTACGTATCTCCCGGCATAAGCAGCAGATCTGTCTACTTTAGAAGGATCCTTTCCTGAAAAAGCGCCACCTCCGTGTCTGGCCATGCCACCATAGGTATCAACGATGATTTTTCTTCCAGTGAGTCCACAGTCACCTACTGGACCACCTATTTCAAACCTTCCTGTAGGATTGATGAAATATTTTGTATCTTCATTTAACCAATT
Source organism: uncultured SAR86 cluster bacterium (assembly GCA_902618945.1). GTDB lineage: Bacteria > Pseudomonadota > Gammaproteobacteria > Magnimaribacterales > Magnimaribacteraceae > Magnimaribacter. Next base: position 30,648 of record CACNCK010000001.1, read on the forward strand.
AGAAGGAAGAATTGGTTTGATGATTTCTTCCATGACACCTTCTTTTAGATCTTCTTGAGAAATGTCAGGATCATGCTGTGTTGACAATACAACAGCAGAGATAGATTGAGGTTTGCCATCTTCACCGTAAACGAAACTAACTTGGCTTTTAGCATCTGGTCTGAGCCAGGATAATTTATTGCTTTTTCTAATGAAGGCTTGTTGCTCAACTAGCCTATGCGAGTAAGTAATTGGAGCCGGCATTAATACTTCTGTTTCATTTGTAGCGTAGCCAAACATCAAGCCTTGATCTCCAGCACCTTGCTCTAAATCCTCACCTTCACCTTCGTTAACACCTTGCGCAATATCTTGAGATTGCTTACCGATGGCATTGACTACCTCACATGTGTTTCCATCACAGCCAACATCTATATTGTCATAGCCTATATCGAGAATAACTTTTCGCGTTAGAGCTTCTAGGTCTGGATCAGATCCACTTGTTATTTCTCCAGCGAGAACGACCAGGTTATCTTTGACTAAAGTTTCACAGGCAACTCTTGATTCAGGATCATCTTTTAGCATTGCATCAAGCACAGCATCCGAAATTTGATCCGCCATCTTATCTGGGTGACCTTCCGATACGGATTCAGAAGTAAATATTTTATATTCAGACATATTGCCTCCACTAGCAAGGAGCGAGTATTTTACACAAAACTATTTTTTTTACTGAAAAAAACTAAGTTTTTATTAGTATTTCTATATACATAAAAAAATATTTCAGCGACAATAAGTTGACCAAAAAAATGAGTAATATTTCAAGCTCCCTATCAGCTAATGCCCTAAGAATTTTAGCGTTAGACTCTGTGAAACAGGCGAATTCTGGCCATTCCGGCATGCCCATGGGTATGGCCGATATAGCCGAAGTACTTTGGCAGAATCATTTAATACACAATCCGACAAATCCTGAGTGGTTTAATAGAGACAGATTTGTTTTGTCAAATGGTCATGGATCTATGCTTATATATGGACTTTTGCACCTCACAGGTTATGACATATCTATCCGGGACTTGAAAGATTTTAGACAGTTGCATTCAAAAACTGCAGGTCACCCGGAATTTGGAATAACTCCAGGCGTAGAAACTACTACTGGACCATTAGGACAAGGTATTGCTAATGCAGTAGGAATGGCCATAGCCGAAAAAACTCTTGCATCTAAATTCAACACTAAAAAACATAAAATCGTTGATCATATGACTTATGTATTTGCTGGAGATGGTTGTTTAATGGAAGGTATATCTCATGAGGCTTGCTCTTTGGCGGGAACGCTCGGTCTTGGAAACTTAGTAATTTTATATGACGATAATGATATTTCCATAGATGGAAATGTAGAAGGATGGTTCACAGAAGATATCCCAAAAAGGTTTGAATCCTATGGATGGGAAGTTATACCGAATATCGATGGACATAATTTTGAAGAAATAGATCAAGCTATCATTAAAGCAAAATCTAATGATGAAAAACCTACTCTGATATGTTGCAAGACAGTTATTGGAAAAGGATCGCCAAATATTTCAGGCACAGCGGCCGCACATGGAGCCATTTTAGATGCTGATGAGATTGATTTAACCAGAAAAGAATTAAATTGGCCCAATGATCCTTTCAATATACCGCAAGAAGTGTATGAGGACTGGGATGCAAGAAATGCTGGAAATCAGAAAGAGGAAGATTGGAATAAAATATTTGAAGAATATGCTTCAGAAAATCCAGAACTATCTAGTGAATTAAAAAGGTTGATCAGAGGTGATTTACCAGATCGAATCGAGAATAGTATTTATTCTTTCATTGAAGAAGTTCAAAAGGATCTACCCAAGATGGCAACAAGAGTTTCTTCCCAAAAAGTCTTAAATATCCTGGGTCCTCTCATTCCAGAATTATTAGGCGGATCAGCAGACCTTACAGGCTCAAACAATACAAATTGGGATGGAACTAAAGAAATAAGAGCGAATGACTTTTCTGGAAACTATATTAACTATGGCGTTAGAGAGTTTGGAATGACTGGTATTATGAATGGTTTAGTTTTGCATGGTGGTATAAAAGCCTACGGGGGAACTTTTTTAACATTCTTAGATTATGCTAGAAATGCCGTAAGAATGGCTGCTTTAATGAAGATACAGACAATACTTGTCTATTCTCATGATTCAATAGGAGTTGGAGAAGACGGTCCTACCCATCAACCTGTTGAACATTTAACAAGCTTAAGGACTACTCCTAATCTAGAGACATGGAGGCCTTGCGATACTTCTGAAACAGCTATTTCGTGGCTAGCTGCTCTGGAAAATACAGATAAACCCACGGCACTCATACTATCTAGGCAAGGGCTTCCAAACTACGAAAGAAGTAAAGACCAAGTTAGTTCTATTAAGAAAGGTGCCTACATCCTTTGGGAGCCTGAAGTCGAACCAGAACTAATTTTTATCGCTACTGGTTCCGAAGTGGAGCTTGCAATGTCAGTGGCTGAGGAAGTAAAAGATAGGACTTCAGTTAGGGTTGTTTCGATGCCCTGCACGGAAAGATTTGATTCTCAATCGGAAAATTACAAAGAATCCATTCTCGGTAAAGGGATTAAAAGAGTTTCTATTGAGGCTTCACAATCTGATTGGTGGAGAAAATATGTTGGACTTGAAGGGGATGTTATAGGAATGGATTCCTTCGGTGAATCAGCTCCCGGAAATATACTTTTTGAGCATTTTGGATTTACGAAAGAACAAATTATTTCAAAACTCGGTCTGTAGAAATGCAATATAAAAGTCTTAACGAGGTAGACTTAAGCAACAAGACTGTTTTATTACGATCAGATCTTAATACTCCCATTGAGAATGGTTTAGTTACTAATAATGAACGGATTCTCAGATCACTACCGACCCTAAATTTTATTATTGATGCTGGGGCTAGATTAGTAATCATGAGTCATTTAGGCAGGCCAGAAGAGAATGACATATTTCAAGAGGAATTTTCTCTATTACCTGTCGTGAATGAAATGGAGAACTTACTAAATAAAAAAATTATGTTTTATAACTTAGGTGAGTTTGAAAAATTAGATAAAATCCCAAAAATTTCAGTTATTGAAAATACTCGATTTTGTATTGGTGAGAAGTCTAATGATATAGATTTATCAAAGAGATTGGCCGGATTAGGAGATTTAATTGTAATGGATGCATTTGCCACTTCACATAGAGCTCATGCCTCTACGGCAGGTGTAATAGCTTTTTCTAATGATGCATGTGCAGGTTTATTATTAGATGAGGAATTAAATGCTTTATCGAAAGTAAAAGAAAACTCGAAAAATTCAGTAGCAATTCTTGGCGGTGCAAAAATATCTACCAAACTCACTCTTATAGACTCCCTTTCTAAATCCATGGATAAGATTATCCTAGGAGGAGGAATAGCTAACACCCTCATAGCAGCAAAGGGCAATGAAGTTGGTAAGTCTTTAGTTGAAGAGTCCATGCTACCAGAGGCAGTAAAACTGTTAGAAAATCCTAAAATAACAGTTCCACATCTCGTTGTAGTTTCGGATAATCCTGACAAACCTGGCAGACTCACCTCTATCGATTCTATAGAAAAAAATGAAGCAATTTTTGATGTTTCACCCGAATCATTCTCTGATTTAGAGACAGTATTAATGAATGCGGGAACTATTTTGTGGAATGGCCCTCTTGGATTCTTTGAAAAGGAAAATTTTGATAAGGGGACAATAAAAATAGCTAAAATGATTTGTTCCTCAAAGGGCTTTTCAGTTGCCGGAGGAGGCGATACCATCGCTGCAGCACAAAAGGCTGGTGTTTTGGGCAAACTGGATTATGTTTCTACAGCAGGTGGAGCATTCTTAGAATTCATGGAAGGAAAAAAACTTCCTGGAGTTGAGGCTTTGATAGATAAAGTAAATTAAACTTATAAGTGGAGAGAAAGATGAATTTTAGTAGTTTAAGTGAAATAGCAAGTTTCATAGTTTCAGATGGAAAAGGGATATTAGCTGCCGATGAAAGCAATCCTACATGCACCAAACGATTTGATTCAATAGGAGTTGAGTCCACCGAGGATAATAGAAGAGACTATAGAGAGTTACTTTTTAGATCTGAAGGCATGAAAGGCAACATAGGAGGAGTAATATTATTTGATGAAACCATACGTCAAACAGCCGCTGATGGTACTTCACTGGTAGATGTTATAAATAGCCAAGGTTCCTTGCCAGGTATTAAGGTTGATAAAGGTCTGCAACAAATAGGTGATACCGAGGAGAGTCTTACACAAGGATTAGAGGGTCTTGATGAAAGACTAAAAGAATACTATGAAATTGGTGCCAAGTTTACTAAGTGGAGAGCAGTTATTAATATTGGAGAAGACATGCCCTCCTCTGAGGCTATCTCAGCTAATATGGAAGCCCTTGCTGAATATGCAAAAATTGTTCAAAATAATAATATGGTTCCTATGGTAGAGCCTGAAGTATTGATGGATGGAAACCATTCAATAGATGATTGTTTGGAGGCAACTTCCCGTTGCTTAGATACTTTATTTACTTGCCTTTTGGATAGAGAAGTAGACCTAAAAGCAACTATTTTAAAACCTAACATGATTACATCTGGATCTAATAATTCTGATCAGGCCGATGTTGAAGAGGTTGCACAAAAGACTATTGATTGTCTGAAGGCTTACGTACCCGATGAGTTACCAGGCGTTACATTTTTATCAGGTGGACAGTCTGATATAGATGCTACCGCCCACTTGGATGCAATGAACAAGATAGGAGGATTTAATTGGAAATTAAGTTTCTCTTACGGTAGGGCGCTTCAACAACCTGCATTAAAGGCATGGATGGGTAAGAAAGAAAATATAATTCTGGCTCAACAGGCTCTATCTCACAGAGCGTTGATGAATAAGCTGGCTTCTGAAGGCAAGTGGGATATTTCTCTAGAAAACTAATTGAAGCTTCTCATTCAAAGAGTTTCAACTGCATCAGTTGAAGTTGACAATCAGATTATCAGTTCAATTCAGCAAGGAGTTATGGCACTTGTAGGTTTTGATAAACACGACACTTCGGAGACTTTAGGGTCAATGGCCAAGAAACTGTTAAATTTTAAAATCTTCAATGATCATAATGGAAAGATATCTAGAAGCATCCTAGAGACAAATCATCAGTTACTAGTTGTTCCTCAAGTAACTTTGTCTGTCGGAACAAAAAAGGGAAACAAGCCTAGTTTTTCAAAAGCAGCAGACCCTAAAAAAAGTTTTCATTTCTTCCAAGAGTTCATTCAAATAATAAGAAGCAAGAAAATTGAATGTGAGATAGGTAGCTTTGGTTCAGACATGTCAGTAAGATTGGTAAATGATGGACCAGTTACATTTTGGTTTGAAAATTAATTCCAATAATTAACTCATTCTATCGAGTACTCTCGGTAGGGCTATAATGTATTGTTTTACATCTGCTATTTTGCCAGTACTCACCCTAGACCAATTAACATAGTCTTGATATATTCCTCTAATAAGTACCCTTTCTTTTTCCATTTCTTTTCTGAATTCTTCTGCATTCAAAGATCCAAGATCTACATACATGAAATTAGTGCTGGATGATAAGGGTTTCAGGCCATTTTCTTTAACAGCATCTTGCAGCATATCTCTTGCTTCGACGATTTTCGCCTTTGAGTATTTTAAAAACTTCTCATCATTATATGAAGCTATAGCGGCAGCTACTCCCGCCTGATTTAAGGAGTAATCACCCAAACCGAAGGAGGATATCTTCTCTATCATATCCGGATCTGCAATTAAATAACCTACCCTCATTCCGGCAAGTCCATAGATTTTAGAGAAAGTTCTGGCAACAACTACGTTATAACCTTCCTTTATCAAAGGAATCATAGTATTTGCGTCAGGATCATCTGTTAACTCATTGTAAGCCTCATCAATTAATACAATTGTTTTCTTTGATGCTTTTTTGCAAAAAGATTTAAGTGCTTTTGGAGAGAGGGGAAGACCCGTAGGATTATTTGGATTCGTAACCTGAACCATCCCAGTAGTTGATGTAATATTGTTATACATATTATCGAGGTCTATTGCTAAATCAGATGTTTTATCTAATCTTTCAATCCCATACTCACTATTCATGCTCCCCATTTTTGATGTTGTGTCCCAAAAAAGGTCGGGGCCTAATATATGCCCTTCTTGAGTAACTTTTGTTGCTAGCCATTGCAAAGGTGCGCTAGAACCAGAGCCGATAATTATATGCTCTGGTGTAACATTATGTCTTTCGGCGATCATTTCTTTAAGTCTTGGCACTTCTTGAACATAGTAAGAGCCCATTTTTATGGCCTCTTCCATAGCTCTCAGAGCTACCGGACTTGGACCATATGGATTCTCATTAGCATTCAATTTCGCTACTCCAAATGCAGGACCGTAACTAATATTTGGTGAATTACTCGGTACTATCCTTGGAATACTGCCTACTACACTATTCGTTTTTGAACTCTGACCTATTACTGGTGAAGCTATAACTGAGCCAGCTGTAAATAAAGCACCTTTTAATAATGTTCTTCTCGATATTGCATTATTTTTCATATTTTCTCCTATTAAATTATTGACGAGGAAAGACTTGCTTTCCAAAACATTCCTGACGAGACAAAAAGCAAATAAAGACCAAAAAGCCTTTTTAATTTATTCTCTTCAAGATTATGAGCCCATTCAACTCCTATCGGTGCAGTTAAAATAGACACTAAACTTATTATCAATACAGCTGGAATATTAATAAAGCCCAGTGACCCAAAAGGGAGGTCTGTTTTGTTGAAGCCTAAAATAAGAAAACCTAAAGCACCAACTAAACCAATGATTAAACCAACACCTGAAGCAGTTGCGACTGCTTGATAAATTGGTCTTTTACAGATGGACATTGTTATGACGGTTATTGTACCGCCAGCAATTCCAAGTAGTGCAGAAAAACCTCCGAGGAATGATACTAGTCCGGCACGGGCGAACCCAACAGGCATATCTCTTTGTTTCATAGCAGTTTGGTCCAATATTTTGGGGAAGAGGAAGTAGATTCCGTAGAACAATACTCCCCAAGCAAATATTAGATATAACTCTTCAGCTTGAGAGTATGAAGCAATAAAAATTCCAATAATGACCCCTACAACAAGCCATGGTGCCCATTCCCTCAAAACCAAAAAATCAACGGCCCCTTTTTTATTATGAGATATAAGTGCTCTTGCAGATGAAAATATAATACAAGCAAGAGAAGTACCAACAGCCACGAATATTAGGTTTTCAGATTCGATGTCTAGTATCGAAAAAAGTAAGACAAGAGCCGGGACTACTGCAAATCCGCCACCATTTCCAAAAAGGCCTGCTGTTAGCCCAGCCACGGCACCAGCAGTTATTAGTAAAACTATTAATCCAAAAATTTCCAAAGGTTGCTCCAAACACGTTTAAATTGATGCAATCTACATGCCATAAATCCTTCTCTATATGAAACATTTAGGGTCATAAGAGTACCTTCTCGAAAAGAATGACCTTTTATGAGGCTATTTTGCAATCTATTCTCCTTCTTTCTTATCTTCTGTAACCGTTCTGCTCTCTAAAATGAATTTAGATATGAACAAGCCTAATTCAAAAAGAAGCCAAGCCGGGACAGCGAGTAAAGTTTGAGAAATTACGTCAGGAGGAGTTATTAGCATGCCAATTACAAAGCATCCTACTATTATGTAAGGTCTTTTTTTAGCTAAGCTTTCTGATGAGGATACGCCACTCCATATTAAGAGGAATATTAAAATAGGGATCTCGAATGCAATGGCAAAAGCAAACATCATTCCTAGCACGAAACCCAGGTAACTATTAATATCTGTCATAACTAAAACGCCTTCTGGAGCTGACGAAGTAAAGAAGCTAAAGACAATTGGTAAAATTAAAAAATACGTAAAGACAATACCCAAATAGAAAAGGACAACACTTGAAAATAATAAAGAGAAGCTAAGTTTCTTTTCTTGTTTGTACAAAGCTGGTGCTACGAATCCCCATATTTGAGAAAAAAAATAAGGCATGGAGATCATAAGTGAAACAAATAGAGTCAATTTTAGAGGTGCAAGGAAGGGAGATGCTACTTCTGTTGCAATCATGGAAGAATTAGAGGGTAAGAATTTTTGCAAAGGCTCTGCCAAGAACTGATAAATATCATTAGAAAAATAAATGAGTAAAATAAAACAACTCGCTATAACTATTATTGATTTAACAAGTCTGACTCTTAGTTCCGTTAGATGATCAACAAGAGAGGCTTCTTCCATAAGATTATTGTTCTTTAAGATCTTCTAATATTTCTTTATTTTTTTCGTCAAGAAGGGCCTCTTCGAGGTTAAGCGTCCTTGACACTTCTTCCTTAGCTTCGTTGAATTGATCTTTTATCTTTTTTACTGTTACAAATATATATTTCAAGACTTCGGGTAATTTTTCTGGACCTATTAGAATAATTCCAACAACAAAAATTATTAAAATTTCAAAAAAACCAACGTCGAACATTATTTTTTATCATCGTCTTCATCAAGAGTTTTCCTAAAGCTTTTAATTGTATTGGCTAAGTCTGAACCCAAATTTTTAATCCTTTTAGTGCCTCCAAACAGAAGCAACACGATTACTAAAATTATCAGTATTTGCCATATGCTAATTCCGCCTAAACCCATTTATTTCTCCTTATTTTTCTTTCTGGAACTCTTTTCCTTGTGCCCTGATATGCCAAGCCTATTATTTAGTTCCTCTAGGACATCGTCTATATGAATACCTTCATTTAAAAGTAAGACCATAGTATGAAACCATAAATCTGCAGTTTCATGAATTATTTTTTTATTCTTGTCGACCGACACATCATTTGTTGCCTCTAGTAGCTCTAGCGCCTCCTCGAGTACTTTTTCATTAATTTTTAACTTTCCTTGATCCAAAAGAGATTTTACATACGAGTCTTTGGATATTGAGCCAACCCTTTTCTCCATTAAATTAAAGAGCTTTTTGAGCAAGTCTTGTTCGGTCATTTCAGTTAGCTATAAATAAGAATAAACAAATGATTAAGACTACAAGGATAATGCCATTATTTCTTCCCTGTATATAGATTTTTTGCATAAGCTGATTATGTCGTTCTTCATTTGCATTTTGGTACTCTTCTAATCTTGAAACCTGTTCTATGGCTGTATCTGCTATTTCAGGAAATTTCCTAGCCTTTTCAAACCAACTTAAGGAATTTCTCTTAGCCCACTCAGTTAATTTCTTAGGGTTATACCTCTCTGAAATCCAATTTTTTAAGAAAGGATTTGCTATAGACCAGAAATCTAAGGCCGGATAAAGTTGTTTACCTAAACCTTCAATGTTCACTAATGTTTTCTGGAGAAGCATCAAGGATGGTTGCATTCTTAAATCAAATCTTCTGGCTGAATCAAATATAAATAGAAGCATCTCACCAAAGTTTATTTTTTCCATCGGCTGATCAAAAATAGGTTCACATGCTGCCCTGATAGTGTTTTCTAGGTCACTTAATCTAGTGTTTGGGTTCACCCATTTTGATTCAATTAATATGTTTGCAACTTCTTTAAAATCTCTACCTATAACAGCAACTAACATTCTACCTATCTGATATTGCTCTTCTTCGCTTAGTGAACCAACAATTGCGTAGTCAACAGCAACATATGCAGGGTCAGACGGATTTTTGGCGTCAATGAATATATTGCCAGGATGCATATCAGCATGGAAAAAGTTATCAATAAATACTTGTTTTAGAAAGATCTCAACACCTCTTTCTGCTACTAATCTTAAATCTACTCCAAGATCATTAAGGTTCTCTATGCGATCAACCGGAATACCCTCAATTTTTTCCATGACCAGTAAATTCTCAGTACAGTAATCAAGATACACTTCAGGCACATAAAGGAGATTATTGCCCTCAAAGTTTCTTCTGGTTTGTTTTATATTCGATGACTCTAATCTCATGTCAAGCTCTGCTAGAATTACAGCTTCGTATTCGTCCACTAATCTTGTAAGTTGCAATCTTTTCGCATCCTTAAATCGCCGCTCTGAAAATGCCGCAATTCTTTTCATAAGAGATACATCTGTTTGAATAATTTTTTTTATTCCCGGTCTAACAACTTTAATCACAACCTCTTTGTTATTTTCTTTTAGTGTTGCCGAATAAACCTGTGCTATTGAGGCAGCTGCTAAAGGTTTGGGGTTAAAGTCCTTAAAAATTGAAATGATTTTACAATTCAACTCTTTTTCAATAATCTCAATGGCCTGCTTATCAGAGAAGTGAGGCAGATCGTCTTGAAGGACTTTTAAACTTTTTGCGATTTCTCTTGGAACTACGTCTGGTCTTGTAGATAAAAGTTGACCGAACTTTATAAAGATTGGGCCTAAATCTTCTAATGCAAAGCGAAGTCTTTCTCCGGGCTCTTTTTTGGATTGATATAGACGCCAGGGAGATATAAAAAGTAGAAACGAAACGATTTTTGGTTTTGAGAATGTATCAACTTCCTTATCTAGGCGAGCTTTTAGCAATGTATGAATGATTTTTAAAAGCCTGAGAGAATCTCTAAACATCTAACATCCCTTTTTGGCCAGAATGAATCGCCACTATTCCATCAGTTAAATTTTCATATCTACATTTTGAAAAACCTGCCTCCTCCAACATTTTTTTTAATTCTTCTTGAGTAGGATGCATCCTTATTGATTCGGCTAGATATCTATAGCTTTCTTCAGTTTGTGCAATAATTTCTCCAATTTTTGGTATAACTTCGAAAGAGAAAAGATCGTATATTTCTCTAAAAACTTCATTTTGTGGTTTTGAGAATTCTAAGATAATTAGTTTCCCGCCTGGTTTTAATGCTTTATAAATAGACCCAAGAGCAATTTCTTTGTCAGTAACATTTCTGAGCCCAAATGCTATTGTGATTAGATCAAATGTATTGTCTTTAAAAGGGAGAAATTGAGCATCTATTTGCGCAGGATGTACATCCTCTATCCCTTCATCAATTAATCGGTTTCTTCCTTCATTTAGCATTGAAGCATTGATATCACTGAGGATTAGAGTGCCTTTCTCAGAAATCTTATCTCGCATTAGCTTAACCATATCTCCCGTGCCGCCAGCAAGATCCAATACCACAAAGTGATCTTTGATCCCAGACGTCTCAATAGTTACTTTCTTCCAAAGTCTATGTATTCCAAAAGACATAAGATCATTCATTAGGTCATAGTTCTTTGAAACCGTATCAAAAACACTGCCCACAAGATCTGCCTTTTTATCAGAATCAACTTCTTTAAAACCGAAGCTTGCTTTATTTTTACTCTTATCTTTCATGAAATGCTTGTGCATTTTAGCTCATGCTGAACTAATTAACCTGTCTCCTAGACAATATTCTGTTTATAGACTTTATGTAAATATCTAGGCTTCTATTGAAATTTTCTATTTGTTTTTCATCGCTTGATTTAAAGACAAAACTAATGATTCCTTGTGCAAGTAATTCATTCTTATCAATTTTTTCTCTAAACTTTTCTTCTCCTAGTTCTTCAAGAGAATCTAGGTACGCCGACATTTTGGTTTCGTAATCCGAAGACTGATTATTTTTTAGAAGTTGAATAAACTCCTCTATCCATTCTTCTTGAAGATTAGACCATTCTTCTCTTACTTCGATGTGATTCTCTAATTTCAAGTTTATTTCATTAATCTGATCATCTCTAAGTTTGATACCTACTCGATCAAATCCAGAAATATAGTTATCCATTAAGCTATAACTATTCTCTGATCTCTCTTTTTCCCTTTTCTCTCTTATTTCTCTGAAATGAGATCCTATTTCATCTATTTGTGCTTCATTTATTTTCTTTGTAAAGCTGATTATGGGTGATTTGAAATAGAAATTTGATCTTGTAAAAATTCCCTCTGCATCCCTATAAATAGAACTAATTTCTTTCTCAGGATTTTGTAAATCTATACTTTTTAATTTTTCTAGAATAACTTTTACTTTGCTAAGTTCATTTTCACTAAACCAATTTATAAATTCTGTTGAAATAATTTCTATTTCTTCATCTTGCTCTTGAGAGAAATTTGCAAATTCCTTGAAATAATCAGCTAAATAATTATCCAATCTCTCGTAGACCCATGATCCTGCAATTGAGCACGAACTCATTGAAAAGATCATTAGGGAAAGTAAACAAAACTTATAAATATTTCGAACCATCACTAGGGGTTATTGTAAATTGAAGTTAAAATTCTGTCGGAAATGTCAGATAAAAAGAAATATCCTACCCTAGTTTGGCTAGATTTAGAAATGACGGGTTTAGATCCAGATTCGGAGAGAGTTATTGAAATTGCCACAGCGATTACCAGTCATGACCTATCAGAAATAATTGAAGGACCAAACCTCGTGATTCAGCAACCAATGGAGTTCATTGACAATATGGATGACTGGAACACTAATCAGCATACAAAATCTGGACTAGTTGAAAGCTTAAAAGTCACAAATATAACTATCGAAGAGGCACAGAAACAAACACTTGAATTTTTGTCTATGCATGCTGAGAAAGGAAGATCTCCATTATGTGGCAACTCTATTTCTCATGATAGGCGTTTTCTAAGAAGATATATGCCAGAGCTAGATGCTTTTTTTCATTATAGAAACGTCGATGTTAGCTCAATAAAAGAACTCATTAAGAGATGGAATCCCGAGCTGCTTGATGGTTTTAAGAAAAGTGGCGGCCATAGAGCTATGGAAGATGTGCTTGAGTCCATTCAAGAGTTGAAGTTTTACCGAGATAAATTCTTTGTTCAATAAATTTATTTATCAGGCCCTTGAAAAGCAGGATTGGAAATAGGCATAATTTTTGCCGAATCACTCGAAGTTATTTTAGCTGTACCCTTCTTATCCACTTCATCAATTCTCATTATGCAATTTATAGGTATATAACTTCTTTGAACACCTTTGAATTCGTTTTTTAGTTTTTCTTCACTTGTATCAACAACTATTTGCGACTTTTGATCGAATATATATTCCTCGACTTCAATGAATCCATACATGTCACTTTGGTAAATGGACTCAGCATAAACCTCATAGATTTCACCCAATTGAACAAATACTACTTTGTAGATTCCTTTTTTTGCCATTACAATCCCTGCCTTTTACAGATATAAACTATAGTAATCTTTAAAGATATTAAATATATATGGCCAAGAAACTTTTTATCAAGACCCACGGATGTCAAATGAACGAATATGACTCCGCAAGGATGCAAGACTTACTTGGTGATAGTCATGGGTTTGAAACTACACAAAACGAGGATGAAGCAGACCTGATACTTCTAAATACTTGTTCAATTCGTGAAAAAGCACAAGAAAAAGTTTTTCATCAGTTAGGCAGATGGAAAAAATTAAAAGAAAAAAATCCTAATCTAAAAATAGGAGTTGGAGGTTGTGTGGCAAGCCAGGAAGGAGAGAATATAATAAAGAGAGCGCCTCAAGTTGATTTAGTTTTCGGTCCTCAAACAATCCACAGAGTTCCTGACCTTTATAAAAATATTACTGAAGCTAAACCCGCTTCTGTGGATATAACCTTTCCTAAGACAGAAAAATTTGATTATCTTCCAGAACAAAATATTGATGGTCCAACCGCATTTGTTTCAATCATGGAAGGATGCAATAAGTATTGCTCATTTTGCGTAGTACCTCACACAAGAGGTCATGAAATAAGCAGACCTATAGACGACATCCTCAAAGAAATTAAAGGATTGTCCTTGCAAGGTGTCAAAGAAATAAACCTGCTTGGCCAAAATGTTAATTCATATCGAGATTCAAAGCTAAAGACAAAAGGACTTGGATTAACAAATTTAATAAGAGCCTCAGCTAAAATAGAAGGAATTCAAAGAATTCAATTTACAACCTCTCATCCTTTTGAGTTTGGTCAAGATCTAATTGATATTTATTTAGAAGTGCCAGAGTTAATTAGTTATGTTCATCTGCCGGTTCAGAGTGGTTCAAATTCTATTTTAGAAAAGATGAGACGCAGACACACCAGAGACGAATACTTGGAGATAATTGAGAAATTAAAAGCCGTAAGAGAAGGCATTAGCATATCTTCTGACTTCATAGTTGGATTTCCTGGAGAAACTGAAAATGACTTCTTGGACACCTTGGATCTCGTTGATCGTGTTGGTTACGATGAATCTTTTAGTTTTATTTATAGTCCACGTCCTAATACAACAGCAAAAGACTTGGAGGATGATGTGCCTCTTGAAGAGAAGAAAAACAGGCTTTCAGTTCTTCAGCATAAATTAGAAAGCTCAGCATTAAATATAAGTAGAAAAATGGTCGGTGAGACAAGAAAATGTCTAGTCACGGGAGTTTCTAAGAAGAATCCTGGAGAGTTCCAGGCTCGTACTGAAAATAATAAAGTGGTTATCTTTTCATGCACAGATCAATCATTGATTGGTAAAATAGTTGATATAGAAATTGTAGAAGCTAAAAATAAATCTTTACGAGGTGTAGCTGCGTAGCTCGATAAAACTATTTAATGAAATTTCACCTAGAACCTGTAAATCACGACAAAATAAGTGACTTATGCGGGCCTACTAATTCAATTCTTAAGCAAATAGAAGAAGAACTGGGAATAAAAATCTTAAATAGGGGTGCAAGCTTTAGAATTAAAGGAGACACCTCAAGCGCACAGATAGCTAAAGATATAATCTTGAGAATTTATGAAGATCTTGAGGAAAATAAAACTATTAGTTCAGAAGAAGTTCACTTATATTTGAGGAAAGGAATGAATGATTTAAAAAATGTTAAAAAAGAAACTTCAGCTAGACAGATAATTAAAACACCTAACCTGATAGTTGCAGCTAATTATGGCAGCCAAGAGCATTATGTTGAAACCATTAGAAAAAAAGTCCTAACTTTTGGTATAGGACCAGCAGGGACAGGAAAAACATTCTTAGCCGTAGCATTAGCCGTAGAGCAGTTTACAAGAGGGGAAGTTGAAAAGATCTTGTTAGTGCGTCCTGCAGTGGAGGCCGGAGAAAAGCTTGGTTTTTTACCGGGTGACTTAAGCCAAAAAGTTGATCCTTACTTGAGACCTCTTTATGACGCGTTATTTCAGATGTTGGGCTACAAAGAAACTACTCAGCTTATAGAGCGGAATATAATTGAAGTTGTACCTTTGGCTTTTATGAGAGGTAGAACATTAAATAATTCCTTTATTATTCTTGATGAAAGTCAAAACGCAACAGTAGAGCAAATGAAAATGTTTCTTACAAGATTTGGTTTTGGTTCGAAAGTAGTTATCACGGGAGACATAACTCAAATAGACTTACCTAAAAACACACTCTCTGGTTTGGTCCATACTTTAGAAGTATTAAAATCTGTCGATGATATTGGATTAGTAGAATTTGAATCAAAAGATGTTGTACGTCACGGTCTTGTTCAAAAAATTGTTGAGGCTTACGCTAAGTTTGCTAATTAAGTGATACCTTCCAGTTCCAATATTTTTATTTCTGGAGATCTTGAGGGACTGTCTTGCACCGAAGAGGATATATCAAGTTTAATTCAACTTTTAATCGGCGCAGAACCAAGCTTAGAAAGTTTATTTTTGAAAAAATCCGTAAATATTAGATTCATATCCAAAACTGAGATCAAGGAATTGAATTTTAGATTTCTTAATAAAGACAGGCCAACAAATGTTCTATCTTTCCCCACCCAAGAATCTAACCTCGATGATGAATTATTAGGAGATATTGCCATATGTCCTGAAATAATAAAAAGTGAAGCTATTGATCAAAATAAAGAGAAACAAAGTCATTTATTCCATATCATCCTTCACTCTTTACTTCATTTAACAGGATATGATCACTCAGATGATAGCTCCGCTGAGATTATGGAAAATATTGAAGTAGAAGCTCTAAAAAAAATAGGTATTGCGAATCCCTATTGAAACAAATTAATATGTGTGTGTGTTTATGAAGTGAGGCGTTGATGAACGACGAGCCCCCAAGTATTTTAGCTGAGTCTACTGAGCTCGGCCTTAGGAAAAGAATAAAAGACAGAATAAAAGAAATTTATCAAAATTTCTCCTATAAACCCCAGAATAAACAAGAACTTGCCGGATCCATAAGAGATTCAAGCGAGAGAGGTGTCCTTGAGAAAGGGACTCTTAATATGATTGAAGGAGCCCTTAGAGTCTCTACAGATCAAGTTAGGGATGTAATGATACCAAGACCTCAAGTGGTTTTTGTCGAAAGAAATGAGAAGCCCCAAGACTTCTTGCCTAGAGTTATTAAATCGAGTCATTCTAGATTTCCAGTTATAAACTCAGAGAATGACAAAATTGAAGGTATTTTACTAGCAAAAGATCTCCTGCCCTTCTTATCTTCTGAAAATTTAGATAACTTTGAACTTTCCAAGCTTATCAGACCTGCAATTTTGATCCCTGAGAGCAAAAAATTGAATATATTGCTTGATGAATTAAGAGCGGGAAGAAATCATATGGCCATTGTGCTTGACGAATATGGCGACATTACTGGAATTGTAACAATCGAAGATGTCTTAGAAGAAATTGTCGGTGAAATAGAAGACGAACATGATAAAGATGCAGGAACGCTAATTAAAGAAATTGGTCAAGATGAATATCTTGTATCTGCACTCACTCCAATAGATGTTTTCAATGAAAATTTTGGTTCTTCTCTAAGTGACAAAGATTTTGATACTTTAGGAGGTATAGTGATGCATCATTTTGCGAGGTTTCCTAAGCCAAATGATGCTATCAATATAGAAGGTTGGCGGTTTGTAATAAATTCACTGGAAAGAAGAAGGATCAAGAGAATTAAAGTTTCCAAAATAACTTAAATCTTCTTTCGCAAAAATTTCTCTGTATTAAAATATTGATGATGCTCAATAAGAGATTTCTTGCCCTTATTTGCGGAGTAATTTTTTCATTTGGTTTTGCACCATTTGACCTCTGGTTACTATCAGTTCTTTCAGTTGCAGTACTAGTTGGATTATTAAATAAATCTTCAAATAAAGAGGCATTCCTTCTCGGATATGCATTTGGATTTGGTATGTGGTTATCTGGAATTTCCTGGTTGTATGTAAGTATTCACTATCACGGAAATGTTGGAATTATAGTTTCATCTTTAATTATTCTTATTTTTATTTCTATCCTATCTTTATACTCAGGTTTTTTGTTTCTACTCAATAATGTGTTGGAATCATTAAGTCCAAAAAAAATAATTTTTCTCACTCTACCAATTGCATGGACCCTTTTGGAGTTCCTCAGATCCTACCTCTTCACAGGTTTTCCATGGTTGATTTCTGGCACAATGTTGGCAGATACTTTTATAGATGGTTACACACCAATTATTGGTGCTCAAGGTAATAGCTTCTTTCTTATTCTTCTATCAGTTTTGGTTTATAAACTTTATGAAAACATAACAGAAAATAGATCTGCCCTACTCCTTTCTACATTTTCGTTATTGATTCTCATGCCCTCTTATTTTCTTAAAACAGTCGAGTGGACTTCAGCTGAAAACAAGATTCAGGTAAGTCTTTATCAACCAAATTTAACCTTAGAGGATAAGTGGAGTCAGTTCGGAATCATTAAATCTCAAGGAATGATGGAAAAGGCTATAGAAGATGCAAATGATGGTGATCTTATAGTCTTTCCTGAGACAGCATTGATATTATCTGAAAAAGATAACCAACCTTTTATGAATCGCATTAAAAGCAAAAGTTCTGAAAAAAATATAACACTAATAACTGGGATCCTTGAAAGAGAGGATAATTATAGAGTTAGAAATAGGTTACAAACACTTGGCACTATGGAAGACGTCTACGACAAGGTTAAGCTAGTACCATTTGGCGAATTTATACCTCTAGAAAAGTATTTGGGAAGTTTTTTAGATATCATTGGCTTAAATTTAACAAATACATTACCTGGAGAAGCTGTTAAATCAATAGAAATTGGAAAACTAAGGATTTCACCTAGCATTTGTTATGAAATAGCTTTTGACGAACACATAAGGAAAACTGCTAAAGATAGCAACATTTTGCTGACAGTGAGCAATGATACCTGGTTTGGCAGGTCGATTGGCCCTATTCAGCATCTAGAAATAGCTCAAAATAGAGCTTTAGAACATAAAAAACCTTTAATTAGGGCTACAAACAGCGGAATTAGTGCTTATGTATCAAAAAATGGAGAAATTATTGAGAGTCAAACTTATTTCGAAGATAAAACTTTGACCAGAAACATAACCCTCTATTCCGGACATACTTTTTACTCCAAGTATGGTAATTTACCTTTGTTAATATTTCTCATTTTATATGTAAGTTTTATGTCATTTAAGAAACTTTTTAATACTAATACCAAATAAAAAGAACATATGTCACGTTATAATGTAATAAACCCTTTAAAAATAATCTTTCTGTTAATCATAACAGCATCATGTTCAACATTAATGGAAGATAAAAACCTTAATAAAAACAATGTCATTAATAAAATACAATCAATAGACTCTAATTTTTCTAATTTAGATACCTTGCTATTTGTTGATATAGATACGCAATCTCTTCTACATATAAAAAAAGGTACAGTTTTTAAAAAATATAGTATATCTTCCTCTTATTATGGTACAGGCAGTACAGAGAACAGTTTAAAAACCCCTCTTGGAAGACATGAAATTTATAAGAAAATAGGTAATGGTCTGCCGAATAACGCTATTTTAAAAGGACGGGTCTGGAATGGAGCGATTGCAGATATTATTACAGAGCCTATAGATACTGATTTTGACCTCGTTACTTCTAGGATCTTATGGTTAGATGGTCTTGAGGTTGGAAAAAATAAAGGAGAAGGTATAGATTCTAGAAATAGGTATATTTACATCCATGGAACAGCTGAAGAGGGATTAATAGGAAAACCTGCTTCTGATGGCTGCATAAGGATGTATAATGACGATGTTATAGAGCTTTTTGATCTAGTTGATGAAAAGGCACAAGTCTGGATTTATTAGATATTTAATTATGAAGAAATTTTTATTGTTCTCTCTCGTACTTTTTGGCTCTTATGCATTTTCATGTTCCAAAGTTTTGGATCATGAGATGAGGATTTTAGATTCGAACGAAACTTTGAATCTATGCCAATATGAAAATAAAGTAGTCCTTGCTGTTAATGTTGCTAGTCGATGTGGTTTTACATATCAGTACGAAGCTCTTCAAAATCTATATATGAAGTATGGTAAGGATGAATTTGTAATATTGGGGTTTCCATCAAGAGATTTCATGTATCAAGAATACAGCGATGAGTCCAAAGTAAAAGAATTTTGTAGTACAGAATATGGCGTTACCTTTCCAATGTTTGCAACATCCCCCGTTAAAGGAAAAAAAGCAAATTCTTTTTTCAAAACTTTAGCTGACATTACAGGACAAACTCCTGGTTGGAATTTTCACAAGTATCTTATTTCAAAAGAGGGCAAAGTGTTAAGCTTTGATACTAAAGTAGAGCCTGATAGCCAGGAGCTAACATCTCAGATTTCTAAGCTTCTATAAATAAAGTAAGTACTTACTATCACTTAAATATAAGATTCTACTGAATTATTTCGATAGAAGAATCTGTCGAGCAAATAATGACATCTGCCTTTCTGTTTGCAAATATTCCGTTCTCCACGACGCCAGGAATATTATTTAATTTGGCCTCCAGATCATAAGGTATGTCTATAGGCAAGTTGTGGATATCTATTATTTGATTTCCATTATCTGAAATAAAACCATTTCTAAAAATAGGCTTCCCTCCCATTTTCATGAGCTCTCTTGAAATAGCACTTCTTGCAATCTCTATTACTTCAATTGGCAGAGGAAATTTACCTAATAAATCTGTATATTTTGATTCGTCTACGATACAAATAAAGATGTCTGATGAATAAGCAAGTATTTTTTCTCTTGTAAGAGCTCCACCACCTCCTTTTATCAATTCCTTTCTATCATTGTATTCATCTGCTCCATCAATATAAAAATCGATAGAGTGAACTTCATTTAATGATAAAACTTCATAGGATCTATCTATTAATTTTTCCGAAGCATTAGAGCTGCACACAACCCCTTTTATGTGCAACCTGGCTTTATTAAGTTCTTCGATGAAGAAATTAGTTGTAGTTCCCGTTCCAATTCCAATAACTGAGTCTTTCTTTATATCTTTCTCAATAAAACTAAAAGCTTCTTTTGCTGATTTTTCCTTTTTTAAGTCTTGATTCATATTATTGTGGATGTAATGAATATTATCACTGACTCAGTATAATAGCCTCCTTTTATAAAGCCTATCAAAGCAAAATTAATGAATTCTTCTAAGATAAAAAAGTATGTAGGTTTGATTGAGTCCTCAAATGTTTATGATGTGGCTCAAATTACTCCTGTAACAAAAGCAAATCAGCTTTCGAAGTTACTTAAAAATGAAGTTTTGCTTAAAAGAGAAGATCTTCAGCCTATTTTCTCTTTTAAAATCAGAGGAGCTTACAATAAGTTATCAAAATTAAAGCAAAAGGGCATAAAAGGCCCCTTTATTGCTGCTTCAGCAGGAAATCATGCTCAAGGTGTTGCATTCGGCGCCAAAAGCTTAGGTTTGAAGGCATATATTGTAATGCCTATTACGACACCCCCTATTAAGGTAAATTCAGTAAAAAACTATGGAGGTAAGGTTATTTTGTTTGGCGATAATTTTGATGAAGCTTTCCAACATGCAAAATTTCTAGCCCAAGATAAAGGATATATCTTTATACATCCATACGATGATAAAGATGTAATTGCTGGTCAAGGTACTATAGGTAAAGAGTTGATCGAACAGGTAGATAGTGAAATTGATGCTATTTTTGTTCCGGTTGGTGGCGGAGGACTGCTTGCGGGTCTTGGCACCTATGTTAAATCTATAAGCCCTAAAACCAAGATTATAGGTGTTGAGCCAGAAGATGCTGCCTGTTTAAAGTTAGCCCTAGATAACAATAAGAGATTGTCTTTACCTGAAGTTGGTCTTTTTGCAGATGGCGTTGCAGTGAAACAAATAGGAAGGGAAACATTTTCTTTAATAAGAGACTGGATCGATGATGTTGTGACCATCACAGTAGATGAGATGTGCGCATCTGTTCAAGATACTTTTCAAGAGACACGAACAATCTCAGAGCCTGCAGGCGCTCTGGCTTTGGCAGGATTGAAAAAATATAGTCTTTCGAGAGGAATTAAGAATAAGACTTTAGTTGCAATTAATTCTGGTTCAAATTTAAATTTTGATCGTTTGGGTCATATTGTAGAAAGAGTCCAATTTGGAGAGAGTAAAGAAGCGCTTCTAAGTGTAAAGATACCAGAGGAGAAGGGGAGCTTTAGAAAATTTTGTAATTACCTGGGTAAAAGAAGTATTTCTGAATTTAATTACAGGGCAGAAGAAAGTGAAGAAGCTAATATATTTGTAGCATGCAGATTTAATGATAAGTACGGTAAGTTAAAGTTAGTAAAGCATCTAAAGTCTAAAGGTTTTTCACCTAAGGATCTTTCAGAGAACGAAGTTGCAAAACTTCATATAAAGCATATGGTTGGTGGCAGGGCACCAAAAGAAGTTTATAGAAAGGGTGAATACATCTTTAGAGTACAATTCCCTGAACGTCCTGGAGCACTATTAGATTTTTTGGATAAGTTGAGCGACGAATTCAATATAACATTATTCCATTATAGGAATCAGGGTGCAGCATACGGAAGAGTTCTAGTTGGCTTTGAGTCTAAGGAAAAGAATTATCCCAAATTATTAAAATATTTAAGTAATACTGGATTTAGATTTTGGGATGAAACACAAAATTCAGCCTACAAATCATTTTTAAAGTAGCTTTCATTTAAATTCGTATATTGTCTTTTCCGTGATACACATATGCGCTTTTATATCATGATCTTCTGGAAGGCAATTTTCAATTTTCTGGAATTCATGCGCCAATATTATTAGTTTAATACTGGAAAGATCTATATCAGCTAACGAATAATCATAATAGCCTTTTCCCATGCCAATCCTATATCCCTTTTCGTCAAAACAAACGCAAGGGAGAAATATTATGTCTAGCTCATCTGGGTCAATTTCCGTATTCCCTAAAGGTTCAGAAATCCCTAAATTGTTCTCTCTTAAACTAAGCTGATCATCTGTCTTAACGAATTTAAGTTTTATAGAATTATCAATCATCTTGGGCAAATAAACTTCTGATCCAATGCCGGAAAGCAATAACACTAGTTCATGAGTTGGCAGTTCTTTGCCAATTGACCAATAGCAAGACACTTTTTTATTTGCGTATAATTCTGAATTATTTCTTACTGTAGATAATAAATTTATTTCAGCATTATGGACTTCATCAAAAGTAATACCATTTCTCAGATCAATATATTCTTTTCTCAAATAGGATTTTTTGGTCATGGACAGTATTTCCCAGATTACCGTTGTTGATTACTGCCCTGAACCGTGAAGTTCAAGGCGGTGACTCCGTCAATTTATTAGGCTTCCCAATGTATGGGTATGCACAACAAAACCTTTCAGAATCTCCTATTATTTTTTTATCGGCTCGAGAGTAGTAATAACTATCGAATAATCCAGGAAACTGAAAAATTATAACTTACTTATTGAGCTTTAAAAGATAAACTTTTTAACTGTTTTTTAACCTCTAGGGTTAAATTCTCAAGGCCTTGATTAACGGATTCATCTCTACTCACATCAGACAAGTTTTTGAGGTATTCATTACTTATATTTAGTGCAGTGATAATTGCCGCTCTCTTCTCATCAAGACCAGATGCTTCTTTTACCTCACTCAGTTTATTATCTAAAAATATTGCAGCTTTTTTTACTTCTTCTGATTCTTCTGGAGGACAGGCTATTTTATAACTTGCTCCTAGAATTTTTACAGTTGTAGCTTCTTTACTCATTAGCTTTTGTAGGACTGAATTATTTTTTTTATACCTTTCTTTGCTAAATCTAGATTTTTTGAAAGTTTGTTATTCTCTCTTGATAACTCCAGATTCTTTTTAGATAGATGATCATTTACTTCTTTAAGTTGCTGACTAAGCTTAATAAGCTCATTAACTTCTTTTTCTAAATTATCAAATTTATTTTCAGACATTTTCTAGTTTAAGTTTAACTTTGAACTTAATTTCTTGCTACCATGTTTCTCTATAAAATTGTTTATTGCTTGTTAATGCCATGAAAAATAACTTTTCTGAAAGAAGATCGAACCTAGCTGATAAAGTTTTGGATGATTCTGCAATTATCATTGCATCTGCCTCTGTAAAATCGAGAATCTCAGATACCGACTATGCTTACAGACAAGATAGCAATTTTTATTACTTATCTGGTTACGAAGAACCTGAATCATTGATCTTGATAAGACCTAATCATGCTAATGAGAAATTTATTATCTTTTGTAGAGATAGAGATCCACTAAGAGAGCAATGGGATGGCTTTCGAACTGGACAAGAAGGAGCAATAACAGAATATGGGGCGGATGCGTCCTATAGTATTAATTCTGTAGATCAATTAATGCCTGAACTTCTTCAGGGGTCTAAGAATATCTATTTTTCTATGAGTTCACCTTGTGGGATAGATTCTAAGATTAATCATTGGATTGAAGATATTAGAAAGAATATGAGAGCGGGAGCCGAACCTCCAGAAAATCTTTTGTCATTAGATTCCATCCTGCATGAAATGAGACTTATCAAAGAAGATCATGAGTTGAACATCATGAAGCATGCTGCCGATATAACTACGGAAGCTCATATCAGAGCAATGCAAGCAGTAACTCCAGGTATGTTTGAGTACCAATTAGAAGCTGAGTATCTGTATGCATTTAATAAAAATGGTGCAAGATCTCCTGCTTATAATTCAATTGTTGGAGGAGGAAATAATTCTTGTATTTTGCATTATGTTGAAAATAATGCGGAATTGAAGGACGGAGATTTGGTTCTTGTTGATGCCGGATGTGAGTATCAGTATTACGCCTCGGATGTAACAAGAACATTCCCTGTAAATGGAAAATTTTCTCCCGAGCAAAAAGAGATTTATACGATAGTACTAGAGGCACATAAACAGTCTATCGAGCAAGCTCAACCTGGTAACAAGTGGAATTTGATGCATGAAAAATCAGTAGAAGTTCTTGTTGAAGGACTTTTGTCTCTAGGTTTATTGAATGGTTCTAAAGAAGAAAATATTGAAAAAGGTCTTTATTCAAAATTCTATATGCATCGAATTGGTCACTGGCTTGGTATGGATGTTCATGATGTAGGTGCTTATAAAAAAGATGGCGACTGGAGAGAACTAGAAAAAGGGATGGTTATGACAATAGAACCCGGAATTTATATTTTAGATTCTCTTGAAGATGTTGATGATAAGTGGAAGGGAATTGGTGTAAGGATAGAGGACAACATTGTAATTAATGATTCTGGCAATGAATTTCTCACACCTGATGTTCCGAGGACTATTGAAGAAGTCGAACAAACTGTTCAAGGTTAAGTGGACTATCAAGTATCTGTTGTAGGAGGAGGTATTTCTGGTGCCTTAGCGGCATTATATTTGGGTAAATCAAGAGTTAAGACTTGCTTAATTGACCGAGGAAAACCATCTCAAAGATTATCTAATCCTTATATAGGAAAAACTACTTCTCTAAATCTATCTTCAATAGCATCGCTTAGAGATGTTGGGATATGGGAGGATATCAAGAAAAATGCTCACGAATTTAATGAAATATATGTTTGGGATGCAGAGGGCTCATCTTCTGTTCAATTCAAAGCAGAGGAAATTTCAAGAAATGACCTTGGTGTCATAGTCCATAATAATATTATCCTTGAGTCAATTTACAGCAAGTTAGAACAAATCTCCGAAGTCACACTAATTCAAGAAGAGTCTCTAAAAGAAATTAGTCAAGATCAGAATAAAATAGAATTAACATCTGATTCAGGTTTAAGGATTGTTTCTGAACTTCTTATCGGAGCGGATGGTTCACTTTCAAAAGTTAGAGATTTTAGCAGGATACCTATAAGAACATGGAGCTATGAACAGCTTGCGATTGTATCCTCAGTAACTACAGAAGTTCCGCTAGATAAGACTGCTTTTCAAATATTTACTGATACAGGCCCGATTGCTTTGTTGCCATTAATGGTTGGAGAAAATGTTGCCTCATTAATCTGGTCTACTGACGAAGCTTATGGCAAGAAACTCCTCGAATTAGATAATGATGAATTGTGTAAAGAATTAAGATTAAAAACAGAGAACAAATTCGGTGATATTTCTTTTAATGAAACGATCAATTCATTCCCATTGCATCAACTACATGCTAAAAAATTCTATAAAGGTAGAGCGGTCTTGATAGGAGATTCAGCTCATACGATCCATCCCTTGGCAGGTCAGGGTTTAAATTTGGGGATTGCAGATGCTCAAGAGATCACTGAATTAGTCATTTCAGCTAATAGATCTGGCAAGGTTTTATATGATGAGGAGATGCTTAAATCTTATAGCAGAAGAAGGGTACCAGAAAGTTATAAGATGATAGCTCTGATGGAAGCCTTTAAAAGAGGTTTTGGATCTGAAAATCTCTTAGTAAAGCTTGGAAGAGGCTTTGCTTTTGATTTTGCAAATAAGACTAAGCCACTGAAACAGCGTTTAATAAAGGAAGCTGCAGGGATTATTTAATTTTTGCTTCTGTGTAAATAACGTGCTTTCTGATAACTGGATCGAATTTTTTAATTTCCATTTTGTCAGGCATTGCAGACTTATTCTTGTCAGTCGTATAAAAGTGGCCTGTACCAGCAGAGGATACTAATCTAATTTTTTCTCTCATATTTTTTCACCTCTAGCTCTTATCTCAGCAAGCACAGTATCAATACCATTTTTATCAATGGTTCTTAGCCCATTCGCAGAAACAGTAAGGCTTATATATCTATTTTCAGATTCAACCCAAAACCTGTGTTTGTGCAGGTTTGGTTGAAAAGTTCTCTTATTTCTATTTTTTGCAAACGAGACATTATTACCGGCTTGAGGCCTTTTTCCTGTTACTTGGCAAACTTTAGACATAATTTATTAAAAAATTTATTTATAGAGCCGCGTTTTATACCAGAAGCATTGACAGCAAGCAAGAATAAGCCGCTATAATCTGTTTTACATAGAGATAAATATTGAAATCATTAGCAAATAAAAATATTTTATTAGGCGTTACTGGTGGCATTGCTGCTTACAAATCTGCTGAAATTGTGAGACATCTTAAGAAGTCTGGCGCATCAGTTCGGGTTGTAATGACTAAGTCTGCAGAAGAGTTTATAACTCCTCTCACTTTACAGGCTTTATCAGGAAATAGAGTGTCTACTGAACTACTTGATACTGAATCTGAAGCGGCTATGGGACACATTGAGTTGGCAAAGTGGGCAGATGGAATACTAATTGCACCTGCAACTGCAAATACTATAGCTAGACTATCCTCCGGAAGGGGGGATGATCTCTTATCAACTGTCACACTTGCTTTTGATGGTCCAATTTCTCTTGCTCCAGCCATGAACCAAGCGATGTGGAGAGATAATAGAACTCAAGATAATTTAAATAAATTACTTACCCAAGATTTTGGTATCTGTGGACCTGGTTCTGGTGAGCAAGCATGTGGAGATATTGGTCTTGGGCGAATGCTAGAACCACTAGAAATATTAGAGATATTTTCATCTTCTTTTGATAAAGGAGTCATGTCTGGTAAAAATGTCCTTATTACGGCTGGGCCTACTCAAGAGCCAATTGATCCTGTAAGGTTTATCACAAATAGGAGTTCTGGAAAAATGGGATATAGTCTTGCTCATGCTGCAATTGAACAAGGTGCACAAGTTACTTTGATCAGCGGTCCAGTAAATATAGAACCACCATCGAAATGTAATGTAATTTTAATTAACACTGCAAAAGAAATGTCGGATGCTGTTAAACATCATATAAAAGAGATGGATGTCTATATCGGAACAGCAGCTGTTTCGGATTATAGTCCTGCTGAAGTTAAAGATTCCAAAATAAAGAAAGCTGGAGATAATTCATCAATGATATTGGAGTTAAAAGAAAACGAAGATATTTTAAAGTTTGTAAGTGAGTTAGAAGATAGACCATATGTTGTAGGTTTTGCAGCTGAAACAGACAAACTTATAGAAAATGCTGAGAATAAACTTAAAAATAAAAAACTAGACTTGATCGTGGCCAATGATGTGTCAGATAAATCTATAGGATTTGATTCAGAAGAGAACGAAGTTACTCTTATAACGAATGAAGAGAAGCAACTTCTCAAAAAACAAAATAAAAACAAGATTTCAAAAAAAATAATAGAGTTCATATCGGGGAGAATTAATGAGCAAAATAACTAATCCAGAGAAGGTAGGATTCTCAAAAGAAAAACTTGAGTATATTGGAGAATCTATGCGTTCTCTTATTGAGGCTAAAAAAATTCCAGGCACTGTTACTTTGGTGGCTAGGAGAGGAGAGGTTGTTCATTTTGAAGCGAATGGCATGAGAGATATAGAGAGAAATTTACCTATGGAAATTGACACAATCCATAGAATTTATTCTCAATCTAAACCCGTAACGGGAGCTGCTTTAATGATGCTTTTTGAAGAAGGAAAGTTTCTTATGACCGATCCTATTGCTAAATATTTTCCAGAGTTCGGTGAAATGAAAGTTCATTTGAGTGGAGAGGGTGAAAATATGCAAACAGAAGCAGCATCTTCTCCTATAACTATCCAGCAACTTGCCTCCCACACCTCGGGATTGTCTTACTCCTTTATGCCGGGTCCAGTAGGCTCAATGTATGTCTCAGAAGAAATGGAAAGGGGTCTCGGAAATGTGCCTAGTGCAGGTGGTACCTTTTTCACAAGCGGAACCAAGCCAGCTTTTAATAGCTTAAGAGAGTGGGTTAGGGCGTTAGCTGAACTTCCTCTCGTTGCTCAACCTGGAACTATCTGGAATTACAGTGTCGGGATGGATGTGATGGGTGCATTAATTGAAGAACTTTCTGGACAGTCATTTGGAGAATTTTTAGAGGAAAGAATTTTTGGCCCTCTAGGTATGGAAGATACAGGTTTTATGGTTCCCGAAGAAAAGCTTGAGAGGTTTGCGGCTAACTATGGTCCAGTTCCAGGCAATATGATGCTAATGGATGATCCAAAAGAGTCGGGTTACAGAACTCCTCCTCAACTTGAATCTGGTGGCGGAGGTTTAGTTAGTACAGTTGGAGATTATTTAAAATTTGCACAGATGTTACTGAATAAAGGTGAGTACGAAGGTAGACGATACCTAGGCAAGAAGACTGTTGAATTTATGACGGCTAATCATATGGGAGATGAGAGCGCAGATGAGGGTTTAACTAATTTATTCAATATGCTTGGAAATGCCTATAAAGTCAGAGGTATGGGGTTTGGTGTTACCGGATCAGTAGTCGTCAATCCTGCATTAGCTGGCTTACCTGTTTCAGAGGGCGTCTATAGTTGGGGCGGTGCAGCAAGTACACATTTTTGGGTAGACCATAAAGAAGATCTCATTGGCATTGTTCATACGCAATTATTGCCCGATGGGACTTATCCCGTAAGGGAGCTTATGCAATTAGCTACTTATCAAGCAATTATTGATTAAATTATACATATAAAAAAAGACGCTTTATGCGTCTTTTTTTTAAGTAGTATATTTATTTGTCTTCTGATGCATCTTCCTCAATAGGAGTTTCTTCAGCCGGAGTTTCTTCAGCAGGAGTTTCTTCGCTTTTTGCTTCTTCAACAACTGGTTCTTCAGTGGCAACCTTTTCTGTAATAGTTTCCTCTATTGCAACCTCTTCAAGAGGTGCTTCTTCTGCAGCAGGCTCAGCTACCTGAGCAGCCTTCGTCTTGTTTCCAAAACGTTTTCTAAATTTATCAACCCTTCCGCCGGTATCTACAAGTTTTTGTTTACCAGTATAAAAAGGATGTGAAGCAGATGAGATATCTAGCACACAATAGGGATAAGTCTTTCCTTCATATTCTTTTGTCTGATCTGTGCTTAAAGTAGAGCGTACAAGGTAGTATTCATCAACACTTGTATCATGAAATAGTACTTCTCTATATTCTGGGTGAATGTCTTTTTTCATCTATAAATCTTGTAAATAAAAATATGGTGGAGCACTATAACAGACAGGCAAAACAAGGCAAATGCATAATTTAAAAAACAATGACTGATAATCAGATCATGAGTTTAGATTTAGTTGAAGTTCTCATACCTATTCCTTTGATGGAGAAATTTTCGTATCTACCTCCAAAGAATAATTCAAAATTACTAAAACAAGGTTCAAGAGTTTTGGTACCTTTTGGAAAACGAACATTGGTGGGAGTTGTCTGGAGTTTTTCTGAAAGAGATAAATCTTCAAATAGAAAATATAAATATATTAAAGAGATTCTTGATGAGGTTCCCTTGTTAGATTCTAACTCAATCAGCCTAGCAGAGTGGTCGTCACGTTATTATCATTATCCACTCGGAGAAATCATTTCTTATTTTTTTCCTCCCTCTTTAAGAAAAGGAAAGGAAGCAAAATTTAGGGAGACTAAATATTTAGAATTAACTTCAAAAGGTTTTTTTTTGGAGGAAGAGACCCTCACAAGAGCACCGAGTCAGCAGAAACTTATTTCCATACTAAAAGACAAGAAAGAAATGACATTAAAATCTGCTCAGGCTTTTGGGATAAGTAATGCTGCAGTAAATGGTCTAATTGAAAAAGGATTTGTTAATAGGTTTTCAAGAGAGTTATCCCCTTATAAGAAATTAGAAAACAAACAGTTATCTTCACCTAAGCAACTTAACCCGGAGCAAAACAAAGCAGTTAATGCTATTAAAAAAGCTAAGGATAAAAATATCACGTACTTATTAGATGGCATTACAGGAAGTGGAAAAACTGAAGTTTACTTACAAGCAATCCAGGAGATCGTTAATGAAGGCAAACAAGCATTAATACTCATCCCAGAAATAGGACTCGCCCCTCAAGCTGAAGAACGATTTCGAGAATATTTTGGAGATAGAGTAATGTCTTTTCATTCCGCTAAAAACGAGCGAGAAAAAGTTGATGCATGGTTGGGAGCATCTAGAGGTTTGGTTGATATAATCATTGGTACTCGTTCGAGTGTATTTTTACCAATGAAAAATCTTGGCATCATCGTTGTAGATGAAGAGCATGATCTATCATTTAAACAGATGGAGAAGTTTCGTTACTCGGCAAGAGACATGGCTCTATATAGGGCTAAACTCGAAAAGATACCAGTTGTACTGGCATCTGCCACACCATCTTTGGAGACCCTAAAAAACGTAAAGGAAGAAAAGTATGAAGTATTGAAATTAAACAAAAGAGCAACTGGAGCAAACTTACCTACATATCACGCTGTAGATTTAAAAGGCAAAGAGTTACATGAAGGACTAAGTAAAGAGCTTCTAGAGGCCACTCAAACTGAACTTGACAAAGGCAATCAAGTATTAATATTCTTGAATAGAAGAGGTTACGCACCTTCAATGATTTGTAAGGCTTGTGGCTGGATTTCAAATTGCGACAGATGTGATGCCCTTATGACAGTTCATAAGAACCCACTTAAATTACATTGTCACCACTGCGAAGCACAGAAGCCTTACCCAAGTAAGTGCCCGTCTTGTGGTTCTGATGATTTCCTTACATATGGTTTTGGAACAGAGAGAGTTGAAGAGTTTTTAAGAGGTCACTTTCCCGATACAAAGACACTAAGAATAGATAGTGACTCAACAAGAAAGAAAGAAAGTCTTAATGAATATTTTGATGAAATTAAAAAAGGAGAGCCTATTATTTTGCTGGGTACACAACTTCTCGCAAAAGGTCATCATTTTCCCAATGTAACATTAGTCGGAATAATCGATGCGGACTCAGGTCTATTTAGCGCAGACTTCAGAGGTAGTGAAAGAGTTGCCCAGCTTATGACTCAAGTCGCTGGTAGGGCAGGAAGAGATAAAAAACCGGGAAGAGTAATTTTGCAATCTTATTGCCTTGATCATCCTCAAATAGAGGAAATTATCACCGGTAGTTATGAAAAGTTTGCAAAAAAATTATTAGAAGAAAGAAAAAGTTACAAGATCCCTCCATTTTCATTTCAAGCTAAAATTTTTGCAGAATCACCAAAAAGCTTAGTCAGTAGAGATTTCATTTTAAAATTATTGAATCAATCAAAAATAGAGAAACAGATAAGTTCGAATGTTCGTATTGTAGGTCCTTTGCCATCCATCATGGAGAAAAAATCTGGCGTTTATAGATGGGAGTTAAGTATTTTTTCAAGCAGCAGATCAAATTTACATAAATTTTTAGATGTTATGCAGTCTAGGCTTTATGAACCTAAATTAACAAAGCAAGTTAGGTGGTCTATTGATGTAGATCCGCTTTCATCAATTTAATTTCAATCCCGTAATTTCTTCGCTTATTTCCCAAAGTCTGGCGGCTTGCTTCGGATCTTTTGCTGCTTCTGAAATTTTTTCTATTTTACAGTCTACGAAATATTCTCCGGTTGTATCTTTGACTTCAGAAGAGCAGCATAAGTAGATCGAAGTTTCTGCTCCTTTATCTGTCTTTCTTGCAAAAGGCCTTGCTAAGAACATGAGAAAGGGCCAAAGACCCTGATTATTATTTGATCCTATACCTGTGCTTACAAAGCCTGGATGCAAGCAATTAACAGTTACACCAAAACTTGAAAGTTTTTCAGAGAGAGATTTTGTAAATAATATATTTGCAAGTTTGGATTGCCCATAAACCTGCATGGGTCTGAAGGTTTTTTCAGACTGTAAATCTTCAAAATTCATATCTTTGACGAATTGATGAGCACCAGACGCAACATTTACAACTCTAGATCCGCTTGTGTTCTTAAGCTTTTCAGCCAATAGCAGAGTAAAAGTAAAGTATGCTAAATGATTAACTGAAAAAACTTCCTCAAGGCCATCAATAGTTTCATTTCTTTCTCTATTCATAATGCCTGCGTTATTGAGCAGAATATCTAGAGGTTTCTCCATGGACAAAAATGCCTCAGCTGCTTGTTTGACATCTGCTTGGGAAGATAGATCAGCTACTATCATGGTTGCCTCCCTTCCTGATTCCTTTAGAAGTTGTTCTTTTAAGCGGTTACCTTTTTCTGGATTTCTAGCAATAAATATTATTTCGGCTCCCATCTTATTAAGTTCTTTTGCTGACTCTTCACCGATTCCATTTGTTGCACCAGTTATTAAACAAACTTTATTATCTAGGTTCTCATTCATTGTCATTGCCTTTAATTCTTTTACGTATTAGATTAGTTTTATGAGTTTATACGAAAAATATGTGCTGCCAAAATTTCTAAATTGTGCCTGCGGATCTAAACCGGTTTCTTACCAAAGAAAAAAAGTTGTTCCTCATGCTGAGGGAAAGGTTTTAGAGATAGGAATTGGGTCCGGTCTCAATTTACCTTTTTATGATAAAACTAAAATCGAAGAATTATGGGGGTTAGATCCTTCTGAAGAACTCAGTAAAATGGCTAAAGAAGTCTCTATCCAACAAGGTATAGATGTCAAATTTGTTTCTTCGGGAGCTGAAGAAATGCCATTACCAGATAACTATTTTGACACCGTTTTAGTTACTTACACTATGTGCACTATTCCAGAAGTACATAGAGCTAATACTGAAATTAAAAGAGTGCTTAAAAACGATGGCAAAATGATTTTTTGCGAACATGGCGAAGCTCCAGATGCGAATATAAAGAAATGGCAGAAAAGAATTAATCCTTTCTGGGGATTAATTGCAGGTGGTTGCAATATTGATCGAAAGATTCCAGATCTAATCAAAGAATCAGGCTTCGACATTGTTGAGATGGAAGAAATGTATCTCCCAAGTACTCCTAAGATTGCTGGGTATAATTATTGGGGATATGCAGTAAGTAAACAATGAGATTAGGGTGGATACTTGTAAGTATTTTCTTTTTAGTCGTATTAGTTCAATCAAAAAATATATTAACTTTCATTGGTATTGAGCTAGGCGTTTATTTTTCATTCCAAGAGCAAGACAAAAACTCAAATGGATCTATAGAAATAGAAGAATGGCCAAAAGGGATATTTACTTTAGTTGACTCTAATCGAAATAACTTAATTAGTAAGAATGAACTCAGAGAGTTCATAAAAGAGTATTCCAGAGAGTTTTCTTGGGTAAATGAAGTAAATGAGAAATTTAGTTTACCAACACAGTTAAAAAGAGGTACTTTCAATAGTACTTCAATGAATTTACCTGTCGGATACTACATTTACATTCCTGATATCTATTTTGAAGATCCAGACAAAAGATTTAGAACTGTTTATTATCTTCATGGGGGCAGGCCTGGTAATGAAGCTAGGTCAGTAAATATCTCTAATTTTTTACAGGAGACCTTTTCTGCAGTATCTATTGATCCTGCTCTATATATCTTTGTGAACGGAGGAGAATTAAGTCATTACAACTCTGGAGAAAAAAACTCATTTGGAGAAGATATTTTCATTAATGAGCTTATTCCATATATAGATGAAAAATATAGAACAATTCCGAAAAGAAATGCTAGAGGTCTTGAAGGTTTTTCTGAGGGAGGAAGAGGTGCGACACGATATATGTTCAAGTACCCGGAACTCTTTGGTACTGTTGCAGCTGGAGGTGCTTCTTATATGACAGAGAAGCTTATTCAAGACAATAATGGATATGAAGATGAGCCAAGAGATGAAGATGAGTCAATCTACTATGTTGGTAAAGGGAATGATGCATGGACCCTAGCAAAGATACATAAGGATTCTGGAAAAAGAACACCTAAACTACTACTTTGGTCAGGAAGAGAGGATATGAATTTTGAAAGTATAGAAGAGTATAGTTCCTACTTAGAGAAATTCTCCATAGAACATGACTTCTTAGTCATCGACGGAATAGATCATAATCCTTTTTTATTTTATGAGAAAGCAGGTGAAAGATTGATACGATTTCACCAGGAAAATTAAATGAAATTTAAATTTTTGTTTTTAATATTGTGTTGCTCCTTAAATCTCATGAGTGAGCATAGGACTGTGATTCATGACGGATTAGAGAGAGACTATATTATTCATGTTCCATCTAATATAAATCAAGATTCTCCTTTAGTAGTTGTCATACATGGGTATACAAGTTGTGCTGAAACTATTATGACCTATTCTGGCATGAACGATATAGCAAATAGGGAGGGTTTCATTGCTGTTTACCCTCAGGGAACGGTGGGTAGTGATGGTAATACATTCTTTCAAGTAGGTTATGATTTTCATTCTGATTCAACTGTAGATGATGTGTCATTCATTAGATATTTAGTAAATTCCCTGACTCAAGAATTTAATCTCAAAAGGCAAAAGGCCTTTGCAACAGGAATGTCTAACGGAGGTGATATGGCATACTTATTGGCCTGCACATCTTCTGATTTATTTGAAGCTGTAGCTTCAGTCACGGGAGTCATCATGAAACAAACAATGGATAACTGTAAGATGAATAATCCAGTGCCGATATTTGATATTCATGGCACGGCTGATGACATTTCTTTTTTTGATGGTGATATAAATAATGTCAGTGGTTGGGGTGCATATTATGGCTTACCAGAAACCATAAACTTTTTTGTTGAAAAATATCAATTGGATCAGAAATCTGAAGAATTAATATTAAGTGAGGATGACGGAGCAGCCAATAATGTGTTT
This sequence comes from uncultured SAR86 cluster bacterium, assembly GCA_902618945.1. Lineage (GTDB taxonomy): Bacteria > Pseudomonadota > Gammaproteobacteria > Magnimaribacterales > Magnimaribacteraceae > Magnimaribacter. The sequence goes on from CACNCK010000001.1 coordinate 65,414, forward strand.
TTTGAAAGATATTGGACTGAAGGTGTTGAAACTGAAATATGGATGTACAAGATAGAAGGTGGTGGACACATTTGGCCAGGAGCAGGATTAAAACTATCTTGGTGGAGTAATCCAATTCTCCGGTATTATTTCGGCTCTGGAGAAAACGAGATAATTGCTTCAGAGGCGGTATGGAAGTTTTTTAGGAAATATCTTTAATTTGTCTGATCCTCTTCTTCCCATTCAAACTTAGGTAGTGTGTGAATAGCATCTGAAAGTTTTTGAGCCCATGTATCTGACATTTCTTTAAAATAGGGTGACTTGAGTTTATATCTTCCTTGATAGTCTAGATGTATTTGATCTTTTTTATAAACCACAAAATCTATTGGTGGCCCTACCGTAAGGTCACTCCTCATAGTTGAATCGAGGGAAAGAAGGGCGACTCTAGCTGAATCCCCAATAGGAGTATTCTTGTTGATCATCCTATCTAGGATTGGTTTTCCATACTTTGTCTCGCCTATTTGAAGATAGGGTTGTTCATTGGAGACATAAATGAAATTCCCTTCAGGATAAATTAGCAATAAATTAGGCTCTTGATCTTTAATTTGACCTCCTAAAATAAAAAATGATCCCATCAAAGAGGATTGATTCTGCACTTCCAAAGATTGGTTAGAACTAGAAACGCTAAGTCTTCCAATATACTGAGCGGCAGCCTCAATATCCTCACATAAATTCAGATTGATCTCAGGATTATCTGAATTGAGATCCTTTTCGAGTTGATGATAAACCGCTTGCGAAGTTGCAAGATTTCCTGCTGTGAGTATTACAAAGGCTCTGTCACCTACATTGTAGGTAAACATTTTTGAATAGGTATTTACATTATCCAAACCTGCATTAGTTCTGGAATCGGAAGCAAATACCAATCCTTCATTTACTTTTATTGCTAGACAGTAAGACATATAATTTCTCAAAAAAAGCATGCAATACTTATGCCAGTTTAATCTTTTTAGAATTTCATGTCATTTTTTGTATTTAGAGTCTAATAAAAGGGGTTTACAAAATTCCCTTTAAATTCTTCGATCCTTTTCAAACTGCAAATAGCACCTAAAAAGTGCATTATTTACGATAAAGAACCAAAATGTTTTGGCTTACTTGTTGCATGTATTAATGCGTGGCTATTTCATGGAAAAACTATCCAACTTCACCCTTTTTTGATGAATACTTAAATACATCGCAAAGGTTCAGAACTCATACAAAGAAAATAGGTAAATTTCTTGGATCACTGAGTCCAAATGACTTAAATGAAATAAATAATGCCACCGAGTCAGCTATCAAATCTATGGGAATTTCCTTTCGCATTTATTCTGAGGAGTATGTAGAAGGACAAGACAGGTCTTGGCCATTAGATTTCATCCCAAGAATTATCAGAAAAAAAGAATGGGATAAAGTGGAGAAAGGTTTAGAGCAAAGAGTAAAAGCTTTAAATCTCTTTATAGAAGATTGCTACAACGATCAGAAATTTCTAAAAGAAAGCGACATGGATGAATCTCTCATAACTGAATCTCCTGCATTTAAAGAATACTGTATGGGAATGAAACTGAAACACAGTTCATGGTCTAGTATCTGCGGTTCTGATCTGATCAAAGATAAGGACGGAATTTTCTATGTATTAGAAGATAACCTCAGAGTACCATCAGGGGTAAGTTACATGCTCGAGAATAGAACCGTTATGAAAAGAGTTTTTCCAGATCTTTTTCAACATTATGGAGTAATGCCGGTTGGTGCTTATCCAACAAAGCTCTATGAGACACTTGTATCTCTGAGTTACTCAAGAAGCCGTCAACCAGAAATGGTTCTCCTTACTCCTGGCATTTACAACTCAGCATATTATGAACACTCATATCTTGCTCAGCAAATGGGCATAGATCTTGTTCAAGGAACAGATTTGGTAGTTTTAAAAGATAACTTCGTTTACAAAAAAACTATAGAAGGTTTAGTAAGGGTTGACGTCATATATAGGAGAATTGATGATGATTTTTTAGATCCCTCGAGAGGCAATAAAGATTCTGTATTGGGCGTTGAAGGCTTAATTGAATCCTGGAGAAAAAAACATGTTTCCATAATAAATGCGCCAGGCTGTGGAATAGCAGACGATAAAGCAGTTTACTCTTTCGTGCCTGAGATGATCAAATTTTATTTGAAGGAAGAACCAATTATAGAAAACCTTAAAACTTATTTAATGAGTGATAAAGAAAGCTTTGAATTAATAAAAGATAGATTTAAGGAATTTGTAATCAAACCTGTAGCCGAGTCTGGTGGTTATGGTATAGTCATTGGGAAGAGCGCTTCCAAAAAGGAAAAAGAAGAGACACTGAAGTTAATAAGAAAAGATCCACGCAATTACATTGCACAACCGCTTGCGCTGTTATCTACCACCCCAACTTATGATAAAGGTTCAATAGAGCCCAGACATTTAGATTTAAGACCATTTATTTTAACTGGTGAAAAAAGTTATGTGACGGTAGGCGGGTTGACTCGGGTGGCTTTAAAAAAAGGCTCTACTGTGGTCAATTCTTCTCAAGGAGGCGGTAGTAAGGATACATGGATAGTAGATAAATAATTATGTTAAGTAGAGACGCAGAACACTTATATTGGCTTTCTAGGTATGTTGAAAGAGTTGAAAATACAGCTAGATTGATAAATGTTAATTCTGAGCTGATGTTGGATTTTCCCGGTGACAAAACACTTGGATGGCAATCTATAATTGAGACACTTGATAATGTTGATATTTACCAAAGAAGGTATATGACTTTTAAAGAAGCTAATGTAATAAATTTCCTATGTTATGAAGAAGCAAATCCTAACTCAATTAAAAATTCTCTTATCAAAGCGGCATATAACGTCAAAGAAACGAGAGACTATCTTCCCCAATCTGCAACAGAGCAAGTTAATAATCTTTTAAATGAATTTAACCGAGGTACTTTCAAAGTAAGAAGAGGACAGCCAAAAGATTTGTATAAACTTATTGAAGGATCTCAAAGATTTTTCGGCATAATCAATGATAATTTTTCTACTGGATTAGTTTTTGAGTTCATCAGGTTAGGAAGATATATTGAACGTGTAGACATGATCTCCAGAACTCTTGATACATTATGCGTCTCAAAGAAAAATTCTCAGACACATGACTTCTCAACTCTTGAATGGGCAAGCATGCTAAGAAATCTCTCTGCCCAAGGTGCTTATAGAGAAGAGGCAAAAGGTGAAATTGAAAGAGGCAGTGTTCTCAGATTCCTCTTTAAAAATAGAGGGTTCCCTAGATCATTGAATACCTGTCTTAGAGAGATAGACAAATGCGTCGCTGTGTTACCAAATAATAGTTTATTGAAAGAAGAAGTTTATAAAGTTATAGAACGAATTATGTCATCAAGAGTTGAGAGTTATGACGACGATAAGCTCCATACCTTTTTGGACAACCTTCAAGGTAAGATTTCTAATCTTGACCAAAGAATTCATAAAAGCTGGTTTCACCTGCATGCTTAATCTAAGCAGTTAAAGAAACTAAAATTTCTCTGTTCTTTACTCCTGAAAATGGTTTCCTACCATGCATCACCCTATGATTATCAATCAACAAGATATCCTTTTCCTTCCAATTTCTTAGAAGAGTTAATGACTCTGCTAAGCTAGAAATCATTTGAAGACTTGAGCTGCAAATTTCTTCACCATTACCGAACCTTACGGGCGAAATATCATTATCTTTATTTTTTTTCCATCCTAAAGATGCCGCTAGAACTTGATTAAAGAATGATTTCTCTCCATTTTTAAGTTCTTTTATAGCTTTTAAAGTTTTTGTCGTAACAGATAAGTTATCTTCTTCAAGCCAATGCCAAGAATACCCAAGTTCTTTTAATTTGAGCTCGGCCTCTTTCTTAAAGCTAACACCTAGAGTTTTTTGCCAACTCCTTCCTTGTCCTGAGACTAATTCGTCTCCATTCGACATGATAGAATTATAAATAACCCCATTTTTTTCAAATTTGGATATTAAATTTGCATCTACTTTTAGAAGCTCGGCATAAAGATAATCAGACCTACATAAAGGAGTTTCTCCTCCATACTGAGAAGCAGATCTGCAAAAAAAGAATATATTTTTAGGATATCGGGGAGTCTGTGCCATTTCGTGGTGGAGAAATATTTCAATCTCACTCGGCGCTTCATTTGCTGTAAAAACTTTATCAGTTTTATTTATTCTAACTGCATTCGATAGAGATTCTTCATAAGTAAACGTATCGTATTTGAAAGCAGAAACAAAGAGATCAAAATCCTCAGCATTTTCTACTGGAAGGCCAGTAAAGAGAACTGCTCCATATTCATCAAGTTGAGATTCAATAGAAACCTTATTTTCATTTACCCATTTCTCAGGAGAAGAAATTGTTATCAATTTTGTATCTACTTGAATTTCTTTTAAGAAATCTTTTTTATTCATAAATAGGGAAGAAAGTATTGAATGCATCCTCACAAAATATACCAGGATCGTTATATCTTTTATTTACATTGAGGGCTGATATTTTATCTATGATGGATTGTTGTAGTTTTATTCTGGATGCAGCTAAATTCTCTTTCATACGTATTTCATTAGTGCTTTTAACTACAATTGAAGTACCTCTATTCAAGCCCCATCCTAAAATTAATTGAGCTGGCGTTATACCTAGATCTTTAGAAGTAGACTGTACAATTTCATTCTTTAAGATTGATTCACTTTCTTCGGCGCCACCCAGTTCCTCATAGGATATAGATCCTAAAGGCGAAAAAGCTGTGACTTCTAACCCATAGTCTTTGGCTAGTCGTATAAGTTTTTCTTGAGTAAGATATGGATGAGATTCTATTTGGAGAATTTCTGGTTTGGTTTCACAGTAGTTCATAAGATCGTGCAACAAACCAGAAGAGTAATTACAAACACCTATATGTTTGGTCAAATCATCTTCTTTTAATGATTCCATCGCTTGCCAAGTTTCAGATAGTGGAACTCTAGACGAGATCATTTTTGGCTCAGGGCTATCTGGATCATTGAACCATTCAGGTGGATATCTATACTCGAAAGGAACAAACTTCAAAGAAATAGGAAAGTGAATCATATACAGATCAAGATAATCTAATTGCAGATCGTGCAGAGTTTTTTCTAAAGCTGGTTGAACATGATTTGGATGGTGATAGGTATTCCATAGCTTAGAAGTTATCCATAGCTCTTCCCTTGTACACAAACCTTTTTCTAAAGCTGCCTTGATTCCCTGACCAACTTCCTTTTCATTACCATAGTCAGAAGCTGAATCTAAGTGTCTGTAACCTAATTCTATTGCTTTAAAAACTGTAGTAGAACATACATCTTTTGGGACTTTCCAAAGCCCAAAGCCCACTTTTGGTATGTCTTTTATTGATCTATATTTCATATTTTAATTTGAGAAGTTTTCCAAGAAAACGGGGTTACCTGTTTGAATTGATTCTTGCGCAGCCAACCCAAGAATAATCGAGTCGAGACCTTTTTGGCAATCTACAAGTGGTTTCTTTTTATTTTTAATACAATTAATTAACTCTAAATGTTCGATATAACTTGCTCCATGATGAAAACCTGCTTCTTTCACTCGAGGATCATCTTTAACTTCTATGGTCTTGAGTGAATAATTTTTCCTATTGGTTAATAAAAGTTTATTGCTAGGAATATATGTTTCTAACTTACCTTGATCCCCCGTAAGAACAATCTCTTGTTCATATTTTCCCGCTTCTGCAAACATACACAAATCAAGCATAGCTCTTTGTCCATCCTGATAGTCTATGATCACAAAAGAATTATCAATTATGTCGGGAGTTTTGCCATCATATTTTTCATCCAAATGATTTACATCTTGACCTCCTGAAGCATAAACTTTTATAGGTTTACTCGGGACGATTAGATTCATCAAATCAAAAAAATGACAACATTTTTCAACTAGTGTCCCACCAGTATTTTCATTAAAACGATTCCAATTATCAACTTTCTTTAGAAATGGAAATCTATGCTCTCTAATTGATAGCATTCTTATGTTACCAATCTCTTCGATATGATTTATCAAAGATTGAATAGGCGACATAAATCTGTATTCAAGGCCAATCCAAACTAAACCCCTATGTTCCTTACTTTTTCTGAGAACTTCTAAGCTGTCTTGAAGATTAGTGCACATGGGCTTTTCAAGTAATACATGTTTATCTGTTTCGAACAGCTCTCTCATAACCTCAATATGTGTAAAGTTTGGGCTAGCAATCACAATTACATCAATATCTTTTTGTACCAAGAGCTCTTTATAATCTTCATATAACCTAATTTTGAATTTATCTTCACAAGCCTCTCGGGCCCATGTCCTAGATTCCTCATTAGGATCGGCAATTGCAACTATACTTACATCAGGTATTTTTTTGAGGTTACGGATATGTTCGCAACCCATCATCCCAGTGCCTATGATTCCATAATTTAATTTCATAAATATTCGATTCTTCTAAACTTTTCTAAATTAGGTATATATACTGAGTGTGCCTCAACCTTAACAGTAAATATATTAAATATCTTTAGTAAATATTGAGCAAATTAGAAAAATTTGAAGTTGATTGTTTGGTCATAGGAGGAGGAGTCTCCGGAATAGCTATCGCAAGAGAACTTTCTTCAAAATTTGATAATATCTTCCTCATTGAACGGAATCTTCACATAGCTCAAGAAACCTCTAGCAGGAACTCCGAGGTCATACATGCTGGCATATATTATGATCATGGTTCTCTCAAATCAAAACTCTGCTTGAAAGGTAAAGAATTACTATATAAATATTTAGAGGAGCGCAAGATTGAATTCAATAGATGTGGAAAATATATTTTGTCTTCAAATGATGAGGAATCTGAAACCTTAAACAGTATTTATGAGAATGGCCTGACTTGTGGGGTAGATGATTTAACTTACGATAATTCTTTAAAATCTAAATATCCTTTCCTTAGCTATAAAGAAGCATTATTTTCACCCTCCACTGGAATTTTTGATAGCCATTCCTTTATTCATTCTTTAAGTAGAGATTTTCAGATCTTGGGTGGGAATATACTGCTAGGCAATGAAACATTAAATGTGGAGCAATCTTCCAAAGGCTATGAGGTTTTGATACAAGATAAAAATACTGAAAACCAATTTGTTGTTATCACTAATGTTCTTGTTAATTCTGCAGGGCTTAATGCAGTTCACATCGCGGATCTTGTTAATGAAGGAAACACTTATCAAGAAGAATTTGTAAAAGGTGAATATTACATTTATCAAGGTAAAGAAAAATTAGAGAATTTGATTTATCCAACTCCATCTAAAAATAGTTTAGGTCTTCATGCGACAATAGACCTTGGCGAAGGCATAAGATTCGGGCCTTCTGCATATGTGGTTGATGAGATTGACTATAATCTTTCTTTAGATCAAAAATCTCTGTTTCTTAAGGCGGTTCAGTCTTATTGGCCCAGTATCCAAGCTGAAGATCTTACTCCTGGTTACTCTGGGATAAGACCTAATCTTAAGGGGATAAAAGACTTTGTTATAGATTCTGGCACAGTAAGTGATAACCAGTATGTAAATGTTCTTGGTTACGCCTCTCCTGGCTTAACCTCCTCTTTGGCATTAGGAATTGAAGTATCAAACTTAATAGAATAGTTACTATCTTAGGCCATTACCAAGTTTTGTATTAGACCATAGGATTGCATTATCCTTAGCTCTCACAAATTGATAATTAGCAGAATTATTTTTTACTATCATTTTTAGATACCCCGGAGTCTCTATATTGAATTTACCCGAGTCTACCTCGGCGGGCGAGCCACCGGGAAGAGCGCCAGTAGCGCTTATGAGTTGAAGAGTATTTTTATGATCACCTTCATCTGCTAATACATGATTATGGCCAGTGATATAAATATCAAAAGTTCCAAAGACATAGTTTTCTAGAAAGATTGCTAACTGCGGATTTGCCCTGTCTCTATCACCTGAACTAAATAAAGGATGATGAGCTACTGCGATAGAAAAATCACACTTTTTTTGCAGTTTGTCTACTTCATCTCGCAACCATCTAATCTGACTGCCCCTTTTATAAAAATAATATAGCTTGTCGAAAATAGTCGTATCCAGAACAAAAAAACATGTTTTTCCAAATTTTTTAGTATAGAAATTACTAGGATGATTAATAGATGGATAATTCTTTGCAACTTGAAGATATACACTTGGATCACCTTTGTAATCATGGTTGCCGACTGCTAAGTAAAAGGGAATTTCAGTTTCTAGAAATGGTTTAAAGGGTATTAAAAAACTTTCTTGTAGTTCTGGATCATCTAATGATTGGACTCCAAGTTGTGTTATGTCTCCTAGATGCCAGACAATGGAACAATCAGAATTTGCCAAAGCTTTTATAACCATTTTTTGAGTTGGATTAACTTCCCCAGCATCTCCTACAAAACAGTAGATATTCTCTTCTGAAAGTATAGATTTACAAACTATCATTAGAATTAATAATAAGATTATTTTCAAAGATTTCCCGTTCATGATATCAATAACTCTCTTCTATCATCTTTCCCATTGTCTTTATATGATATTTGAACATTAAAATCGGCAGAGGGAAGAGTTCCTTTACCATTTTTAGGCCACTCAAAGATTGAGACTGATTTAAGCTCTTTAAGGTATTCTTCTATGCCAATTTCTTCTAGTTCTATCGGTTCAGAGATTCTATAAAGATCAAAATGAAAAACTCTATATTTATCTGTTTCGTGTATTTCAACAATATTGTAGGTAGGACTTTTAACCAACTCTTTATAATTAAAGCCTTTAAGAATTCCTTTGGTGAAAGTGGTTTTACCTGCTCCCAGTTCGCCTTCTAAAAATATAATTATTGATCTATCAGTTTTAATTTTACTAATTTCTTGTGCTAGCTCCTCTCCGGCTGCGATGGTTTCATTCTCATTTGAGGTAACCATAACTCTAGTCATATTTCAGTAAATATCTTAACTCTTCAATCACATCACTTGGCGTCAGTCCAACTTCACCCAAATCAAATGAAGCTTGATCAGCTGCTTTGGCATGCAAGTCTACGCCTACTTCACAGGCTTCCTTTGGTGTTAGTCCTTGGGCTAACATTCCTGCAATGATACCCGTTAAGACGTCACCCATACCTCCTGATGCCATTCCTGGATTACCAGCATTGCAGACTCCCCATTGCTGAATCCCATTTTTTTTGTGACATATGACAGTTCCTGATCCTTTCAAAACGACGGTTGCATTGAATTTTTTTTGAATCTTTGCTGAATAAGCAAATCTATCTGATTCAATAGTTTCTACATTTGTATTCAATAATGTAGCAGCCTCTCCAGGATGAGGGGTTAAGACCAAACGCCTTGGTAATTTACTAGATAGTTTTAATTTGGGTAAAAGATTTAGTGCATCGGCATCCATAATGACTACAACATCTCTTTTTTCAGCTTCCCAAAAAACTCTTTGTATCATTTGTTCTGACCAAGCTGTCTGCCCGAGACCTGGACCTATTGCAATTACAGTTGGTTTAATTAGATGCTCTTCTAAATCTTGTCCAGAATTTACTCCTTTCACCATCACTTCAGGGCATGAAACTAAGCTTGCATTAACATGTTCAGGCCTTGTAACTAAACTTGTTAATCCTGCACCTGAATAAACTGCTGCTTTTGAAGCGAGTAGACCAGCTCCACCCAAACCTCTATCCCCGCCTACTACAAGAACATGCCCAAAATTTCCTTTATGGGCATCTTGCTCTCTGTAAACCACCTTGTCTAAATATTCTTCAAAATTAATGATGGAACTTGTGGAAGTTACTTTAGAAAATAATTGTTTTGGTATTTCTAGATCAGAGTACATTACTTCGCCTGACACTTTTTTCCCAATTGAGGTAAAGCAACCTCTTTTTTGAGCAACAAAAGTTATAGTGATGTCTGCATAGACACAAATATCCTCTACTTCCCCTGTATCTGGATTAACACCAGATGCTATATCTAGAGATACAACTGGTAATTTGGTACCCAATCTATTCAAGGCCAATATGGAGTCCTTAATATTCTTTCTTAGATTGCCTTTTATGCCAGTTCCAATCAGCGCGTCTACTATGACCGCTTTCCTAGCAACTTTTAACTTTCCAATAGAATTGATTGAGATAATTCTGGCTTTGGACGCCTTCATTTCTTTAAATGCTTTGCTGGACACTCCCCTAATTTCTTTAGAAGGACAACAAGTAACTATAGTCACATTCAGGCCAAACTCTTTTGCTAAGCTTCCTAAAAGAAAACCATCTCCAGAGTTTTTTCCTTTTGCGCAAAAGATAACCAATTCTTCCAGTGGTCCGAACTCCTTTAAAATTACATCTAATGCAAATTCAGCAGCCCTTTGCATAAGTGAATAACCTGATATTTCTTTTTCTTTTATTGCAAGGTTATCAATTTTTTTTGTTTCTTTGGCGGTATAAAGTTTCATTCCTAGATTATTTCTTATTTTTTAATTATAACTCTAAGGCATACTTTCCTTCAGCGATTGTAAAAGAAGATATAAACTAGATAATAGATAACAAGGATATAAAAGATATGAGTGATATTGAAATTAAACTTGAACCACAAGATGAATTTAATCATCAACCTGATGAAGCCTCCAATTACAATGAAAGTATGTATTTCAATATGTTTGACCACAATAAGAAAATGGGTGGCTGGTTTAGATTGGGCAATAGACCTAATGAGGGATATGCAGAGATGAGTTGTTGTATATATCTTCCTGATGGAAGGATTGGTTTCATGTTTGGTAGACCTGAAATAACAACAAATGAATTTTTTGACGCAGGTGGTATGAAGTTTGAGGTAATTGAACCCTTCAAGTCATTAAAAGTTCAATATAAAGGGAAGATATTACTATTAGACAATCCTAAAGATATGTTAAACCCTAGCAAAGCATTTAAAGAGAATCCAAGAGTTGAATGCGAAGCTGATATAAATATTAGTGGCATATCCCCTATGTTTGGAGGACAGGCAGTAAGAAAAGATGGGAGGCCTTTAGAAAGAGATCCTGAAAAAAGTTTTTCAAAAGCCCACTATGAACAACATACGTCTGGAAAAGGTGTTATTAAAATAAATGGTGAAGAATGGACTATCGATGGCCTAGGCCTTAGAGATAAAAGCTGGGGTCCTAGATATTGGCAAGCAATTGAATGGTATCGATGGTTAACGATAAATATAAATGACGAGATAGGGTTTATGTTTAGTATTGTTCACCAGAGCGAAGATTCTGAAAGAAGAGGAGGGATAGTTCTTAAAGATGGAAAATATGAGATTGTTAAGGACTGCAAAATAGAGACTGAATATGATGATGATCATTTCCAAAAGACTTTTACGGCTTGGGCAGAAACTGATGAAGGTGAATATGAGGTTGAAGGTAAAGTTATCTCATTGATTCCCCTCAGAAACAGAAGAAACACGCCTGCAGGAGATAGCCTTGTCACAAGAATTACTGAAGGAATGACTCAGTATACATACAAAGGTATTGTTGGTTATGGCATGTCCGAATATTTAGATCAAGTAATTGATGGTAAGCCTATCGGACCATGAAGATAAGCGTAGTTGACCAATCTCCTATTTTTTCTAACTCAAGTGCAGATCAAGCAATCAAAGACACTAGAGAGTTAGCTAAATATTGTGATTCTTTGGGATTAAACCGATTTTGGTTAGCTGAGCATCACGGGTCTTCTTCATTTGCTGGATGTTCACCTGAGATATTAATACCTAGTCTGGCATCAGAAACAGAATCGATTCGCATAGGCTCAGGAGGGGTTATGCTTATGCACTATAGTCCCTACAAAGTAGCAGAAAATTTTAGACTATTAGAATCATTATTTCCAAATAGAATTGATTTGGGTCTTGGAAGGGCACCAGGAAGTGATGCCTACCAGGCTGGCGCGCTTGCTTATGGTTCTAAGACAACTGGACCAGAGTTTTTTCCGACAAAGATGAATGATTTGAAGTCCTTTCTAGAGGGAAGTGTTTCATCCACAGAATCTTTTGAGTCAGTTAACGTTACTCCTGGGCTAGGTGAATTGCCTGAAGTTTGGCTATTGGTATCCTCAAGACAGGGGGCAGAATATGCCGCCCATTTCGGGTTACCTATGGCACTGGCATATTTTATTGATCCTTCATGCATAGAACTCGCAGATGTTTATCGAGATAACTTTCAGCCATCCATTTTTGCAGATAAACCAAAAATAAGTGTGGGCGTATTTTCTATCTGTGCTGATACAGATAAGGAAGCAGAAGAATTATCTTTAAGTGCAGCTGCATGGAGACTTAATTCTCAAAAAGGGATTTTCGGAACATTCCCAACTTTGGAAGAGGCAAAAGACTCTATTAATGGCGATCTTGTGAGAACAAATGATAATAGAACATTTGTAGGTACCGCACAGACTATAAGAGAGAAGCTTCAACCAATTTTGAACAAAGTTGAACCTGAGGAGCTAAAAATCATAACTATATGCGAACCCTTTTCTGCCAGAGTAAGATCCTATGATCTAATTAAGCAATCATTTGCTCTTAACTAACTCAATAAATTTAACATAAATGGAATTATTTAAATCTCGTCTTTTGAGTGAAGGCAGTATTTGGCATATTGGGAGTCTTAGCGCCGTTTATTTGTCTCAAGGACTTTCTGGAGGCACTTTATTTGCCTTAACAACCTATCTTGTATCTATCGGTGCTTCTGTAAAAGATATCTCATTATTGTTGTCTATAACAATGGTTCCATGGACATTGAAAGTATTTCTTGGACCAATTATTGATTCTTTCACCTTGAGTAGATTCGGTAGACGAAGATTTTGGATATTGATCAGTCAGGTTGTAATGATGTTGGCTGTCTCACCTTTAGTCTTCATCGAGGTTACGCAAGTTAACTTCATCCTTATAAGTTTATTGACGCTTCATAACGCTTTTGTAGCAATATCAGATATTGCTATAGATGCTCTTGCTGCTGATAGTTTGCAAAAAGACCAGATGGCAAACGCAAATGGTTTCATGTGGGGTAGTAAGACATTGGGACGAGGTTTTGGGATGGCTCTGGCTACTTCTATTTTTTATGGATATGGAATTAATGAAGGTTTCTTAGTGTTGATTTTACTTATGTCACTAGCCTTCCTATTTCCAATTTTTTCTAAAGAGTTATCCCATAAGGCCGGGCAACAAGAGTTATCTCATAAGAATAGACTCACACTCAATGAATTACTTAAAGGTATTAGTCAGAGTCTATTCAACAGAAGTGCGTTTGCTGCAATAATATTCATGCTATTTTCCAATATAGGATATGGAATATTCGATGTTATCTACAATGAATTCTATATAAAAGTTCTCGGCTGGACTGGAGAGGAAATAGGCTCTTTACGACCCTATGGCATGTGGTTAGGAGGATTGATAGGTTTATCAGCAGGTTTACTAACCATCTATTTTTCAAAAAGATTTCTTCTGCTATTTTTTATTACTGGACAAGCTTTTATCTTTCTAGCAGTGAGTAGTTTTAGTTTTGAAACCTCTGAACTTATTTCATCAATAGCCATTATTGGTGTAGATGCAGTTGACGCAGGTTGGTCGGTTTTAATTTTTTCCATTTTAATGGCACTTTGCACTTCAAATACTAGCGCAACAAACTTTGGAATTTTTATGGGTTTCGGGAATATATCCATGCTAATAGGAAACAACATAGCACCCTTAGTCTTAGGCTCAGGGGATTATAGCTTTGCTTTTATGATTGCAGCTTTATCGTTAATTCCTTGTTGGTTTTGTGGCTACTATTTAACAAAAGAAAGTTAAAAAATCCTTCTATCGAATTTCACTAATAGATTTGGGAGAATTAGAAAATTAATTATTAAGCCGGCTGTAAAGCAGATTACAGAGAATTTTGCAAAATCTTGGATAGGAATAAATGTTACAAGATTTAGTACGCTAAAGCCGAGAACCAGCACAACAGTCATGATGATTAACGCAAATCCAATTGTTTCAAAAGAATAATTGATTGAATCTTCAACTGACTTCTTCATTTGCTTTCTTGCAAGTTCATATTTACTCAGAAAGTGAACGGTAAAATCTACTATCACGCCTAGAGTGCTTCCCATACCTATTGCAACCATAAAACCAACATTTCCTACAAACAATCCCCATAATCCGAAATCTATGGCAATGGGAAGGATATTTGGAAAAATGGATATCGCGGGTAATAGAAAAGATCTGAAAAACAATCCAATGATTAAAGTAATTAATAAAATCCCTATGAACAATCCGTACAAAAGGGAATTCACGATTGCTTCTACCATGTATGTAAAAATTACCCTAAATGAACTTGGTTCTGAAATGATGCTCTCTAATTTATTCTGTTTCAGATACTTCAATACTTCACTATTAAAATCCTTAAATTCATTAGCGCTCATATCTTTCAGCGTAGCCGAAACCTTAGTTGATTTTCTATCTTGGCTAATAGAGCTATTTAAATCTAAGCCCATTGGGAGGGACATCTCATAAAAAAACAAATACTGTGCAGATAGTTCAGAGTTATCAGGTATCTTTTTCCATTCTGGATCGTCCCCATGCATACTTTTATTTAAGCTTTTCATATTATTTGCTAAGGAAGTCACATGATTGACTTGTTCTCTTTCAGAGAGCCAGATAGAGAAATTATCTAAAATCTCTAAGAATTCAGGATCTGAAACTTGCCCTTCATTATTAGTAGCTAAAAAATTAATGGGAAAAGTGACACTTAGTTTTTCGTCTAACCATAAAGTATCTGAAGAAAAGGTAGTAAAGCCTTCGTCATACATTTGTGTCGGATTTTCATCTAATTCATTCATAGGGATACAGAGTAAAATCAAAAATGCAACAGAAGTTACTGAAAAAAGAACTTTATTGCTGTTTCTGAGAATGAAAGAACCTATTGAGGTAGAGAATCTTGTTTGATCTGAAACCTTCGAAGAAGTCTTTACCTCGAAGAAAGACACAATTGGTGCAATAAAGAAAATAGTAAAAATAAAAGCAAACCCGATTCCAATAGCAACGGCATTACCTAAATCCCTTAAAGGAGGAACTTCAATAAAATTTAAACAGAGAAAACCAATACAAGTTGAGATAGTCGTAAGAAATAATGGTTGAATATTCATTTCAAGGCTTTTTTCCATAGAATCTTTTGAGGATATGCCTTTAACTCTATTTTGAAAGTATATTGAAAATAAATGAATACAATCTGCAAGGGCCAAAGTTATTATGAGAATAGGAATTGTCGTAACCATTTGATTTAGGGGATTACCTAGTAATCCAACTGAGCCAAATGTTGCAATGAGACTCATCAGAATAACAACGAAAGTAGCTAGAACTGCCATGTAGCTTCTAATCATGAGAAATACTATAAAAAATATAAGCATCATCATTAGAGGCATGACAACAGGCATTTCTGCTTTTACAATCCTTGGACTAATGTAGTCCATGTAAGGATTGCCTAGAAGTCTAATATCTAAATTCTTATTACTTTCTTTTATAGGTTCTAAGAATTCTAATATGTAATCAATTAACTCACTATTCTGATCCTCTTTCTTGGGCCCTGGGGGATCTATTATGATGCTTACCACAGAGGTCTTTTTGTCTTCGGAAATGAGTGATTTATATATTATGTCTTCACCTGAAACTATAATCTCTCGCTTTTCTAGGAAGGCAGAGCTTTTCTTTTCAGCATCCTCGATGAAGGGCTCTACTATTAGATCATCATTGATCGACTGCACATAAGAATAATTAGTGAGGCTATCTACTCTGACCGAGTAGGGTATTGTCCATGACTTTTGAGTCAGTTCTTCTATGACCTTTAAACTCTCCTTATTAAACAAAGTTTCCTCTTTAGAATGCACAGCGATTATCAAGTTGTCAGTGGGGATAAACATATCGTCAATTTCGTTATATCTGATAACGGCAGGATGACCTTCCGGGAAATAGGTTTCTAAATCAGGATTAAATGTTAATTTTGTTAATCCAGTTGCAAGTAAGAAAACCACAAGAGCAGTCAGCCCAATAGAGAGATATCTATATTTGATTAATAATTTCGAAATGTCCTTTGTGTCAATAATTTTCACAATCTTATAAATAGTAAATAAACTCTGCCCTTAAAAAGTCATCGTCCTTAAAAGCTTGAAATAATTTTTTTTGACCATTATCTTCGTCAGTATCATCAAAATAGATTCCTTCTAGTGACAGCATGCAACATTCTCCAATTCTCCTCGAAGCCTCAAGGAGGAAGCCCAACTCTTTTGACTTATCATTGACAATGAATCCGGAGAGAATCTGAGAGTCATATATATCATTAAAACTAAACCTAGTCCCAAGAACAAAAGGCGAACTTTCCAATCTATCATCATGATTGAATTCGACCACCCAACCTAAATCAATCCTTGTTTGAAGAACGCCAACTTGCGTGTATTCAAATCCATAAGTTGCTGCAGAAAATCTTTCACCTTGTCCGGATCGAGAAATTACTTCTCCTTTGATTGCAAGGCCATCTAATAGATATTGAATCTCAAGTCCAGTCTGATCTATAACTTCATATATAGGCACAAGCTCATTAATCTTATTAGCCGATGGCAAAAATCTAGGTTCTCTTGAAGTGCCTGAAAAATGAGAAATTGCTATGTCAAAATCATCATAGTAATTAGACCACCTGATAGCAAAGTCGGCTCTTTTATTTTTTGAAGATGATGAATAAAGTGGACCCTTCTCGTTTATAGATAAAGGCAATCTCAGCCTTCCTTTGTTTCCGGAAAAATTCCTTTCCCGAAAACCTAATAGAGTATAAATATCAAGAAGACCCCATTGCCTTTCTAATGAGATCTTGATCATGGGCTGACCAAGCTTTTCTTCTCCATCAAATCCTTCAGTGAAATCAGTTTGATTTATTATATCCACCCTGTGAGAAGTCTCAGTTACACCCCAAAATTCCTTACTTACTCCCAATTTGATTTCCTTATCTTCAAGAATATTTATCAAATAAAGCTCCTGAATATCATTCAAATCTCTTCCTGAATCTTCACTATCCTTTCTAAGTTTTGCCTTGAAATGAAATATTTTATTTGAGTCATCTTTAAAAATTTCTGGAGAAAATGAGAAAGATGTGTGATTCTTTTTTTGTTCCTGCAGCCCAGCGTTAAAAAAATACCTATTATCAAATGAAAGCTCGCCAATTATCTCTCCAACAATAAGCTGTGAAAATAAAATGCAAATCATTAAAGGACTCTTAGGCATAGATTACCTTGATCTCTTCAAACTATTTTGTGAAAAATCTCTATCAGTAAAACCACTTTTAAGTTTTACATCATCAAATATTAAAATAGATTTTTTGCCATTCTGATGATTTATCATCTCAATTTCATGAGGCTGCCAAAAGAATCCATCGTATTTTCTATAATCTTTGAATAGCTGAGTCTTTAGGTGAAAAGATTTGCGATCAAAATGATGTATCTTTTGAACAAGATAATTTTCTTTATCTATCCAAACTAACTGTTTTGTATATCCTGAATAAGGGTCCAAGGGTTTCCTCTCAATTACGTAACAGGGATTGTTAAGATAGATTTCCTCATCTATATACAAGTACTCATATTTCTCAACTTCTTGGAAAGAAAAGTCCTCAAATGAAAACTCACTTCCCAAAAATGGTCCAGATTTATTTTTTGAAGCAATTCTTTTTACTCTTTTTAGGGCTGGCAAATATAACCACTGATCATCTGCTTCAACTTTGTGAGCATAGGATAATATAGCAACACCCTTAACATCTCTTGGGCTTTCAAAAATCGCAATAGATTTATCTCCGTCAGTGGGAACTTCTAGCCTTTTAAACCTAAGTTTTCTCGTAACAACATCACCCCTTTTATTAATCAAATTCATTGTCATCGTAGAGGAGCTATCAATGAATCCATCATTATTTTTATCACTGAGGATAGCAATTTCTAGACCTTTGTTAGCGGACAGATCACCCGCGATGCAGACTAAAATCATACACATTGTAAAAACAAAAAACTGTTTGATTATTAAATTACTTAAGACTTCCATATACTAAATTCTTATGATTTAAGTTTCCTTTAGATAATTTTTTTGAATACTGGAGAAATCTAGATTACCCAATCCTTGATCATTTAACTGCTCGTATAGTTTTTTTGCTAATTTGCCCATTGGCATATCAGACTTGGACTGATCAGATAATTCTTCGGCAAGTATAAGATCTTTTAGCATCAGCGCATTTAAAAAACCACCATTATAATTATTACTGGCAGGAACGTCTTCCATGACACCAGGGAACGGATTGTACTTTTCAAGTGACCAGTTACTGCCAGAGCTATTCCTCATAATTTCTGAAAGTGTATCTGGATCAAGTCCATTATTTGCACCCATTGCAAGAACTTCTGCTGTTCCGCTCATATGAATTGCTAAAAGCATGTTATTACATAGCTTAGCTATTTGACCTGAACCAGAAGCTCCGGCATAAAAAACTTTATCTCCCATAATGTCGAATAAAAAAGAAGCTTTCTCTAGATCAGATTTTTTACCTCCTACAATAAACGTAAGTGTCCCCAATTCTGCTCCTTTGACTCCTCCGGACACAGGTGCATCCAGAACAGAAATTTTATTCAAAACTGCCTTTTCAGCAACTGTCTTAGCTAAACTAGGGCTTATTGTTGAAGATTCTATGACTAGAACTTTTCTATCAAGCTGTTCTAGTATGTCTCCTTCTATGAATATATCCTTCACAGCGTTATTGCTAGGAAGCATAGTAATTAATGCATCAATGTTCTCCAGAACGCCATTAGGACTGTCTTTTACATTCATCCCAAGCTTTTTAGCTTCTTGCAAACTTTCTTTAGATATGTCGAAAGCATCTATTTCAATACCTGCTTTTAGGAGATTAGCTGCCATGGGAAGACCCATATTTCCTAGACCTATAAAACCAACTTTTTTCATCTTAAATATCCTCCAAAGGATTTTTTTGCCATGCTGGATCAGTATGTCTCTTAATCCATTCAGGCGGTACACTTTTTACTGAGTCATACTTCCATTTAGGATTATTATCTTTATCTATTATCAAAGCTCTAATCCCCTCTTTAAAATCACCATTACGGGTAATTTGAACAGCTAAATTGAGTTCAAATTTAAATACTTCTTTTAGATTAAGATTGTAGGAATTTAAGCACTGAAGCCAAATCAAATGAGCAGAAGTAGGACTTCCTTTTTGTAAAGAATTTTTACCTCTTAAGAACCAACCATCATCAGTTTGGTTTAATAAAATGTTACTGCAAACCTTTGATAGTTCTTTTTCATCAGTCAATGATTGAATTTTATCAAGCTCTTTCATGATTTTGCTTTCAGGTAATTCTTTTATCTCGTCGGTATATGAATTGTTCTTAACTAACGAATCTATGATAGCTATATTTTCTTCTGATTCATCGTGCCAGGTCTGTTTGGACACATCTTTCAGGAGCCGATCAATATCTTTTGAGTTTATAGAAGCATTTGTTAGGTCGCAAAAAACAGTGTCAGAGGCAGTAAGCTGAGTAGATGTCAGCATCATATACAAGCCTAGGCCTTTAGGAAGAGTTTTTATAATTGAGGTAAAGCCAACATCTGGAAATAAGCCTACACCGATTTCCGGCATAGCAAACCTTGTTCTCTCTGTAGATATCTTATAACTACATCCAAACATTAAACCTGCACCGCCCCCCATGACAATACCATCCAAGATAGAAACAATTGGTTTTGAATATTTGTGCAATTTGAAATCGAGTCTGTATTCTGACTCAAAGAATTTTTCTGCAAAGATCGGCCCTTCGCTTGAGCACATTGATTCATACAAAGCTCTAATATCGCCGCCAGCACAGAATGCTTTTTCACCGGATCCGCTCAATATGATCATTTTTATTTTTGGATCAAGCTCCCATTTATCCAAAAATTGGGAAATCTCATTAACCATATTTAAGGTTAATGAGTTTAATGTTTCAGGAGAGTTGAGAGTTATATGGCCGATTCTAGTATTATTTTGGCACTCAAGTATCTCTACTAGTAATTCATCATTAGGCATTTTGCCAGTTTGGTTTTCTTTTATCTAAGAATGCTTCAACACCTTCTTTTTGGTCTTTTGTATCAAATAAATTTACAAAAGGTTCAAGTTCTTCTCGATAAGGTTCGCTAGAAAGACGTGCTTTATGAATTAACTCCTTGCACTGTGCAATGCTAATAGGACTTTGGTTAGCCACGGAAGTGGCAATAGATAAAGCGGTTTCTAAAGACTTTCCATCTTCAACCTTTTCTTCAATTAAGCCTATTTTAAGGGCCTTATCAGGTCTAATTTGTTCACCAGTTAAAATAATTCTTTTAGCCCAGCCTTCACCAACTAATCTTGGTAGTACTTGAGTCCCACCTCCGCAAGGCAGTAAACCTACCTTAGGTTCAGGTAGAGCAAGTACTGCTTTTTCTTCAGCGACTCTAATATCACAAGCTAATGCACACTCGAGTCCTCCTCCCATAGCAAATCCATTGATAGCAGCTATAGATACACCTCTAAAATTACTGAGTGAATTGAAGGCTCTTGAAAAGGCATTGCTCATTTCTTTGGCTGCATCTTTTCCTCCTTCTTGGAAAACTTTAAGGTCAGCTCCAGCAGAAAAGAACTTTTCTCCTTGTCCAGTTATAACTAAAGAAAAGATCTCATTATCTTGGTTGAGATGCTCAATAATTTCTTCTAATCCTGCCAAGCTCTCAAGATCCCATGTATTAGCACTAGGATTATTTATAGTAACCTTGGCAATGTTATCTATTTTTTCGAGTAATAATTTTTCAGTCATAATTTTTATTGGATTATTGAGGCTGCATTTTCCATTATCATTCTTCGCCCAATTATCATTTTCATAATTTCGTTTGTACCTTCTAATATTTGATGGACCCTTACATCTCTTACATATCTTTCTAAAGGATATTCTTGAATATATCCGTAACCTCCAAATATTTGAAGAGCTTCATTGCAAACATTAAAGCCTACATCAGTAGCAAATCTTTTTGCCATTGCAGAATAGATGGTTGCTTCAGAATCATTTTTATCAAGTTTTGATGCTGCAAGTCTTGTTATTGTTCTGGCTGCAATAAGTTCAGTTACCATATCAGCAATCTTGAATTGCATCGTCTGGAATTCAGATATCTTTTTACCAAATTGTTCTCTTTGATTCATATAGTTTTGGGCTTCTTCTAATGCAGATTGAGCTGTTCCTACAGAGCAGGTTGCTATATTTATTCGGCCTCCATCTAATCCTTGCATGGCGATTTTGAAACCTTTTCCTTCTTCTCCTACTAAATTCTCTTTAGAAACTTTCACATCAGTCAAAGATACCAATCTTGTTGGTTGATTTTTCCAACCCATTTTAGGCTCATTTTTCCCATACTCTATGCCTGGTAAATCCGCTGGAATTAGAAAACATGAAATACCTTTCGCACCTGAATCACCTGTTCTGGCCATTAATACAAGACAATCTGTAGCTCCAGATCCTGATATGAAAGCCTTTGAACCATTTAGAATGAAATTATCACCATCTTTTTTAGCTGTAGTGCGCAAAGACGCAGAATCTGAACCTGAACCAGGTTCAGTCAAACAATAAGAGGCAAGCTTCTCACCCGAGCTGAGTTGAGGAAACCATTCTGTTTTTAATTCTTTCGAACCAAATTTGCTGATCATCCAAATCGCCATATTATGAATTGTCATAAAAGCTGTTGTGCTTGTGCAGCCCTGGGCTAGCTGCTCAAAAACTATCGAAGCATCAAGTCTACCTAAACCCATTCCTCCTAGATTAGTATCAACATAGAGTGATAAGAAACCTAACTCTCCAGCTTTCTTAAGAGTTTCTTTAGGAAAAAAAGCTTCTTTATCCCATTCAGCGGCATTAGGTTTCAATTCTTTATCAGAAAAGCTTTTTGCTAAGTCCCTGTAATGTTTTTGATCAGAATTTAAATCGAAATCCATGAACTACTCCAGATTGATGGTTAGGTTTTTTGTGCTTTCTTCATCTTCTTCAAACCACCTTTCAGTCACAGTCTTGGTCTCTGTGTAAAACCTAACTGCCTGTTTGCCATAGGCATGAAGATCTCCATAAAATGATTGTTTCCAACCAGTAAATGAAAAGAAAGGTAGTGGAACTGGTATAGGTACATTTATACCTACTTGACCAACTTCAATTTCATGTCTGAATTTTCTTGCAGACCTGCCAGAGGCTGTAAATATAGAAGTTCCATTACCATATGGATTTGCATTAATTAATTCTATTGCTTCCTCTAAAGTATTAACTTCGATGCAAAGTAAAACAGGCCCAAATATCTCTGTTTTATATATGTCAGATTCAGTTTTTACACCAGAAAATAGGGTAGTACCAATCCAGTTCCCATCTGGAAATCCTTCAACCTCACATTTGCTTCCATCTATTAGGCATGTTGCTTCACTTTTTCCTTTTTCTATCAAACCAATAATCTTTTCTTTAGCTTGAGCGCTAATAACAGGACCAAAACCAGATTCTTCAGAGTCCCATGGGCCTGGTTTCACCATTGCCATTTCGTTCTTCAGGTCTTCTATCCATTCCTTCGAGGAACCCACGAAAACAGCAACACTAATCGCCATGCATCTTTGACCTGCGGCTCCAACTGAAGCTCCGACTAAACTATCAATAGTTTTATTTTTATTCGCATCTGGCATCACAACCATATGATTCTTAGCCCCAGCGAAAGATTGAACTCTTTTTAGATGTTCAGTTCCTGTTTTATAAATATATTGGCCAACGGGAACTGATCCAACAAATGAAATAGCTCTTATATCAGGGTGTCTAATAAGGTGGTCTACTTGATCTTTACCGCCATGGATTACCTGCAGGAGATTTGGAGGTGCACCAGCTTCTGTAAAAAGTTCTGCAAGTTTATTGGAGGTCATAGGATCTTGCTCAGAAGGCTTTAGAATAAAAGTGTTGCCACAGGCTATCGCCATCGGGAACATCCACAAAGGTATCATGGCAGGAAAATTGAATGGAGTAATGCCTAAACAAACCCCCAGAGACTGAGTATAACTATAAGAATCTATTTCTCTTGCAACATTTTCAACAGTTTCGCCCATTAATAAAGGGGTAATATTCGCCGCTTGCTCAACAACCTCTATACCTCTCCATACATCTCCTTTAGCATCTTCAAAAGTTTTTCCATTCTCTTTGCTAAGAATTTGAGCTATTTCATCTTGATTAATTTTAAGAAGATCTTGATATTTCATCATGACTCTAGATCTTTCTGGAGGAGGCGTTTCTCTCCAAGAGAAAAAAGCTTCTTTAGCAGAACTTATGGCACTCTCGATTTCTTCATCAGTAGTGCATGGAGCCTCACAAAGAACTTCTTGTGTGGCAGGGTTTAGAACTGCAATCCATTTTTTTGTAGTACTCTTAACTGAGCTACCGCCTATAAAGAGATTCAATTTTTCAGTCATAAAGTATTTCTTCTTAATTTATCTGAAGTATCTTACTATCTTTCTTAGAAACTGATATAAATTGAATTAAATCGCGGGGAGAAAAAGATGCTAAAAACAAGAATTACAGATTTATTTGAAATAGAACATCCAGTGATACAAGGCGGGATGCAATGGGTTGGATATGCCGAGTTGGTATCTGCGGTATCCAACGCAGGAGCATTAGGAATTTTAACTGCGTTAACCCAACCTACACCCGAAGATTTAGCCAAAGAGATAGACAGGACTAGAGAAATGACTGACAAGCCATTTGGGGTAAACCTCACCGTACTGCCGACTATCAATCCTCCCCCTTATGAAGAATATGCTCAAGCTATTGTTGGGTCAGGGGTAAAGATCGTTGAAACTGCGGGACGCAGTCCAGAACCCTTTATGGAATTATTTAAAGAGTATGACGTAAAAGTTATTCATAAATGCACTTCTGTTAGACATGCTTTAAAAGCTCAATCTGTAGGTGTAAGTGCAATAACAATTGATGGTTTTGAGTGTGCCGGTCATCCTGGTGAAGATGATATTCCTTCCTTGGTTCTATTACCACAAGCAGCAGAAGCATTAGATGTACCTGTAGCGGGGTGCGGAGGATTTAGCGATGCCAAAAGTATGGTTGCGGCATTAGCTCTAGGCGGAGAGGCAATAGTCATGGGAACTAGATTTATGGCTACTCAGGAAGCTGGTATACATCAAAATGTTAAAGAGAAAATGACAGAGGCAGATGAACTATCAACAAATCTAATGTTTAGAACTATGCACAATACAGCAAGAGTTTTTAAAAATTCGATATCTGATCAAGTAGTTGAGATAGAGTCTACAGGTTCTGCCACCTTTGAAGATGTTAAGGACCTTGTAGCAGGACAAAGGGGAAGGGTCGTTTTTGAAGAGGGAGATTTAGAACATGGCATATGGTCGGCAGGCATCTCAGTTGCGAGAGTTAAAGACGTACCAACTTGTAAAGAAATGGTTGAAAGGTTAGTTTCAGAAGCAGAGGAGATCATAGACGGAAGACTGCAGTCAGTAAAAGCTTAAGGAGATATCAATGGAAGACGTGAAAGTATATATGGTTGTAAACCTTGAAATTGAAGATAAAGATACTTATCTCAAATATGAAAAAGGTTTTTTCCCTATCTTAAAAAAACATGGCGGTGAGTTTTTAACATTTGATGATTCATTTAGGCATTTGGAGGGACCAGAACCTCTTTCTGGAGGTCGAGTAATAATATTTTCTTTTCCATCTGAAGCTGCAGCAGACGGATGGTACAATGATCCCGAATATCAGGAACTGTCAAAGTTTAGAAAAGAAGGCGCTCCATTACGCTCTTTGAGTCTCATCAAAGGTTTACCTCCAAGGTCCTGATTTAATCAAAAAAAGTGAAGTAAATTAGAAGAAGAAGCATCACATCAACAAACATTAGTACACTGATTGACGTGCAGCCATAAGATATTTCTTCTTTGTGCAACGATTTATGTATTGAAAAGGATAAGTATAAAAAAACAAGAAGGAAAAAAATCTTTATCACCGAATCAAACCCATTTTTTTGCAATATCCTTTATGGCTTTTGCCAAATCTAATGGCTGGTCCAACAAAACATGATGTGCAGCCTTTTCTATCGCCAACATTGGAGTGCCTTCAGGAACATTCTCTCTCATAAAATTTAGAATTTCGTCTGTCATCATATTGCTTTCGGTTCCGTAAATAATTCCCAGATTACATTTCAACTCAAAAGCTTGATTCTTTGTCATATGTGAAAAGCCTAATTTATCAAAAATTGTGTCATCAAATTTCCATTGGTATCCATTTTCCACTTCTCTGATAGACCATTCGGCTATATATTTAACTAAAAATTCATTTTCACATTCCTGCTCTGGGGTCAGTCTAAATCTCTCTAAAATAGCATCTCTCGTTGGATAAGTTTTTATTCTTCTTATAGGGCCACTTCTAACATGAGTTGAATAGTCATAGGTTGGTGGTCTGATAGGTGAATCTATCATTATTATTCCCCCAAGCTCTTTGTCAGATATAGTACCAGCAAAAGCACTCATAAAACCCCCCATGCTGTGCCCACAAATAATGGGATCAGATATCTCAAAAAAGCCACTATCTTCAGCTACTGATAAGATTTCTTTTGCATAAAGTTGAGCTGAATAGTCTTCTCTATGATCACTATCACCCATTCCGGACATATCTATTGCACTAACTTGAAAATCTTCCAACAATAAAGGGGCTATAAAGTCCCACCAGTGAGAATGACTTCCACTGCCATGAACTAGGACCATACCAGGTTTAGTTGCATCACCCCAATGTTGATAGTGAACATTTCCATCATCAACATTTATACTCCTTTGTTCCTTTGGTATTGACAAAGCTTCTTTAAACCATTCAGGATGAGAATTCATCATTTAGACATTCCTTTGAAATAAATTTATAGTTAATTAAGTTTTTGAAGATGCTAGTCTATTATAATCTTAGACAATAAGGACGATTTATGAAAAATCCACTACAAGGTGCAAATACTCAGATGGCAGACCCGAATGAAGAACCGACTGTCCCTCAGGCTGCTGCAACAGTTTTATTGGTTAGAGATTCCAAAGATGAAGGAATAGAGGTCTTTTTAGTTGAAAGGGCATCTAAAGCAAATTTTGGAGGTGCATTTGTTTTCCCTGGTGGAAAAGTAGATCCAGAAGATGGCTTAGATAATATGGAGGAAATAACAACCGGCTCATCTGATCAGTATCTTTCTAATATCCTGGGCGAAGAAAAAGGAGGTCTAGCATACTGGGTGGCCTGTATCAGGGAATGTTTTGAGGAAGCGGGAATATTAATTGCATTTAGGCAAGATGGCTCTACATTTGACCCCTCAGATTCTGATGAGAGGCAAAGATTTATGGAGTATAGAAATAGACTAAATGCTGGAGAGGCTGTACTAGAAGAGATGTGTAAGAATGAAAAACTAACCCTTGCTACTGAAAGACTTGCCTATTTGGCCCATTGGATAACTCCTAAAATAGAAAAGAGAAGATATACAACTCGTTTCTTTGTAGCTATTGCACCTCAAGGTCAAGAGGGTCTTCATGATGGTTCGGAGAGTGTAAATAGTTTATGGATTAAACCTGAAGATGCCCTGCAACAACAAAATGACGGAAAACTTTTGTTAATAATGCCTACTATTAAAAATCTTGAGAGTATATGTGGTTACTCAAATGTTGAATCACTCCTGGAGGAAAAATCCTCAATAGATCCTTCAACAATTCCTACAATTGAACCTAAGTTTTTTATGGAAGATGGAAAAATGGTAGGACTTCTTCCAGGAGATAAAGGTTATGAGGACCATTGATGGAAGCTGAAAAAGTTGTACAAATCTCCCCTTTAATCAGAAGGATTACGGCTGGCAATGGAAGTGTTTTTACTGGACCTGGTACAAATACCTACTTAGTAGGCAATGAAGAAGTAACAGTTATCGATCCCGGACCTGCTATGCAAGATCATATCGATGCCATTTTAGCTGCCTCTAAAAATATCAAACAAATACTCGTGACTCATACACATCCAGATCATTCTCCTGGGGTTCGTTTACTTAAAAACAAGTTAGGCATTCCAGCTTATGGCATGCTTACGAGCTCTACAAAAAATCAAGATACAACTTTTAGCCCAGAAAGACTTTTAGAAGATGGGGAGTTGCTTGAAGAGAATGAATTTTCATTAGAAGTGGTTCATACGCCTGGTCATGCCTCTAATCATCTCTGTTTTATTCTGAAGGAAGAGAAATTTATTTTTACAGGAGATCATATTATGAGTGGCTCTACTGTAGTTATAGGACCGCCAGATGGAAACATGAATCAGTATATAAATTCATTAGAAAAACTTAAGAACTACGATATTGAAAAGATAGCACCTGGTCATGGTGATATCTTAGAAAACCCTCATGAAGTAGCTGACTGGATAATCAGTCATAGGTTAGAAAGAGAGAAGAAGGTATTTTCGGCTCTCAAAGAGGCTTCTCGAGGAACGCCCGAATCTTTAGTAGAAAGAGTTTATGATGATGTAGATTCCTCTTTATTTCCTATCGCAAAAGCTTCGCTTTTGGCCCATCTAATTAAACTTGAAGAAGATAAGGTTATTGCAAAAGAAGGCGAAGAGTATATTTGGGAAGAACTTAATTAATTTTTACCCCTGTGCCGGCTAGAGCACAATAACCATCAGGATTTTTAGCTAGATATTGCTGATGATAATGTTCTGCATAATAAAAGATACGAGCTTCCTTCACTTCAGTCGTAATTGAGCCAAATCCGTTTAAATCTAATTGAGATTGATATTTTTGTTTTGTCTCAGCAATGATTTCTTTCTCTTCATCTGAGGAATAATAAATGCCTGATCTATATTGGGTGCCCATATCATTACCTTGTCTCATGCCTTGAGTAGGATCATGATCTTCCCAAAATGTTTTTAGTAATGATTCATAACTTACAATTGTAGGATCATAAACAACAAGAACAACTTCGTTATGCCCTGTAAAACCGGTACAAACTTCTTTATAAGATGGATTTTTTGTATATCCACCAGCATATCCTGCTGCAGTAGAATAGACGCCATCTAATTCCCAAAACCTTCTCTCGACTCCCCAAAAACATCCCATTCCAAATATGGCTTGTTTTAGGTGATCTGGAAAAGGACCTTTTAATGGCGTTCCCTTTACAAAATGGTGCTCTGGAACTTCAACTTCCTCTTCTCTACCAATCAAAGCTTCAGATTCAAGAGGTAAGATGCTTTTTTTATTAAGTAAATCTATTAGCGACATTATTTATTCTCTCTATTTGCAATGAGTTCATCAACTACAGATGGATCTGCTAAAGTTGTGGTATCACCTAAGTTATCAATTTCGTTGGTGGCAATTTTTCTCAATATTCTTCTCATGATTTTACCAGATCTTGTCTTTGGTAATCCAGGAGCCCATTGAATAATATCTGGTTTAGCAATAGGTCCTATTTCTTTTGCAACCAGTTGAACTAAATCAGATTTGAGATCTTCTTCTGGCAAAATACCAGACATCAGAGTTACGTAGCAATAGATACCTTGTCCCTTAATATCATGTTCATAACCAACTACTGCCGCTTCAGCTACATCTTTATGAAGAACTAAAGCACTTTCAACTTCTGCTGTCCCTAACCTATGACCAGATACATTAAGTACGTCATCTACTCTTCCAGTTATCCAATAATATCCATCTGAATCCCTTCTCGCTCCATCGCCAGTTGTGTAGTACCCAGGATACATTGAGTAGTAAGTATCTATGCATCTTTGATGGTCACCATATACCGTTCTGATTTGAGAGGGCCAGCTAGATTTAATAACAAGATTTCCAGAACCCTCGCCTATAATTTCTTCTCCACTTTCGTTCAGAAGAGCTGGCTCAATTCCAAGAAAAGGTTTTGTAGCACTTCCTGGCTTCATCGAAGTAAATCCTGCTACAGGGGTAATCATCATGGCTCCAGTTTCAGTCTGCCACCAAGTATCTACTATGGGACAAGAAGAATCTCCAACAACTTTGAAATACCATTCCCAAGCTTCAGGATTTATAGGTTCTCCCACCGTCCCTAAGATTCTCAGTGAATCTCTGCTCGATGATTTAACAAATTCATCACCTTGTGCCATAAGAGCTCTTAGAGCAGTTGGTGCTGTATAAAAAATATTTACTTTGTGTTTATCAATAACTTCCCAAAATCTTGAAGGCGAGGGAAAAGTGGGTATTCCTTCAAAGATTAATGATGTTGCACCGTTTGCTAGAGGCCCATAAACAATATAAGAATGCCCAGTAACCCAGCCAACATCTGCAGTACACCAATAGATCTCATCATCTTTATAGTCGAATACCAGCTTGTGAGACATAGCAGCTTGAAGAAGATACCCACCTGTAGTGTGTAAAACTCCCTTTGGCTTACCTGTTGATCCAGATGTATAGAGAATAAATAGGGGATCTTCGGAGTCCATTATTTCTGGTTCGCAATTGGAAGGAACGCCCTTTGAAATTTCTTCAAATCTAACATCACAGTTATCATTCCATGAAATCTCTGCTCCTGTTCTGGTGATGACTAAAACAGTATGGACATTTGGACATCCTCGAAGAGCTTCATCAACATTCTCTTTAAGAGGAATTATTTTTCCTCCTCTCAAGCCCTCGTCAGCAGTTATAACAGTTTGGCAATCAGAATCCAGGATACGGTCTTTTAAAGACTCAGGGGAAAAGCCTCCAAATACGACAGAGTGAATAGCTCCAATTCTCGCACAAGCTAACATCGCATATGTAGCTTCGGGGATCATAGGCATATAGATACAAACTCTGTCGCCTTTTTTCACATTTCTAGCTTTAAGGACATTCGCAAATTTACATACTTCATCGTGAAGTTTTTGATAGCTGATATTTTTTGTTTCTTCAGGATTATCTCCTTCCCATATGAAAGCAGTTTTTTTTGCATTTTCAGGAAGATGTCTATCAATGCAGTTAACAGATGCGTTTAATTTTGCATCTTTAAACCATATGATTTCGCCTTTCTCGATATTAGTCTCTTTTACCTTAGACCATTTATTATTCCAACTTAGATAATTCTCAGCCTGAGAAGCCCAAAACTCTTCTGGTTTACTTAAAGACCATTGGTATAGTTCTTCAAATTCAGATTCTTTTATATTTGAATTCTCCAGAACTGATGGGGGAGGGTTATAGATTTTATCTTTTGTCATGAAATTTATATTAATGCAGGTGAGGGATTAAAGTACATTTTGGAACCTTCTGGTTTATTAAAGTACTCAAGTAACTTTTCCAAAAGAAGGTTGTAATCGCTTTTATTGGCTTGCAAGTCTAAATAATCAGAATTTACTATCAAAACTGGCGATCTATTGTATTCAAAGAAAAATTCTTTGTATGTCTCATTTAATAATTCTAGGTAGTCAAAACTGATTGTTTTTTCCATTTCAATCCCTCTATGCATAACTCTTTCATAAAGAGTTTTTGTCTCAGCTTGAAGATAGATAACCAAATCAGGAGATGGAAGATCTATAGCAAGATACTGATAGATTTGTTCGTAAAGCTTTAATTCCTCTGCTGAAAGGGTTGCCTTAGCAAACAGTTTGTCTTTATCTAAAAGAAAATCTGAAACTCTATTGGATGAGAAAATATCCTCTTGTTTAAGCTCTTGGATTTGTTTTACTCTCTGAAAAAGAAAAAAAAGTTGAGTTGCTAAAGCAGCTTGAGACTGGTTGATATAAAAATCAGGTAAAAAAGGATTTTCGGATGGTCGCTCCAAAAAAGTATCATAACTAAAAGAGTCTGCAAGAAGTTTTGTTAAAGTTGTTTTTCCTGCGCCAATAGGTCCTTCTACAGCTATAAATGTAGGCAACTTGTCATACTTTTTTATATCTATTTGACCTTTTTCCATGTACTGGGTTATTACAAATATATCTTATCCTAACTTCAAAACATTTAAGTATTTTTAAGTTTAATTAGCTTTAGTTTGCAATTTTTTAGTCCACCACGCACCAACGCCGCTAATATCTTCTCCTGATTTTTCTCTTAGCAAAAGAAAATCATAAGAAGCTCTAAATCTAGGATGTTTAATTAAAATTTTGGATTTTTCAGGTATTTTTAATAACATCACTTGCATTTCCCATATCTCTTTTATAGATTTTTGAATTCTACTCGGGATAAAGCAATGTTCATTATGTCGCTTAAGTATTAAATTTGCTGCTCTTGTAATCTTTGGAACCTTCATTTTCTTTGAATTGAGTTCACCTACCTTACTAATTAAGGCAGGCCATAAGAATACTGAAAATAAAAAGGATGGAGTCAGTGTTTTATCCTCATTAAATCTTTTATCTGTGTTTCTTAAAGCATTAAATATAAATCTTCTGTCTTTCTTGGCATTCAGATAGTCTTGCGTCACAGGGAGGATATATTTAATAATTTGATACCTCTGCATATCTTGCATTATTGATTCCGCATTTCCCGTTAGGAACATCTTGAGTGTTTCTTCATAAATTCTTCCCGATGAGATTTCATTGAGTAAGTGAGAAAGTTTGAGTATTTCTTTCTCAAGTTTGGGCTCAAAAGTTAGATCTAGCTTAGACTTGAATCTAATGGCTCTAATTATTCTTACAGGATCTTCTCTGAATCTTTTTGAACTGTCTCCAATTGATCTGAGTACGCTATTTTGTATATCTTCGTAGCCCCCAACGAAATCAATTACATCCATATTCCTGATATCTAAATACAAAGAATTAATTGTAAAGTCTCTTCTATAGGCATCATCTTCTATACTGCCGTAATTATTATCTCTGAGAATAATTCCTTTTTGAGATTTTTTAGTATGCCTTTTGCTAGATGATCTAAACGTAGATATTTCTGTAATATTTCTACCAGATCTTGCATGAACTATTTTAAATCTTCTTCCAATGATTCTTGTTTTTGGAATAGCCTTTTTTATTTCTTCTGGCGTGGCATCTGTAACTACATCACAGTCTTTTGGTTTTAGCCCTAGAATCGAATCTCTTACAAAGCCGCCAACTATAAATGCATCAAACCCTGAATCATTAAGCTTTGCGATGATGGATTTAGCATCCTTATCGAGATTCTTAATTTTTATACCATGCTTAGAGGCCTTGATGACCTTGGGAGAGTTTGTATTTTGGTTTAGCACCCAAACATTTTAGCCATATTGCTGCCTTTCATGTATCTCTTCGATGGTTTTGCAATCAATACATCTAGTTGCGGTAGGCCTAGCCTCTAGCCTTCTTATTCCAATTTCTATCCCACAGGATGCACAATATCCATAATCATCGGATTTTAGATCTTCAATAGATTCACTAATTTTTGATAAAAGTCTTCTTTCTCTTTCCCTAGTCCTAAGCTCTAGAGTAAATTCTTCCTCATGTGTAGCTCTGTCAGATTCGTCTGGAAAGTGACTAGCATTTTTTTGTATTTTGTCTGCTGTTCTGTCTTGTTCTAGTTGTAATTGTTTTTGCCAACTCGCTAGTATTTCTTGAAAATGCTGTTTTTGTTTAGCATTCATATATTTTTCATTTTTCTTAAGTGCATAGGGCTTAATTGAAGCCAGGAATTGAGACTCTTCATAACGATCAACTTTCTTAGTTTTCTTAGATGTTACTTTTTTGGTTGATACCGTCTTTGCTGAACTTTTTTTTGTAGTTGTTTTCTTAAAAGGCTTATTTTTAACCGGTGTCTTTTTTGCTGATGTTTTTTTGACAGGTGCTTTTTTTGCCGATGTCTTCTTGGCAGGAGTCTTTTTGATAGTCGCTTTTTTTACAGTTTTTTTTGCAGGCATTTTATGAATTCTCAATTTGTTTAATGCTGAAGGCGCAGCAATTTAGCAGAATAATTTTTCAATTGCTAGTAAAACTTCTTTTAATTTCTTCGTATTCTTTTTTTGACAATCTCGGCCCATTTTTTTGAACAATTCTAGAGGCAGCGAAGCATCCAAATTTGGAGGATTCCTCAAGATTTTTTTGATTATTTAGACCATTTAAAACAGCACCAGCAAACATATCCCCAGCACCATTTGTATCTATAGCCTTGACCTTTTGTCCAGAAACAGAAAATTCATAATTTTCATCATAACCGATGCAACCATCTGGCCCTTTTGTAATGATAAGGTTACGAGTGTAATTTTTAAAATAACTAAAAATTTCCTTTTCATTAACACAACCTGTGAACTCCTGGGCTTCTGATTCATTACAGAAAATTAGATCGCAATTAATTTCTATAAGTTCGACAAGTTCTTTTTTAAATGACTTCACTATAAAAGCATCTGACAAAGATAGTGCTACTTTAGTGTTATATTTTTTTGCTTGTATTATTGCCTCATGGAAAGTGTCATAACCTTCTGGAGAGGCAACTAGATAGCCTTCTAAAAATATGTAATCAGAGTTTTTGATAACTTCCCGATCCACATTGCTGGTAGAAATATTAGAATTTATTCCTAGGTTTGTGCACATAGTTCTTTCTGCGTCATCTGAGATCATGACTAGACATTGCCCAGAAGGTATTTCTGAATCAATCAATTCAGAATTATGACCGATTCCATTGGACGATAAGTCCTCTAGATAAAATCTTCCGTTGTGATCATCAGAAACAATACAAGACATATGACAAGAAGATCCAAAAAGAGAAGCAGCAACAACTGAATTAGTGGCAGAACCGCCGCAAGCCTTGTCTGGTGATTTCCCAAGATCCATGAGCTCTTGAATTAAATTAATCTGATCATCTTTTTCAATTAATGTCATACCTCCCTTAGCTATACCTCTCTCTTCATTTGCTTTAACGAAATCATCATCAATTTGAAAGGTTATATCTACTAAAGCACTACCAAGACAACAAAGATCATATTTCATTTTTTTACACAAAATTTTTTAAAAAACGTAGACTGTGCTAAATGGACCAAGTAATCAAGTATTAAATGAAATTTAAGCTGACAATAGGATTTTTTATCGGTTTTATTTCGATAATAGTCTTTATTTTCACTGCCGCGACTGTTGCAGTTCTTGACTATCGAGTTACATCTAAACTTGACGGTGTACTGTGGACCATACCTGCAAAAATCTATTCACGTCCTTTGGAATTGGCAGAAGGTATTCACCTAAATAAGGATAATCTGATTAAAGAATTAGAAATGCTTTCGTATGAAAGGGTTAAAAATCCCATGCAGCCTGGTGAGTTTAAATTTTCTAAAGATGATCTAAAAATATTTCTACGAGGTTATTTAGATCAGCGCTCGGGTATATTTAATATCAATTTTGATAATTCTGAGATTAAAGGAATTACAAATCAGTTGGGTATAGCCGAAGATTTAATAAAACTTGAACCAATCGTTATTGGCGGCATGTACCCTTCCCATATGGAGGATAGAGTACTTCTTAATTGGCCAGAAGTACCACCAATATTAGTAGACACTATTCTTGCAGTGGAAGATCAAGATTTTTTTAATCATTATGGAATTTCATTGAAATCTATTTCAAGAGCGTTTCTAAGAAATGTGCAAGCTGGAGAAGTAGAGCAAGGCGGTAGCACCATCACTCAACAATTAGCTAAAAGCCTATTCTTTTCATCTGAGCAAACCATAAGACGGAAGGTTTTGGAAGCAATAGCTTCTTTGATAATAGAATTTCGTTACTCAAAAGAAGAAATTCTTTTGGCATATATCAATGACGTATTCCTTGCACAATCAGGGAAGAGAGCAATTCACGGATTTGGGATGGGGGCACAACATTTTTTTGGCACTTCAATTCAGAATCTTTCTACGGATCAAGTAGCTCTTTTAGTAGGAATGCTCAAAGGGCCTTCTTTTTATAATCCAAGAAGAAATCCTAATAATGCCACCAAAAGAAGGAACTTAGTCTTAAGAGTTTTAAATATCAGCAATAAAATATCAGATACATCATTCGAGACACTAAAAAGTAAAGAGCTTGGAATTTCCTTGCCTAATTATAGAACTGAGACCAGATATCCTGCTTTCCATGACATAGTTCGGTTGGAACTCCAGAAGAATTTTAATGAGAAAGAACTTCGAACTAAGGGCTTGGCAGTCGAAACTAATTTGGATCCTGTATTACAAGATTCTTTAGAGAATAATCTTCAAAAAACTAAACTTCAGTTGATAAAAAAATATGGATCTAGACTTGAAGATCTTGAGGGTGCTGCCATAGCAGTTGATATTTCTAGTGGTGAGGTCAAAGCTGTTGCAGGAAGTACCAAGCCATCTAGTTATGGTTTCAATAGATCTATAAATGCTATAAGGCCAATAGGATCTTTAGTGAAACCTTTCATCTATCTAACGGCTCTAGACCAATATGATGACTATAATCTGACTACTTTATTGGATGATTCCAAGTTAAGTCTTATTAGTGGTGGAAAAGTTTGGGAACCTGATAATTTTGATAAGAAATTTCACGGTGAAATACCATTACATGTAGCTTTATGGCAATCTTATAATATCGCTTCAGCCAGGCTTGGATTAGATTTGGGATATAAAGCTGTAGAAAATATGTTTCTTAACCTTGGCATAAAAAAGGATGTTCCTAATTATCCTTCCCTTTTTATAGGGGCGTTTGAACTTTCTCCTTATCAGGCTATACAAGCTTATCAGACTATAGCAAGTGATGGTTTTTACTCGCCTTTGAGATCAATTAGGCAAATTAAGGATACTCAGGGAAAGATCGAATTCTCTTATCCTTACAGTATAGATCAAACAATTAGACCTGAACCGGTAGCATTATTGAAATTTGCAATGCAACAAACTTTTGAACGCGGTACTGCAAGAGGTTATTCAAATAATCAGATTCAATTATGGAATGCTGGAGGTAAAACAGGCACCTCAGATGATCAAAGAGACAGTTGGTTTGTTGGTTTTGCAGGCGAACTTTTGGTTCTTGTATGGCTTGGATTTGATGACAACAGACAAACTCCCTTAACTGGACGAACGGGTGCATTTGAGGTTTGGAAAAATTTCGTAAATGATGTTAAGCCTGTTAAAACCATTAAACCTTCACTTCCTCGTATCATTTATGTATGGACGGATATTGAGGATGGATTAAGAAGTGGTAAAAAATGTAAAAATTCTATACTTATTCCTTTTATAGAAGGCACTGAACCGAATAAAATTCCAGATGTCAGAAGAGAATGTTCCAGTAAGATTGAGAGTTCAAGAAACACTGTAATGGACAAGTTAAAAGAAGTTTTTGAGGTAGGACAGGGGTGAAGTTAATTAAAATATCAACAATTCTTTTAATTGTTACAGGTTTATTGTCATGTGCATCGAATCAAAACATCCGGGATATTAGTAAATATAAGATTCCAGTAAATGATTTCTCCAAAACTGTTGAGCTTTTGATTTCTAACCAGCAATTCTTGGAAGATGAAATTATGAAAATAAATTCACAAAATCCTTCCGTTCAAAGGATACTTTTAGCTGCTGACTCTGACTTGAAACAAGAAAACTATATTAAAACTAACTCTGAACTAGAAAGGGCTTTTAGGATAACTAAAAATGATGGTGCTCTATATCTGAGATTAGCACACTTAAGGTATAAACAAGGGTTATTGAAGGAATCTGAATCCTTTGCCTCAAAAGGATTGTTGTTAACAAATATTTCATCTTGGGAAAGATTACTTCTAAATGTTTATCTTAAAAACTAAGTCTAGATAGTCTCATTGCAAGTATATATAATCCGCTCCCCTTAAATATTGAAGCTTATTGATGACCAAAGTTGGAATTATAGGAGGATCAGGTTTTGCTGGCGAAGAGCTAATAAAACTTTTATCTCTGCATGACTCAAGCTCTATAGTAGCTATTAGCTCAAGAGAGCTTAAAAACACACCTGTGTCAGACTTATTTCAAGGTACTGATTTAAATTTTGTAGATCCGGAAGATCAGATTTTTTTTCAATGTGATGTTGTTTTCTTTGCAACTCCTCATGGAACTGCAATGAATAAAGCAGACTCTTTTATTCAGAAAGGAATAAAAGTCATTGATCTATCTGCAGATTTTCGACTAAAAGATCCTTCAATCTGGAAAGAATGGTATGGTTCGAACCATAAAGACTTAGAAAACTTAAATAATTCTATTTACGGTCTAACTGAACTTAATGCTGAGTTGATTGAAACAGGTAATCTTATAGCTGTACCTGGTTGTTATCCAACTGCATCTATTCTAGGGTTGCTTCCTTTAGTTAGCAACAAGCTTCCGATAGATTCAATTATCATTGATGCAAAGTCAGGAATTAGTGGTGCAGGTAGGACTAAAGTTAACGAAAGTTTAAAAGATGAAATTCAAGAAAATTTTAAAGCATATGCTACTGGAGGACATCGACATCTCCCTGAAATAATTGAAGTCCTTGAAGGAATTCATGGATCATCTTTAAAGATTAATTTTTTGCCTCATCTTATTCCCGCTATGAGAGGAATTTACTCAACTATGTATGTTAATTTCGAGGATACTCAGTATCAATCTATAGAAGATATTTATAGAGATTTTTATCAAGACTCACTTAATATTGAATTAATGTTAGATGGTCAGGTTCCTGAAATTTTGAAAGTTGCTGAAACAAATAATTGTCAGATAGGTATTTATCAATCAACCATTGAAAATCAAGTTGTGATCATTTCGGCCATTGATAATTTAGTTAAAGGAGCCGCAGGTCAGGCGATAGAATGCTACAATCTTATGACTGGTAATTATCAATTGGAAGGTATACATAATGGTTGAAACTTATACACCCTCTTTAATGCAACTGACAGACGGAGCTGTACATAAGATTTTATCTCTCAAAAGTAAGGAGTCAGAATCTGAGATTCTGAATCTCAGGGTATATGTTACAGGCGGAGGATGTTCGGGTTTTCAGTACGGGTTTTCTTTTGATAATACGATAGACGAAGATGACACCTGTATAGAAAAAGAGGGAGCTAATCTAGTTATTGACTCCTTAAGCTTGCAGTATCTTCAAGGATCAACAGTAGATTACGTAGAAGATTTAACGGGTTCAAAATTTATAATTTCTAACCCGAATGCCACTACGACTTGCGGATGTGGGGAGTCCTTCTCTATTTAGCAGGTAAATACACTTTACCTAAGTAGACTTTCTCATTGCTACCTGTAATCGCGCCCATATCAAATTTGATATTGTTAACCCTTTTGTATGCCAACCAAGCAAAACAAATAGCTTCTATGTAATCTGGATCTAGCCCGAGTTTAGCTGTCGTGTAACATTTTTCTCCCAAAAGGAATGATATCCTTTTCATCAAAAATTTATTATGAACTCCACCACCACATATATATATTTTTTTACTAGAGATTTTAAGTTCCTCCAAAGAATTTGAGAGACTGCTTGCAGTAAGCTCTACCAAAGTTGCTTGAGTATCAGAAGGATCTATTTCTCGGTTTAGTTTCATTAGACAATCTTGAAGCCAACTTAAGTTGAAGTAATCTGGGCCAGTACTTTTAGGCGGCTCAAGCGAAAAATAATTATCCTTCATCATTATATTAAGTAAGTCTTGATCTACAGTTCCTGATTTTGCCCATCTACCTTTGTTGTCATAGTCTCCCTTTCTATTCTTTTTCGTCCAAATATCTAAAAGACAATTGCCTGGACCAGTATCAAAACCTATTATCTCTCCGCCACCTAATAACGAAACATTAGCAATACCTCCAATATTTATTATTAATCTGCTCTTATTTTCCTCAGCGAATACTTCTTTATGAAAAACAGGAGATAAAGGTGCGCCTTGTCCTCCTTTCGTAATGTCATCATCTCTGAAATTGGCAACAGTTTTTATACCAAGCTGATTACTTATTAACTGAGGATTACCAATTTGAAGTGAAAAAGGAGGTATAGAATTAGGTTCATGTTTTATGGTTTGCCCATGAGAACCTATCGCCTCAATTTTTTCTTTTTTCAAATTAAGAGATGCAATAAATTCTTCTATTTTATCGGAAAAAAATTCGCCTAGTCTTAAATCTAAATCTTTGATCAGAGTCTCGTTAAGCTTCTTAGCTCTTGTATTTTCACTAATTTCTTCTTTTATATTACTTGGTATATCGTAATTCTTTAGTCCAATTATGTTCAGCTCATTATCAGAAAACTCAACTGCTGCACAATCTAAAGAATCTGCACTAGTTCCAGTCATTAACCCAATGTAGATTTCACCCACCATAAACTTCTCTTTGATTAATAAGAGATTTATAATTACTTAGTTCATTCAAGAGATTTTGAGATCTTTTTCTGTAGTTATTGAGTTCAGAAGAATTAATGGGTGAGGCATTTGGAAACTTTACTTTAAGAGGGTCCGTGTGCTTTCCGTTAACATGGAATTCATAATGCAAATGAGGGCCAGTTGCTAGGCCAGTGCTACCTACATACCCAATTGTTTGACCTTGTTTGACCTTACGACCAACTTTTGTTCTTGAGCTAAATTTATCCAAATGACAGTAACGAGTAACATAATCTTCAGAGTGCTTAATCTTAATTTCATTACCGCATCCTCCATTATATTGAGCAAATAATATTGTTCCATCACC
Source organism: uncultured SAR86 cluster bacterium (assembly GCA_902618945.1). Lineage (GTDB taxonomy): Bacteria > Pseudomonadota > Gammaproteobacteria > Magnimaribacterales > Magnimaribacteraceae > Magnimaribacter. The sequence continues at coordinate 105,087 of CACNCK010000001.1, forward strand.
AGTTGCTCTAATTGGAGAGCCCTTATTGGCTGCATAATCTACCCCTTTGTGTGCTCTTATTGTGTGTAAAACAGGATGTCTCCTATTAAGATTATACTTTGAACTTATGTAACTTAATTTCACAGGAGATCTAAGAAATGCCTTTTTTACATTTTGGCCATCGAGATTAAAATACTCTGAAGTTTTTGAATCCAAGTCATATCTAACTGCAATAAATTTTTTATCCCTATTATTAAATTCTGAAATAAGGATATCCCCGTCAATTGCTTTTTCTCCATTAATAATTATTTCCTCATAGATTATGCTGTAACTATCACCTTTTCTTATGTCATGAGTAAAATCTATATCCCAACCATTAATATAAGCCAAGTCCATTAATACACTGTCAGGGACATTCTCCTTTAGACCGGATACATACATTGAATCTTCAATAATCACATGCTTAAAGACTTTTACTTTTTCTATTTTTGATAAGTATTTTGAAATAGAGTAACCATCCTCATTTCTTTCAGCCCGTATGCCACTCTTTATGTCATCAATATAATACAATTTCAGCAGCTCTCCTTTGTCATTCATAAAGATCTTGATCTTATCTCCGACTTCAATTTTCGACAAAAGACTGCTTTCTTTACTATTAATTAACCTGATTATGTCTTCTTGCAAAACTCCGAGTTGATTCAGAATTGTGAAGAGTGAATCATTTCTTTTGATTAAAGCCTCTTTTTCTATTGGGGGTATATCAATTTGATAGCTATCAGTAAGGGAACTAAGAGAAAATGATTTTGTTAGTTCGGAGTATGGATTCTCTTCAGTAAATTTTATGTTACCTAGTAGGCTAATAGAAATTATCAAAATTGAACCAATCAAAAGAGTAAAGATATGCTTTCTCGGAAAGTTTTTTAAAACATTGATTAATTCTCTAACCAGCATAAAGTCGAATGATACCTTAAAAAAGAACATATAATAGAATAACAATGAGCAAAGAGAACCTAGAATTACTCACTAGAGGGACTGAAGAAATTATTCCTGAAGAGAACTTTTTGGAGCAGATAAAATCAAAGAGAAAGTTAAGAGTGAAAGCAGGATTCGACCCTACCTCGCCTGATTTACATTTAGGCCATACTGTACTTTTGAATAAGATGAAAATCTTCCAAGATTTAGGTCATGAAGTAATTTTTTTGATTGGAGATTTCACTGGTCTTGTTGGTGATCCTTCAGGAGTAAATGAAACACGCCCAGTTCTAACTCAAGACCAGCTTGATAAAAATGCAGAGACTTATAAAGAACAGGTTTTCAAAATCTTGGATCCTAATAAAACAGAGATCCGATTCAATTCTGAATGGATGAACCAAGTTGATCCTTCTGAATTTATTAAAATGCTTTCGTCCTATACAGTTGCAAGAATGTTAGAACGGGATGATTTCTCAAAAAGATATAAATCTCACCAGCCTATTTCTATTCATGAATTTTTGTATCCTATTTTACAAGGTTTTGATTCCGTAAAATTAGAAGCAGACGTTGAGTTGGGTGGAACAGATCAGAAATTTAATTTACTTTTAGGTCGCGAAGTCCAAAAATACTATGGATGTAATCAACAATCCATTATGACTGTTCCTCTTCTTGAAGGACTAGATGGTGTTAAGAAGATGTCCAAATCTTTAGGAAATTATGTAGCTCTGGAAGATAGCCCTGATGATATGTTTGGAAAAATCATGTCTATTTCCGACGATTTAATGTGGCGATATTTTTCTCTTTTGAGTTTTAAATCCTCTGAAGAGATATCTAATCTGAAAGAAGAGATTAAAGAAGGAGCTAATCCAAGAGATATTAAGTTTTTACTAGCTGAAGAAATAGTTGAAAGATTTAATAATGGTGTGGGTAGCAAATCAAAAGAGAATTTTATAAACAGATTCCAAAAAGGAAATATTTCACAGGAGCTTGACGAAATAAATTTTGAAATCTCAGAAAATTCAGAGCTTTTGACTAGAGTCTTAAAAGAATCAGAGTTACTAAGGAGCACATCTGATGCCATCAGGATGATAAAACAAGGTGCAATTAAAGTTAATGATGAAAGAGTTTCAGATCCTAAATTCTTATTAAAAAAAGGCTCTTCGAATCTAGTGTTGGTAGGTAAAAAGAAAGCTGCAAGAATTAATATAAAATAATCAAGAAAAACTTTTTTGAAACACCATATTATGTTGTATACTGCGCTGCCTTCGTTCGCGAAGGGGAGTTTTTTAAAAAGTTTTAATAAGTAATTCGTGTGGGCGCTTATAATTAAGCGCAACTTACCAAAGTCAGTAATTAATCCATATTTATATAGATTAATAAGCTGATTTAGTGTCATTTTGGCACTTAATTCAAAATTCAATTGAAGAGTTTGATCATGGCTCAGATTGAACGCTGGCGGTAACTTTTAAACATGCAAGTCGAGCGGTAACAGACATAAAGATTCAGCTTGCTGAATCCGGTGCTGACGAGCGGCGAACGGGTGAGTAACGCGTAGGAATCTACCCAGTAGCGGGGGATAGCCCGAGGAAACTCGGATTAATACCGCATACGCCCTGAGGGGGAAAGGGGGCAGTTTACTGCTCTCACTATTGGATGAGCCTGCGTAAGATTAGCTTGTTGGTGGGGTAACGGCCTACCAAGGCGACGATCTTTAGCTGGTCTGAGAGGACGATCAGCCACATTGGGACTGAGACACGGCCCAGACATCTACGGATGGCAGCAGTTAAGAATATTGGACAATGGGGGCAACCCTGATCCAGGTATACCGCGTGTGTGAAGAAGGCCCTAGGGTTGTAAAGCACTTTAATCAGAGAAGAAGCATTTTAAGTTAATACCTTATTATGTTGACGTTACCTGAAGAATAAGGACCGGCTAACTCCGTGCCAGCAGCCGCGGTAATACGGAGGGTCCAAGCGTTAATCGGAATTACTGGGCGTAAAGCGCGCGTAGGCGGTTTAGCAAGTTGTATGTGAAAGCCCTGGGCTCAACCTAGGAACTGCATCCAAAACTACTAAGCTAGAGTACGAGAGAGGAGAGTAGAATTTCTGGTGTAGCGGTGAAATGCGTAGATATCAGAAGGAATACCAATGGCGAAGGCAGCTCTCTGGCTCGTCACTGACGCTGAGGTGCGAAAGCGTGGGTAGCAAACAGGATTAGATACCCTGGTAGTCCACGCCGTAAACGATGACAACTAGCCGTTGGGCAGATTTAACTGTTCAGTGGCACAGCTAACGCATTAAGTTGTCCGCCTGGGGAGTACGGCCGCAAGGCTAAAACTCAAATGAATTGACGGGGGCCCGCACAAGTGGTGGAGCATGTGGTTTAATTCGATGCAACGCGAAAAACCTTACCAATCCTTGAAATCTAGCGAAGCTTGCAGAGATGCAAATGTGCCTTCGGGAACGCTATGACAGGTGTTGCATGGCTGTCGTCAGCTCGTGTCGTGAGATGTATGGTTAAGTCCAGTAACGAGCGCAACCCCTATCCTTATTTGCCAGCGCGTAATGGCGGGAACTATAGGGAGACTGCCGGGTGAAACCCGGAGGAAGGCGGGGACGAGGTCAAGTCATCATGGCCCTTATGGATTGGGCTACACACGTGCTACAATGGGAAGTACAGAGGGATGCGAAAGCGCGAGCTGAAGCCAAACCCTTAAAACTTTTCTTAGTCCGGATTGGAGTCTGCAACTCGACTCCATGAAGTCGGAATCACTAGTAATCGCGAATCAGAATGTCGCGGTGAATACGTTCTCGGGCCTTGTACACACCGCCCGTCACATCATGGAAGTGGGTTGCACCAGAAGTGGTTAGTCTAACCTTCGGGAAGACGATCACCACGGTGTGATTCATGACTGGGATGAAGTCGTAACAAGGTAGCCCTAGGGGAACCTGGGGCTGGATCACCTCCTTAAACTAAAATCGTTTTTTTGTAGGCGTTCACACGAATTACTTATTTATCTTTGATCTCTTTATAGATTTTAGATGCGTTTTTTAACATTTTTATAAGTTCAATCAAGTCATATCAAAAGCATTTATGTTTTAGATATGCAAATTAACTATTCATTAAAGGTTTTATTATTCTTTTAATCCGAAACCTTATATGAATAACTGCAAAGTAATTTGGCGTTTTGTGTTTTTTTAAAACACATATTGTAGATAGAAATGCTTGAAAATATCATTAAGTTAATTGATGTAATATGGTCAAGTAATGAAGTGCAAACGGTGGATGCCTTGGCAGCTAGAGGCGATGAAGGACGTAGTAACTTGCGATAAGCTTCGGGGAGTCGGTAACAGGCTTTGATCCGGAGATTTCCGAATGGGAAAACCCACCTAGGATAACCTAGGTATCTTTATCTGAATTCATAGGATAAAGAGGCAAACGCGGAGAATTGAAACATCTTAGTAACCGCAGGAAAAGAAATCAATTGAGATTCTGTGAGTAGCGGCGAGCGAAAGCGGAACAGCCCTTAAGCTTTATATTGGTTAGTGGAATGGTTTGGAAAGACCAGTCGTAGAAGGTGATAGCCCTGTACACGAAAACTAATTTAAAGTGAAATCGAGTAGGTCGGGACACGAGAAATCTTGACTGAAAATGGGGGGACCATCCTCCAAGGCTAAATACTCCTAGCTGACCGATAGTGAACCAGTACCGTGAGGGAAAGGCGAAAAGAACCCCGGAGAGGGGAGTGAAATAGAACCTGAAACCGTTTGCATACAAGCTGTCGGAGCTATTAGTTTACTAATAGTGACGGCGTACCTTTTGTATAATGGGTCAGCGAGTTAATTTCTGTGGCAAGCTTAACTTTTTTAAGGAAGGCGCAGGGAAACCGAGTCTTAATAGGGCGACTTAGTCTCAGGTATTAGACGCGAAACCGGACGATCTATCCATGGCCAGGGTGAAGGTGAGGTAACACTTACTGGAGGCCCGAACCCACCTATGTTGAAAAATGGGGGGATGAGCTGTGGATAGGAGTGAAAGGCTAATCAAGTTCGGAGATATCTCGTTCTCCCCGAAATCTATTTAGGTAGAGCCTCTCATATTACTGCTGGGGGTAGAGCACTGTTTCGGCTAGGGGGTCATCCCGACTTACCAAACCGATGCAAACTCCGAATACCAGCAAGTACAGTGAGGGAGACAGACTGCGGGTGCTAACGTCCGTAGTCAAGAGGGAAACAACCCAGATCGCCAGCTAAGGTCCCAAAGTATTATTAAGTGGGAAACGTTGTAGGAAGGCCCAAACAGCTAGGAGGTTGGCTTAGAAGCAGCCATCCTTTAAAGAAAGCGTAACAGCTCACTAGTCGAGTCGGCCTGCGCGGAAGATGTAACGGGGCTAAATAATACACCGAAGCTGCGAATGAATATTTATATTCATGGTAGGGGAGCGTTCTGTATGCCACTGAAGGTAAATCGAGAGGTTTGCTGGAGGTATCAGAAGTGAGAATGCTGACATAAGTAACGATAAGAGGGGTGAAAAACCTCTCCGCCGAAAGACCAAGGTTTCCTGTCCAACGTTAATCGGGACAGGGTGAGTCGACCCCTAAGGCGAGGGCGAAAGCCGTAGTCGATGGGAAATAGGTTAATATTCCTATACTTCTTGTTACTGCGATGGAGTGACGGAGAAGGCTAGGCCAGCACAGCGATGGTTGTCTGTGTTTAAGGTTGTAGGCTGGAGATCTAGGTAAATCCGGATTTCTAAGGCCGAGAGCTGATGACGATTATCTCTTAGGAGATAAGAAGTGGTTGATGCCATGCTTCCAGGAAAAACTTCTAAGCTATAGGTGACAAGGAATCGTACCGTAAACCGACACAGGTGGTCAGGTAGAGAATACTAAGGCGCTTGAGAGAACTCTGGTGAAGGAACTAGGCAAAATGGTACCGTAACTTCGGGAGAAGGTACGCCCTCATTACGTGACGAGACTTGCTCTCTGAGCGGAAGAGGGTCGAAGATACCAGGTGGCTGCGACTGTTTACTAAAAACATAGCACTCTGCTAACACGAAAGTGGACGTATAGGGTGTGACGCCTGCCCGGTGCCGGAAGGTTAATTGATCGGGTTAGCCCCTCGTGGGCGAAGCTCGTGATCGAAGCCCCGGTGAACGGCGGCCGTAACTATAACGGTCCTAAGGTAGCGAAATTCCTTGTCGGGTAAGTTCCGACCTGCACGAATGGCGTAACGATGGCCACGCTGTCTCCACCAGAGACTCAGTGAAATTGAATTTGCGGTGAAGATGCCGTATACGCGCGGCTAGACGGAAAGACCCCGTGCACCTTTACTATAGGTTCACACTGGACTTTGAGTTTATTTGTGTAGGATAGGTGGGAGACTTTGAAGCAGGAGCGCCAGCTCTTGTGGAGTCGTCCTTGAAATACCACCCTATTAAATTTGGAGTTCTAACTTAGGCCCGTGATCCGGGTCGAGGACAGTGTGTGCTGGGTAGTTTGACTGGGGCGGTCTCCTCCCAAAGAGTAACGGAGGAGTGCGAAGGTAACCTCAGCACGGTCGGACATCGTGCAATGAGTGCAATGGCATAAGGTTGCTTAACTGCGAGACTGACACGTCGAGCAGATACGAAAGTAGGTCATAGTGATCCGGTGGTTCTGAATGGAAGGGCCATCGCTCAACGGATAAAAGGTACGCCGGGGATAACAGGCTAATACCCCCCAAGAGTTCACATCGACGGGGGTGTTTGGCACCTCGATGTCGGCTCATCACATCCTGGGGCTGAAGCAGGTCCCAAGGGTATGGCTGTTCGCCATTTAAAGTGGTACGCGAGCTGGGTTTAGAACGTCGTGAGACAGTTCGGTCCCTATCTGCCGTGCGCGTTGGAAAATTGAGAAGAGTTGCTCCTAGTACGAGAGGACCGGAGTGAACGAACCTCTGGTGTTCGGGTTGTCATGCCAGTGGCATTGCCCGGTAGCTATGTTCGGAAAGGATAACCGCTGAAAGCATATAAGCGGGAAGCCTCCTTCAAGACTAGTTTTCCCTGGACCTTCGGGTCCTAAAGAGCCGTTCAAGACTAGGACGTTGATAGGCAGGGTGTGTAAGTGCTGTAAGGCATTGAGCTAACCTGTACTAATTGCTCGATCGGCTTGACCGTATTACATCAAGTAATTTTTTGATATAACCAATTTGCTAAATAGATTGAATTTATAAGTTTATGTCTGATGACCATAGCAAGAGTGAACCACCTGATACCTTTTCGAACTCAGAAGTGAAACCTTTTAGCGCCGATGGTAGTGTGGTTGCGACCATGTGAGAGTAGGACATCGTCAGACTTATTTTAAATACCCTTCTAATTTTTAATTAGGAGGGTTTTTTTCTGCCAATAATAATGCTCCAAGAGCTGAGGCATATTCTCCATTTTCTGGGAAATGAGGTGTAAATCCTGTAATCGAAGCAGCTTCTTCAAGTGACTCTTTAAGACCATTAAAAGAAGGGGCTCTTCCAACAACTATAATTTGTTTAGCCTCGAACATCATTGCCACTGAAGTTGCTATCCTGGCGGCGGTTTGACCTACTAAGTTAACAATACCAGCTGCAATATCTTCCTTAGAGTAGCCATCTTCAATTTTAGTTACCTTTCCAAAATTAACCGCCGTTGTAGAGGGAGGTAATTGACCTATGGGACCTGATACGACATCTTCCAATATTAAATCAACCTGACTTTTATTACCTTTTTCTGCTAGTGAAGCAATTTCTGAAGGGTCACTGGTGTCCAATAACAGTTTACTTAAACCGAGAACAGTCCCTCCACCAACTCCTGTACCAGAGCAATGTGTGAATATTCCATTTTGTGCATGAATACAAGCGGTACCTGATCCAGCACTAACTATAATTACTGACTCTTCTTTATTTAATCCAGAGAGACTCATTGAGCCCTCTCCTATCGCTTCTATTTCATTTATATGAATAATAGGAGTTGAATCTATTTCATCGCCTAACTCTAAATGTCTGCCACCAGTAACTGCCAAGAAACCCTGATTTGAAGTAAAGTCTTTATCAGGAAAGAGTTCCCTAATTCTTTGATGATTCAAATCTTTAGAGCTTAGCTCCATATTATGGGCTAACTCGTCACCATTTCTTCTAAGTGTATCTGTTACTGTAATACCAAAATCAGCAGATATATTCATGGGGCATTCTATTAATAATGAGTTAGTATAAGCGAGGTTATTATTATAAAGGGGAATATAGTAGGTTTGTAAATGGATATAAGACAGATAGTTATGGTCTCAGCCCTAAGAGATCCAATTGTAAATAATCTATGTGAGTTATTTGAATGCGAAGTAGCTTTCAATGATCCTGGCGTAGGCCATTTTGGTCTTGAAAATGCTGTTATACCTATAGGAACAGATTTTTTAGAGGTAGTTAGTCCGAAAGAAGAAAATACAACAGCTGAGAGGTTCTTGGAAAAGAGAAATGGCGATGGCGGTTACATGATCATAATTCAAGTTGATGACTTTAAGGATTCAAAGGGCTTAGTAGAAAAGAATAATATAGGAGTTGTTTGGGAAACAGATCTACCCGAAGCAAAAGCTATACATCTTCACCCCAAACATATGGGAGGAGCAATACTCTCTCTTGACTGGATGAATCCTAAGGAAAGTTGGAAATGGGCTGGACCGGAGTGGACAAGTCATATATCTGGACCTATAACCGGTGTAGATGGAGTCCAAATTCAGTCTGATAATCCTGAGGTTATGTTTCAAGACTGGCTTAAAGTTTTAGGCAATCCCAAATCAAGTAAAGAAAAGTTAAAAATATTTTTAGATGACACCTGGTTAGAATTTATTTTGGATAGTGACGGAAGAGGTCCTGGGATCTCTGCTTTTAGCCTAAAGGCAAAAGATCACGATATTATAAACAAAAGAGCTGCAGAATTAGGCTTTATGAGTGAAGGTATAATTTGTTTAGGCGGATTAAAATTCTATCTAGTATGAAGAAAATTATTTCATACTTTTTTATGATTTTTCTCTTTTCTTGTGGGGGCGGCGGCGGAGGTAGTTCGAGTTCTCCGATTCCCCAAACCTCCACTGGTAGCGAAAGTTCCCAAAGTACAAATACTTCCTCCTCTTCAACTTCCGTAACAACAACTACAAGTTCTTATAATCCTAATCTACCTACTTCAGGTTCAATTTCGCTTACCGGCAATTTTGATGCTGACAAAATGACCTATGAAGACTCCTCTGAATATAGTAATCAATATGGTTTAGGCTTAATCAAGGCTTCATCTGCTTATGCGAGAGGAGCTTCAGGAAGAGGTGCAATCATAGGTATCATGGATTCCGGCATTGATACTTCTCACCAAGAGTTAAATAGCCCCAATAAAGTTTTGCCGGAAAGTTATTTAGTCTATCAAGACAGATCACCAACAACTGACGAAAAACGACATGGTTCCCATGTGGCAGGTATCGCATTAGGCGAAAGGGATGGATCTGGAATTCATGGAGTAGCCTTTGATGCTCAGTTATTTTTTATCTCCATAGAATTAGGAACTGCAGGTGATACTTATGACCCTGCAACTATCGATTCGTCAGTAGACTACACTGGAATTGATAATAGCTGGTCTCAACTTGAAGCTGAGTTTGTTGCAAAGGAGGTAACAGTTGTTAACGGAAGTTTTGGCTATCAAGGGAATATAAATGACTATACCGAAGAGAATATAAGGCAAGCATTTCCAAAGACTATTGAAATATTAGCACAATCGCAAAAAGCTGATGAAAATAAAACAATTTTTGTTTGGGCGGCTGGTAATGGTGGCGGCTATGCAGATCAAGGAGTTGATTACTCAAGTCCAGAGGTATTCGGAGGTTTGGCATACCTTTTGCCGGAACTAAGAGGAAATACCGCTGCTGTTGTTTCTGTCGATGAGGATGGCTCTATAAGTAACTTTTCAAATAGATGTGGTGTTGCAAAAGATTATTGTTTGGCAGCTCCTGGAAATTCCATCTTAAGTGTATATGCTCAAGACGAACCCATAATTGATTCTTATGGAAGGGCTAGTGGTACTTCGATGGCAGCACCTCATGTTTCAGGCGGAATAGCTCTTCTCGCTGATTATTTTAATGGGCAGTTAGGTAATACAGAAATACTGCAAAGACTTTTTACTACAGCAAATAAATCAGGTATTTATTCAGATTCAGAAATTTATGGACAAGGTCTAATGGATTTAGATGCTGCAACAAAACCAGTAGGCACTGCAATGATTGCAACGGTTGGAGCATCACTTTCTGCCTTAAATCTCAGAGAAGAGGGGAGTTATATAGGAATTGTAGGCCCTGCGTTTGGTAATATTATCTCTAAAAAATTAAGCCAGTTATCTTATGTAGTTTTTGATGAATTAGGTGCTCCTTTTGAGAGATCTTTCAATGATCGCATACTGAATAACATACCCAATATAAATTGGTTGACATCTTTTCAACTCAATCCTAGTAAAAGGGTTTATGAGAGATCAATTGCAACGAAAAATGGTTTTGTTCAATTAGGCATTAATGATGGTTACTCTCACGAATCTAATCTTCTATCTTTGTGGGCTGATACTGAGAATAAATTAGCCTATTTTTCATTTGAACAAAGCCTTACCCAAAATAGTAGATTATTTTTTGGCAGCGGAACAAGTCCCAATACCTATCTTTCATCAAAAAAAGGTTTCAAATATAGAGGAAGCCCTTTTTTGGAATATTCTTCTGATGGATCTTATATTGGTATGAATATCGATGTACCTTCGAAAAAATCTGTGCTTTTTTCATTTTTTCAAGGCTCTCATCGAGACGGTAAAAGATTCATAAATCAAATAGGAGATAGCAAAGGTATTCTTTTTGAGGTCAGAAATTATAAAGAAGTTTCTTCAATCTCATATCAACTAGGTCTCACTACAAATAATACCAATTTATTAGGTATATCTTCAGAAGGAGGTTTTGGACAGGCTGACAAATCTCTAACTTCTTTTATTGGAGTTGACTTCTTAACTAGAGTGAAAGACATTTGTTTTGAAAGTTCATTTCACGCAGGTATGACTTCTTCAACTTTCAATAAAATGGGAATGATAGAAGATATAGAGGACACATACTTTTCGTCTTTTGATATAGGAATTTACAAAGATAATATATTTACTAACTCAGATTCATTTGGCGTGGAAGTGTATCAACCTCTAAGATCAGAACGAGCTAATATAAACTTCTCTCTTCCTGCTGGCAGAACAAAGGATAGACAGATAGTATTTAAAAACCTTAATCTAGATTTAACTCCTTCAGGAAGACAAATAAATACTCAATTAGTTTACAGCGCCAAAAGTTCTAACTTCTCCTTCTTTGGAAAGATAGGTATGGTGTCTAACGAATTTCATCAAAAAGAAAACAGAGTGAGGCCATACTTTCAGTTTGATGTTGAATTAAGCTTAGAATAATCCCTGAGCTGCATGAGCAGCCAATTCTTTCTCAGATTGCTGGTCTATTTCCTTAGACGACTCTAGTGGTTTATTAAGTTCTGCCCAATCAATTTCAAATTCACTATCTGCATCCATATATGAAGTGAGGTTAAGCTTTTCATAAAGCGGAAGTACTTTGTCAGTCAGAAGACCAATTCTTTTCAGGTTGGGCATAACTCTGCTGAATAAGAGATTTGTAAACATATCTTGTGTTTCATCATTGATTATCATTTCTCTAATTTCTTCTTCACTTATATTAAACCAGCTTGCGGGCAATTCAGTATTGATGATTCGATCTCTCATAACTACACAGGCTTCATAAGCAAACATTGCTCTATCTTCAACCTCTTCTTCTGAAAGGGTGCTTAAGAAATCTTCAAGATAATTCACTCCAAAGGTAACATGTCTCGCTTCGTCTCTAATGACATAATGCACCAGTTGTCTCAGCAAGGGGCAATTTGAAGTTTCTTTTGTTGTTTGAAAAGCTGCTAGCGCCAATCCTTCGATTATTATTTGCATGCCAATGAATTTAAGGTCCCATCTTGGATCCGAAAGTATTTTATCGATTAAGGATTTCAGATTTTTATTAATAGGATATTCAATTCCAGTTACTTCCTTTAAATATCTAGCAAAAACTTCAACATGTCTCGCTTCATCAAAAGTTTGCGAAGCTGCATAAAGTTTAGCTTGGTAAGTTGGAGCACACGAAACTAGCTGTGAGGCAACTAATAATGCACCTTGCTCACCGTGAAGAAATTGACTCAATGACCAAGCACTATCATGTCGCATATATTCTATTCGCTCATCTTCAGGTAATGCAGCAAGAGGGCCTTCCATTCTGGCTATCAACTCCGCTTTCAGTGGAGGTTCATCTTTTTTTATAGCTTTCGACCAGTCTAGGTCAATAGAGCCATCCCAATTTAGTTTCTTACCTAATTCATATAATTTCTTTATACGGGTATCAGCATCAGTATAGTCCCAATTGTAGTGTCCAATTAAGGGTGTATTGAATATTTCGACGACGTCTTCAATATTATCTTCACTGAAACCTTCTGGCAGATCAAACTCTCTGGGATCTACAGGGGGATTTTCAACAACTTTTATTTTCATATAGTAATTAAGCAATTTTGGAGGAGTAATCTAGAGGTTGAGATAATTCATCCCAATCAATACTTCCATTATCCTCGAGATCTTGGAATTGGAGAATATCCATTTCTTCGTATTTTTCTAAGGTCTTATCTGTCAGTAAACCTATTCTTTTTAGATTTGGCATGATCTTAGAAAATAATAGATTATTAAAAAGTCTTGATGTTTCAGATTGATTTAAAACTTGCTGTGCCTCTTCAACATTCCATCCGTAATATTTCATGACGTTATCAGATCCAAATCTATTTCTCATAACCACACATGCCTCATAAGCAAAATCGGCTCTATCTTCCTTCTCTTCATCAGATAATGTATCTACAAATTCTTCTAGATAATTCACACCAAATGTTACATGTCTAGCTTCATCTCTAATTACTAGGTAAAAGAGGTCTTTGAGTAATGGATCCATCGCAGCAGCTCTTTGTCTTTCAAACGCAGCGAGAGCAAGTCCTTCAATAATAATTTGCATTCCAATGAATTTGAGATCCCATCTTGGATCAGAAAGTATTTTGTCTAGAAGCAATTTGAGTCCTGGCATAACTGGATAATTCCATCCAATTCTCTCTTGAAGGTACTTATTAAAGACTTCAACATGGCGTGCCTCATCAAAAGTTTGGGAAGCTGCATAAAGCTTAGCATTATATGTAGGTGCGCATGAGACCAGCTGAGAAGCTACAAGCAAAGCTCCTTGTTCGCCATGGACGATTTGACTCAAACCACTTGCTAATAAATGCCATGAACACTCAATCTTTTTTTCTTCAGGGAGGTCATCATAAGGTTTGAAACCTTTGAGCTGTTGAAATTCAGGATTAGTTGCCCATTGAGTATGAGGATAAGGATCCTTTGACCAATCTAGATCTAAAGTTGCATTCCAATTTAATTTTTTACCGAGTTCATATAGCTTTTTGAGACGATTATCTGCATGAGTATAGTCCCAATTGTAAGTCCCTGTTAAAGGCGTTTGGAAAATCTCGACAATATCTTCTACGTCTTTTGGTTCGAGTTTATTTTCAAGATCATCGTCATGATCATCAAAGTACCTGATATCTGATGGACAGTTTTCAACTTTTGTTATTCGCATTTTTATTTCCTAAAATTTTATACAGTTTACATTAAATTAATCAAAACTGCTTTTATTGCAACACATGAAAAGTAAAATTCTTTAATCTACTTTAAAAAGATCTGTTAACTGTTCTAACATTGCTCCGCCAAGCTCTTCAGCCCTATGAATGGTTACAGCATTTTTATAGTAACGAGTTACGTCATGACCAATACCGATTGCTATTAAATTAATATCTGATCTTGTTTCGATAGAATGTATTACTTGTCTTAAATGGAGATCTAAGAAATTAGTTGGATTAGTTGATAAGGTGCTATCGTCTACCGGAGCTCCGTCAGAAATCACCATAAGTATCTTTCTCTGTTCAGTTCTTCTTGCGAGTCTATCATGTGCCCAAATTAGCGCCTCTCCGTCAACATTTTCTTTTAGTAAACCTTCCCTTAGCATTAATCCAAAGTTTTTTTGTCCTCTTCTCCATGGTGTATCAGCGGATTTGAAAATAATATGTCTTATATCATTTAACCTTCCTGGATTTTCTGGCTTACCATTTTCCATCCACAATTTTCTACTCTCTCCTCCTTTCCACTGCTTCGTTGTGAAGCCTAAAACCTCAGTCTTTACGTTACAACGCTCTAGAGTAGTGCTTATTATATCGGCACAAATTGCCGCTACTGTCATGGATCTGCCTCTCATTGAACCCGAACTGTCTACTAGAAGGGAAACGCTAGTATCTCGGAATTCAGTATCCTTTTCTATTTTGTAAGTTAAGGGGGTAAGAGGATCGGTAATAATTTTATGTAAACGCGCTGAGTCTAACATTCCTTCTTCTTTATTAAATTCCCAAGATCTATTTTGTTGAGCCATTAAAAATCTTTGTAATCTGTGAGCTAGTTTAGAGATTGTAGTCTTACTGGGACCCATAAGTTGATCAAGATGTTTTCTAAGTCTCTGTAGCTCTTCGGGGCTACATAAATCCTCTGCTTTAATTTCCTCATCAAAATTTCTTGTATAGACTTTATATGAAAATGTTGAAGTCTGACCTACTAGAGATTCAAGCCAGGATTGATTAGTCATGATCTCCTGATTTTCATCAACAATTGCATCTTCATCTATGTCCCCAGAATCCGCATCTGCCTCCTCATCACCTTCTTGGTTATCTTGTTCTGGTGAACTCTCAGACTCCTGTGATTCTTCATTTTCTCCGCTTTCAGAGGCTGATTCTTCCTCTTGTTCATTCTCATCTTCTAAATCACTTTCTTCTTGTTCACTTTCTTCTTGATCAATATTTAGATTATTTAAAAAGTCTTCAGCAATCTCTTGAAATTTAGATTGGTCATTCAGTGATTCTTTTAATTTATCTTTCAACTCTGTTTCTTGATTATCAAAAACCTTGCCCCAATATTTCAGAAATAAACTGGAACTATTTGATTCAATGTTTGGAAGGCATAAATTTCTTAGCCAGTTTTCTAGAGCAATTTCTAGATGATCTTCGTGATCTTCAAAGCTTTCATATAATTTACATTTATCATCAAATTTGGATTTGATGTTTGTTGCTATACCTGGGTAGTTCATCGACCCAAGTATTTCTACCCGTGAATCCTCCATGACTTTAATTAGAGAAGTGACTTTTTCGTTGCTTGCGGTAATCCTGACCGATTTATCTCTATATTTTTCTACACAAGCAATAGAATCAGCTTTTCCTCTGTAAGCTGTTAACTCTTTAAGAGTTTTAGGTGGATGAGGCAGCGAAGAGCCCATTCCTCCAAAATTAATTTCTAATTCTTTGTTGCCTGATATTGCTCTAGTCGCTGCTGTAACAGCTTCTTTTATGGTCTCTGACTGAGAGTTTTTTGATGCCATGTTGGCTACTTAAACCTTTTCTACTTCTTCAGCAATAGAATCTGCGGTTTCAGAATCAAAACACCTTTGGAAGTACTCTGCAATTATAACCCTCTCGGTTTCATCACATTTATTAAGAAAGGTTATTTCAAAGGACTTATTAAGATCACTAAAGATCTTAAAATTTTCTGCCCAACTAATTACTGTTCTTGGAGACATTAAAGTCGATATATCTCCATTTGCAAAACCTTGCCTAGACAGATTGGCTACAGAAATCATATTTCTTGCAACCTCTTGACCTTCTTTATTATCCAGACCTGGAACTTTTGAAAGAACAACCCTTAATTCTAGTTCTGGATCGAGATAATTTAGGGTTGAGACAATATGCCATCTATCCATCTGCCCCTGATTTATCTGCTGTGTTCCGTGATAAAGACCTGATGTGTCACCTAAGCCTACGGTATTTGCTGTTGCAAATAATCTAAATCCTGAATGGGGAGAGATAACTTTATTTTGATCTAGTAAAGTCAATTTACCCTCAACTTCTAATACTCTCTGAATTACAAACATCACATCAGGTCGTCCTGCATCATATTCATCAAAAACTAGTGCAGTTGGCGTCTGAAGAGCCCATGGAAGAATGCCTTCTTTAAATTCAGTTATCTGTTTCCCATCTTTTAAGGTTATTGCATCTTTGCCTAGTAAATCAATTCTACTAATATGGCTATCTAAATTAACTCTGATACATGGCCAATTCAGCCTGGCAGCTACTTGCTCAATGTGAGTTGATTTACCTGACCCATGATAACCTTGGATCATTACTCTTCGATTATGAGAAAATCCAGCAAGGATTGCTAAAGTAGTATTTTTATCGAATTTATAAGATTCATCGATACTAGGTACATATTCATTTGGTTCTTTAAAGGCCATTACCTTAAGGTCAATATCTATATCAAATGTTTTTCTTACATCTATCTCAAGATCTGGGATTTCTTTATCGGTTTTATTATTCATGTTTAATTAATTATAGGGAGGCGCCCATTATCCTGATTTGAATCGTTTCAGCAATACTTAGGCTGAAGTACAATAGTCATATGAAGGATAAGGAATCTATAGAGAATATTTGGAATACGATTCAAGATGAGACTCAAAAGAGAGTTAAAGCAGAACCTGTACTAGCAAGTTTTTTTCATACGACCATATTGGAGCACAGCTCCTTTTCTGCAGCGATTGCAGATCTAATTGCAAATGATCTTGGTAGCAGTTCGGTCCAACCAATGATGCTTAGAAGTGTCATTAAAGATGCAATTAATTCAAGTGAAGAAATTCTTGAGGGAACTATGACGGATCTTATTGCAGCAAAGGAAAAGGATCCCTCCTGCAAATATCTATCTGAGCCTCTGCTATTTTTTAAAGGATTTAAGTCCTTACAATCCCATAGAGTAGCTAGCTGGTTATGGGAAAATTCACGACATACTCTAGCTCATTATTTTCAGAGTAGAACGTCTGAAGTCTATGGAGTAGACATACATCCGGCAGCAAAATTAGGTAAGGGAATAATGATTGATCATGGTACTGGAGTTGTTATAGGAGAAACCTCTGTTATTAAGGATAATGTATCAATTTTCCAAGGGGTAACTTTAGGAGGAACTGGCAAAGAAACAGGAGATAGACATCCCAAGGTAATGGAGGGTGTTCTTTTGAGCGCTTCTTCTACAGTGCTTGGAAATGTAGAGATTGGGCGTAATGCTAAAATAGCTGCTGGGAGTGTTGTCCTAGAGGATGTGAAGGAGGGCACAACAGTTGCAGGTGTTCCGGCAAAAGAGGTAAGTCAAGCGGTAGATAATGTACCTGCTGATGACATCGATCATTTAATTGAATAGGAAGCATGTATGAAATATGAAACTATAAAATATGAAGTAGAAAGCAACATTTTAACTCTCACCTTAAACCGTCCTGAAAAACTAAATGCTTTTACAGGCCAAATGATGGATGAATTAATATCTGCATTTGATGAAGCGGGGAGAGATGACGATGTAAGAGTGATAATTGTTACAGGTGAAGGTAGAGGATTTTGTGCAGGAGCTGATCTATCTTCTGGATCTAATACTTTTAACAGAGATGTTAGAAATAATAAGGGTGATGAGACCAATCACAAAAAAGATCCAGAGTGGATGAGGGACGGAGGTGGAAGGACTACTTTATCAATATTTGACTGTCCAAAACCTATTATAGCCGCAATTAATGGTCCCGCTGTTGGAGTAGGTGTGACCATGACTTTACCAATGGATATAAGGCTTGCCAGTGAGGATGCTAAGTTTGGATTTGTTTTTGCTAGAAGAGGTTTAGTACCTGAGGCTGCTTCAAGTTGGTTTCTGCCACGATTAGTAGGCATAAGCAAAGCATTAGAATGGACATACTCTGGTAAGGTTTTTAGTGCTTTAGAGGCTAAACAAGGAGGCTTAATCCGTTCCATTCATAGTCCTGATGAACTTCTTGAAGAAGCGAGGTCGATAGCAAATGAAATTATTCAAAACACTTCATCGATATCAGTTTCTCTAACAAGACAGATGTTATGGAAGATGTTAGGAGCAGACCATCCTATGGAGGCTCACAAAGTTGATTCAAGGTTCATATATGAATTAGGTAGAGGAGATGATGCTAAAGAAGGTGTTAACTCTTTTCTTGAAAAGAGATCACCTAACTTCCCCAACAAAGTTTCTAAAGATATGCCAGAACATTACCCTTGGTGGGAAGAAAAGAAATTTACTTAGTATGCAAAAAAAAGCCCTAAAAAAATTAATAAAGTTATTAGATCTTGAGACCTTAGAAGAGAACCTTTTTAGGGGCCAAAGTGAGAACATAGGTGGCCCCAGAGTTTTTGGTGGCCAAGTAATCGGACAAGCACTGACGGCCGCAGCCAGAACAGTACCTGAGAAGAGATATACTCACTCTTTGCATGCTTATTTTCTTCGTCCGGGTGATATGGAGTATCCAATTATCTATGATGTGGAAAGAACACGTGATGGAGGAAGTTTTACTACACGACGTGTAGTAGCTATCCAGAAAGGTGAGCCTATATTTGATATGGCATTGTCTTTTCATAAAAAAGAGAAGGGTCCATCTCATCAAATAAACATGGAAGATATTCCCGGTCCAAATGAATGTGTCAGTGAATTAGAGATCAAAAAGAAAATGATAGATAAGGTACCAGCTAAGTATAGAGATTTCTTTCTTAGGGAAAAGCCAATTGAAATGAGACATTTGCCGGGTGAAAGCATGTTTGATGAACCAAAAAATAAACTTCCCTATAAGCATGTGTGGATGAAAGCAGTTGGAAAACTTCCAGATGATGCTTTGCAACACCAAGCTATATTGGCATATGCATCTGACATGGGACTTCTTAGCACTTCGATGAATCCACATAAACTTAGCTTTGCTAAGGGTAATGTAATGAGCGCAAGCTTAGATCATGCTATGTGGTTTCACCGACCTTTTAGAGCTGATGAATGGATGTTGTATTCTACTGACAGCCCGAGCGCAAGCAATGCAAGAGGTTTCAATAGAGGAAGTGTTTATACTGAAAAAGGCATATTGGTTGCTTCAGCGGTTCAAGAAGGTCTAATGCGAGTTGTAAAGAAGTAGTATTCCTCCGAAAGAGCAGACTTTTATTTAAGCGTTGTAGACCCCATTAAATATCGATCAATTTCTCGAGCTGCGGCCCTGCCTTCATTTATTGCCCAGACCACCAGAGATTGTCCTCTCCTACAGTCGCCGGCAGCAAATACTTTTGGATTGGATGTTTGGTGAACATTGTGTTCAGCTTTGTAATTAGATCTTTCATCTAACTGGATATCTAAATTGTGTACCGAATATTCCTCTGGACCTAGGAACCCCATAGCAAGCAGAATCAGATCCGCTTCCCACTCCTTTTCAGTACCGGGGATTTCTTGAAAATTTTTATCAACTTCAACAGTCTTGATTCCTCTTAGTGTTCCATCTTTATTTCTTAAGAATTCTTTCCCTGATATTGAATAGACTCTGGGATCATGACCATATATCTCTTTAGATTCTTCATGACCGTAATCAACCTTATATATTCTTGGGAACAAAGGCCAAGGATTATTATCTGCTCGTTCTTTCGGAGGTTCAGGCATGATTTCAAAATTTATTAAAGATTTACATCCATGTCTCAAAGAAGTCCCTATACAGTCCGTACCTGTGTCTCCACCGCCTATTACAATGACATTTTTATCTTTTGCAGATATGAAATTCCCATCATCATGATCGGAGTCTAATAAACTCTTAGTATTCTTTCGCAAGAAATCCATTGCAAAGTGAACTCCGATACCTTCTCTTTCTGGAATGGGCAAGTCTCTTGGATTAGTAGCTCCAGTTGCCATTAAGACGATGTCATTTGACTCATCTAGCTCTTTAACATTGATAGAGTTTTCTCCTTTTCCTCCCACGTCTGCATTTGTAAAGAACTCTATGCCTTCCATTTCCATTATTTCTAGTCTTTGATCGATTATAGATTTATCTAGCTTCATATTGGGAATGCCATACATCATGAGACCACCTATACGATCTGCTCTTTCGTAAACTTTTACGTTGTGACCAACGCTATTAAGTTGTTGAGCCGCAGATAACCCTGCGGGGCCTGAACCAACTATAGCAACCGACTTTCCAGTTCTATTTTGGGGAATTTGTGGTTTTAGCCAACCGTTTTGAAAGCCCTTATCTGCTATAGCAAATTCTAAATTCTTAATTGCTACAGGACTTTCTGTTATACCTAGAACACATGCCCCTTCGCAAACTGCTGGACAAACTCTTCCAGTAACTTCGGGGAAGTTATTTGTTAACATTAATTTATCAAACGCTTCTTCCCATTTATTTTGATAGACGAGGTCATTCCACTCTGGAATGAGGTTATAAACAGGACACCCTTCACCGGATTGGCAAAATGGAACTCCACAATCCATGCATCGAGCACCTTGAACGGCAAGTTTTTTATCATCGTGATCGGTGTAGATTTCTTTAAAATCTAAGACCCTTTCTTTTGCTGGACGGTAAGGCTCTACTGCCCTTGAGAATTCTTTAAATCCAGTAGTTTTACCCATTGCTTTGTTGTTTTGTTTTCATTTCATTCAGAACACGTTTGTAATCCGTTGGCATAACTTTTACGAATTTTTTAGAGGCATTTTCCCAATTTTTAAGGATATTCTCCGCAACAGTCGATCCGGTATATTTAATATGTTTTAGAATTAAATCTTTGAGGTCAGATAAGTCTTCTTCCAATAGAGGCTCTAACTCAAAAGTTTCGTTATTACATTTTTTCTCAAAGTCACCTTCATTATCAAAAATGTAAGCTATTCCTCCACTCATTCCGGCGCCAAAATTCCTTCCTGTTGGACCTAAAATAACAGCTTTACCTCCTGTCATATACTCACATCCATGATCTCCAATGCCCTCTACAACTACTGAAGCACCACTATTTCTTACGCAGAATCTTTCCGCAGCTATACCTCTAAAATAAGCTTCACCTTCCGTGGCTCCATAGAGGGCTACATTGCCCAAAAGAATATTCTCTTCGGCTTTAAATTTACTATTTTTAGGAGGATATATGATGAGTTTACCTCCGGAGAGCCCTTTGCCAACATAGTCATTAGCATCGCCTTCTAGCTTGAATGTAATTCCTTTAACTAACCAAGCTGCAAAGCTCTGTCCAGCCGACCCATTGAAATTAATTTCTATTGTATCTTCAGAAAGATTATTGGTCTCCCAAACTTTAGCAACTTCATTTGAAAGCATAGTGCCAACTGTTCTATTAATATTATTAATTTTGCTATTGAAGACAGTCTTTTCACCTTGTGTAATTGCATTTTTACATTTATCTATCAGAACATTATCTAAGGCTTTATCAAGACCATGGTCTTGACTTTGAGTATTATAGACTTCGGTATTTTCGAATATCTTTTGAGCAGGCTCAAGGATACCACTGAAATCAAGACCATTTCTTTTCCAGTGATCTATTGCTATGTCAGTTTCCAAACAATCAACTCTACCAATCATTTCATTGACAGTTTTGAAACCCATTTCTGCCATTATCATACGTAAATCTCTGGCTACCATGAAAAGATAATTTACTACATGTTCAGGCTTGCCTTTGAATTTTTTTCTTAATTCTTCGTCTTGTGTTGCTATGCCAACTGGACATGTATTGAGGTGACATTTTCTCATCATTATGCAACCTAAAGTCACTAAAGGAGCAGTTGCAAATCCAAATTCTTCGGCTCCTAAAAGTGCGGCAATGGCTACATCTCTTCCGGTTTTTATTTGTCCATCTGTTTGGAGAACAACTCTTGAGCGTAAGTTGTTCATAACCAAAGTTTGATGAGTTTCAGCTACACCTAATTCCCAAGGAAGTCCTGCGTGCTTTATGGATGTAAGAGGAGAAGCACCCGTTCCTCCATCATGACCTGCGATTACAAGATGATCAGTTTTAGCTTTCACTACACCAGAGGCAATAGTTCCAACTCCAACTTCTGAAACCAATTTAACGCTTATTCTGGAATTTCGATTAGCATTTTTTAAATCATGGATTAATTGGGCTATGTCTTCTATAGAATAAATATCATGATGTGGAGGAGGACTGATTAAACCTACTCCAGGAGTTGAATGTCTAATCTTGGCTATATACTTATCAACTTTTTTGCCTGGTAATTCTCCACCTTCACCAGGTTTGGCCCCTTGCGATATTTTTATTTGTAACTCATCTGAATTGGTTAGATATCTCATCGTTACACCAAACCTACCTGAAGCTACTTGCTTAATTGCTGATCTTTTAGAAACACCAGATTCATCGGGCGTGAACCGGATAGGATCTTCACCACCTTCGCCAGTATTAGACTTTCCGCCTAATTTATTCATAGCTATTGCTAATGACTCATGAGATTCAGTAGAAATCGAACCTAAGCTCATTGCACCCGTTGCAAACCTTTTTACTATTTCCTTTTCACTCTCAACTTCATCTATATTGATTGGCTCTTGAGTACTTTTGAATTTTAAGAGACCTCTAAGTGAGCTTTGTTTTGTAGACACTTCATTAGCATGTTTTGCGAAAGCCCAATAAGCATCTTCATCATTAGTTCGAGCAGCTAGTTGTAAGGAAGAGATGGTTTTCGGGTCCCACATATGAGCATCTCCACCATTTCTCCAATGAAAGTCTCCAGGATTGGGAAGTGTAGTAACATTAATTTTTTCTTCTGGGTACCCTAGATCATGCCTTCTTTTCTGCTCGTCAAATAATGCTTCAAAGCTTATACCTCCAACCCTGCTTGCTGTTCCAGGAAATGATTTATCTATGATTTCATTAGACAGACCGACAGCTTCAAATATTTGTGCACCCTTATAAGAGTGGAGAGTAGATATTCCCATTTTTGCCATTACTTTAAGGATTCCTTTTTTTGTTCCTTTCTTGTAGGCATTTACTATTTGTTCGTTGTTTTTCAAAGTTGTATCTTTTAGAGTGCCGTCCTCCAAGGATTGAAATATTGCCTCAAATGCTAGGTATGGATTTATAGCATCTGCTCCATAGCCAAAAAGCAAACAATGGTGATGCACCTCTCTTGCTTCCCCAGTTTCTATGACAATACCTATTTTTGTTCTAAGCTGATTTTTTATAAGGTGATGATGTACCGAAGAACACGCCAACAGTGAGCTAAGAGATATTCTTGATTCGGACACTCCCTTGTCAGATAACACTACAAAAGAATAGCCTTTTTGAATGGCACTCTCTGCTTCCTGACACACCTCATCAAGCCTCGAGAGCATACCTTTTAAGCCATCCTCTTTTTGATAGGTTAGATCTATAGTTTTAGTTTTCCAATCACCAATAGAGATTTCCTTTATAGAACTCAATTCTTTGTTAGACAGAATTGGATTTACAACTCTTAATCTTTTTACATTATTTTTATCGTTTTCTAAAAGATTTCCTTCAGGGCCAATTAAGCACTCCAGAGACATTATTACTTCTTCTCTAATTGAATCTATCGCTGGATTTGTAACTTGTGCAAACAGCTGTTTAAAGTAATCGAATAGCAGTCTAGGTTTATCAGAAAGGCAAGCCAATGCAGCATCATTACCCATTGACCCTAGAGGATCTCTTAATTCTGAAACAAGGGGTAAAAGCATGAATTGCATGGTCTCTGTCGTATATCCAAAAGCTCTCATCCTCTCGATGAGATTATTTCCTACACTATCTTCCTCAGATTGGCCATCGAGGTTTTCCAGCTCAACTATGGATTGATTCCAATCTATGTAATCATGTTGATTTGCAATTTCTTTCTTAATAGTTTCATCAGGAATCATCTCACCCTTTTCAAAATCAATAAGAAACATCTTACCTGGTTGTAACCTGCCTTTTTTAATTACTTTTTTTGGATCAACAGGTAATACTCCAACCTCTGATGCCATTATGACTTTATCATCATCGGTCAGATAAAATCTGCTCGGTCTTAAACCATTTCTGTCTAAAACTGCTCCAACTTTTTTTCCATCAGTAAAGACGATGGAGGCAGGCCCATCCCAAGGTTCAATCATAGATGAACTAAATTGGTAGAATGCTTTTTTCTGATCTGACATATTCACATCTGATTGCCATGCTTCCGGGATCATCATCATTACTGATTCTTGTAGACTTCTTCCAGACAGCAGTAGGAACTCTAGGACATTGTCAAAACTACCTGAATCAGTGCAGTCCAGTTCTGTAATGGGGAAAAGTTTTTCTATTTCTAAGCCAAATAAGTCACTCTTAACAGTTCCTTGCCTTGCTTTCATGGCATTCATATTACCTCTGAGGGTATTGATTTCACCGTTATGACACATGTATCTATTTGGTTGAGCTCTATCCCATGACGGAAAAGTATTTGTGCTGAACCTTGAGTGCACCATAGCTAAATGAGTTTCAAAACTTTTATTTTCTAAATCAGGATAAAAAGGAAAAAGTTGAGAGGGTGTGAGCATTCCCTTATAAACCATTACTGTAGTTGACAAGCTACAAATATAAAAAAGTTTTGCTTCTTTAAGTTCTTCTGAGTTTCGAATTAATTTACTGATTCTTTTCCTAATTAAATAGAGTTTTCTATCGAATTCGTCCTGGCTAATGCCGTCTGAACATTGAATGAAAAGTTGTTTGATATGTGGTTGTGCGCCTCTAGCAGCGGGACCTACATTAGCTCCTTCTGGATCTAAAGGAACCTCTCTCCAACCTAAACAGATTTGATTTTCTTCTTTTATGATTGATTCTGTTTCTTTAATACAGAATTCTCTTTCACTTTCATCGGTAGGTAAAAATATATTCCCAACTGCATATTTACCTATTTCAGGGAGGCTTATTTCAATTTTTTTGGCCTCAGCTCTAAAAAAACTATCTGGTAATGCCATAAGTATTCCAGCTCCATCACCTGTATTTTCTTCAAACCCACATCCACCTCTATGATCCATTTGAGAATTCACATGAAAAGCATCATCCATTATTTCTCTTGATGGAATACCCTTAATATTGGCGACTAATCCGACACCGCAAGAATCTTTTTCAAATTGTGGGTCGTACAATCCTTTTTTTTTGGGGAAACCAAACCTGTACTTGTCTTTAAGTCTAAAATTTTTCATATTTTGTGGGTTGTGGACCCTCAGCTGACTTAATAGCAAAAAAGTTATTTCTGAGAGTTGCGCAGGTGCGTAATTGTACCTTTTGTTAAACGATCTGGGAAGTTAGCCTAGGTCAATTTAATTGATTCGATAATATCGGATTCATCTATACCGGATAAGATTTGTGCCTCTCCTATAGAGCTAAGCAAGATAAAATTAAGATTATCGCCTTTCTTTTTTTTGTCTGCAGACATCAGATTAATTAAATTCTTTGGATGAAATTCAGTTTTTAATAGTTCCTCAGTCAAAATAGAATGAACAAGGCGCTTAATCTTATCTTTTTCTACTTTTTCGAGATTTAGGATTTTTTGAGATAAATTTGTAGCCATAACCATTCCCATTGCAACAGCCTCGCCATGAGAAAATTTCTTATAGTTCCCGTAAACTTCAATGGCATGTCCAAAAGTATGACCAAAGTTAAGCCACTTTCTAATTCCTTGCTCGGTTTCGTCCTTTGAGACTACTTCTGCTTTTATCTCGATGGATTTAGAAATAGCTTCTAGTAGCTTTACATCATTACCTTCTAAAAGGTCTTCTATATTTTCTTCTAACCACTTGAAAAAGGTTTTATCTTTTATTAAGGCATGTTTGATAATCTCTGCCAGACCTTCTCTAATTCTTACCTTTTCCAGACTTTTTAAAAGTTTAGTATCGGTTAATACCTTCGAAGGCTGATGAAAAGCTCCAATCATATTCTTCCCTTTAGGATGATTTATAGCTGTTTTTCCACCAACCGACGCATCGACTTGGGATAGTAGGGTTGAAGGAATAAGAACAAAGTCTACTCCCCTTAGGTAGGTAGCAGCTGCGAATCCTGTAATGTCACAAATAATACCTCCTCCAAGAGCAAACAGGATGCAGTCTCTACTATAGCTGTGCTCAATGAGCACATCATGAATCATAGACAGTGTGTCACTAGACTTATTTTCTTCGTTTGCTTCTATAGTCAATTCAGAATATTTCGATGATATATTTGATAGGTTTATCTGAACCTCCTTTTTTACTGATTCATCAATTTTTGAATCAATAACTAATAGAATTTCTTTATGAGAAAACTCTTTAAAATTATTCTTATTGAGAATATCTGTACCCATTAAAACCGGATAATTTCTAGAATCTGTATTTATCTTTATCTCTTTCATTTTGTTAACTTTAAAACAATTAGATCTACCGCTTCATTTGGATCATTTGTTTCTTTTACAGTTATATCGCTGCAAGCTTCATATATTGGGTTACGTATCTCTGCAATTTTTCTCAGTGTCTCTTCTTTGTCAACCCCGTAAAGAAGTGGCCTATCTTGATCATTAATAGTTCTTTCTAATTGAGTTTGAATACTTATTTCCAAGTATATTACTGTACCTTTATTGAACAATTCTCTATTTTCTTCTCTTAAAACTATACCGCCGCCGGTTGAAATCACACAATTTTCTTTAGTTGTGAGATTGCTAAAAGTTTCGTACTCCCTATCTCTAAATTTCTCCTCACCTTCGACATCAAAAATCCAAGATACTTTAGTTCCAGCCTTGTTCTCAATTTCATTATCTGTGTCAAAAAATTTTAGGCCTAACTTTTTAGAAAGTTTTCTCCCCACAGTAGACTTTCCTGAAGCCATAGAGCCGATAATTATTAGCCTCATTGGGTTATTATAACTCCTAGATGTGGCTTAAATTAAAAACATACTTCATTTCGTTCATTTATAGCTTATATGGAAAGCTCTTTCTTATATTCCTATGTATTTCTGTAATGTCCTTATCTGGCTTAAATATATATATTGATAGTAAGCTACCAAATGAACAAACTATTCGAGATATCGAACTTCAGATACCGCTCAAAATTTTTTCTTCCGATGGGAAATTAATAGGTGAGTTTGGAGAACAAAGAAGAACAGCTTTGGATTTTGATGAAATACCAAATCATTATGTAAATGCTGTATTGGCAGCAGAGGACGATAATTTTTTTTCTCATTCTGGAGTGAGTTATACCGGGCTTCTTAGGTCTTTTTACAGGATTGCTGTTTCAGGGCGAATCCAAGGAGGAGGAAGCACAATTACGATGCAGGTAGCTGGGAATTATTTAACTAGTAGAGATATAAGTCTTTTTCGAAAGGTAAAAGATATATTTTTAGCTTACAGATTAGAGGAGACATACTCAAAAGAAGAAATTTTTGAATTTTATGTGAATAGAATTTTCTTTGGAAATCGAGCCTATGGAATTGCTGCTGCTAGTGAAGTTTACTATGGCAGGCCTTTATCAGATTTGAATTTAGCCCAATGGGCAATGATTGCTGCACTTCCTAAGGCACCTTCTTCAATAAATCCTCTTGTTAACCCTAAAAGGGCACTGATAAGACGTAATTGGATTCTACAAAGAATGCTCGATTTAAAATATATTCACGAAGAGCAGTTTAACATTGCAATTCAAGCGCCAATAAGTGCTAATTATTATGGTTTAGTTTCAGAAGTTGAGGCACCTTATGTTGCTGAAGAAGTAAGGCGCTATATGATCCAGGAATATGGTTTAAAGGCATATTCAGAGGGACTTGAAGTCCATACAACTATTAATTCAAAATTCCAAAATCATGCTACAGAAGCATTACGATCAGGCTTAGAAGATTATGATAAAAGGCACGGCTTCCGGGAACCAGAAAATATAATTGACCTCTTCCCTGCAAATTTTTTCCAATATTCAAAATCTGAAAAGATATACCAAGCAGAAGAAACTTTAAGCAAGGAATCAAGGGACTTAGAAGAGAAAACAGATTTATCTAGTGTTTTCCAATATTTAGAAACATTTACTGAAAACGATCAACGCTTCATAGGAGTAGTAACTGATAATACACAGGGACTAGAAGTTTTAACAAAACAAGGCAACTTAATAGATATTAAATGGAATGAAAGTCTAAAGTGGGCCCGTCCTTACATTTCAGAAAATAGAAGAGGCGCTAGGCCTAGATCTTTTTTAGACATCACAAAACTAGGGGATTTAGTGTGGCTATCAAAAGATAGAGTCACTAAAACTGTTTCCCTTACCCAGATTCCTGAAGCACAAAGTGCATTAATTTCGATTGACCCAAAGTCAGGTGCAGTTCTTGCCTCAGTTGGAGGATATGATTTCTTTTTAAGTAAATTTAATAGAGTAGAACAAGCTTCTCCATTATTGGGTTCAAATTTTAAGCCGTTTTTATATGCAGCTGCTTTTTCAGATAAATTTACTCCTTCTTCACTTATCAATGATGCTCCAATTATATTTGAAGATGAGGCTCTAGAAGAAAAATGGAGACCAAGGAATGCGAGCGGTAAGTTCTATGGGCCTACAAGACTGCGTGAAGGTTTACTGCAAAGTAGAAACCTTGTATCGGTTAGATTATTGAGGGAATTAGGGGTTAATAAGGTTAGGGATTTTGCCGAAAAATTTGGATTTGATAGGCAAAGACTGCCAGCAGATCTTTCTTTATCTTTAGGAACAGCATCATTAAATCCTTTATCTAATGCGGTTGCTTATTCAGTATTCGCAAATGACGGAAAAAAGGTTGAACCCTTTTTGATCTCTAAGATCTTAGATAGATCAGGTGAGGTTCTGTTTGAAAAAAAAATACAAGATCCACAACAAGTTATAGACCCAAGGGTAGCCTTTTTGATCAACGATATCTTAAAAGAAGCTGCAGTAAGAGGGACAGCAAAAAAAGTCTCTGAATTAGAAAGAAAAGATTTTGCAGGTAAAACTGGCACCACAAATGAAGCTGAAAGCACATGGTTTACTGGATATAATGATCAAATTGTCACATCTGTTTGGGTAGGATTTGATCAGCCTAAAAGCTTAGGAGACCGTGAGTTCGGCTCATCGGTAGCTCTTCCAATTTGGTTGCATTATAAAAAACAAATAATAGATGAAATACCGATGTCTTCTCTACTGCCTCCAGAGGGTCTGTCGATTGTTAAAATTGATAGGGATTCAGGTAAGCTAGCCGATGAAGAAACTAATGAACCAATGTTTGAATACTTCTTAGAAGAGAATATCCCTAATTAGAATCTAAAGATGCGATTAGAAATTCAAATTGATCATTGATCCTCTTTGAAGGTGATTCTGTAAAACCAGATCTTACAAATTGTTGAATTATTCCTTCAGAACAAGCCAATAAAAGATTTGCAGCAGACGCAGTTGGGAGTCCGAGTTTCTTTTTTGTTTCTTGTTCGTATCTCTGTAGGTTTTGTTTTATAAGTAACTCTATTTTAGTCATCATTTTCTTTATTCTTTCATCCAGACTTGTTTCATCTACTGAAAAAGCTTCTCTTGTTAATAGCCTAGCTAAACCTGGGTTCTTTTCACTGAATGTCACTAATAAAACTAGAATTTTTTTTACTTTTTGAAGCTCATCTCCTTCGGCAGAATTAATGCTGTTTATGAGATCAAAAATATTTTGTTCACAAAAGTCCACTAAGCCCGAATAGATCTTCTTCTTGCTTGGAAAATGCCTATAGATTGCAGCTTCAGTGATGTCGCATTCAGCTGCGATAAGGGATGTTGTGATTTTTACGGGACCTTTTTCACCAAGCATTTTAGCAAGGCTTTGCATGATATCTAATTGACGTGGTTTCAGCTGATTCATAATTAAGATTTAGCTTATCATAGTTCCTACGCCTTCCTCAGTTAGTACTTCTAGTAACACTGCATGCGGAACTCTTCCATCAATTATATGACAAGTTTTTACACCTTTCTTTTTGGCATTAAGAGCAGCCTTAAGTTTAGGAGTCATTCCACCCTTTATATATTCTTCTTTGAGTATCCTTTGACCCTTCTGTAAAGAGATTTTTGAAATCAGTTTATTTTTCGAGTCCCCAATCCCTTGAACATCCGTTAAGAGTATAAGTTTTTCCGCATCAAGTGCCTTTGCAACCTCACCCGCGACAACATCAGCGTTTATATTTAAGTAATTATGCTTTCTAGATATCCCAATAGGAGCTATAACCGGTATAAAGCCTTTTTCTATTGTCTTTTTGAGATCACGAGTTTTTATCTTATCTACTTTACCTACATAACCTAAATCAATATTGCCTTGGCCTACTTCTTTTGAAGCTTTGATAATTTGGTACTTGGCATGGTTAAAAGATGTAGCGTTTCCACCAAACTTTTTTATCAACTTCACAATCTCATTATTAATTGTTGTCCCAAGTACTTTCTTTACAACAGTCATCGAAGATTTAGTTGTGATTCTAAGTCCACCGATGAACTCTGATTCAATCCCTGCCTTAGCAAGCTCATTACCAATTTGAGGACCCCCACCATGGACAATAACAGGTTTCATTCCAACTAATTTCATAAGAGCTATATCTCTTGTAAAGCTCTCTCTGAGTGACTCATCTATCATGGCAGCACCGCCATACTTAATAACAATCACTTTATCTTTAAACTTTCTTATATAAGGGAGGCCTTCTGTTAAAACTGAAGCGATATTCTCTGCCTGTTTTCTAGTAATGGTCATTGTTAAAATTTATTTATATTTGGCTTTATGCTCTTAAGTCCTAAGTAAAAAATCTCTTTTATCTTATTTAGATATTCATTTGTTTCAGCTTCAAATCTTAAAACTAGACAAGGTGAGGTGTTAGAGGCCCTTAACAGCCCCCAACCTGTCTCAAATTCAACTCTTATACCATCTATGCTCACTATTTTAGCGTCGCTAAATTTTGAATTTTCTATAAATGTTTTTACTATTTGAAATTTTTCTTCGTCTGCAGCAGGTATATTTATCTCTGGAGTTGAAAGCATGTTAGGAACAGTTGCAAATGGATCATCTTCTTCTGAATTGGCAATTATTTCTAACATTCTGGCGCCCGCATATATCCCATCATCAAATCCTGGCCATCTATCATTAAAGAAAATATGACCGCTCATTTCACCTCCCAGTAAAGCATCTGTTTCCCGTATCTTCTGTTTGATAAAGGTATGACCAGTCTTACAGATCAAGGGCTTTCCTTTGAGCATTTCAATTTCATCTGAAAGCAGTTTGGAGCACTTAACATCAAAAACAATCTTAGCATTTGGACTAGATTGAATGACTTGTCTGGAAAACATTATCATCTGTCTATCAGGAAAGATCACTTTACCCCTTGGAGAAATGACACCTAATCTGTCAGCATCTCCATCAAATGCAAGTCCCACCACTGAATCATTCTCTTTTACACTTTTGATAAGATCCTCCATATTTTTTAATTTAGACGGATCAGGGTGATGATTTGGGAAGGAACCATCGGGTTCTCCATATAACTCTATTACATTGCACCCCAATCTTTCATACACATCTTTCGCTACAACACCGGCTACACCATTTCCACAATCTATTGAGATTTTAAGATCTTTATTTAGTTTAATGCTTGCCAATATTCGTTCTATATATGACTCCTTAATATCTTCTTTTTTTGATATCCCTTTTCCTTCTCTAAAATTTTCTTCTAAGATCCTTCGCTTAAGATTCAAGATTTCTTCACTAGATGTAGATTGATTATTAAAAACAATTTTGAATCCATTGTAATTTCCAGGATTATGACTGCCAGTTATTACGACTCCACTTGAGGAGTTTAACTCATAGGTTGAATGATAAAACATTGGACTTGTAACTATGCCAATATTAATCACACTACAGCCAGTAGATATTATTCCTGAAGAAAGCCATTCATAAATTTCAGGACTTGAAAGTCTTGCATCTCTTCCAACGATGAATTCTTGAATATTTCTATCAATTGCTTCTGAGCCCAAAGCTCTGCCAAGACTATAAACTACTTCTAGGGTTAGATCTTCATAGGCTATGCCCCTAATATCATTAGCCCTAAATATATTTTGGTTTATCTCCACTTTACAATTATATATTCTGAATAATCTATTTACTCTACATAAAATAATTTATATCGATAGAATATAAAAAAAATAAAGGAATTTAATTTGGATCTCTCAAAAATAACCGGTGAAATATGGTTTGATGGCGAAATGATAGATTGGCAAGATGCCAATACTCATCTTTTGACTCATACTCTTCATTATGGACTGGGTGTTTTTGAAGGTGTTAGAGCCTATAAAACAAATAAAGGTCCATCAATCTTTAGACTGCATGATCATACTGATAGGCTTTATAAATCAGCTTCTACTGTCAATATCGAGATACCTTATTCCAAAGATATTATCAATGAAGCTCATCAAGAGGTCATTAGGTCTAACAATCTTGATGAGGCCTATATAAGACCAATGTGTTTCTATGGCTCAGAAGGGATGGGACTGCGAGCTGATAATTTAAAAGTACATACTATGGTTGCTGCTTGGGAGTGGCCTTCCTACATGGAACCAGAGGCAAGAGAGAAAGGCATTAAAGTAAAACTTTCATCGTATACAAGGCAAGTTAGAAATCCAGTTTCTAACTCTAAGGTTAATGGAAACTATGTGCATTCAATTGTTGCTTTAAATGAAGCTCTTGAGAGTGGATTTGATGAAGCCTTAATGTTAGATGCAGAAGGTTACGTAGCGGAAGGCAGTGGAGAGAACTTTTTTATAGTTAAAAAAGGGACGCTTTACTCACCGGACCTTGATTCCTGTTTAGATGGCATAACAAGAAGAACAATTTTAGATTTAGCTTCCGAGCTTGATATTCCCTTTGAAATTAAGAAACTTAAAGTGGAGGATGTCCTAGAAGCGGATGAATCGTTCTTTTCAGGTACAGCAGCGGAAGTTGTACCGATAAACTCTCTCGATTATAAACCCATAGGATCTGGCTTGAGAGGACCCATAACAGAGAAATTACAAAGTGCATACTTTGACCAAGTTAGAGGAGTTAGAGAAAAAAACTCTTCTTGGCATACCTACGTCAAATAGATCCCATGAAAATTTTAATAATTGGACCATCTTGGATTGGAGATTCTGTCATGGCTCAAACTCTTTATAAAAGACTAAAAGAAGAATCTTCAGACTGCAAGATTGATGTCATATCTCCAGAGTGGTCTTCAGAGCTCATGCAAAGAATGCCCGAGGTCTCCAAAACAATTAAATCTCCTTACTTACATGGAGACCTTAAATTTTTTTCAAGATGTCACTTTGGCAAAAATTTAAAGAAATATAACTATGATCAGGCAATAATTTTGACTAATTCTTTGAAATCCTCACTGATACCTTTCTTTGCAAGAATACCCATTCGAACTGGCTGGTTAGGAGAAATGAGGTATGGGCTATTGAATGATATAAGATACCTTGATAAGAATAAGAATCATTTGATGGTTGAAAAATTTGCAGCTCTTTCAACGCAAGACAGTAATTATTGTCTTGGAAGCTTATCTTTTCCGAAACTAAGTATTGATTTTGAAAATCAACAATCTTCCTTGGTTAAATTTGGTATTAATCAAAATTTACCCTGTTTAGCTATTTGTCCTGGAGCGGAGTTTGGACCTGCGAAGAAATGGCCTGAAGATAATTATTCTATAGTTGCAAAAAATTATCTAAAAAAAGGTTGGAATGTTTTATGTTTCGGGTCTGCAAATGATTATGAAACTGGAAAGAAAATTTCTAATTTTGATAACTTACAAGAAGAAGATCATTTCCATAATTTAATTGGCAAAACCTCTTTAGTTGATGCTGTAGACCTCTTATCTTACTGCAAGAAGGTTGTATCAAATGACTCAGGTCTGATGCATATAGCTGCAGCAGTTGAAACTCCTCTAGTAGCGGTTTATGGTCCTTCCTCTCCCGAATATACTCCACCTTTAATTAATCAAAAGGTAATCATTAGAAAAACGGAAGGTTATAAAAAAATAAGAGAAGGTAATTTACCTGACGGCTACGATGCATCACTTTTGTCTATTAGCCCTGAAGAAGTGATGGAAGCCCTTGAGACATTGTAATAGAGTGTGAAAAAGAAATTAGCCTTATTATTATTTAAATATTTTCCATATGGAGGGCTACAAAAAGACTTTCTTGGAGTTGCAAATGAGTTAATTTTGAGAGGTCATGTACTGAAAGCTTTTACGCGCAGTTGGGAAGGTCCAATACCGAAAGGTTTAGATGTCGTTGTTCTTGGAGAAAGAGGAAAGTTTAATTATGCAAAGAATAGGAATTTTGTGAAAGATGTTTATCTTTCTATGCAAGACTTTTCCCCTGATATTATTTTTGGATTCAATAAAATGCCTGGCTTAGATCTGTACTTTGCTGCAGATACTTGCTTTGCTAAGCAAGCTCTAAAAAAAAATATAGTTCAAAAATTTACAAGAAGATATAGGCAATCTATGCAGTTTGAAGAAGATATATTTTCCCAAAAATCTAATACTAAGATACTTTCTCTTAATGATAAGCAGTCAAATGAATTCAGAGAATTTTACTCTACTCAAGCTGAGAGAATAATCATCGCTCCTCCCGGTATTGATAAGGATTGGTCCGATTATGAACCAGTGAACATTTATGAAGCTTTAAATATTTCACTTGGTGAAAAGATATTGCTTTTTGTTGGTTCGGATTTTTCACGAAAAGGATTAGATCGTGCAATACTTGGATTGCGACACCTTAATGAAAAGAACATATCTTCTAATTTGGTAGTGATAGGTGACGATAAGTCAAAACCCTATGAAAATCTTCTTACCAATGCTTCTCTGTCTAAGAAGGTCCATTTTTTAGGTCCAAGAAAAGATGTTGCATCATTTATGAAGTCTGCAGATTTACTAATACACCCAGCTAGAGAAGAGGCTGCTGGGAATATAATAATTGAAGCTTTGGTATCAGGTTTGCCTTCTTTAGTAACTAGCGAAGTTGGATTCTCTAGTGAGGTTCTAAAATTTAGATCCGGAACTGTACTTGAAGGAGAATTTAATCAAAAAAGATTTAATTTACTTCTAGAAGAGAGTGTTTCAGATAAAAATTTATTTCACGTTAGAAGCTCGATTAGCAACTTGACTGATAACAAATACTTTTTTTCTAGGTTTAAATTTATTGCTGATTTCATAGAAGAAACTTTCTAATGAGAAACGTTAAAATTTTAGATAAGCATTTAGAGCATTTGTTTCATACTAAAGATACTTTCACATTTGCAAAAAACTTTGAAGGAGAAATTTATAGAAAATATGAAAATAGAATCACAAAGAAATTTGTGAATGAGGGTAGAAGCTATTTCGTAAAATTTCATGGAGGTATAGGATGGAAAGAGATTTTAAAAAATATTCTACAATTAAAAATTCCTGTAGTTGGTGCCCGAAGAGAATACGAGGCTTTAAATCATTTGTATGAATGTGGCATTAACTGCCCTCAAGTTAAAGGTTTTGGTACTCGCGGATTAAATCCTGCAAACTCTTCTTCTTTTCTTATCACCGAAGAGTTGTATGAAACCATATCTTTAGAAGATTTTTTTTTACAGGGCTTGCATAAGAAACTTACTTTTAATCAGAAAAATAAACTCTTGAAAGCGGCTGCTTCTATCATCAGAGAAATGCATCTTAGCGGGTTAAATCATAGAGATTTATATCTTTGTCATCTGCACATAAATAAGGAAATGGATTTTAACAATATACAAATCTATCTTATTGATTTGCACAGAGCTCAAATAAGATCAAAAGTTCCGCATAGATGGATTGTCAAAGATTTGGGAGGTTTCATACATTCTATTCTGCAGTTTGATCTCTCAGAAAGAGATTTCTATAGATTTATGATGACCTATTATGATTGTACGTTTAGAGAATTTACTTCGAATTATTCAGACACAACCAAAGCCATTTTAAGTAGAGCTTTTTCTATGTATTTAAAGCCTCACCTCAAAGTATTTATAAAGAACTCGTCATTAACTTCTGAAGACGGTATTTTTGCAAAACACATAAGTAACTCTTCAAGATACCTTGCAAGAAAAAACGCAGATATAAAACAATTTCTAAATCTCTTTAGAGATGAAGATTTACTTATTAAGAGCGGAGAGATAATAAAAAATGAAAAGGGTCACTTGATTACCAAAACCAATATTCAAGGTAAAAACTTCTACATAAAAAAATATAGAATTAAGGGCCCCTTGCACTTCTTTTCAAGGTTGTTCAAGAAAACCAGAGCTCATAACTCTTTTTTATCAACGTATTGGATGAATGCCGTTGGCATCAGGACAGCTAAACCTGTTCTTTTGTATGAAGGATCAGGCATTTTAGGGGCTAGAGAGTCATTTTTTGTCACAGAAGAGGTTCGCGGCCAGAGACTTGATGAGGCGATAGAAGAAGACCTTGATCAATTGAGATTAATTGGTCATATAGTGTCCTTCTTTAAAAGGATGGATTGGATAAAATTCATTCACGGAGATGCTAAAAGTTCGAATTTTTTCTTGGACGGAAATGGGCTTGTTGTTTTTGATCTAGATTCTTCTAGAAAGCTACATAGCACTTATTTTTTTAATAAGTTTATAAAAAAAGATAAAAAGAGAATTTTAAGAAGCTTGAAAGGGCATAGATTTACATATGACCTTTTGTCGAGGAGATTAAAGGGAAAGCAATATTGAGAATTGGAATCTTAAGCTATAGAAGTCATCCTTATTCAGGAGGGCAAGGTATTTATATTAAGCACTTGAGCAAAGCTCTAAGTGTTCGTGGTCATCAAGTTTCTGTCTTATCAGGCCCGCCTTATCCCGAGTTAGATGAATCAGTAGAATTAATAAAAATTCCAAGTTTAGGATTATTTGAGACTCAAAATAGAATGAGCTCGTTCGGTTTGAATTTATTATTTCGTCCCCTTGATCTTTACGAATGGTTTTCTGTAATAACCGGTGGCTTTCCTGAGCCTTATACTTTTGGAAAGAGAGTACTCAAATATATTAAACATAATAAAAGTGATTTTGAGATTATATTGGACAACCAATCTTTATCTGGATCTTTATTAAGAATCCAAGAGATTCTTCCTTTGGTGGTTACTATCCATCATCCAATTACAAAAGATCATAAACTAGAAATGCAAAATGCTACTAATTGGAAAGAGAAACTATCTTCAAAGCGGTGGCATAACTTTCTTTCTATGCAGAAAAGAGTTGCTCCAAAGTTAAAAAAAATTATTTGTGTTAGCAAACCCTCAAAAAAAGATGTTGTCGAAGAGTTTCATGTTGACCCTAATAGAATCGAGGTTATTTTAAATGGTATTGATATAAATACATTTAGTCCGTGTTCTTTTGATAAGAGAGAAGAAAACAAAATCATTACAACTGCTAGTGCAGATATACCATTGAAAGGTCTAAAGTATTTGGTTAAAGCTTTACCTAAGATATTGTACTCATTTCCTAAAACTACCTTAACCGTGATAGGTAAATCTCCCAATAATAGTGAGGTCAGTAAACTCATAGAGGAGTTGAATCTAAGTAATGTAATAACTTTTAGATCAGGTATATCTGAGAAAGAGATTGTTGATTTATACCACTCTTCTGAATTAGCAGTTATACCTTCTCTTTATGAAGGTTTTGGTTTTGGAGCAGGTGAAGCAATGGCCTGCGGAGTTCCTTTAATCAGCACTCATTCTGGAGGACTAGAAGAAGTAGTTGGCGATGCTGCCTTAAAAATAATGCCATCCTCTGCAGAAGAAATTGAGGAGGCAGTGATAAAATTGTTCAACAATCCAGAAGATATGAGAAAACTGTCCATAAAAGGAAGGCAAAGAATGGAAGAAATCTTTGACTGGAAAATTGCAGCAAGTTCTTATGAATCTTCTTTTAAGGCAGTAATAGAATCTTTCATCAATGAATACAATTAAATATAACAACCTTAATCTTAGAGAAGGGCAGCTAATGTTGGATATGGGTTGTGGAGAAGGAAGGCATTCAATTGGTGCATTTTTAGAAACTCCAGCGAGTATACTGGGTATGGATCTTTCTTTTGAAGATTTAAAAATTGCTCAGTCCAGACTGAAAGATTTTGATACTTCTGAACTTAGTACATCTTGTACTTTTGGACTTGGTAATATAGATGATATTCCTCTTAAAGATTCTTCTCTTGATGCAGTTATTTGTAGTGAAGTTTTGGAGCATGTAGATTCACCGAACGAATCAGTAAGAGAGCTTGTAAGAGTTCTAAAGCCTGGAGGAGTAATGGCATTAAGCGTGCCAAGATATTTACCTGAGTTGATATGCTGGAAACTAAGCAAAGAATATTCAAAAACACCAGGCGGACACGTGAGAATATTCAAACATCAGGAACTAAAGAATTTGGCTGTATCTAATGGTCTCGAATATCAGTCTTTCCATTGGGCTCATGGATTGCATTCCCCATATTGGTGGTTGCAATGTCTTTTTTGGAAAACTAAAGAGGATTCTTTTCTAGTTAAGCAATACCATAAACTTCTAGTTTGGGATTTAATGAAAAAACCTCTATTCACCAAGGTATTAGAATCGATTCTGCAACCTCTTATAGGAAAAAGCCTTGTAATGTATTTTAGGAAACCGATATAAATGGACTACTCTAGTCTTGAGTTTTATAAGAGCTCAGTAGATTACATACTAGATGTTCAAAACAATGATGGATCTATTCCTTGGGAAATTGGAAAGAAGCTTGATCCATGGGACCATATAGAAGCTGCCATGGGTTTGGCAATAGCTGGAAAAAAAGAAGAAACAGAAAGAGCCTATAAATGGTTAAGGGATAATCAGCTTACAGATGGTTCTTGGTACTCTGAATATATTAAGTCTGAGCCCACTACTAAAAGAAGAGAAACAAATTTCTCTGCTTATATAGCTACTGGACTATGGCATCACTACTTAATTTTTCAAGATGAAGAGTTTCTTAATGAAATGTTGCCTTCATTAACTAATGCAATTGACTTTGTTATCTCAATGCAGACTGAAAAAGGTGATATTTACTGGGCTGCAGAGGATGGTAAGGAAATATTAGATGATTCGTTAATTACTGGAAGTAGTTCAATATATAAAAGTCTGGAATGCGCTTCAGCAATTTTTAAGATTTTTGGCATGTCTACAGAAAGAGTAAATTTTTCAATGGCTAGATTGAAAGAATCTATAAATATTAATCCAGAGAGATATGATAGAAGTTGGGAGAGTAAGTCTAGATATAGCATGGACTGGTATTATCCAGTTTTGTGTGGCATTTATGATCAAGATAAAAGTATTCAACAAATAGAATCGAAATGGTCAGATTTTATTGTCGAAGGAAAAGGTTGTAAGTGCGTAAAAGAAGAACCCTGGGTAACAGTAGCGGAAAGTTCAGAGTTAGCCCTTGCTCTTGTGAGAATTGGATTGTTAAGTGAAGCTGAGAAGCTTTTAGATTCCTTGCATCAGTGGCGTGATGATGATGAACTTTATTGGACAGGATATGTATATCCGGATGATAAATTTTGGCCAATTGAAAAGCCCACTTGGACTGCAGGTGCAGTCTTACTTGCTGCTGATGCTGTCTACAATTTTACACCTGGGTCTGAGCTTTTCTCTAAAACTTGGGCGTAATTTAACCCTTTATTTTTCTGAGTATTCTTAGAGATTTTATAGCCTCTATTTCCTTAAATTGACCACTATCAAGGGCTTTCTTATAGATATTAAAAGGAGGCCTACCGCCATCTTTTGGATCAGGGAAAACATCATGAATTGCTAATAAACCACCTACAAACAACCTTTTTTGCCATAGTTTGTAATCTTTTTGAGCTGCTTCCTCACTGTGCCCGCCGTCAATAAAGATAAAACTGAACTCCAATCTTAGATCAGCATAAGCTTCTTCGGATGTTGAAACTACTGGTATTACAACTCCCTCTAATTGAGATTGACGAATAGTTGCAAGAAAGTAAGGTAGGGTGTCTATTCCTTCTCCTGTATAATCCACCAACTCAGGATCAAAGTACTGTTCTCCTGGTTGCTGTTCTTCTGATCCTCGGTGATGATCTATAGAGTAGAGTTTTTCTTCATTCTTTTTCGCAGCTGAACCAATATAGACTGCTGATTTTCCACAATAACTTCCAATTTCTAGTGCAGGACCTGCCTCAGTTGCATTTTTTGAGTGAAGGTATAAGGCCTCTCCTTCCAATGGATCAAGAAAGCCTTTCACTTTTTCTATATCAATAGGAAGATTTAATTTCATTAATTTTTAAGATCATTTTGAATACGATAAAACTTACTAAACTACTTAAATCAATAATATAGAACAGCATAATGATCTCAAGGTATATAATTAACACATATGGACCTTAAGATGTTAAATAAAGGACATGTCCTTGTTTTTGGAGATGTTATTTTAGATAGATATATTTCTGGTAGTGTTGACAGAGTTTCTCCCGAAGCACCTGTGCCTGTTCTCAAACCATCCGGCGAAGAGATAAGATTAGGTGGAGCTGCAAATGTTGCTTTAAATTTATCTAGTCTTGGTTCTAATGCAACAATAATTGGAGTAACTGGAAAAGATGCTTCTTCGACTCAGGTTATTAAACTTTTACAGAAGAACAATATTAAAAAAGCTTTAAGCAAATCTGATCATCCTACTATCTCAAAGTTAAGAATTCTGGCATCTCAGCAACAATTAATAAGAATAGATAATGAAGAGGAATTCTCTGAAACAGATTGGCAATCAAGTTTATCTCATTATAAAAAGCACTTAAGTTATAAAAAAAATACGGTTCTTATCATCTCTGACTACGGAAAGGGCACCTTAAAGAATATCCCGCTAATCATTAGAGAAGCAAAAAAGACAAAAAAAATAATCTTAGTTGATCCCAAGGGAGATGATTTCTCAAAATACAAGTCAGCTGACATTATCACTCCAAATCTTCATGAATTTGAAAGAGTAGTCGGAAAGATAAAGAAGGAATCTGAAATTACGATGAAAGGAAAGGATCTTATTAAATCTCTAAGACTGAATTCACTCTTAATAACTAGAGGCTCAGATGGAATGACACTTTTAAACAAGAGAAATGGAAAAATCATTAGAGAGGATTTTCCAACAGAGGCAAGAGATGTATTTGATGTTTCCGGAGCCGGCGATACTGTTATTGCTTGCATTGCTGCAGGACTGGCAGGAGGATTCACTCTTTCAGAGTCAATTCGATTAGCTAATATCGCTGCCGGAATAGTGGTAGGTAAATCTGGTACTGCTGCAGTTAACCAGTCTGAGTTAGTTCCATACTTAGGTCTTTCTGAATCTTTCGTTACGTCTAATGAAATAAAAGGTTATTCACAAGACCTTCATGAAAGATCCAAAAAAATAGTCTTTACTAATGGATGTTTTGATATTTTGCATGCTGGGCATGTTGAGTATCTTACAACTGCAAAAGAACTGGGAGACAAGCTTATAGTTGCCATAAATACTGACAGATCAGTTCGTAAATTAAAAGGTTCTAGTAGACCAATTAATACCCTGGCTCATAGAGCTAAAGTTTTAGCCTCTTTACAGTGTGTAGATAAGGTAGTTTTTTTTGATGAGGAAACTCCAATTAAGCTAATTAAAACTATTAAACCAGACGTGCTTGTAAAGGGAGGAGACTACAAAATTAAAGACATCGTGGGTTATAAAGAGGTTACCAGGTCTGGAGGGTCTGTAGTCACAATTCCCTTATTAGAGGGCTTATCAACTTCAAAAATAATTTCCAAGACACTTTAATCCTTATTGCGATTCTCCCTTCTCTTCTCTCTTCTCTTTTCTCTATTTGTCCACTTAGGATAAAGGAATTCAGTTTGTCCTGACTTAAATCGTCTGTGCATCCATAGATAGCCACTTGGATCTTTTTTAATGAACTCTTCATAAGTTTTGTTCATTTCAAATAATAACTCCTCTTCGCTCGCAGAGGATTCAATATTTTTAATTTCGATTTCATATGTATCATCTATTTTACAAACATCTGCTACAACTATTTTTATATCTTTTTTAAGAAATAGAGCAGGAAAAGTAACTGTTGCTGCTGAATGTCCAAAGAAAGGAATCATTTTGGAAACTTTCAAGCCATAATCTTGATCAGCTGCATATAAGAAATTCTTACCCGATCTAATCCATTTAACAGCCTTCATTGCTTCTTTGTTTGTTAAAGAACCCAGAATGTAATTATTTCTCGCTCGAATCATTACATAATTGATGGCTTCATTTGTCTGAGATTTATACATACCAGTCAGGTCAAAATGCTGACTTAATAAACGCAGGTCTAATTCAAGATGGGTAGAGTGTTTTATGAGAACTAGTACGCCTGTTTGCGCATCTTCTATTAACTCTTTATTTAATAATCTAGTATCAAGTTTTTTAATTTTCTTGTCAGAAGACCACCAGGCTATAGCCATCTCAAAGATACCTCTGCCTATGGCTCGAAAGTTGTCTCGAACTAATGTGTCTAATTCATTATCTTTAATATCAAGACAAAGTTTTATGTTTATTTTACTTATCTCTCTTCGGTGGGGACTGACTTTATAAATTAAGCCACCAATTACATCACCTAAATTCATTAGAATTGAATAAGGAAGATAGGATGTAAGTCTTAGCAAGCCAATACCTAGCCAAGTAAGTAAACTTTTGAAGGATGAAAGAGCTTTAATCAGGTTTGGCTCTGTCTTCTCTGGTAAGGATTTAAGACGGTCCATTCTTTGGCCAACTTTCAAGTCTGTCTAAATACTTCTTTACACCTTCCTGAACGTTCAAGAACTGATCCTTATAGCCAACTTTCCTCAATTTTGAGATATCAGCTTGAGTATAGCTTTGATATGCACCTTTTAGCTTTTCAGGAAAAGGAATGTAATTTATCTTTCCTCTTTTATTCCAATTTATTACTGAGTCAGCTACTTCATTGAAAGTCTGGCTCTTACCTGTTCCTACATTGAATATACCCGATACTTTTTGATTTTCTAGAAACCATAGATTCACTTTAACTACATCCTCAACATAAATAAAATCTCTTCTTTGTTCTCCATCGTCATAACCTTCAGAACCCTCAAATAATTTAATTTCCTGATTATCTTTGAGTTGATTATGCAAATGGAAAGCAACGCTTGCCATAGTTCCTTTATGTTGTTCTTGAGGCCCATACACATTGAAATATCTCAATCCAACTATTTGTGTTTCGCTTTTGATCAATTCTTGTCTTACCAACTGATCAAATTTAAATTTAGAGAATGCGTAAAGGTTTATTGGATCCTCGTATTCAACAGATTCCTTGAAAATTTTCCCCGCTCCATAGACAGAAGCAGAAGACGCATAAATCATGGGTGTTTTAGTTTTTTGCGAAAAATTCAAGAGCTTTTTAGAATATAATAGGTTATTGCTGTATAAAAAGTCAGCGTCCCATTCCATTGTATTCGAGCAAGCTCCTTGATGAAAAATAGCCCTAATTTTTGTCCCATCTATCTCATTATTCCTAATCAAATTAATAAATTCATCTATATTTAGGAAGTCCTGAATATCACAATGGGCAATATTTTCTTTAAGCTCTGGATCGTCTTGATTATCGACTGCAATAATATTCTTATACCCAATTTCATTGAGACCTTTTATTAAGTTGGATCCAATAAATCCATTACTTCCAGTTACTACTATCACAATTTAAATTTTAATTTAGGACTATCTGCTATGGTAGCATACGCTTATGCTTAGAAACCTTTATACGGCTTTATTTTGCTTATTGCTGCCTGTTTATTTCGCTAGGTTATGCTGGAAGGGCCTGTCTAATAAAGAGTATTTTTTAAGATGGTCTGAAAGGCTAGGGTATAGTTCAGAAATTCCTTCTAAAGATAAATCAATTATCTGGATTCATGCTGTATCCGTAGGAGAAGTAAATGCTTCCATGTCTTTATTGAGAAGTTTAATCACTGACTACCCTTATTCTGAAATACTTGTAACTACTACTACACCTACTGGATCAAAACT
Source organism: uncultured SAR86 cluster bacterium (assembly GCA_902618945.1). GTDB lineage: Bacteria > Pseudomonadota > Gammaproteobacteria > Magnimaribacterales > Magnimaribacteraceae > Magnimaribacter. The sequence goes on from CACNCK010000001.1 coordinate 149,083, forward strand.
CTTAATTGAAAGACTTGGAAATAAAATAAAACATCAATATTTACCGGTAGATATCCCTTTTTTTATAAATTCCTTTTTAAATAAATGGAATCCTAAAATTTTGATACTTTTAGAGACCGAGATTTGGCCAAATCTAATCGACATATGCAAGAGTAGGGGAATCTATTCAGCTTTAGTGAACGCCAGACTTTCTGAGAAGTCTAAAAAAAATTATCTTTATTACAGTACTTTAATTAAACCAGTAATTGAAAAAATAGACCTAATACTTGCTCAGTTTGAATCTGATAAAAGACGTTTCCAAGAAATAGTAGAAAGAAAAGATATTAATACCTGCGGAAATTTGAAGTTTGATCAAGATGTCCCGCCAGTACTTGAAGATATATCAAAATCAATCAAACAAGATTGGTCGATAGATGGAAAATATAGACCAACATTAATTGCAGCAAGTACTCATAAAACAGAAGAGGACGAGGTTTTAAAAGCTTTTCAACAAATCCTTAAGAGCTATCCAAATGCTCTACTCATTCTTGTGCCAAGACATCTTGAAAGATTTGATAAAGTAAAAAAATTAATCAAGACCTCTGGTTTAACTTTAGCTTCGCGTTCAAAAAAAGACGAAGTGAAGAGAAGTACTCAGGTGTTACTTGGAGATACCATTGGAGAATTAAATTTTTTATATTCCTTATCAGATGTAGCTTTTGTGGGTGGGAGTTTAATAGATCACGGTGGCCAAAATCTCTTAGAGCCAGCAGCTCAAAGCTTAGCACTTCTATCTGGTCCAAGTTTGAGAAACTTTTCAGATATTTCAGAACAACTTAAACAAAATGAAGGCCTCAAAATAGTAAATGATTTTAGAGAACTTTCAGATAGATTCATTGAATACATTGAAGATCATAAAGCGAGGGAAAGGGCAGGGAATAATGCATTAGAAGTATTTATGAAAAATAGAGGGGCTTTAAGAAATATTAGCTATCATTTAGAACCTCTTTTGAAGGAAACGATGTAATTTGCCCAATTCTTGAACTTTTCTCTCCAATTTAGCACTCTCTTAGAACATCAAAATAGAAATTGCACTAAATTTTCCTTAAATTCACTAGTTTTATCTGGCATATGGATTGCATATCTTTAATTGTATTATTTTTTAAATAATAAGGAGAATTAGTATGAAATTAATAACTGCGGTTATTAAGCCTTTCAAGCTCGATGAAGTCAGAGAAGCCCTCTTAGCTGTGGGTGTTTCTGGCCTTACCGTCACAGAAGTTAAAGGTTACGGCAGGCAAAAGGGTCATACAGAGTTATATAGAGGTTCAGAGTATGAGGTTGATTTACTTCCTAAAACTAAGATAGAGATCGCTGTTACTGATAATAATGCTGATGATGTCATAGAAGCTATAAGTACTTCTGCTAATTCAAACAAAATAGGTGATGGAAAAATTTTTGTTGTAGATTTAAACCAACTGATACGCATCAGGACTGGCGATCTCAACGAAGACGCGCTGTAAAAAATTAAGGAGAAAAAATGACAGAATTAGAATTCGCGCTCAATACCTTCTACCTTCTAATGAGTGGAGCATTTGTCATGTGGATGGCAGCTGGTTTCACAATGCTAGAAGCTGGATTGGTAAGATCAAAGAATGCTGCTGAGATAGTAACTAAGAACTTAGGCCTATTCTCAATAGCTTGTGTTATGTACTTAGTATGTGGTTTCTTTATCATGTACCCTGGAGATTCAGCTGTTTCAGCTTGGGTTCCTGGATTTAGCTTGTCCTATTTAGGATTGGGAATGGGTGATCAAGATATGTCTTACGGATCATATTCAGAGGCTTCTGACTTCTTTTTCCAAGTCGTATTCGTAGCTACAGCTATGTCTATTGTCTCGGGAGCTGTTGCTGAAAGAATGAAACTATTGCCATTTTTTGCATTTGCAGTCATTTTGACTGGATTTATATATCCAGTTCAAGGTTATTGGAAATGGGGTGGTGGAGGTCTTGATGCACTAGGCTATACAGATTTTGCCGGTTCAGGAGTGGTTCATCTCTGCGGTGCTGCGGCAGCACTTGCTGCAGTAAGCATTCTAGGATCTAGGAAAGGTAAATACGGAGCTGATGGTACTGTATATGCAATTCCTGGATCGAATATACCAATCGCTGCCCTCGGTGCTTTAATCTTGTGGCTTGGGTGGTTCGGGTTCAATGGAGGTTCTCAGCTAGCTGTTAATACTGCCGCTGATGCCATTGCTGTTGGTCAAGTATTCATGAATACAAATATGGCAGCAGCTGGAGGAGTATTAGGAGGACTTTTTGCTAGCAAGATATTCAGTGGAAAAGCTGACGTTACTATGGCAATAAATGGAGCGATTGCTGGTTTAGTTGCTATAACTGCAGCACCAGACACACCAACGGGTGGTTTAGCTACACTGATAGGCTTAATAGGTGGCGTAATCGTTTACTTCTCTGTAGTAATATTGGATACCAAACTAAAAATTGATGATCCAGTAGGTGCAATATCTGCGCACGGTACTGTGGGAATTTGGGGAATTATGGCAACACCTTTATCAGGTGCAGGTGCTTTTGGAACTCAATTCATCGGCGTGATAGTTATTTTTGCTTGGGTCTTTGTTACAAGCTTTATAGTTCTCAAAGTCATTGACAGTATTGTTGGAATTAGAGCGACTGATAATGATGAAGAGATCGGCTTAGATAAATCTGAAATCGGTGTAGAAGCCTACCCTGATTTCAAGTAATGCTGCGTACCTTTATGCCTCGATTGGCATAGCAAAGATGGGCAATCCTTAATTGGATTGCCCCTTTTTTTGAGTTTAAAAGGAATTAATTATTAACAAGGATGTTAACTCAGGTATAAAAAATGGATATGGATATAAAACTAATTAAACCAAAGGATGCTGCAGAAATTTTAATGTGCAGTGAAAGAACACTGGAAGCTTGGAGAAGAGAGGAGAAAGGTCCTAATTATTACAAGATTGAAGGTAAAATTTTATATGAGCTTGAAGAACTTTATCGGTTTATTAAGGTTTCGAAGGTTTCTGTTTCTTAGCAATAGAACACCAATTTTAATTATTTTTAAGGAGAGGTAATATGTTTAAAAACAAAATTTTAGGATCATTTTTAGCGGCCTTTTTGGCTTACTCCTGTTCAGAAAGTACCCAAGAAGTGGACTTAAGTGACTCAGCGATTAATACAGGATATGTTGAATACTTGTTTTGTGACTTTGGACCAGATATGAGCCAAGAGTCTTTTTCTGAAATGCTTGTTGAATGGAATGAGATTCTTGATGGCCTTGCAATTGCTGTACCTATGTCTGTAGGTCTTGTTCCGCGAACAGAAACTGATCTCTATGATGGTATGTGGACTCTTGTTTGGCAATCTAAAGAGCAGGCAAAAGCTGGTTGGGATGAATGGATAGCAGGACCTGCAGCATCTTGGACCGATTCAACTAGCAGTATCATATCTTGTGGAGCTTCTGATAATGGTGAAGAGGCAAACTATGGTTTCGATGTAAATGTCTATAGAGCTGCTACGGAGCCTGATTCTGAACCAGGTGGAGTAGTAGGGTTCATGTTTTGTAGTTTCACAGATAGTTTTGGTAAGGCAGATTTAGTTGCAGGTTTAGAAACATTTAACAGCTGGATAGATACTGGGCAAGAAATGGCTGGAATAGGATCTCCTTACTTCTATACAATTCACCTCCCAGATTTTGAAACTCCTATCCCAGGATCGTCAATAGGTTCTTATGATTATGCTTTTCATCAATTTTGGGATTCAGAGGAATCTAGAGAATTAGGTGCAAAGCTCTTTGAGGAAACTGCTCCAGAAATAGATGGGCCTCAACCTGATTGCAGTGAAATGCTCCTATTCGATTCGGTGCCATTTAGAACCCCACAAGTGTAGAAAATAAAATATAAGCAAAAAGGTGCATCTAATGCACCTTTTTTTTGATCTATTTAAAAAATACTATAAAACCCTATTAAATATGTTTTTAAACTATAATTGCCGCTTTGATACGTTGGGTTCTTATTTTAATAGTAAGTATTTAGTCTATAGTGAAAGGAATAAATAATAGGAGTTTTTATGAAATTAATTACAGCAGTTATCAAACCTTATAAGCTTGATGAAGTCAGAGAGGCTTTGTCTGAAGTAGGTGTCACGGGCCTCACTATAACCGATGTTAAAGGTTTCGGAAGACAAAAGGGTCACACCGAACTCTACAGAGGTTCTGAATACGTCGTAGATTTTTTACCAAAAACTAAGATAGAGGTTGCAGTTAGTGATGATAATACTGACAAAGTAATAGATGCTATATCGCAAGTTTCGAATACTGGAAAGATAGGGGATGGAAAAATATTTGTATCTTCTCTTGAGCAAATCGTAAGAATTAGAACCGGAGAGCTTAATGAAGATGCCTTATAAACCTTGGGTAATCTCATGAAAAAAAAATTTTTTCTTTTTAGTACTTTCATTTTTTCTTTTACTATTTCGGCAGATGAATTGAATTCAGGAGATACTGCCTGGATACTAACTTCAACTGCATTAGTGCTGTTTATGACTCTGCCAGGACTCTCACTTTTTTATGCAGGACTGGTAAGAAGCAAAAATGCTATATCAGTTTTAATGCAATGTTTTGCCATAGCATGTATCGTCTCCGTCGCTTGGGTTGTCTACGGATACAGTCTTGCCTTTACTGAAGGCAATGCTTTTATTGGAGGGACTAGCGCATTTTTTTTAAGTGGCATTGGTAGAGATACTTTGGCTCCTGGGACAACCATGCCCCATTCTTTGTTTGTAATATTTCAAATGACTTTTGCCATCATTACACCAGCTTTAGTTGTCGGAGCATTTGCAGAAAGAATGAAATTCGGTGCCATGTGCTTATTTTCCTTGCTTTGGTTTACCGCAGTTTATCTGCCAGCTTGTCATATGATATGGGGAGGAGGTTACTTAGCAGATGTTAAGGATTTTGCCGGTGGTCTTGTTGTGCACTTAACTTGTGGAGTTGGTGCTTTAGTTATAGCTATCGTATTAGGCCCAAGAAAGGGCTTTCCATCGACCGCTATGCCACCTCATAACAGAACAATGGTAGTAACTGGAGCTGCCATGCTTTGGGTTGGCTGGTTTGGGTTTAATGCTGGAAGTTCTTGGGCTGCTGATGGTCTTGCTGGCATGGCTATGCTCGTAACACATATAAGTGCAGCCACGGGAGCCCTAACTTGGATGGCCATTGAATGGATTAAGAGAGGTAAGCCTACCATTGTTGGGATTGCCACTGGTATGGTTGCAGGTCTGGCTACTATTACACCTGCATCAGGTAGTGTTGGACCCGAAGGTGCATTACTAATCGGTCTAATGGCAGGTTCAATTTGCTTCTATGCTACTCAAGCTGTGAAGGGTGTATTTGGAATAGATGATTCCTTAGATGTATTTCCTGTTCATGGTGTAGGAGGAATAATCGGTATTATCATGGTAAGTTTTCTTGGCGTCCAGGGAGGTTTTCTTGGTTCTAGTGCTGGTGAAGAATGGATCCCTATGGAACAGTTTGTCATTCAATTAAAAGGGATTGCTGTTATAGGCTTATGGACAGCCTTTGCCTCGTGGGTCATTCTAAGATTAATCGGTTCTTTTACTTCTCTAAGAGTTAGTGAAGAAGAGGAATACCAAGGTTTAGATGTTACTGAACATGAAGAAAGAAGTTACGATCTAACTTGAGTCTTTACTTATCAAAAAAAAACCGGCAAATCAGCCGGTTTTTTTCTCTCCTAATAAACTATCATATATCAGTGGAAAAGAGATTAATTGTTTCGCTGATGGGACCTACAGGAGTGGGAAAAACCGATTTAGCAATAGAGTTGTATAAGAACTTAAATATCAATATCATTAGTGTTGATTCTGTTCAGATATATAAGCATTTAAATATAGGGAGCGGAAAACCCTCATCAAACGTTCTTGATAAATATCCTCACGACTTAATTGATATCTTAAAACCAAATGAAAGTTATTCCACTTCTCAATTTCAACAAGACGTCATCGACTCAATAAGAAAAGCATTTCAAACTAAGAAGATACCTTTTCTGGTTGGAGGAACAATGATGTATTTTCATCATTTAGTTAACGGTATTTCAAAATTACCTTCGGTAGATAGTCAAATAAGACTGAGAGTAAAAGAGGAGTTTGAGGATAAAGGTGTACATGAAATGTATAAATACTTAGAAAAAATAGATAAAAATTCCTCTATAAAAATTCATCAAAATGATACTCAAAGAATTAAAAGAGCAATCGAAGTTTTTTTAGCAACGGGTAAAGAACTTTCTAAATGGCAGGCCGAAAATAAAAAAGAAACGAATCAAATAATAAGTGAATCTAATTTGATTCAGATTGCCATTAAGCCTCATGATAAAGATTTACATCGAGAAAATATTGCAAAAAGATTTAAAGGAATGATTGATGCTGGATTGATTGAGGAGGTAGAAGGAATTCTTGAACGCAAAGGAATGAGTTCAAATTCTCAAGCAATGAAAAGTGTAGGATATCGTCAGGTATGTGAATATTTAAAAGGAGATTGCAGTCTTGATGATATGATTGATAAAGGTATTAACTCAACAAGACAACTTGCAAAAAGGCAAATGACTTGGATGAGAAATTGGAGAAATTTAATTTTTGTAGAGAATAATTCTTCTCTCTTTAGTTCGGTAAAGGATTTAATTTTTAAAAATTCATGAATTTAGAAAAAACATCACCACAATCCATACTTGTACACGTCGAAAGGTTTTCTTTAAACAAAGATTTACAATTAGAGGCAAAAAAAGAGTTTAAAGAACTGTGTATCTCATCGGGTACCAATGTTTGTGCCGAGGTATTATGTAAGATTGATAGACCTTCTCCTAATTATTTTGTGAAACTAGGCAAACTCAATGAAATTAAGGAGCTTGTTAAAGTAAGCAAATGTGGATTAGTTATTTTTAATAATGATCTATCGCCTTCTCAAGAAAGAAATTTAGAGAAATACCTTGGAACTCGAGTTTTGGATCGTACATCATTGATTCTTGATATCTTTGCAACAAGAGCATCAAGTCATATTGGAAAGCTACAAGTTGAATTGGCTCAATTAACTCATCTTTCTACGAGACTAGTTCGAGGATGGAGTCACCTTGAAAGGCAAAAGGGAGGCATAGGGTTAAGGGGTCCAGGTGAAACGCAATTAGAAACAGATAGAAGACTCATTGGCCATAGAATCAAAAGTTTAAAGAAGAGATTAAACAAGGCACATAATCAGAAAAAATTAAACCGTTATGCTAGAAGTAAAGGTAAAGAAATGGTTGTTGCACTTGTGGGGTATACAAATGCGGGTAAAACTACTTTATTTAATCATCTTACTCAAAATAATCTGTATGCTGCAGATAAACCTTTTGCAACCCTAGACTCTGTCACTAGAAAGAATAGTAAACAAGAGCTGCAACACATTCTGTTTTCAGATACTGTTGGGTTTATTTCAAATCTTCCAACACAACTCATTGAATCATTTAAAGCAACGTTAGATGATTTAAGTTCAGCAGATCTTCTACTTCATGTTGTAGATATTTCAGATAAAGATCACAGATTCAAAGTGAAAGAAGTAGAGAAAATTTTAAAAGATTTGGGCTTATCGGATAAGCTTTTGATAAGAGTGAATAATAAGACTGACAAACTTGATGTATCCTCTCTGGATGAGATATCTCAAGAAACTACAGATCAGGTTTGGATATCATCTACAGAGCAAAGAGGGTTTGCAAGTTTATACGATGCAATCAACTCCAAGCTCAGAGGTAAGATAACTACCACTTGGGTGAGCTTAACAAGTGACTTAGGCTGGTTGAGATCTGAGCTTTATTCATCTGGAAGTGTCCTTGAAGAGAGAATATCTAGCGAAGGTCTGATAGAATTACTTCTTGAAAATTTTCAAAATGACCTCATTAAGTTATTAGAAGTCGATGGCTTCGACTTAATCAAAGAAAAACAAACACAGGAAGCAATATAAATGTCTTGGAATGGAAATGATAACAAAGATCCTTGGGGAAGGAATGATACTCCTCCGGAGATCGACGAAGTAATTAAAAAAGTTAGACAAAGAATAGAATCTATTTTTGGAGGTGGATCTTCTGGTGACTCTTCAGGAGGTGGATTTAATCTTAAGAGTTTTCCTTTAATATTAGGCGTATTAGTCTTGTTATGGGTTGGGGCTGGAATATATCAGGTCGAGCAGGCTGAAAGATCAGTAGTGCTTAGGCTTGGCAAATTCCAGGAAATTAAAGGACCCGGCTTAAGATGGAATCCTCCGATTATTGACGCTTGGGAAATTGTCGATGTAGTCAGGGTTAGACCACATAGACATGACGCTTCAATGCTCACTAAAGATGAAAATATAGTTGATGTGACAGTGTCCATTCAGTACCAAATTGCAGATCCACAAAAATATGTTTTAGATATCAGGGATGCTGATGCTAGCTTAGTGCAAGCTACTGAAAGTGCTCTAAGGCATGTCGTAGGTGGTTCAATTATGGATGATGTGCTTACAACGGGTCGTGAGCTGATTGCCCAAGAAGTTAAAGCCAGGTTACAACGATACTTGAATAAATATAACACTGGTCTGGAAGTTGTGATTGTAAACATCGAAGATTCTTCTCCTCCAAACCAGGTGCAAGAAGCTTTTGATGATGTTATTAAAGCAAGAGAGGACGAAGTTAGAGCGAGAAATGAAGCTGAAACTTATGCTAATGGCTTGGTACCAGAAGCTAGAGGACAAGCACAGAGAATGTTACAAGATGCTGAGGCTTACAAGGAGCAAGTTATATCCGAGGCCGAAGGTGATGCGACACGTTTTAATCTTCTTCTATCTGAATATCAAAAGGCTCCAGATGTAACTCGTAACCGTTTATATTTGGATTCGATTCAAGGAGTAATGTCAAATAGTTCAAAGGTCATGATAGACGTAGAAGGTGGAAACAATATACTTTACCTACCTCTAGATAAAATTGCTGAGTCAGCTAGAGGAGTTGAGAACTTAAATATACCAAGCACTTCAGGGAATACATCTATAAGTGACTTAACAAATCAGGTTATTGAAGAAATAAGACGAAGAAATAGACAAGAGGAACGAAGATAATGAAAACATTAAGACTTTTACTTATACCTATATTGGTAGCTTTTATAGCTTTAATCTCGGCCTCAATTTTTGTAGTGAAAGAAACTGAGAGGGCTGTTAAATTAAGATTTGGAGAAGTCGTAGAAGCAGATGTACCTCCAGGGCTACATTTCAAACTTCCAATCATCAATACAGTTAGAAAATTTGATGCAAGAATACTTACCCTAGATGCTGCACCTCAAAGCTATCTAACATCTGAAAAGAAAGCTTTGACCGTTGATTCATTTGTAAAATGGAGAGTAAGCGATGTAGAAAAGTATTTTACTACTACAGGTGGTGATGAAGAAAGATTGAGAAGACTTTTAATCCAAAGGGTCGATGCTGGTTTAAGAAATGAATTTGGTACAAGGACAGTTAATGAAGTTGTTTCTGGAGAAAGAGATGAACTCATGGATAAACTTACACTTCAACTAGATGACATCGCTGTTGAAGAGTTAGGTGTCGAGGTAATAGACCTGAGGGTGAAAAAGATAGATCTGCCTCCAGAAGTCAGTGAGTCAGTGTATAACCGAATGAGAACTGAGAGAGAAAGGCTAGCTAAAGAACTTAGAGCACAAGGTAATGAGGTTGCTGAAAAAATTAGAGCAACAGCTGATAAAGAAAAAACTATCATTCTTGCCGATGCATATAGACAAGCTGAGGAAACAAAAGGTAACGGAGATGCAACAGCTGCAGCAACATATGCTAATGCTTATTCAAAAGACCCTGAATTCTATGATTTCACGAGGAGTTTAAAAGCATATCAATCAACTTTTGAAAGTAAGTCAGATATACTATTAATTAATCCTGACAGTGATTTCTTCAAATATCTAGACAATTCTAAAGCTTCAAATTAGTAGATGAGTTCAAAAATACGCTGGAGCTTACCCGATGGCGTAGATGAACTTCTTCCACCTAAAGCAATTGAAGTGGAGATGTTGAGAAGGAAATTAATTGATGAATATATTTCCTCTGGCTTCGAATTTATTACTCCTCCTTTATTGGAATTATCTGAATCAATAGGTGGTGAAGCTCATGATGAGATTAAGTCACATGCATTTAGTTTCAAAGATAGCTTAACTGGCAAAAATTTATCCATAAGGCCAGATATTTCAGAACAAGCCTCTAGGATAGATGCTTATCGAATACAATCTAATGATACTGTGAAACTCTGTTATGCAGGAGAGGTTGTGAAGAGTAAGGTATCAAAGTCTTTAAGATCAAGAACGACTATACAAGTAGGCGCCGAAATATTTGGAGATTCTTCTAAAGAGGCTGAATTAGATAGTATAAATTTAATGTTAAAGAGCCTCGAAATTGCAGGTATAAAAAATATAACTCTTAGTCTTGGTCATGCTGCATTTACTTTTTCAGTCCTCGAACCTTTCAAGAAATTAGGTAGAGAAATTTTTGTAGACTTAGAAATAGCGCTTTCTAAAAAATCCAAATCTGACTTAGATAAAATAATTCCAGATTCTAATCAAAATAAACAATCTTTAATTTCTCTATGTGATATGTATGGTGGTATCGACATAATCCAGTCCGCAAAAGAAAGTTTTTCTTACTTGGAGTCAACTCAAAATTTTATGGATCATCTTGAAGGCTTGGCAGGCAAACTAATAAAAAATTCTGGAATAACTTTACATGTTGATTTGGGTGAGGTTCAAGGTTTCAAATATCATAATGGAGTTGTGTTTTCCGCATATGCCGACTCAGCCGGTTATGTGCTTGCAAAAGGTGGAAGATATGATGGCCTAAGAAAGCAATCAGATAGTGATAGACCGGCAGTAGGATTTGATCTAGATTTAGTTTCAGTTTCTAATTTATAGGAATGAAACTATGAATTTAAATATTTCTTTACTTGGTCTTCAGTGGGGTGACGAAGGAAAAGGCAAGGTAGTGGATTATCTTGCAAATGATCTAGATGCTGCTGTTAGGTATCAGGGTGGCCATAATGCAGGTCACACGTTAATAGTGAACGGAAAAAAAATTGTTTTTCATTTATTACCTTCAGCAATATGTCACAAAAATATAAAATGCTTTATCGCAAGAGGAGTTGTTGTAAGTCTAGATGCTTTATTCTCAGAGTTAGCTGAAGCGAATGAAGTTTTAGGAGATATTGAAGACAGACTCATAATAAGTTCAGCTTGCAGTCTTATTCAGCCTTATCATATAAAGTTGGATCAGCTTAGAGAGCAGTCTGCCAATTTAACAAAAATAGGAACAACAGGAAGAGGAATAGGAACAACTTATGAAGACAAAGTTGGAAGAAGATCAGTTCGAATTTCGGACCTATATGATGAAAGTAAATTAAATGATAAGTTGACGCAAGCATTAGATTTTTACAATTCAATTTTTGAACATTCATTTGGTACCTCGAAAATCGATCTAAATGAATTGGTAGATTTAAATTTGAGACAAGCTGAACAATTGAAGCCTTATATTGGAAATGTAATAGAAGAAATAAGAGAATTTCAAAAATCTAAAAAGAAAATCCTTTATGAAGGTGCTCAAGGTGCTTTATTAGATGTAAGCTTAGGAACTTATCCTTTTGTTACATCAAGTAACCTAATTGGGGGTGTTCCAGCTGGCGCGGGAATTAGTCCATCTGATATTGATTATACGATAGGAATTACTAAGGCTTACACTACAAGAGTTGGCGAAGGACCTTTTCCTACTGAGTTGTTTGATGAGATGGGAACTTACTTAGCTAAAACGGGTGGAGAGGTTGGAGCTACTACTGGAAGACCTAGAAGATGTGGATGGCTAGATGGTTTCCTTCTAAAGAATATGGTCAAAGTCAGTGGAGTAGACGGACTGTGCTTAACTAAGATAGATGTTTTGGACGGATTAGAAAAAATAAAGATTTGTAATGCTTATTCTGGTGACCTTACTGAAGCTGAAATGATTGAAACTATGGATCTAGAGCTTGCTCAGCCAGAATATCTAGAGATGCCAGGCTGGTCTAAACTTACAGCAGGACAAACTTCATATGAAGAACTCGATGATAATGCTAAAGCTTTTGTTGAGAAAATAGAAGAAATTTCAGGAGTTCCTGTTATTATGATTTCAACTGGTCCTAAGCGCGAAGATACAATTATTAGAAAATATATATAAGAAATGCGATACTTTTTTTTAATTATTTTAACCTTTTCACTGTCAATAGAATCTACTGATTTGGAGTTTAAAGAAGGCGACGAATTTCTTGCAAATAAATTCGAAACCATTGCCTTATTTTTTTATAAGTCAGATGCCACTAGAGTAGACATCGCAAGAGATTTATCCTTCTCTATTCACGATTTCATGACTTATGGCGCTGTAGATCAGAGAGATATTTATAAGATCAAACGAGGTGAAACTTTTATTCTCAAAGATAGTTATAGAGACGGTGATATCTTTGAGGTTAATCTGAAAAGTTCACGTACTTCCAGAGAAAAATTTTTCGTTCTTTCTGAAGATTTAAAGAATTCATCCATCACTCTGATTACAGAAGAGTCTTAATTTTCATGAAAAGCTATTTCAAAATAGCCGCTAAGGGTATTTTGCTGATAGTTTCACTTATCTTGGCTCTATATTTTGCTGTTTTTTTTGATTTTTTTGGTAAACCCCAAGATCAGGGCCAAATTGAAGAATTTAATGCCCCATTCTTGAGCCCAATAGATAAAAAATTAAGCGAAAAAACAATCTTATTTGGCGATTTACATGTTCATACGACCTATTCACTCGATGCTTTTATAGGGAATTTACCTATTTTAGAAGGAGAGGGAACTCATCCAGCTGCAGATGCATGCAACTATGCAAGGTTTTGTGCAAATCTAGATTTCTTTTCTATAAATGATCATGCTGAATTTTTAACAAGAAGGGAGTGGACAGACACAATACAGTCTTTAAGAGACTGCTCAAGAATATCTAATGAGTCAGATGAAAGTTCTATCGTTCCCTTTCTTGGTTGGGAATGGACTCAGACAAGCTTAGATACAGATAAACATTATGGACATAAGAACGTAATATTAAAATCTCTTCAAGATAATATCCCTGAAAGGCCTATTGGAGCACCTGACCATAAGTTTTTTAAGAGCATAGTAGATGCTCCAGCTTATACATTATTCGGAGCCATGCTTTATGACTATAAAAATATTTCTTATTATTTGAACTATAGGCAAAGACAGTTACTTATAAAGAGCCTTGAATATTGTGACAATTCGATTCATGTAAAAGACCTTCCACTTGACTGTCTTGAGAGAGCAGAAAGACCGTCTGATTTATATAGAAAATTAGATGAGTGGGGGACAGACTCTTTAGTAATTCCTCATGGGTCTGCTTGGGGAAATACTTCTCCGCCCATGGCAACATGGAAAAATCAATTAAATATCGCAGACCACAATCCTAGATATCAAAAATTGATAGAAGTTTTTTCAGGTCATGGAAATACAGAAGAATATCGATCTTGGGAAGCTTTCAAGATATTAGATGGAGAATATGTTTGTCCAGCCCCCACAGAAAACTATGTTCCAGATTGTTTTCAGGCCGGCGAAATAATCAAAGAAAGATGCAGGATTTCAGCTGGAAGTGAAGAACTCTGTAATCAAAGGGCAAAAGAGGCAAGAGATAACTTCACTAAAGCCAATCCTTATGGGTTATTGACCATACCTAACCCAAGGCCAGAAGAGTGGTTAAACAGTGGTCAATGCATAGATTGTTACTTACCAGCTTTTGACTATAGACCAAAATCATCAGTGCAATATGCATTAGCTTTAAGAAATTTCACTGAAGGAAAAACTGAACCTTATAGGTTTGGTTTTATTGGGTCTAGTGACAATCACTCTTCAAGACCTGGAACGGGTTATAAAGAAATTGATAGGATTAGAAATACCGACTCTAAGTATAAGTCATCGAATCAAGTCATGAGTTTGAATCAACTTTCCCAAGACTATGCCATCCCAAGATCACAAGAAATTAACTTGGAGCAAATGATTGATAGGATGAAACCAAGTCAAGGAGAAAGAATAGCCTCATTTCTTTACACAGGCGGATTGATAGCAAGTCATGTACTAGAAAAGAGTAGAGAATCTATATGGAATGCTTTAAATAATAGAGAAGTATATGCAACGAGCGGAGAAAGAATTTTATTATGGTTTGATGTGACTAACCACCCATCCGGAAAGTTAATGCCTATGGGCAGTGAGTTTTCTATGCAAGAAAATCCAAAGTTCAAAGTAAGAGTATTAGGTTCTCAAAAACAGGCACCTGGGTGTAGTTCGGAGAATGAGATAACTAAAACTTACCTAGATAAGCTTTGTAATGGAGAATGTTTCAATCCTACTGATGAGAGGAATAATATTTCCAGAATAGAAATTATAAGAATAAGACCCCAAACTTATCCTGACGAACCTATAGAAACTTTAATCGAAGATAGTTGGAGGATTTTTGAATGCAAACCTTCTCAAGAAGGTTGCGTAGTAGAGTTTGAAGATCCTAATTTTATGGATGCTAATAGAGAAGTCATCTACTATGTCAGAGCAATTCAAGAACCCTCGCTAGCAATTGGGGCTGCAAATTTAGCTTGTAAATTTGATGATGACGGTAAGTGTAAAGAAGTTAAACTTTGTGGAGATGCAAAAGGGCAGGGAGAGGGTGATTGCTTATCCGAAAACGAAGAGAGAGCTTGGTCATCTCCTATATTTATTAAATATTCTCAGAATTAGATTTATACATCTTATCTAATATTGCATTTACATACTTATACCCATCTGCAGCGCCATACTTTTTGGTTAATCTTATGCTCTCTTTAATAATGATCGGGGCATCTGTATTTGTGTATAACATCTCATAGGCAGCTAATCTCAAAGTATTCCGCTCTATTGGATCAAGGGAAGAAAGTTCTCTTTCCATAAAGGTTGATAGAGAGGTATCTATCTTCTCTTTAAATTTCATAACACCTTCAAGAAGGTCCTTATAATGTGGATATCTACTCTGAAGAGATAAATCTGTAAAGAGCTCTTTAATATCTGAGCCAGATAGTTCAATTTCATACAGACTTTGTATTACTTTATCTCTCGATCTAACGGGCGAAGTATCTTTTTTGGATTTCATGGATCAAGATAGGGAATCGACCATATTTAATGCGGTAAGAGCAAATTCTTTACCCTTATTCATTTTGTTTGGGTTAGACCTTTCTTCAGCTTGCTCAATTGTGTTAGTAGTTAGGACTCCGCATATCACAGGAATACGGGTCTTAAGCGAAACTTCTTGAAGACCTTCAAGACACGAACTAGATATAAAATCAAAATGAGGAGTATCACCTCTTATAATTGCACCTAGCGAAATAACTGACAATATACCTTCTTTTTCAGCCATAAATTGGGTCGCTAGTGGTAACTCAAATGCTCCTGGGACTTCTTTAAGGTATATATTAGCTTCATCTACTCCTTGTCTTACAAGCTCTTTTTTAGTTTCTTTTAATAAATCTTGAACTATGGATGGATTCCATGAAGTGAAGACAATCCCGTACTGTCCTTGTTTAGCTTTTACTGATATGTCTTTAATCTTAAGGCTTTTCATTATATTAATTTATAAATTCAGTTATCTCTAAATCAAAGCCTGCGAGAGGATATTTTAAGGAGGCGCCTAATAGTCTAATCTTAGTTACACCAAGATCTTTTAATATCTGAGCTCCTACACCAATAATTCTGGTATCTGGACCGTCATTTTTTGTTTTGGTTTTTCTACCTTTTAGAAATGAAATATTAGATAGAAGTTCATCGGAGCTCTCTGAATGAGATAGAAGAAGTATTACGCCTTTTCCTTCTTCATCAATCTTTTTCATTGCCTGAGAAAAAGACAATCTACTGCCAAATTTATTAATACCCATAATATCCTGAAGCGTATTGTTCTGTTGAACTCGGACTAGCACTTCATCAGTACTTTTTATCTTATTTTTCACCAAGGCGAGGTGTATATCTCCATTGATGGTATCTTCATAAGCATGTAAAGAAAATTTACCGTACTCAGATTCAATATCAGTTTTATCAACTAGCTTGATACTCTTTTCGCTTATATTTCTATAATGAATGAGATCGGCGATTGTTCCAATTTTTAGGCTATGTTTTTTTGCAAACACCTCTAAATCAGCTCTCCTTGCCATGGTCCCATCATCATTCATAATCTCTACAATTACAGCAGATGGATCTAACCCCGCCAATTTAGCGAGATCCGTGCCAGCTTCTGTGTGGCCAGCTCTGTTCAGGACACCACCTTCCTGAGCCTTTATTGGAAAAACATGTCCAGGCTGAACAATATCATCGGCTTTAGCTTTTTTACTTACCGCAGCTTGTATTGTTGTTGCTCTATCTGAAGCTGATATACCAGTTGTTACACCTTCTGCTGCTTCAATAGAAGTAGTAAATGCCGTCCCTAATTCAGTGCCATTATTTTTTACCATTTGTTCTAGACCTAGTCTTTTACATCTGTCCTCATTGATTGCTAGACAAATTAAACCCCTTGCGTGGGTTGCCATGAAGTTGATGGCATCTGCATTAACTTTTTCCGCAGCAAGTACCAGATCGCCTTCATTTTCTCTGTCTTCGTCATCCATAAGGATGACCATCTTCCCCAGAGAGATGTCTTCAATAATTTCTTGTATGCTATTAAGCTTCATTATCTTTTATTTGGGGTAAGAGTAATCTTTAAATCTTCACCTAAATTTTCCATACCCCCTATTTTGAAGCCTATTGTACTTAGTTTTTGATTCTTCTGACCTAATTTAGAAAAGGTATTTCTATCTTCCCCCAGTAGTTTTGGTGCTTTATAAAGGATTAATTCATCAATCAATTCTTGAGTCAGAAGTGCATCTAGAAGTATAGAACCCGATTCAACCATAAGGGTATTAATAGATTTTTCTTCTGCCAAGTAACTCATCATATTATTTAAATCTGCCAAATCATTTTTTGACATAATGCAAATTTCACAATTTTTAGATTTAATCTTTGAATTTTCGGTTGTAAACACAAGTGTCTCGGCTTTTGAAGAAAAAATATTCTCCTTTCCATTTAAGTAATTATTTCTATCAACCACTACCCGTAATGGTTGTTTTACATCATTGATGTCATATCCCGAGTCTCTGGATGTAAGCGAAGGGTTATCTCTCAAAATAGTTCCTGTTCCTGTTAGGATAGCTTCATTAGAAGCCCTAAGTTTATGGACATCTTTCCGAGATATCTCAGAAGTAATCCATTTACTCTCACCAGAATTTAAAGCTATTCCTCCGTCAAGACCTATTGCCATCTTAGCTGTTACAAATGGTCTATTTTTTTCTAACCTAGAAAAGAATCCTCTATTGAGCTCTCGTGCTTCATCCCTTAAGAGACCTTCAATAATTTCTAGATCTTTTTCTTTTTTTGCAAACCCATCCTGTGAGATATCTTCAGAGGCAATATAAACTTTCTTAATTCCATATCTTTTTATAGTTTCAGAACAGGGCGGAGTCCTTCCTGTTGTAGAGCAAGGCTCTAATGTCACAAACATTTCAGAATTCTTTAGAGCTGACTCTGCACTTGAGCCTAGGTTCTCAAAAACATTCTGAATAGCATTGACTTCCGCATGTCCTTCTCCAGCTTTTTTATGCCATCCCCTCCCTATAATTTTGTTATCCAGAGTAATGACACAACCTACCATTGGATTTGGTCTTGTGGTTAAAAGCCCTTTTTTAGCGAGAGATAGAGCTTCGCGCATGTGCTCTGATGGGGACGTCATAATTAATCGCTAGTTAATTTCTCAACCTCTTCTGAAAATTCGTTGATATCTTCAAATCTTCTGTATACAGAAGCAAACCTTATGAAGGCAACTTCATCTATTTTTCTAAGGTTTTGCATTACAACTTCTCCGATTAGTCTCGAGGGTATTTCTCTTTCCCCGGAAGATCGAATATCTTTCTTTATATCTTCGATAAGAGTTTCTATCTCTTCTTCCCCAACAGGCCTTTTCTCTAAAGATCTATAAAGACCTTCCCTCAATTTGTGCTCATCAAAGGGTTCTCTTGAATTGTTTTTTTGTTTGATCACTCGTGGCATTAAAAGTTCTGCAGTTTCAAATGTTGTGAATCTTTCATTACATGAAGGACACTCTCGTCTTCTTCTGATTTGCTGACCTTCAGCTATCAGTCTAGAGTCGATTACTTTTGTATCAGAGAAGCCACAGTAGGGGCAGTGCATAATTCATCGGAGTAAACTGGATAACTAGAACAAAGCTCGATAACCTTGCCTTTAACATCGTTAATTAAAATTTGGTTATTAATATCTTCCAAAATATCACAAATCCAGTTCGCAACTAATGTCACCTCGGACTCTTTGAAGCCTCTTGTTGTTGCAGCTGGTGTTCCTATTCTTAGACCACTCGTTACAAATGGTGATTGTGGATCATTGGGAACAGCATTTTTGTTAACTGTTATATTAGCTTTTCCAAGAGCTGCATCGGCATCTTTTCCAGTCAAACCCTTTTCAACTAGATCAACAAGGAACATATGATTTTCTGTCCCACTAGAGACAATATTTATACCTCTATTCATGAACGTAGTGGCCATTTGTTTTGCATTTGCTTTCACTTGCTTCTGATAATCTTTAAAAGCTGGATCTAGTGCTTCTTTAAAGCATAATGCTTTGGCAGCAATTACATGCATCAAAGGTCCCCCCTGTGTACCAGGAAAGATGGCTGAGTTGAGCTTTTTGTGTATTTCTTCATTATCTTTAGCAAGAATTAATCCGCCTCTTGGACCTCTTAATGTTTTATGTGTTGTAGTTGTTACTACGTCTGCGTGAGGTATAGGAGAGGGATATTCTTTTGCTGCTACTAAACCAGAGACATGTGCCATATCAACCAAAAGGTAAGCATTAACTGAATCAGCAATCTCTCTAAATTTTGCCCAATCAACAATTCCAGAATAGGCAGAGAAGCCAGCTATAATTAGCTTCGGATTGTGTTCTTTAGCAAGATCTTCCACTTCTTGGTAATTAAGTTCGCCAGTTTTTGGATCCAGTCCATATTGAAATGAATTATATGTCTTCCCAGAAAAATTTACTTTTGCGCCGTGAGTAAGGTGTCCACCATGATCTAAGCTCATTCCAAGGATAGTGTCTCCAGCATCGCATAGAGCAAGAAAGACAGCGGAGTTAGCACTGGCACCAGAATGAGGTTGAACATTTGCATAAGCAGCTCCATAAAGTTCCTTGGCTCTTTCTATTGCAAGGGATTCTGCTACATCAACATTTTCGCAGCCACCGTAATATCTTTTTCCAGGATACCCTTCTGCATATTTGTTTGTCAGCACAGACCCTTGGATTTCTAGAATTCCTTTTGAAGTGTAATTTTCTGATGCAATTAATTCTATGTGCTCTTCTTGACGAACGGATTCTTTAGATATGGATTGCCATAACTCAGGATCAAATTCTTCTAAACCTTTATCTGTAATAAACATATATTGTTAAATAGTTAAGAGCGCAATATGATTATACAGAATATCACTTAACTTCTCTTAATTAAGTTCATGCTTTATTGGTCTTTACGGGTGATTTTCTTCCTTTATTGACTTCAGAACAAATTTTGCAAACCCTTCCATCACAACCCCTGGCGGTACAATACTCTCGTCCATAAAATATAATTTGCAAATGAAGTTTATTCCAATCCTCAATGGGAAATCCTTTCTTAAGATCTTTTTCAGTTTGCTTCACATTTTTGCCTCTCGAAAGTCTCCATCTTTGAGCTAATCTGTGGATATGTGTATCTATAGGAAATGCCGGGTGCTTGAATCCCTGACTCATAACAACAGAAGCAGTTTTATGACCTACGCCAGGTAAAGCCTCCAAAGCTTCAAAGCTCTCAGGGACTTGTCCTTCGTACTTTTCGCATAAAATTTTACTTAATTCTGCTATTGCTTTAGATTTCTTAGGAGATAACCCACAAGGTCTGATTATTTTTCTTATTTCATCTGGATCAACCAAGGACATATCAAATGGGTTATTAGCCAATTTGAAGAGTTCAGGTGTCACTTGGTTAACTCTTACATCAGTACATTGTGCCGATAATAAAACAGCAATTAAGAGTGTATAGATAGAATCGTGATCTAGGGGAATAGGAGTTTCAGGATAGAGCTTTTGGAGCTCCTTACTGATATAAATAAATCTTTCTTCTTTCTTCAAAACTTATTTCTTCTTTAATTTACTTAGTATACTTGTTTAATGTTTGATGGAAGAGTCAAAAAGATTATAGATTTTTTAAAAGAAAAGTTCACAGAGGAAACTGAATCTACTAGAACTATGCTCAAAATTTACTCTGATTATGTCAAGGGTGAAGCTAGCGATGAAGATATAGAAAAAGCTAATAAACAACTAAATGAAATACTTAAAGACTTAAGTTTTGGTCTAATGGCAGTCGTTCCTTTTGCACCTATAACAATTCCTATGATTGCTAAATTTGCGAAGAAGCATAATATTGACCTTCTTCCTGAATGGTTCAAGGATTCTTTAAAGTAGAATCTAATTATTTTTTGTTTGTGACAAAGAAGAGATAAACACCAGATAAAGCACTAATTAAGGCCAGAATAGAAAATAATTTTAAGAAAATATTTCCTATATCATCTCTTTCATTCCAGTCCATGATGTGGATACCCCACATAAAGTCCCAAATTCTCCATTGATTAGATCTTATTGCGACAATTTCTTCTGTATATGGATCTAAATATACGTTTATTTCTTCTTGGGCATCGTTAAGTGCTTCAATCTTATAAAGAGGTAATGATCTACCTCTATATTCTGAGCCAGGTTTATCTTCGGTTATTTCTATAACTGAACTAGGCTTTAAAAAGGTTTTATTTTGGACCAAAGATAGAGCTTTTTGTGGTTCAATCTTTTGGTTCTTTGGCACCTCTTTTACAGCTACAGTTTTTAAGTATTGACTCCCTCTTACTTCTTCGATTTTATTAAAGGAAAAATAAATACCTGATATGGTCCATAAGAGAAGTTGAACCGAAATAGCCAAGCTCAGATATTTATGAATCTTTCTGGAGGAACCTTTCAAACTAACTTTTATATAGCCTTTTGTAGTTTGGAGGCGACAATTTCTTCAGCCTCAGCCATTATTCTATCTATCAATTCCTTTACTGTTGGGATATCAGACACCAATCCAGCTACCATGCCACAAGACCAAGCCCCTGCTTCTGGCTCTCCATCCATCATAACTTTTGGATAAACTCCGGCTACTTCATCGATGATATCTTCAAATTTAAGTTCGTCTCCATAAGCCTTTTCCTTGGCCATCAGGCTTTCTACAGCTGGATTATTTAACACTCTTTCTGTGTTTGTAAGAGATCTCATTATTAGTCTTGTATCTAACTCACTGGCATTAACAATAGCTTCTTTAACATTCTGATGAACAGGGGCATCTTTAGTAGCTATGAAACGCGTCCCCATGTTCATACCCTCAGCACCCAAGGCCATAGCAGCTATAAGACTTCTAGCATCAGCCATTCCTCCAGAGGCAACAAAGGGAATATCGAGTTCATCAGCTGCCCTTGGCAGTAGTATAAAATTCGGAATATCATCTTCACCAGGATGACCTCCACATTCAAAGCCGTCGACTGATACAGCATCACAGCCTATGTCTTGAGCTTTAATAGAATGTCTTACTGATGTGCACTTATGAATAACCTTAATACCTGCGTCTTTCATAGCTGGCATATATACGGCCGGATTTCTACCGGCTGTTTCAACAACCTTCACACTATTATTAATGATAACTTCAATTAGTCCTGGGTAATCCGGAGGTGTCAATGAAGGTAAGAAAGTTAAATTCACTCCAAAAGGTTTATCTGTGAGTTCTTGGCATTTTTTTATTTCTGCATCAAGTTTGTCAGGTGTACCTTGAGTAAGGCCTGTAATAATTCCAAGGCCACCTGCATTTGATACTGCAGCAGCAAGTTCTGCAAATCCTACATAGTGCATTCCACCTTGGATAATAGGATGCTCTATCCCAAAAAGTTCAGTTATTTGTGTTTTCATTTCTCCTCCATAAATTTAGAAACTTAGTATATAGATTGATTCATTTAATGTGTCATTTGTTTCCAGAGATATCGCAAGGCGATTAATGCTGGGATGTAATATCCACAAAGGAAAATAATGATGAATGCGACATCACTCACTGGATCTCTAAAAAACCAAAAGGCTGGTCCATCAATTAAGTCGGTAAAAAACCTGATAAAAATGAGTATGAATAGCATAGGAGCACTTTTTAGAAAGTAAGCAATAATAAATGCAAAACCCACGGCAAGGTTTCTCGCGGTATAAATCCAATCACCCAAAATAGTTGATGATGCATTAATGTCTCCTAAAAATGATGGATCAGTTAATGCCCAATATGGCCCCAAAAACATCGGCCATACTTCCATGAAAAGAATTATAGTTAACCACCAAGGTATAGGAGTTTTTTCGGATAGTTGATTCATTCGTATAAAAAAATTCTTACAAATATAATTTAAGTTATTTTTTGATCAATTTGACCAATAAATGTATTCATCACCTTCTTCATAAATTTGACCATCATACTTGTCGATTAAAATAGGTGCCTCAAAAGCTGAAGGGAACAGAGGATCTTTTTGTTCAGAGTTGAATTCACTTAAAAGTTCTTCAATCATACGAGCCTCTTCGGGGTGTTTTTCAATAAGATTTGTTTCTTCTAATGGATCTATAGACGTATCAAACAACCAACGAAAATTTTCTTTTTTACTGATTATGTATTTCCATTTGCCATGTAAGACAGATTGATGATTTCCTGACCGCCAGAAAAGTGTTTCGTGAGGTTCATTAGAATTTTCATTTTTTATAAATGGCATTAAGTTCACACCATCTATCTTACTTTCCTTTGATAGTTCGGCTTTTGCTGCTGCAGCAATTGTTGGAAAGATATCAAAGTGATGCACTGCACTATCAGATATTTGATTGGGATCTATCTCATCAGGCCAACTAGCAATAAAAGGCACTCTTATGCCGCCCTCAAAAAAACTAATCTTCCAACCTCTGTATGGTTTATTTACATCTTCTAGCTCAATGTAGTTAGCTCCTCCGTTATCACTTGTAAATATGATCAAAGTTTTTCCATAAATATCTAGTTCTTTTAATTTTTGGATAATCAATCCAACACTTCTGTCCAGGGCAGCTATCATTCCTGAATAAACTTTTAAATTATGCCCTGACATATGGTTCATCTTTTCGACATCACTTCTTAAGGCTTGGAGAGGATTATGGATCGCCCAATGACTTAGATACAGGAAAAAAGGTCTATTTTTGTTTTTATCAATGACTTTTAGAGCTTCTTGTGTGTAATAGTCTGTTACATATCCTTCTGGTTTAAAAAGATCTCCCCCATTGAATTTTGCTGCATACTGACCTGAGCTCCAAACCATTTTATCTATAGAAGTATCGAATTTCGCATTTACGACTTCAGGATGATCTTGTGGTAAATAATAGCCACCCTGTAATGACAAAGAATCATGAAATCCTTGGCTTTGAGGATCCATTCCATATGCATGACCTAGATGCCATTTTCCAATATGGGCTGTGTAATATCCTGAATTTTTCAAAATCTCAGCAATTGTTATCTGCTCACTTGGCATACCCTGCTCTAAAAAAGGTGGCAGGTTTAAAGCTATTTCTCTATCAATTCTTACTCGCAAGGCCGAATCATCTTCTTGTACAAGCCAATTTAGTAATGTTCTTCCAGCATCAGGAACAGGTGTAAACTCAAAACCAAATCTTGTTGGATATTTTCCAGTCATGATAGAAGCTCTTGATGGAGAACATGTTGCATTAGCAGCATAGCCTCTGGAAAACCATATTCCACTCTCGGCTAGTGAATCTATATGGGGAGTCTGAAGAGTTCCATCAGCTGCTCCACCATTATGAAGCGAAATATCGTTATATCCCATATCATCAGCCAAAATTAAAATAATGTTTGGCCTTGTGTCATCGATATTAAGATTTTGGGAGGGACCCTCTGCCCAACTAGTTGGTATATTTTCTTGCACTGGATTAATCAAGTTCATTACTTTTGGCATCATCCAAACTATTACGTTTACCTTATATTCCCAAAGAAGGAGTCCTGAAACTAATATTATTAATAATGCATAGAAAAGCTTTCTCATGATTCAGTTCTACTTAACCTTTTCTCTAGTTGATAGTATTAAAAATATTATTAGGAGAAAAACTACATACGGAGCCCCTGCAGCTCCGGGTGTCATGCCAGATGTATAGATACCACCATCTACAACAGATTTCTCCATAAAAGGATATACAAAAAGTCTAACTGACCATTCAGTCAACCAAAATATAAACATCAAAGGAATTAATGATTTATATCTTAAAATTACTACCCAAGACATCCCGCAGAAAATTAATTGAGACAAGCCCCACAAAGAGAAAAACATGTAAATTAGCGGCATTGGATCCGGATCACCTGATAAAACGATAAAGTTTGCAATATCGTGCATTCCATATTGCTCAAAAAACATATGAATGACTGATCTCCAAGTCATGAGACACACAAATGCAATAAAGAACCACAGAGCAAGTCTACTTCCTCGATATGTATTGTCTGCAGTAGAGGGCAGCAGATTTAGGTTGAACATGTTTAGAGTTTCAGTGCCCCTAGTTCTGAGCAAGTTTGGTTAAATTCTTTAATCGTATCTTGGATAATTTCTTCAGCTGACTTTACGCCGTCTATTAATCCTACCGATTGTCCTGAAAGTGCTGGTGCTGCGTTCATGTCACCACCAAAATATAGATCTTGTATTTTACCCATTGCTGACATATCCATTTCTCCAGCTTCCAAAATCTCTTTCGTGAACTCTGTTCTTAGTGCTCTAATTACGGGTTTGGAAGTTTTATTTAATATCCAAGTTCCATTGAGGGAAGAGTCAAAGATATAATTTTTAAAATTCTCATGCACTGGACTTTCTTTACTGGAAACAAATCTTGTTCCCATTTGAATTCCTTCAGCTCCTACAGCAAAAGCTGCTGCCATACCAGCACCATCTGCAATTCCGCCTGCCGCTATTATTGGCAAATCTATTTTTTTTCTGATGGCTTGTATTAAAACGAAAAGGCCAACTTCCTCTGGACTCTTAAATCCTCCTCCTTCAGTTCCTTCCACCACAAGTCCATCAACACCACAATCTGCTGCTTTTATTGCACCTTCAACACTTGGCACTGCATGATAAACAGTGATGCCTGCATATTTGAGTATGTCTATATATTTAGAGGGATCGCCAGCTGAGGTGGTTACAAATTTCACGCCGTGTTGAACACAAAACTCTACCATGCTCTCATCTCTTAAGAATAGTAGCGGCAGATTGACTCCAAATGGTTGATCAGTAAGTTCTGACATTTTTTCTATTTCTGCTTTGCAGTTATCAACTTCACCAGAAGAAGTTTCAATTACTCCGAAGCCTCCCGCATTGCAAACCGCTGAAGCTAATTGACTTCTTGCAATCCAACCCATTGGCGCTTGAATTATTGGATATTTTGACCCCGTATGTTCCGTTACTCTGTTCATTAGTTTTCCTTAATAAAGTTGATTAATAATTCTGAAAGTTTTTTTGGTCTTGTCCATTGATAAAAATGACCACCTCCAATTTGAGGAGCGCTTTTTGCATTTGGGCACATTTCCAATACATCCTTTTCAATTCCATTTGTGACAGGATCATCTCCTGCGAAGACACTAAGAAAAGGTTTATCCCATGAAGAGAAAAACTCTCTCGCTTTTCTTTGCTCCTCTAATGATTCATCAGGAATTGTCGGTACATGACTTGGCATGGCTCTTGGTCCCATTTTATAACTTGGGTCAGGAAAAGGTGCTTCATAGGCCTTGGCTATGTAAGACTTGAAAGGTGATGCACTATATTTTCCTAATAAGATAAAAATATAATTTAACGCCAGTGCAACTAAAGATCTTTTATCCATTTGCATCGATTGTATAAATCCTATTGGTAAATCCTCTGTATCCCAACAAAATTTTTGCCAGTACATAAATTTGAGTCCTGGATGAGTTTTGCCACTATCCATTTGACGTATTTGTTTTGACATAGAGAGGGGGTGGAGTTTTATATTACTTTCTCTAAAGGCTTTTATTTCTTCAATAACTTCTTCAGATACTTCAGGATTATAAGGAAGCCCAGTATTACCCATCGAGACTTTCAAGAATCTATCAGGTTCACGAGCAACTATCCTTAGGCCAATCAAGCCTCCCCAGTCTTGACCAAAAAAAGTTAGGTTTTGAAAATCATTCGCTTTCAGCCAATCCACCATCCAATCAACTTGATTTTGGTAACTGTAGTCTTCTCTAGCAGCAGGTTTATCAGATTTTCCATAACCTGGTAAATCAGGTGCGATAACTCTTATTCCTGCTTCCGTTAAGAAAGGTATCATCTTCGAGTAAAGGTAGCACCAAACTGGTTGACCATGCATCGCCAACAAAATAGGTCCATCTCTTGGTCCTTCATCTATATGATGTATTCGCAGATCTGAACCATCGTTAGTTTTTATATCTGTGTAATGGGGTTTGTATGGAAAATCAGTTATCTTTTCAAATCTCTCATCGGGAGTTCTTAATATTTTCATATTTATTTTTCTTTCAATAATAAATTTTCACAGCCTGTTCCCTCAAATAGATCTAGTAATCTTTTTTGATCAATCTCAGTTAAAGAATAAAATTCTTGGTTGATCCATTGGAGACACTTGCCTTGATAATTAAAAGTTTTTTGACTCCAGACAGATCCGTCTATTTCTGTTTCCCAAGTCTCATTACCATTTTTTAAAGCCTCATTATTTGCTAAAAGTGCAGGCACATATACATGTCCTATTTCTTTTAATAAAGACAACATACTTTCTGGAAGTGAGTCAAAAGTCTCCCATGTATTTTTTTCTAGATTTATTCCTGATAGATCTTCCATGCTATTTATCCACGCTACAGTTCTCAGAGATTCTTCGTGTGCAATTTTTCTAGAAGTTGGATCTAAGCCAATTAACTGAGTGAGTTGACCATATACTGCAAAGTCTGCTGAGCTTGGCCTTTGTCCAAATAGAAAAGGTAAATTACTGAAATGATTCTCCATGATTCCTAAAAACCGTTTGTAACTGCTCTCTATGATTGGGGCAGTTATATCATTTGAGCCCACTACCCAAAGCCTTTCTATTTGTCTTGAACCGATTCCTTCTTTAAAGATTTTCCAAAGATCTTCTTTGAGATCCACTTTATGATTCAATGGCAGGATAGATGAAGCATTATCAGCATCCTCGTCGAAATGCCAACGGTAATGAAACATGTATTTAGTTACCCACTCATCTCCAAAATCCTCTAGTAGATAATTAAGGAAACTAAGAGCGGGATCTTCCGGTATAACACTCCTGCCCTCAAATTCTTTTTCAAGTCTTCTGATAATAGGAGTTGAGTCAGTGACAGTCTGAAGATGACCTTTTTCATCTCTCATTAGGAAAGTGGGAAGAAGAACAGGCTTGGGAGTGTCTATGCCAAGTTCCTCGAATGCGCCACCGCTTTCTAGAAGTTCTCCAGGGTTACCCCAGATCATTTCATAAGGTATGTGTCTATATCTTAATAGTGCAAGCATCTTTCTTGTATAAGGAGATGGTGGAGCACCAATAAGGATAACTTTTTCTTTAGATAACACCTTAAGATTCCTTATATATCCTCTACAGAAGTTTCGATATTTAACTGTCCTTCTAGGCCTGCAATTCTGTGTTGTGCACTTTGTATGTAATCAGGATCTGAAATCATTTCCAACATAGCCTTTCTGGATGGGTACATAGCTATGGCTACTTTATCCCATAAATCTTCAACTTCGCCCAGCATTAGCCTATCAACATTACCTCCAAAAATTGGTTTTCCACCAACTTTAGCTAAGTGCCCAACAACTTCCTCGCCATAAATGGCATATGCCTCTTCACCTGAAAGGTCTGTTTCTCTTTTATCTGGATATTGCGCTTTTTCTTTAAATTTAAGCAGATTTACCATAAAAATTGGTTTATCTTCTTCTTGATCATTGAACCCTTTAAGTTGTTCTTCATTGGGCATAACTGCATTTTTAACTTCCATAAACTTCTCCAAGTTTTACAACATATCTTATGTCATTAGTAAGGTTTTAAATATAAACAAAATAAGGTAACTTGAACATATGAAAAATAAACAAGTAATTATCAATAGTCTTCCTGAAGGTAAATTGACTGAGAGTAATTACAGGCTAGTTGAGTCTGAAATACCCGAAATTTCTTCTGATCAGGTTTTAGTTAAAACAATATCTTTTGCGATAACTGCTGGCACTCGTGCAGGTCTCCAAGGTAGCGCTAGTTACGCAGGAGCCCCAACTACAGGAATTGTTATGAACTGCACAGGAATTGGAGAAATTGTAAAGAGTAATTCAGAAGAATATCCAATCGGTAAAAATGTACTTACTCAAACAGGTTGGCAAGAGTATTCGGCCCAAAATATTCAGTCTTTGACTCTTCTTAGAGATACTGTCGCACCTTCTTTATATTTGGGCCCTTTAGGTATCAATGGATTGACTGCATACTTCGGTCTTCTTGAAATCGGACAGCCACAAGAAGGGGAGACTGTTATGATCTCGGCAGCCGCAGGATCTGTTGGACATATGGTGGGACAAATTGCCAAGATCAAAGGCTGCAGTGTCATTGGAGTTTGTGGAAGTGATGATAAATGTGAAAAACTTATTAATGATTTAGGTTTTGATGCTGCTATAAATTATAAAGACGCTAATTTCAGACAAAATTTAAAGGAAGCAACTCCTAACGGAGTAGATGTTTATTTTGATAATACTGGTGGCATGATTTTAGGTTCGGCATTATTTAGGTTAAATTCGGGTGGCAGAATAGCTTGCTGTGGAGTCGTTTCGCAATATGACACTAGTACTCCAGAACCGGGACCAAGAGGGATACCTGGGCTACTGGTAAATAAAAGTATCAGAATGCAAGGATTTCTCGTATTCGATTTTGCAGATAAATACGAAGAAGCCACGAATGATTTGATTGGATGGATTGATTCGGGTCAACTCAAAGTACTTACTGATGAGCTTGAAGGCTTAGAAAAGGCCCCGCAAGGTTTCGTAGATTTGTTAGCTGGTGGGAATATCGGTACGAGGATAGTTAATATTTAAAGATTATGAATTCGGCAGATGCTTTATTGAAGACTTTAATTGCTAATGGGCTCGAGGTTGTCTTTGCTAATCCAGGCACTTCAGAGATGCACTTAGTTGCTGCGATAGACCATCATCCAGAAATAAGACCAGTTTTAGGTCTTTTTGAAGGTGTTGTTTCAGGTGCTGCGGATGGCTATGCAAGGATGTCGGGTAAGGCAGCTGCAAATTTACTACATTTAGGCCCCGGATTAGGAAATGCTTTTGCAAATATTCACAATGCAAAGAAAGCCAGAACCCCTATGTTAAATATTGTTGGAGATCATGCTACCTATCACCTTAAATATGATGCACCTTTGACCTCCGATCTAGATGGTCTTGCTAAAGCCAGTTCAGATTGGGTAGGTAGAAGTAAGTCTCCAGATGACTTATCAGATCTTGGAGCGCAAGCCTGGCAGGCTGCTCATAAATATCCAGGTCAAATCGCAACTATGCTTGTGCCAGCCGATTCAGCTTGGGGCGAGACTGAGAAATTAGGTAAAGAACTTGTTAGCGAAGGCCCTTTAGATATAGATAATTCTCTTCTTACCGATGCATATAATGTTTTGTCTTCAGAAAAAAACACCATGTTGTTTATAGGAGGAGATTGTCTAGATGAGGAATCTGTAACTTTAGCTGGAAAAATTGCTACAAAAACTGGATGTCGTTTAGCTACAGATACTTTCGTTATAAGACACAGGAGAGGAACCGGATTGACTAAGGTAGAGCCAATTCCTTATTTTGCTGAAATGGCTGAGGAACATTTAAGAGGTGTTGAATCTATTGTTTTTATAGGAACTAAGCCACCAGTATCTTTTTTTGCTTACCCAGGAAAGAAAAGCTATCTGTCTCCAGAGAATGCTGAACTTATAGAATTAGCGACGCCTTATCAAGATGGAAAATCCGCACTTTATCAATTAAGTGAAATGTTAAAGACTGATAAGATTGATAAATCATTAATTCCTGACGGAATTATAGATGCACCATCAAATGGTGAGCTGAATGCATCAAACCTTGGCCCTTTATTTGCGAGCTTACTTCCAGAAGATGTCGTTGTTTGTGACGAAGCAGCGACATCTGGATTTTTTGTTACTCCACATGCCTGGAATTCGAAGCCACTTGATTGGTTGGCTTTAACTGGAGGATCAATAGGGCAAGGACTTCCCTTGGCAACCGGCGCAGCAATCGCTGTTCCTGAGAGGCCTGTCATTTGTCTCCATGGCGATGGAGGAGCAATGTATACAGTTCAGTCTCTATGGACGCAAGCAAGAGAAGGACTAAATATTACAAATGTTATTTTTTCAAATAAAGCTTACGCAATTCTTCAGGTTGAGTTAGAAAGAGTAGGTGCATTAGAAACAGGCGATAGGGCAAAATCAATGTTCTCTCTTGATAATCCAGAAATTAATTGGGTTTCTTTATCCAAATCTATGGGTGTTCCTGCACTTCGTACGACCACTGTGGAACAATTTTCAAAGGCATTTTCAGATGGCTTAAATTCTGAAGGACCAAGCTTAATAGAAGTTATAATTTAATCTAAGGTAAAGAATGAATCTCAATTTTTCAGAAGAAGAACTATCATTTCAAGAGGAAGTTAAAGATTTCCTCCGTAAAGAGCTTAAGCCTGAATTAGTTACTACGTCCAGAAAGACATCTGCAGTTTTTACTGAAAAGGAAGTTGCTATGGAATGGCAAGCAATACTCGCTAAAAAAGGATGGCTTGTTCCATCTTGGCCGGAAGAATATGGAGGCACCAATTGGACTCAAGCTCAAAAATATATTTTTTCATCGGAATGTGCAAAAGCTGGGGCTCCCAATTTGATACCAATGGGCTTAGCAATGATTGGACCACTACTATTAGGACGAGGAACTAAAGAGCAAAAAGACTACTATATTCCCAGAATTATTAATGGAGATGATTACTGGTGTCAGGGTTATAGCGAGCCAGGTGCAGGTTCAGATCTCGCTAGCTTGCAATGTAAAGCAGTCAGACAAGGTGACAAGTACATCATTAACGGAACAAAAATATGGACTACTCATGCTCACCTTGCAAACAAGATATTTTGTCTGGTTAGGACTGATAATTCAGGGAAAAATCAAGAAGGAATTACATTTTTGATGATGGATATGCATCAGCCGGGAGTCAAAGTTGAACCTCTCTTAACTATGGCTAAGGATCATGATTTCAATCAGGTCGTTTTTACAGATGCTGAAGCTCATGTCAAAGACAGGATAGGAAAAGAAAACGAAGGTTGGGCAGTTGCAAAATATTTATTAGAGTTTGAGAGAAGCGGTGGGGTAGGTGGCTCGAAAAGCTTATCTGACATAGAATTTATCAAAAAGTTAGTCCAAAAAATATCTTCCCAACATCTAGATGAAAGTTTTTTGGAAATTTACTTAACTAAAATCACTGAGTTAGAAATTAAAGCTAAAGCTATCCAATATACTTCTTTAAGAATATTAAGTTCTTTAGGGAAGGGAGATAGTCCTGGGCCGGAGTCTTCAATGATGAAAACTTTAGTAACAGATCTTGAACAGGAAATATCTGAGCTAACTCTAGAAGTTATAGGGTATTATGGAATTCCTTTTCAAGATACGACTTATGGAAGTAATGAACCACCAATTGGTGATGAGGATTACAGACCTATAGCTG
This sequence comes from uncultured SAR86 cluster bacterium, assembly GCA_902618945.1. Lineage (GTDB taxonomy): Bacteria > Pseudomonadota > Gammaproteobacteria > Magnimaribacterales > Magnimaribacteraceae > Magnimaribacter. The sequence continues at coordinate 181,146 of CACNCK010000001.1, forward strand.
GCAAATATCAGAATCTTAGAGCAACAACTATTTATGGTGGTAGTAATGAGATACAGAGAAATATTATGGCTAAGGCAGTTTTAGGCTTGTAGATATGAAGTTATTAATAAGAGTGATAATCGCTTCATTAATTCTTGGAATTACCTCTTGGGTGATTATCCAATTACCTTCAGTACAAGATAGATTAATAGTAGTGGCATTCACTGCTCTTGGCTCAGCATCGAATAATTTACCTAAAGAGGACGCTTTAAGTGCTGCAGTTTGTGGTTCAAGATCACCGTTACCAAGCCCAGGAAGAGCAGAGACATGTATTTTGATTACCGCTGGAGATGATCTGTTTGTAGTAGATATAGGTGATGGTAGTAACGACAACCTTAGGAGTTGGAATATAAATTTTAGAGATATCGAGGCAGTTTTAATCACGCATTTACATTCAGATCACATTGCTGACTTGCCTGGCCTCCATCAGAACGCGTGGGTTGTAGGTGAACGCAGCTCAAAGTTAAAAGTTTTTGGTCCTGAAGGCATTGATCAGTTTACTCAAGGTATAGAAATGGCTTATGCGCATGATTATGTATTTCGTAATGAGCATCACGGTGACCTAATAGCGCCTTTGCAATTCGCAGGGTTTGACACAAGAGTAATAGACCTCAAGAACCCAGTAATATTTGATAATGGTGAATTGAAAATAACGGCGTTTAAAGTTATTCATGAACCTATAGAACCTGCATTAGGCTTTAGATTTGAATACAAAGGAAGATCAATAGTAATCTCGGGAGATACTTCTTACACACAAACTGTCATTGACAATTCAATGAATGCTGATGTTTTGTTTCACGAAGCCCAAGCTAATCATATGTTGGCTATTATGGAAGAGTCATTAAGGAGTCGCGGTGCGGACCTATTGGCAACAGTATTGGATGACATAACAACTTATCACACTACCTTAGTAGAAGCAGCGGAGATAGCTAATGAAGCCAATGTTAAAAAATTATTTTTTTATCATCTAACACCGGCACCAAGAAATTATATTCAAGAAATTATGTTTGTTAGGGGAGTTGATCAGGTACGAAAAGAGTGGACTCTTGTAGAAGATGGAACCCTAGTAATATTGCCTGTTGGCTCTGAAGAGATAATCGTGACAAACATGTAGTTTGGTAGTTTTAATATAACTTGATTATTGAGTTTCAGTAACCTAACATCATGTTCCCGGTTTTTATAAAAAAGGAGAATATATGCGTAATGCAGTAATTGTTGATAGTGTTAGAACAGGACTTGCTAAGTCATTTCGTGGTGGTTTTAATAACACTCGTGCAGATAATATGACAGCTCATATTGTGAATGCACTTTTAGAAAGGAATCCTAAGGTTGAAGCTTCTATGGTTGAAGACATCATTTTAGGTTGTGGTAGTCCAGAGGGAGCGCAAGGTCACAATATAGCTAGAAATGTTGCTGTACTTTCAAACCTTCCTATTGAAACTGGTGGAGTAACTATTAATCGTTATTGTTCTTCAGGTTTAAATTCAATAGCTATGGCGGCAACTCAAATCCAAAGCGGTTTCTATGATTGCATAATAGCTGGTGGAGTAGAGTCAATAAGCACTACTCAAGGCAAAGGTAATATGCATATGTATGTAAACGAAAAACTGGCTGAAGAAGTTCCGGGTATTTATCACGCTATGGGCACAACGGCAGAAGCCGTGGCAGACAGATATAGTGTCTCTAGAGAAGCACAAGATGAGTATGCTCTGTCTAGTCAACAAAGATGTGCAGCAGCCCAAGATTCTGGACTATATGATGACGAAATTATTCCTATGGATACTACGATGATCCTCAAGAATAAAGAGACTGGAGCAGAGAAAGAGGTTGATGTAACTGTTGATAGAGATGATTGCAATAGACCAGAAACAACTCTTGAAGGCCTTTCAAGTTTAAATCCTGTTTTTAATCCTGAGGGTGGGTCTGTAACTGCAGGAAATTCTTCTCAATTATCTGATGGAGCTTCAGTAACATTAATAATGAGTGAAGAAAAAGCCAATGAATTGGGTCTTAAGCCTTTAGCTTATTTCAGAGGATTTACTACAGTAGGTTGCCAACCAGATGAGATGGGAATAGGGCCAGTATTCTCTATCCCTAAATTACTCGATTCTGCAGGACTAACAATTGATGATATTGACCTATGGGAACTCAACGAAGCATTTGCTTCCCAGGTTGTATACATCAGAGACCAACTAAATCTACCCACCGAAAAACTTAATGTTAATGGCGGCTCTATTGCTATAGGACATCCATTTGGCATGACAGGCTCCAGGCAGGTGGGACACTTGGCGAGAGAACTGAAACGTAGAGGTGGAAAGTATGGAATTGTCACTATGTGCGTTGGCGGTGGAATGGGGGCTACAGGCTTATTTGAGTCTATCCCTGATTAATAAACTATTGTCTAAGGAGTAACCTTGGGCGAACATTTATTAATTCAAAAATATTTTTCTAACATTGGCTCGGCCTTTCTGGCCGAGCACAATGTAGAAATTTCGGTAGGGGATGATGCTTCGGTTATTTCCTCAAAGCAAAATACCCAACAAATTAACTCTTTAGATACTTCAATAGAAGGTGTTCATTTTTTAAGTTCAATGTCTTCAGCAGATATAGCCTATAGATCATGCGTGATAGCTTTAAGTGATCTGGCTGCTTGCGGGGCTCGACCAAAATGGTACTCAATAGCTATTACTTTGCCACAAGTAGAGCATAGCTGGCTAAATAGCTTTTCAGTAGGATTACAAAAATTTTCTGATGAGTACAAGATTCCACTTATTGGAGGAGACACAACAAAAGGAAAACTTTCAATTACTGTTCAAGTGATGGGCGAAGTTGATTCTAGTAAAGCCATTCTTCGCTCCACTGCCAAAGAAAATCAATTGATATTCGTCAGTGGAATCATTGGAAATGCTTATTTAGGTTTAAAAGAACTAAGTGACAATTTAGGTACTGATTCTTTCTCCAAAGCTTATCTAGAACCAAAGGCACATATTGATCTTGGCTTGAAACTATCTGATATTGCTAGTGCATGCATAGATATCTCGGATGGTTTATTGCAAGATTTAAATCTAATTTGCCAATCAAGTAATGTAGGCGCTGAAATTTTTCTAGAGAAAATACCGACATCAATTTCAGAAAAATCTCTAGAACTTATCAATTCAGGCGATGACTATGAATTATGTTTTACCGTTGATGAAGATAAGCATGAGGAATTAATGAATGTCTCTAAGATCTTAAATATTCCCATCACATTGATTGGAAAAACAAGTCCTTCAAAAGACCTTATTCTTTATGATGAAGATAATAATAAAGTTGAATTGAATTCTGGTTATAGTCATTTTTAGTATGAATCTGAGAAACCCTCTTTCATGGCTATCATTAGGATTCGGTTCAGGGTTATCACCAATTGCACCAGGGACTATGGGAAGCTTGGTTGCATTGATTTTTTACTATTTTTTCTTCTATAGCTTGGCTGCTTCCTTAATAAATAGCTTCATCTTTCTTATATTCATAATGAGTAGTTTTTTAATAGGTATCTACATATACCCAAAAACTGTTGAAAAAGATGATGACCCCGGTAGTTTCGTATGGGATGAATTTGTAGGTATGTGGGTAGCTTGCTTGCCGCTTTCATATATTGAAAGTTCTTTTCTATGGTTACTGATTTCATTCTTTCTATTTCGTTTATTTGATATTTGGAAACCTTTAGGTATTAGAACCTTCGATAAAGGACATGGAGCTTTTAATGTAATGATCGATGACGTGATTGCAGGTGTTTATTCAGCTGTTTCAATGATTTTTGTATTTACTTTTTTTAATTACATTTAGGAATTCTCAAGTAAAATAAATATTCCAAAAATTATGTCTATCGAAAAAAAAGCTGAAGCCAAACTACCAACTCACTGGGGCGATTTTTCTGTTATTGCTTATGAAGATCCTAAACTAGGAGAAGAGCACTTACTTCTTTATCTAGGAGAGCTTCAAAATGATTCTCTGCTGAGAATTCATTCTCAGTGTTTGACCGGAGATGCTTTATATAGCTTAAAGTGTGATTGTGGCTCTCAACTTGCTCAAGCTATGCAGTCAATCGCAAAAGAAGGACATGGAATGATAATTTATATGGTACAAGAAGGTAGAGGCATTGGTCTTGTGAATAAAATTAGAGCTTATGAACTACAAGATAAAGGTTTAAATACAATTGAAGCAAATGAAGCCCTAGGATTTGCCGCTGATGAGAGAGATTATTCATATTGCAAAGAGATACTTTCATCCGTTGGAGTTTCTTCTGTAAAACTAATGACAAACAATCCTGCAAAAATAAAGGGATTAGAGGATGTTGGCATTAAGGTGTCAGAGAGAATATCTATTGAAATTGAACCTAATCAACACAATGAAGATTATCTAAAGATTAAAGCAAAATATATGGGCCATATGCTATCTGATTCAGATTAGTTTCAATTTTTCTTTAATAGACTTTTCTATTCCATTTGCATCTAATCCATTAAGAATCTTTTGTTGTTCCTGATCTCCATGCTCTATAAATTCATCTGGAAGGCCTAAATTGAGTATTTTTGAACTGGAATTTAATTTTATGAGATGCTCGTTGACTGCTGAACCAGCTCCCCCAGCCATTACATTGTCTTCGATGGTGACTATAAGTTTATAATTATTATTGATTTCTTCCAAAAGACTCTCATCTAAAGGTTTAATAAATAGCATATCCACTACTCTTGCGTTAATCCTTTTGCCAGCCTCCATGGCAGATTCGAGCAGACTGCCGAAAGAAAGAATAATAACTTCTTTCTCATCAGAATTTATTACTGTAGAACTTTTTCCTATTTCTACAGTTTCTTCGTTCTTAGAATAATCTATTCCTCTACCAGTTCCTCTCGGATATCTAATTGCGACAGGCCCTGAGTGCTCATAACCAGTGTTAAACATTTTCCATGCTAACGACTCATCAGAAGGAGCCATTATTACCATATTTGGAATACATCTCATATAAGACAAATCAAAAGCGCCGTGATGTGTAGCTCCGTCTAATCCAACTAAGCCTGCTCTATCTATAGCGAATAGAACATCTAAATTTTGTAACGCTACATCATGTATGAGTTGATCATAAGCTCTTTGTAAGAAAGTGCTATATATTGCAACAACAGGTTTCATTCCTTCGCAAGCTAGCCCTGCAGCAAAACTCACACTATGTTGCTCAGCTATGGCTACATCATAATATCTATCAGGAAACTCTGTGGAGAATTCAATCATTCCTGACCCTTCGCCCATAGCAGGAGTAATAGCAACAAGCCTTTTATCTTTGTTTGCTTTAAAAGATAACCATTCTCCAAATATCTTTGAGTAAGAGGGCTTTTTCGATTGTGCACTTTTATCCTTTACAAGGTCTTCCTGCTTTATTTTATTAATTGCATGAAATCCTATGGGATCATCTTCAGCAGGAGCAAAACCTTTACCTTTAGTTGTAATGACATGAAGGAATTTTGGTCCATTTATATGTTTTAAATCATCTAATATATTAATTAATCCATCGGTATCATGTCCGTCTACTGGTCCAAAGTATTCGAAACCTAATTCTTCAAATAATGAACCAGGAGCGATCATTCCTTTCGCATGTATTTCTGCCTTCCTTGCAAATTCTTTTGCGCGAGGCACATAAGTTAATACATTTTTACCACCTTCTCTGATTCTATTGTAAGTTTTACTTGCCCATATACGAGCGAGGTAATTTCTTAATCCACCTATGTTTTCTGAAATAGACATTTGATTATCATTAAGAATAACTAGCAGATTTTTATCTATAGACCCAGCATGAGCTAAAGCTTCATAAGCCATACCGGCAGTCATTGCCCCATCTCCAATCACCGCTGTGACATATCTTTTTTCATTTTTCTTTTCCGCTCCTGTAATCATTCCAAGGGCTGCGCTAATTGAAGTACTGGAGTGGCCAACTCCAAAAGTGTCATATTCACTTTCGGATCTTACAGGGAAGGGTGCTAATCCATTATTCTGACGCATGCTTTCCATCGCATCTTTTCTTCCGGTTAATATTTTATGAGGATATGTTTGATGTCCAACGTCCCAGACAATCCTATCTTCAGGTGTTTCAAATTTGTAATGTAAGGCTAATGTTAATTCAATAACACCAAGTCCTGCACCAAAATGCCCGCCTGTCTTTCCTACTGTATAAAGGAGGAATTCCCTTAATTCATCTGCTATTTGAGGGATCTGAGATTGATTAAGCTTTCTAAGATCTTTAGGTGAATTAATATTTTTTAGCAGCTCTGAAATAGGCTCATCAGTTGGTATGGAATCGAAAATTTTCACAATTTAAGTTTTTCTTGAAACAATATAGTCAGCTAATTTGCACAGATTATCAGTATTTCTATCTAATAGTTGAAGTTTTTCTTTTGCTTCTTCAGCCAAGTCAAAAGCCCTGACTTTCGAGTTTTCAATACCTACAATAGATGGATAAGTTAGTTTATCTTTTTCAACATCAGAGCCTTGATCTTTTCCACTTAAAGTCGAAGGGGATTCAATATCAATAATGTCATCTTGAATCTGAAATGCTAGACCAATTTTATCCCCATACTCTATGAGAGACTCTATATCTTGCTTTCTCAAGTTAGATAATATTCCAGCAGTCTCAATTGAGGATTGAATTAACCGTCCTGTTTTTTGGGAATGCATTATGTCTAAAGATTCAACATCTTTTATATCATCAGAATGAATATCTTTTATCTGCCCACCTACCATGCCTTGATAGCCACAAGCCTTTGCCAGGCTTTTAATTATGCTTAATTTATCACTATCCGAAATATTTATATTTGTCACTAATTCGAAAGCGAAAGGCTGTAAAGCATCTCCTGCGAGTATTGCAGTCGCTTCATCATATTTTTTGTGGGTAGTTGGCTTACCTCTTCTTAGATCATCATCATCCATAGACGGTAAATCATCATGAATAAGTGAGTAACAATGTATCATTTCAACCGATCCAGCTAATATATCCAATGAACCATTTTCGGCATTTCCCAACTCACCTATCAAGTACACTAGTATTGGTCTGAGCCTTTTTCCACCATCTAAGACTGAATAACGTATAGCTTCTGATAGAATTGAGTCATCAGAAGGCAATAAACTCTCTAATTTGGAATTGATTCTATTTTGATATGAAGTTAAGAGCTTATCAAATTCAGACATCTTTTAATGGAGTAGTTTTTAGTTCTCCATCTTCTTCAATCAATTTTTGAACTTGTAACTCAGCTTGTGACAGCTTCTCTTGACATTGTCTAGCCAGTTTTATTCCTTTCTCAAATGACTTGAGAGAATTCTCTAAACTTAAGTCTCCTGATTCTAAATCTTCGACTATAGATTCAAGCTCTTCGAGGGCTTTTTCAAAATTTATATCAATTTTCTTATTCATTGTGGCTCTTTAAAATGTATATTCTAAACCAATATAGAATTCTCTTGGCAAACCTGGAAAATATCTATCTCCGCCAAATGCATTAAAGTCAGCTCTCTCAGCATAAGCTTTATCAAATATGTTCTCGACCCTGATGTAAGTTTTGAAAGTATCATTTATTTTTCTGGTAAATCTAGCATGGTACAGGGTGTGCCCCTCATATTCGTGAAGATTTGCTGCATCAGTATAGTAAGAACTCATATACTCAATTTCAAAAGCAAGCGAAGTATCTCTGTTAAAATTTGAATTTAAGATTAAGTTAGCCATCATTTTAGGAGCTGTATCAATCTCATTACCGACTCTTATTTTTTCTCTCATTGAAGTATCGGTTTCAAAGTCGTACTTATGATCTCCATATGTAATGTTTGTACTAATAATGGTGTTTGAACTGATGAGCCAATCTAGGCTCAATTCAATACCTTTATGATCAGTTTTTCCATTATCTACGATAAAATTCTGCGAATCTCTGAAGATAGAGTTTTTCTTTTTACTTTGATAGAGGCTTAGAGATCCACTCAACGATTGCCAATCATATCTACTGCCTACTTCCAACATAGTTAAAGTTTCCGAGTCGAGATCAGTAACATTCTGTTTTTTTTGTAATCTGTATGCTTCATTAATTTGTGGAGGTCTGAACCCTAAACTAATTTGGGCAAAATAATTGACAGATTCGTAGTTTGTTATGATGCCAATCCTGGCACTTATCTCATTGAAGTCATCTGTTCTATCTGAGGGTCTATTGTAATAACAACCTCCAAATCCACATTCAGTTCCATCTTCTCTGGTATTGCCACTGATCATATTATTTGAGTAGTCATACTCAATAAATTCAGCTCTAGTATCAGCAAATAGGTAAAGATTTTTATTTAGAATGTAGTCCTCTATCCCTGCAAATACTGCAATAACAGTTGAATCCACTTCATAGTCATAATGCTTGCCTTGAGGTCTTGTGGCATTATTAAAAGCAGAGCTGGTAGTTAAAGCATCTTTTTGCGTTTCTGTCAGTTCAACCATAGCAAAATCTAACTGTAAGCCTTGTACAAAAGTAAAAGAGTTGTGCTCTGAAATTCTTTGCAGATTTATCCCGAGACTTTTATGGTTATTCTCCTCAAGGGGAGTCCCTGGGAGGAAGTGTTGAAAAAACTTCATATCATTACTTCGTATGTATGAGGTAATTGAATTAACAGTATTTTTGTCTTCTTTTGTTAATCTTAAAGATACTCTTTGTGAATTGGCATCTCGATATGCATCAGGATTAAAATTTCTCCTGCTAAACTCTTCATTTTTATAAGAATCTAAACCATTTACATATCCAGCAGTTTCTTGATTTAGATTTGTGAGTGTAGCTTTTAAAGCTGCATCCCATGAAGAGAGTGAAAAAATAGATTGGATTTTAATTTTTTGTTGATCGTACCCTGATTTATCCCTAAAGCCATCATTATTGGCAAAGTGACCATCAAAGCTCCAATTTTCTTGATTACTTGTTCTGATCTTAAAGTTTTTGTAGTTATTTGGCCCGACGTTTGTATAGAACTTATTTTCTGAAGTTATAGGTTTTGAGAGTACATTTACAACACCATGCATTGCATTGGCACCATATCTTGCGCTAGCTGGTCCAGTTATAGTCTCTAAACCTGAAGCCATTTCAAAAAATGTTTCAAATAATCCATTAACATTACAAAATCCAGTTGGCCTTACTGGAAGACCATCCTCTAATATAAGGAAAGAGCCACAAGCCCCCGGTCCAGTTAACACAGGAGATCGTATAGCAGTCAAATGTTCTTGACCTGACCCTCTACTGATCCAGATTCCAGGAGACCTTCTAAAAATTTGTTTAGGATGCTGTGCATCTAGATCATCAAGTTCTTTTTCACTTATTGAAGTGATGGATTGATTATTCGACCAGCCATTAAGGCTCGATAGCTTCTTTTCTAGAATGACTATCTCTTGAATTTCTTCAGAAAACGTAATTCCTGAAAATAGCGATAATATAAAAGTTATGAGTGTTAATTTTTTAGCCATTAATATTCCTTATTTCAAGAATGACTTAGTGTAAGTCCATTTAAGGCGACATAATAACCTAGATCTAGAAAAAGTAAGGTTGTTTGTTAGTTATTTCGTTAACCTTTTAGAGAAATTGAGGGTCAAAAATGGTCTTGTAATTAATCTTATCATTCTTGATGGAAATGCTCTGATAGAATCAGAAAAGGCAAGAGCACAAGGAGTAACCACAAGTGTCAGGATAGTTGCTACAGTTAATCCAACTACAAGAGATGCGGCCATTTGTTCCCAAAAACTTGTTATATAGGAACCTGATTTAATTGTTCTGTCTATCAGGTCTATGCTGTAACCCAATGCAATGGGCAATAGGCCAGCAATAGTAGTGAATGAAGTTAAAAATACTGGTCTCAATCTCAAAATTGCACTTCTTAAAGCTAAAGACTTTGTAGTCGAACCAGGGTTATTTCTTTTGAGAAGATTAAAAGTATCAATTAAAACAATATTATTGTTAACCACTATGCCTGCCAATGCGACGCAACTTATTCCTGTTTGCAAGGTGCTAAATGATCTATCTAGTATGAGGAGTGAAATGAACACTCCTCCAAAAGACAAGAGGATGGCAGACAAAACGATATTTGCTTGATAAAAACTATTAAACTGGGCAACCAAAACTATCAGCATAACAAAAAGCATAGTGATAAAGCCTAGTACAAGAAAATCAGCAGCTTCTTTGTTATATTTATCGAAACCATCAAAATTTACAGTCACGCCCCTACCCAAATCCTCAGCATCCAGCCAATCTTTAACTTTTTTGATTTGAACTGAAGGTATTGCACCTTCTACGGTATTTGCAGCAATACTATGAACCCTTTTACCACCTTTCCTGGAAATACTTTTTGTTGCAGGTTGAATATTTGTCTCTACAAAGCTACTTACAGGAACTAAACCTTTCATTGTCTGTACATTTAACTTTTCAAGTTGGTCTATATTTCTTTCAGATTTAGGAAATCTCACTCTAATATCAACTTCTCTATCTAGATTAAGCGGTCTATATTCTCCTACCTTGATGCCATTAGTTACCATTTGCACGGAAGCGCCAACATCACTTAAACCTGCTCCATATTGAGCAGCCTTTGTTCTGTTTATTTCTAATTCCCACTCTATTCCTCTAGTTACTGATGTATCTTCTATATCTTTGAAGCTTCCCATGCCTTCAAGTTGACTTCTTATTTTTCGAATTGCTGAAATGAGTGCTTGTTCATTATCACCACTAACATTTATTTGAAGAGGTTTGCCTATAGGTGGACCACCTTTTTCTTCCTCAACTTGAACTATGTAACCAGAAGTATCATTTAATCTTTCACGAAGTAGATCCATAATTTCGAAACCATTTAAATCGGACACAGCTTCATCTTCACCATAAAAGTCAATAAACATACCGCCAACTCTATCGGGAGAATTTGAACCACGACCTAGGCCTCTGCTTCCTCCTGAGTTGGACCAAACAGATAATCTTTCAATTTCTTTCACATCAATTATTTTTTGCTCTGCCTCAATAGCAATATCTCTAATTTCATCTACAGCTAAATTGCCTCTTGCAAGAATATCAACTTCAGCGAATTGAGGAGCAACCTGCGGAAAATAAACTATTCCTTTACCATGATGTGACCACAGTCCAATGCATAAAATAATAGCTCCAAGAATGATTGAAATAGTTTGTCCAGGTGTATCTAAGTATTTGTTGATCTTTCTAGCATAGATGCCCGAAGCTCCTGATAAACTCAAAGGATCAGAAGACTCTAAAAGTCTGACATTATTAATTTCTGCTTCAGATTGCTTAGCCAGACCCCCGAACATAGCACCCAAAATAGGAGCAAAAATTAATGAGTAAAGCAGTGATCCTACTAGAACACAGAAAACTGTAATTGGCATATCTCTGATGAAAGCACCAAATCCAGGCATAAACATTAGTGGGGTGAATGCAATTAAAGTAGTCGTTGTGGATGAAAGAACAGGCCAGAACATTCTAGTAGCTGCTGCGGTGTAAGCTTCAATTCTATTCATACCCTCAGCTAATTTCCGGTCTGCGTACTCTGTTACTACTATAGAGCCATCAATCGTCATTCCCATTGAAATCAGCATCCCAAACATGACCATGAAATTGAATTCTTTATCCAAAATCAGAAGCACTAGAAGTGCAAATAAATAAGAAAAAGGTATAGCCATTCCAACGAGCATCGAAGTTCTAAAGCCCAAAGCGGCTAATACAACAATCATCACTAAAGCGATTGAAGTCAAAACATTGCCTTGAAGTTCAGATATCATTTGGAGAGCAAACTTGGAGTCATCACGTACGAAATTCACATCTACACCTTCAGGAAAAGTCTCTATTTTGTCTTCGACCATCTTTCGGATATCGGTAACTGTATCGATAATATTTGTTCCGATTCTTTTTTTAATATCAATAGCAAGAGACTGCTGGCCATTAATTCTTGAATACCCGCCTCTATCTTTAAAGGTTAGACTTACATCGGCAACATCTTTTAAGGTAACTACAGAAGTTCCTGATACTTTAATTGGTAATGTTTCTATATCTTCTAGGCTCGAAAATACACTGGGGACATTTACTGCAAATCTTCCTGTCCCAGTATCTTGGAAGCCTGCTGGTATTACACGATTATTATTTGAAACAGCCTGATAAAGCTGATTCATTGATATGCCGTAAGACTCAAGTTTAGTTTTATCAACTATTGCCTCAATTAAGTCTTCTGGCACTCCGTTTAATTCAGCTTCGAGGACATTAGGATGTGTTTCGATTAAATCTTGTAGTTCTTGAGTTAGATTTACTAGAACTCTCTGAGGTAGAACTGAACTTGCGACACTTACTGTTAGAACAGGATTATCAGTTGAGGTAAATTCTCTTATGGTAGGTTCCCTAGCATCAAGCGGCAATTCAGCTCTAGCTTCGTCGACTTTAACTCGAACATCATAAAGTGCCTCATCAATATCAACATCTTGATCAAACTCTACAACAACAGCTGCATAGCCAGTTGCTGAAGTTGACCTGATATCTACAACTCCAGATATTGTTCTTAAAGCGTCCTCTAGGGGTTTTGCAAGCAATCTTTCGGAGTCTTCAGGAGATACACCTTCAAAGCCAACACCTACGTAAGCACCTGGAAAATTTACTTGAGGTTCTGTTGCTTTTGGAAGTGCACTGAGAGCAAATAACCCAGAAAGTCCTAATAAAACTAGGATACTAAGTGAAGTTCTGCTTTTTTTTATGGCTCCTGTAATAAAGCTCTTCATACATCAGGAGAAAATGATTCCTTAACGTTTACGGTTTGTCCTTGAAAGACATATTCTTGACCTAAAGTAATGATCCTAGCTTCTTCACCTAAACCAGAAATCCACATACCTGTATTTGTGTCTTCAAGTATTTTAATTTCTTTAAATTCAACTCTATTTTCGGAGGTAACAGTTCTTACTCCAAGTTTTCCTTGGTCATTTAGAGATAATATAGCTGGTGATATTTTATGAGCAGGCTCTTCTTTTCCTTTTATAAAGATCTCTGCTGATACACCATCTCTGATGCTTCTGTCATTGTTTTCGACACTAATTTCGACTCTGAATGTTCTCGTATTTTTGTCTGCAGACGAAGCTATAAAAGTGACTTGACCCTTAATAAATCTGCCAGAAATTAATTTGGCTGTTGCTTCTGAGCCTAATTGAATCTGTGCAATATCTTTTTCTGCTATATCAGCAACTACTAACATTGGATCAGGATCAATCAATGAAGCACAAACGGCTCCAGTATTTAAAAAATCACCCTCGTCAACTCTTAAACTTTCAAGGTACCCTGAAAAGGGTGCAACTATTTTAGGATAAGCTTCTCTGCCTGCAATATATAGTTGGCAGATTAGGTCTCCTTCTTTTACAAAGTCGCCTTGTTGTGCAGGTCGAGCTATTACTCTACCGCTTACTTCAGCCCTGACTTGTACAAATTTATCAGCTTCAGTAAATCCACTTGATTTGAGTATTTGAGACTTACTAGTAGCTTTGCTATTGAGAATAGTCACAGAAGATAAAGTATCTAAAGAAGAGTCTTTTTTTTCAAAAGTCTCCTCTTGTACTAAGCTACCAGAGATCATCCATATGACTAAAAAGGATGCAAGGATCGAAGCGGTCTTGTAAGTTTGTTTGATTTTCATAAGATCTATAGGTGTTATACATAACTATAACACTAAAATACCTTATGTAAAACTATATTTTGTGCTTTTCTTTTAGTTTTTTAAAATTTTCCTGAAGTGTTTCGGCATCTAACTTTTTTGAAGGTTTTGCTGATATGTTATCTTGTATCTCCCAGCTAGATTCGATTCTTTTATCGATTTGTTTGGATAATTGAGGTATTTGATCTTTATTTGCTCTTTCCCACTTATATTTGACGTGTTGAAGAAATTTGCTATTCCAAGAGTTTAGAGCCTGTCCTGACTCTTTCCAGTACATTACGAACTCTAGCTTTGCATTTTCTGCAAATTCTTTTGGGATCTCCGTCATTTCAAGAATGTCAAAGAAATCTGAATTAGGGTTCCAATCTGATGTCATAACTGATGGTGAGTTATCGTTTTCTTTAATCTCTTTGAATCTTCCCCATTGCCTTCGTATATGTGCAATAAATTTGCTATTCCAAATGTCAGATTCTTCCTTACGTTCTGTCCAATAGAGCACAAATTCAGGAACTTCCTTATCAATGAAATCTTCATTTATTCCAGAATTTATCAGTATTTCCTTGGCATCCACATCCGGAACCCAATTTTTATCGATGGGCTTAGTTTTCAACTTTTTGTTATCTTCAACTTCCTTATGACGCCACTTTTTGATTACAAATCTTAGAAATTTTACTCCCCAGTTTGTATCCGTCTCATTGCGTTCCTGATTAAGTTGCTTGAAATCATCAATCTGGAGATTTGCAAAATCCTCTGGAATACCATACTCATTAATTTGATCTATGACATCTTTATCAGGTACCCATTTATCTCTATTGTTAGTTGGAGTTTTTTTATTATGTTTTTTTGATGAAAAATGAGGCACTCCATCAACGATCGTCTTGTTGATAAGACCTGTTTTAGTAAGTTGAGTAAGGACTTCCAAGATTCTTTCATCTGACCAAAAAGAAATATCTGAACAAATTTCTTGCAAAGAAACTTGGCCCTGAAGCTTCTCTTCCTGTTTTAAATGCTCGAGTAAAACTGCTTCTTCCAAGCCTATTGTGTTGGCGATTTCTTTTGAGAAAGTTATCTTTGAAGTCATGAATTACGAATCACTAGATTAATTTATCATCTAGATCTTAACAAGAACAATAGGTTAGTTATTTCTAATTCTTACAGAATCAGCCAATTTGTGAAGACAATCTTTAGTATCTTGCCAGTTGATACATGCATCAGTAATACTTTTTCCATATGTCAGGTTATTTAAATCATCGGCCTTTTGATTTCCTTCCTCTATATTGCTCTCTATCATGACTCCAGTAATTCTTGTCTCACCTGACTTTATCTGAGAAGCAATGTTATCGCATACATCTATCTGTTTTTTGTGCTGTTTACTGCTGTTTCCATGACTCATATCAACCATGATTGAATCTTCAAGAGAGTTTGATTTTAGAATCTCAGAAGTTTGATCTATAAACTCTTTTTTATAATTCGGGTCTTTTCCTCCTCTAAGAATAACGTGACAGTCTTTATTACCAGAAGAAGAAAATATCGCTGCTTTACCTTCTTTTGTGACTGATAGAAATTTGTGAGGATGTAGGGCAGATCCTATGGCATCAGCAGCTACCTGAATACCACCGTTTGTTGCGTTTTTAAAGCCAATAGGACAGGAAGAACCGGAGGCAAGCTCCCTATGGATTTGACTCTCTGTAGTTCTAGCACCTATGGCTCCCCAGGAGATTAAATCAGCTATATATTGGGGCGTTATAACATCTAAAAATTCTGTTCCAGCAGGCATACCTAAATCATTTATATCTCTTAAAAGTTGCCTTGACACAGATAAACCTTTATCAATGTTGAAAGAATTATCCAGATCCGGATCATTAATAAGGCCTTTCCAGCCAACAGTTGTTCTTGGTTTCTCGAAATACACTCTCATAATAATCAGAAGTTCTTTTTCTAGAGCTTTCTTTTCTTTGAGTAAAAGGTTTGCATATTCCATAGCGGACTCAGTATCATGGATAGAACATGGCCCAACAACGACTGCTAATCTTTTATCTTTTTTACTGAGTATTTGAGAAAATTCTTTTCTAGAATTGAAAACTGTTTGGGAAGAAAAATCTGAAATTGGTTGTTTATCCAATAAAGTGCTTGCAGAAATTACTTCCTGCCTTCCTGAGATTCTTAAATCACTTGTCTTATGCATGCTTAAAATTTAATCGGAGGTGCATTCTACATCTATTGTCGTCAGAATAAAGCATGAAAGTGTTAAGATACTGGCCAATTACGTACTTTATCTACTTAAAAATAACCTGAAAATTAACTAAAAATTTTGAAAAAATGATATCCAAGAAAATTTCTGTAGGCATTATTCAAGAAAATCCCATAGTCGGAGATATAGCTGGAAACTTGGAGCTGGCAAAAAACTCTATTTCTAAGCTCTCTAAAGAATCCTCTCCAGATATATTCTTGCTAACGGAGATGTTTATAACTGGCTATCCCCCCGAAGATCTTATTTTAAGAGAGGATTTACTTGATCAAGCTTATGAAGCAATTAATGAGCTTAGTAATTTTAGACCTGAAAGTTTCGTTGTAATTGGTTATCCAAAGAAAGAGGGAGATTCAATTTTTAATTGTGCCGGTGTGCTCAGAAGTAATTCGATTATCACCGAATATAAAAAACAAGAATTACCAAATTATGAGGTATTTGACGAAAAAAGATATTTTCAACCAGGTGATAGTCCAGGAATCTTTGAGGTAAATGGTTTCAGAGTAGGCCTTTCTGTATGTGAAGATATATGGCATCAAAAGGTAATAACGCAATTACATGAGAAAGAAGCTGACTTAGTCTTAAACATCAATGCTTCTCCATTTCATCTTAATAAAATACTAGAAAGAAAGAATTTAATTTCAGGTCATGCATCCAAATTCTCAATGCCTATTGTTTATGCTAACCAAGTAGGAGGACAGGATGAATTGGTATTTGATGGCACTTCGATGGCAATGGATAGTCAAGGCAAGCAAGTGTTGCAACTTGCCAAATTTGAAGAAGATCAAGCAGTAGTAAGTTTTTCATCCCAACATGATGGGAATATATTGAGTGATAAAAATGAAGTTATACCTGAGGATTCAGAGCTTGAAGAGGTTTATAAAGCTTTGGTTTTAGGCGCGAAAGATTATATTAATAAAAATAAATTTCCTGGAGTATTGATAGGCTCTTCTGGAGGCATAGATTCCGCTTTAACTGCAGTCATAGCAGCAGATGCAATTGGATCTGAAAATGTAAGAAGTTTTATGATGCCCTTCAAGTTTACTTCTGACATGAGTGTTGAAGATGCTAATAGGCTAGCAGAAAACTTAGGGATAAAACATTCTATTATTCCTATAGGAGAAATATATGATTCTTTTCAAAGTAGCCTTGAATGTGAATTTAAAGGACTTGAACCTGATATTACTGAAGAAAATTTACAATCAAGGTGCAGGGGGGTCATCTTGATGGCCTTGTCAAATAAATCCGGGGAAATAGTTTTAACTACAGGCAACAAAAGCGAAACAGCTGTCGGATATTCTACACTCTATGGCGACACTGCTGGAGGTTTTGGGGTTTTGAAAGATGTGCCTAAAACTTTAGTTTATGAACTCGCTAGATATAGAAATACAATTTCTAAAGTTATACCTGAAAGAATTATTGAGAGGCCACCAAGTGCTGAACTTGCACCAGATCAACAAGATAGCGATAGTCTTCCCGATTATGACACTCTAGATAAAATAATAGAGCTATACGTAGAACAAGATAAAAGTAAAAAGGAAATCGAAGAGTCAGGAATTGAAAGAAGTATTTTAAATAAGGTAATAAGATTAATTGATTTTAGTGAATACAAAAGACGGCAGGCACCGCTTGGAGTAAAGATAACTTCAAGAGGTTTTGGAAAGGACAGAAGATATCCCATTACTAATAAGTTTTTAAAATAAGGCTTATTTCCTCAAAGGCAGATAAGTGGCTATAATATAGGATCAATACATAAGTATTGGAAAAAATGGTTGATACAAAGGCCTTAAATCCTCAAAAAAAAGAGGAAAAACGAGCGCATCCTCGTCAAGAGGAACTCTTCTTAGCGACTGTAAAAGGCAAAGAAACTAGCCTCCCTGATGATTTATATGTCCCCCCCAATGCCCTAGAGATTCTATTAGACAGTTTTGCAGGCCCTTTAGATTTTCTTTTATACCTCATAAAGAAACAGAACCTGGATATTTTAGATATAAACGTAGCTAAGATAACTGAACAATATACATCTTACATAGAATTGATGGATGCAATGCAGGTTGAATTGGCAGGAGATTACCTAGTAATGGCTGCTTATTTGGCTGAATTAAAATCAAGAATGTTGCTGCCTAGACCTGAAGAGCAAACAGAAGAAGAGGATCCAAGAGCTGAATTAATTAAACGACTTCAAGAGTATCAAAGGTACAAAGAGGCTGCAGAACGAATAGATAAAATTCCTAGAATAGACAGAGAAATTTTTGCAGCTAATGCAAAATTACCAGAATTTACCACTCAAGCACCTCTCATAGATGTACCTCTAGAAGATTTAACGATTGCACTTGCTGAAGTTCTAAGAAGAGCCGAACAATCTCATGCTCATTTAATTAATTTCGAAGAACTCTCAACTAGAGAAAGAATGACCCAAATATTAGAAAGAATGAGAACTGAATCTTTTATAGAGTTTACTTCTTTATTCAAACCTAAAGAAGGCAAGATAGGCGTGGTGGTAACATTCTTAGCAATCTTAGAGCTTCTGAAAGACTCATTAATTGAGATTGTGCAATCAGAGGAGTTTGGTCCTATACATATTAAAGGAATTGAAGAGGTACATTAATGGAGAGGAAATTAAGTGAAATTCTTGAAGCATTGCTTTTAACAGCATCAAGACCAATAAGCATTGACGATATCGTTAGAGTTTTTGAGGATCCTAAGCCTTCTAAAGATGAGATTAGAAAAGCCCTGAATCAAATAGATCAGGACTGCCTAACTCGAGGTATTGAATTGAAGAAGATAGCTAGTGGATATCGTTTGCAGGTAAAACAGTCTTTATCTCAATACATCGCAAAACTTTGGGAAGAAAAACCTCAGAAATTTTCTAAGGCCACTTTGGAGACTCTATCTCTTATTGCATATAAGCAACCTATAACTAGAGGAGAAATAGAGGCAATAAGAGGAGTAGCTGTTGGAACTCAATTAATTAGAGGGCTTATGGAAAGAGGCTGGGTAAAGATCGTTGGTCAAAGAGATGTGCCCGGCAGACCTTCTTTATATTCTACTACCAAAGAATTTCTAGATTATTTTGGATTACAACATCTTAGAGAGCTTCCAGAACTCCCTTCCTTGCCTGACCTAACATCAATTGAGCACGAACTACCGATAGATGAACCTGATGAGTCTATAAGTAGCTCAAAATCTTTGAATTAAATATTGAAGATCAGGATCCATAAGATCCTCGCAGATCATGGTATTGGATCTAGAAGAGGAATAGAATCATTAATAAGGCAAAAAAAGGTTTTGGTAAATGGTCAGTTGGCCATCATTGGTCAGCTGGTGTCAGAAAAAGATACATTTGAGGTCGAAGGCAGTACGATAAAGCTTTTAAAGAAAGATCCTACTAAAAGAAGGGTTCTAATTTATAACAAGAAGGTAGGAGAAATATCCTCTCGTAATGATCCTGACCATAAGAAAACTATTTTCGATTCTCTTCCTAAATTGAGATCAGGCAGATGGGTTTCCGTTGGCAGGTTAGATATAAATACTTCTGGATTAATTCTATTCAGTAACGATGGTTCTTTCGCAAATAATTTAATGCATCCTTCCTCTAACATCGAGAGAGAATATGTCGCTAGAGTACATGGTCATGTGAGTGAAAAAATAGTGAATAATCTTATTAAAGGAGTCGAATTAAAAGATGGTTTTGCAAAATTTTCTGATGTTCAGGCAGGAAGGAAAGGAAAAACAAATCAATGGTTTGCAATGGTCATCATGGAGGGTCGTTCTAGAGAAGTCAGAAGACTGTGGGAGAGTCAAGGTTTAGAAATTTCGCGTCTCAAAAGAGTTCGCTATGGTAACCTTTTTTTACCTGCTACTCTAAAGCAAGGTGCTTTTAAGGAACTCACAAAAAGTGAGATTAATGCGCTTGAGCGTCAATCGATTGACCGCTAATATCTTTGCTCAGATCACTCATCAAATATAGATAAGGATTCATTATCTCAATAGCAGATGGATTATTCTCTGGATTTTCTGCAGGGTATGCCGACTCTCTCATTTTAGTTCTGACAGCTCCAGGATTTATGCAGTTAACTCTAATTGATGTGGTGTTCTGGAGTTCATCAAATAGTATTTGCATCATTGCTTCAGTTGCAAATTTACTAATCGAGTAAGCTCCCCAGTAAGCTCTTCCTTTTCTCCCAACTCCAGATGACGTGAAAATTATCGAGCTACTGCTAGATTCTCTCAAAAGAGGAATCAAATTTTTTGTTAACAAAAAGCTTGCATCAAGATTGACTTTTAGAACATCTTTCCATACTGAGTAACTATATTGCTCAAGAGGTTTTTTTTCACCGAGTATCCCTGCATTATTGACCAGTCCATCGATATGAGAATATTCCTCTTTAATTGCTCCAACAATTTCTCGATAATTTTTTTCATCAGCAGTTTTGTAATCTATAGGCTGGATGATCACACTACCAGAAGTTATTTCATTAATTTCTTCATAAATGGATTCTAGCTTCTCAATATTCTTACTAAGAAGAATTAAATCTGCACCAAACTCTGCATAGCTCCTAGCTATTTGTCTGCCTATACCTGAACCTGCTCCAGAGATAACGATTGTCTTATCCTCTAAAAGATCAGAAGGATAATTGAGTTTTTTGAATTCCATTTTCATTATCTGACTAATGTAATTATTTCATTTGCTTTATCGAATATATGATCTGCTTTCCATTCTTTGACATTATCATTGAGAGGAATATATCCATAAGCTGCTGCACCGGTGAGCATATTAGCTCTTTCACCCGCTTTAATATCTATTTGATGATCACCAATGTAAATACTATTTTCAGGTTTTGAAACTGATAATGTAAGGGCATGAAGAAGTCCATCTGGTTCAGGTTTTCGGACACCTACGTCATCTGGGCATATTAAAAAAGGAGGTCTGAACTTACCTAATTTATTTTCCACAATACCTACCGCAAATCTTCTCGGTTTATTAGTAATTATTCCCCACTTAATTTTTTTTTCATTAAGTTCATTTAGTACTTCTTCCACTCCATCAAACATTTTGGTGTTTGTTAGGCAGCAGTCTTCGTATATATCTAGTAACTCTTTTCTATGAGATTCAATTATCTGATTTGGCTTGCCTTCTAGGTTAAGTGCATATGCAGCAAGGCTTGCCGCTCCTTGTGAAACCCTTGATCGAACTTGCTCATAATCTGCTTCACCAAACTTATACTTTTTTCTGAGTAAATTTACTGCATGAAGAAAATCAGGTGCAGTATCAAGAAGAGTTCCATCTAGGTCGAATGCGAAGAGTTCAATTTTCAAATGCTTTCCTTTTTTGCATGGACCATATAGTTAACTTGGATATCTTTACCAAGCCAATAGTTATCAGTTATAGGGTTATAACTTAATCCTATTGTCTCTTTAGAGCTTAGGCCTGCATCTCTAATCCATTTTGCTAACTCGGAAGGTTTTATAAATTTTTCGTAATCATGTGTCCCTTTAGGAAGAAGGTTTAATATATATTCCGCTCCTATAACAGCAAAAAGGTAGGATCTAGGGTTTCTATTTATTGTTGAAAAAAAAATGTTTCCATCTTCTTTCAAGAGATTGGAGCAGCTCTTTATAATTTCATAAGGCGAAGGGACATGTTCAAGCATCTCTAAACAAGTAATTACATCAAATCTTTCTTCTGGATATGAAGATATAAAATCCTCAATTGTACTTTGTATGTATTTAACATCGCTTCCTATAGATTTAGAGTGAGTTTTTGCAACACCAATAGTATTTTCTGAAGCGTCTATTCCAGTAACGCTGGCGCCCAATTCGTTGAGAGCTTCAGCAAGAATACCACCGCCACAACCGACATCTAGAACCTTCTTACCTTCCAGTAAGCATCTTTCTTTAATAAAACCTACTCTTAAGGGATTAATTTGATGTAGTGGCTTAAATTCACCATTCTTGTCCCACCATTTAGCTGCAAGTTCATCAAATTTATTTACTTCATCATGATCTAAATTTTTTATGTTCATAGTTAACTTTTTTCATTAAACTGTTCTCCGAAAATTCCAATTCAAAAATAATTATGCAAATATTTTTTCCTAAAGAAGAGGATCACGAGACACGTGCCACTATTTTACCTGAAGTGGCCAAGAAGTTTACTGATTTGGGCATCGAAGTTCTGATTGAATCTGGGCTAGGAGAAAAAATTTTTGTTTCAGATGAATTATATGTTGAAGCAGGTGCTAGTATTTGTAATGAAAAAACCAAAGGGCTTGAATCAGCTGATGTAGTTTGTAAAATAAATAAACCCAATCAGGACGAGATTCAATCTCTAAGAAAGAATTCCATATACATTAGCTTTTTAGACCCATTTAACGAAAGACAAATTGTATCTGATTTGGCTGCAGCTGATGTTAGCTCCATAAGCATGGAACTTGTTCCAAGAATAACAAGAGCTCAAAAGATGGACGCGCTGAGTTCCCAAGCAAATTTGGCAGGATATGCTGCTGTGATAGAAGCCTCGAGGACTCTTTCAAAGTCTTTTCCAATGATGATGACGGCAGCAGGAACAATATCTCCTGCCAGAGTATTTGTAGTTGGTGTGGGAGTTGCTGGACTACAAGCTATAGCTACTGCTAAGAGACTGGGGGCGAGAGTAGAGGCATTTGACACAAGGCCAGTAGTAGAAGAGCAGGTTAAATCTCTAGGAGGAAAATTTGTAAAAATTGATATTGGTGATACTGAGGAGACAGATCAAGGCTACGCCAAAGAATTAACTCCTGAGCAAATCAAGATGCAGCAAGATGGTATGAAAAAAATCTGTTCCCAATCCGATGTGATCATTACTACAGCTCAAGTATTCGGTCGACAAGCCCCCAGGATAATAACTCAAGACATGGTTGAAGCAATGAATCCTGGCAGTGTAATTGTGGATATGGCCGTATCTACAGGTGGTAATGTTGAAGGATCAAAGAATGATGAATATGTTTTCTATAATGGAGTGACAATTATTGGAATGTCCAACTTGCCTGGAGAAGTTGCGAGGGATGCCTCTCAAGTGTTTGGTTCTAATTTATTCAATATGATTGATGAATTTTGGGATAAAGAAAATAAAAATATAAATTTCGATTTAGAAGACGAAATACTCAAAGGATGTGTAATTACCCATCAAGGTAGTATTGTTAACGAATCAGTAAAATAAAAGTTAAATATGGAAACACAAATCATACTTTTGATATTTGTATTAGTTCTATCAATCTTTTTAGGTGTTGAACTCATTACAAAAGTACCCTCTACTTTGCATACACCTTTGATGTCAGGTGCCAATGCTATTTCTGGGATAACTTTAGTTGGAGCAATCTTGTCTTCAGGATCTTCTGAGATTGTTACTATTATCCTTGGCACTGCAGCTGTTTTTTTTGCATCTATCAACGTTATAGGTGGATATCTTGTAACAAACAGAATGCTTGGAATGTTTAAAAAGAAATAAAATGGATACTGCAATACTAGTTAATTTATTCTACATAGCATCTTCAATTTTGTTTATTGTCGGACTCAAGATGTTGGGATCTCCCGATACTGCAAGAAGAGGAAATTTCCTATCTTCTTCCGGTATGCTTTTGGCGGTACTCATCACCTTACTTGACCAGAATATAATCGATTATAAGTACATAGCTGGTGCACTATTTGCTGGAAGCATAGTGGGGTATTTCGCAGCTACCAAAGTAAAAATGACCTCAATGCCCGAAATGGTTGCAATTTTCAATGGATTTGGTGGTATTGCTAGTCTTTTAGTTGGTTCGGCTGAATATGTTTCAGGGACCTTCGATAATCCTGCTTTTTTAGGAGCTATATTTTTAACAGTTTTAATAGGTGGTCTTACTTTCAGTGGCAGTATTATTGCATATGGAAAGTTATCTGAAGTAATTTCAGGAAAGCCATATCTTTATAAAGGACAACAATTTGTAAATGGAATTTTATTGATAGCCATTTTCCTTGTTGGAATAAATATGCTTTTCTTTCAAGGTTTCATCTCCCCCGAAGAATTACTTATTTTGCTAATAGTTCTAGCTTTCATACTTGGTATATTGTTTGTAATACCTATTGGCGGAGCTGATATGCCGGTTGTGATTGCCTTGCTCAATAGCTTTTCAGGTTTAGCAGCTTGTGCTGCAGGTTTTGTCATTCTTAATAATGTACTAATTGTGGCGGGTGCCCTAGTTGGGGCAAGCGGACTGATACTCACAAATATTATGTGTAAGGCAATGAATAGATCATTAGCAAATGTTCTATTTAGCGGTTTTGGAGCTGCTCCCGATGCTACTTCTGATTCAACCCAAGAACAAGGTGAAGTAAAACCTATTTCTGCTGAAGATGCTTACTTGATACTAGAAGCTGCCTCATCTGTCTTAATAGTACCTGGTTACGGAATGGCAGTTGCTCAAGCACAACATGCGGTTAGGGAATTGGGAGAGTTATTAGAGGATAATGGGGCAGAAGTTAAGTATGCAATTCATCCAGTAGCGGGAAGAATGCCTGGACATATGAATGTGTTACTTGCTGAGGCAAATGTTTCTTACGATGTTCTTGTAGAACCTGATGATGTTAATCCTGTTATGGAAACTGTTGATGTTTGTATTGTAATTGGGGCGAACGACGTAGTTAACCCAGATGCCAAAGATAATGAGGGCAGCCCTATATATGGCATGCCCATAATTGAGGTGGATAATGCTAAAACAGTCTTTGTGTCTAAAAGATCAATGGCATCAGGATTTGCAGGTATTCAAAACCCTTTATTCTTTAAACCTAATACAAGAATGTTGTTTGGAGATGCTAAAGAAACTGTGTCCACTTTAGTCTCTGAATTTAAGGGTTAATTACCTTTCTTTGGCTTAATTTTAAAGCCATTTTTGTAGTCAATTATGCTAAAATTAGCCTAAATTGATACTGCGAAAATCATGCCAAAATATTTCTCTTTCTTTTGAAGGATTTTCCTGTCATGTCAACAAATTTTTTAATTTTTGGATCTAAATTATGGGTGAAATTGCTGCTAAGGAAATTGTTCCTGTAGACATAGGACAAGAGCTCAAACAATCTTATCTTGATTACGCCATGAGCGTAATTGTTGGCAGGGCCTTGCCTGATGCAAGAGACGGATTAAAGCCTGTCCATCGCAGAGTCCTTTTTGCAATGCATGTCTTGAATAATGATTTCGGTAGACCGCATAAGAAGTCAGCTAGAATAGTTGGAGATGTTATTGGTAAATATCATCCCCACGGAGACAGTGCAGCTTACGAAACTATTGTAAGAATGGCTCAATGGTGGTCTCTAAGATATCCCTTAGTAGACGGGCAAGGAAATTTTGGATCTATGGATGGAGATGGACCGGCCGCTCAAAGATATACAGAAGTAAGAATGGCCAGAATATCTCAAGAGTTATTGGCAGACCTTGAAAAGGAAACAGTAAACTATGTAGAGAATTACGATGGCACTGAAATGATGCCAGAAGTTTTACCCACTAAGATTCCAAATATGCTCGTGAATGGTTCTGCAGGGATCGCTGTGGGAATGGCTACAAATATGGCTCCTCATAACTTGAGTGAGTCTCTATCTGCTTGTTTAGCCTATATAGACAATCCAGAAATTTCAGTTCAAGAGTTAATGGAATTCATACCTGGACCAGACTTTCCTACAGGAGCAATCATTAATGGTAAGGCTGGAATCATTAGTGCTTACGAAACAGGTAGAGGGCGAGTAAAAATAAGAGCTAAAACTGAATTTGAAGATGAAGAAAAGGATAAGGCCAAAATAATTATTACCGAGATGCCCTATCAAGTAGTAAAAGCTAGATTGATTGAAAAAATAGCTGAGCTTTCTAGGGATAAAAAGTTGGAAGGAATAAGAGATATAAGGGATGAATCTGATAAGGATGGAATTAGGGTGGTCATTGAACTGAAATCAGGACAAATTCCAGATGTTGTTCTCAATAATCTATATTCTCAAACTCAGATGCAAACTGTTTTTGGCATTAATAACGTTGCATTAATTGATGGAGAGCCAAAGTTACTGAATCTTAAATCAATACTTTCAGTTTTCTTCAGCCATAGAAAAGAAGTTGTTTCTCGAAGAACATTTTTCGATTTGAGAAAAGCCAAAGAAAGAGGGCACATCTTAGAAGGCCTCACTATAGCATTGGCTAATATTGATGAGATGATAGACCTTATCAAGAAATCAAAAGAAGGATCAGAAGCAAAGAAGAAATTACTCTCAAAAAAATGGAAACCAGGAAAAATAACTGCAATGCTTGAAAAGGCTGGACCAGATGCTTGTAAAATTGATGTAACTGATAATTCTGTTGGTCTAATCGGAAAGACTTATCAACTATCTGAACAACAAGCTCAAGCTATATTGGACATGAGATTGCAGAGGCTTACTGGCCTTGAGCAAGATAAGTTAATTAAAGAATATGAAGAAATAATTGATCACATAACATATTTACTAGAAATACTTGGAGACTCCGAAAGATTAATCGAGGTTGTTAAAAAAGAACTTTTGGAAGTTCAAGAGAAATATAAGGATGATAGGCGAACTGAAATACAAGATTCAGCAGCAGATTTAACCGAAGCTGATCTGATAACTCCAGAGGATAGAGTCGTTACTATTTCTCATGAAGGTTATGCAAAGACTCAACCACTAGAAGAATATAGGGCACAGAGAAGAGGAGGAACTGGAAAGACTGCCGCATCAGTTAAAGATGAAGATTTTGTAGAACAGCTATTAGTGGCAAATACCCATACAACACTTCTGTGCTTTTCTAACTTAGGACAAGTTTACTGGTTGAAAGTATATGAGATTCCTTCTGCTGGACGAGCTGCGAAAGGTCGACCTCTAGTCAATCTTATACAACTCAGTGAGGGTGAAAGAATAACAAGCATGGTGCCCGTTGAGGAATATGATGACCAACATTTCATTTTAATGGCTACTCGCGCTGGGACAGTCAAAAAGACTGTATTAACAGAATTTCAAAATCAAAGAAAAGGCGGTAAAAGAGCAATTACTTTAGAAGGTGATGACGAGCTTGTTGGGACTACTGTTACTGATGGTAGCAAATTTGTTATGTTGGTTACTAACGCCGGGAAGGCAGCCCATTTTTCTGAAACAGAAGTAAGATCTATGGGAAGAACTGCTAAAGGGGTAAGAGGGATCAAGCTGGAAAAAGATCAGCATGTAATTTCCTTAATAATTCCAGAGGAAGAGGCTAGTATTTTTACAGTTAGCGAAAACGGATATGGAAAACGTTCAAAATCTATTGATTTCAGAAAAACTAGACGTGGAGCTAAAGGAGTTATTGCAATGCAAATTTCTGAAAGAAATGGCCAGTTAATTGGAGCTGCGCAAGTAAATGAAGATGATGAATTAATGCTCATATCTGATAAAGGTATGTTGGTCAGAACCAGAGTGTCGGAGGTGAATATAATTGGAAGAAATACCCAAGGCGTTACTGTGATTAGATTAAAAGATTCAGAAAAGTTAATTAGCATCGCTCCTATTAGTGAAGAGTTCATAGGAGATGAATAATGCCAAGAAAATTTAATTTTGGTGCCGGTCCAGCAACAATGCCGGAATCTGTTTTAACTGAGGTACAAGAAGAGTTATTAGATTGGAATGGTCTGGGACTGTCTGTAATGGAAATAAGTCATAGAAGTCCTGAGTTCATAGAAATTGCTAAACAAGCAGAAAGTGACTTTCGAGATTTATTATCTATTTCCGACGAGTATGCTGTGTTATTCACACATGGTGGAGCAACTATGCAAAATGCTATGGTACCTTTAAATTTAGCTTCTCCGGAGGGCAATGTTGATTATGTAAATAGCGGACACTGGGCCAAACGTTCCATCAAAGAGGCCGAAAGATATACAAATGTTAATATCGCTGCCACCTCTGAAGAAGAAGATTTTAGATACTTTCCCGCTCAAGATTCCTGGAAATTTTCTGATAATTCATCCTATGTGCATTACACCCCTAATGAAACAATTGGTGGTTTGTGTTTAAGAACACTTCATAAATGTGAGATACCTGTTGTAGCTGATTATTCTTCAGGTATCCTATCTGAACCTATTGACGTAAGTAAATTCTCATTAATTTATGGAGGAGCTCAAAAGAATATTGGCCCCTCGGGCCTCGGTTTTGTGATTGTAAAGAAAGATTTATTGGGAAAAGCCCAATCCATTACTCCTAATCTTTTAAATTATGCTCTAATTAATGAAGGCGAGTCTATGTCTAATACTCCTCCAACTTTTGCTTGGTATGTTGCTGGTAAAGTATTTAAATGGCTAAAATCTTTAGGAGGAGTTGAAGCTATTTCTAGAATAAATAATAGGAAAGCCAACAAGTTATATGACTATATTGATTCTTCAGATTTCTATTCGAATAATATAAATGTAGAAAATAGATCGATTATGAATGTTCCCTTTTTGCTAGGGAATGAAGATTTAAATGATAAGTTCCTTGAGGAATCTAAAGAAGCTGGTTTGTTGGCTTTGAAGGGTCACAGATCTGTTGGAGGAATGAGAGCTAGTATCTATAACGGTCTTCCTGAAGAAGCAGTAGATGCTTTAATTGAATTTATGGATGTCTTTCAAAAAGAATATAGTTAATTTGGAATGTCTAAAAACAGCGATCTATTTAAAATCAGAGACAAAATTGATTCTCTTGATAACCAAATACTATCTTTACTAAATGATCGTGCAGAACTAGCTATTCAGGCTGGTCAGGTTAAGGAAGATTCTATTAAATATAAACCAGCCAGAGAATCTTCAATTTTAAAGAGGGTAATGGATTTAAATGAAGGGCCTTTAGAGTCGGAACAAGTCAAAAACGTTTTTAATGAAATAATTTCGAGTTGCAGATCAACTGAATCAACTTTCACAATATCTTATTTAGGCCCTGAAGGGACATTTTCAGAATCAGCACTTCAAGGACAATTTGGTAAATCAGTGGACAAGATTCCTGAGGAAACCATACGCTCGATTTTTGAATCTGTTGATCGGGGAGATTCTGATTTTGGTATTGTGCCAATAGAAAACTCTACTGAAGGATCTGTTAATTCTACTTTAGATTGTCTAGGCGAGTTCAATCTTAAAATTTGTGGCGAGATAGAAATGGAAATCCATCACAATCTACTGGGACATAATAAACCATTGCCTAAGGATGGGTTTGAGATTCACGCTCATGAACAAACCCTGGGACAATGCAGAGCATGGTTAGAGTCTTATTGTCCAGAAGTGAAATTAGTTAGTGTAAGTAGCAATGCGCAAGCAGCTTCAAATGTCACAGAAGATAATTCAGTAATTGCTATCGCAGGTGAACTGGCTGCAGAGAAATATGGTTTAGATATCCTTAGCAAAAATATTGAAGATTATTCGAGCAATACAACACGGTTTTTAACTATAGGTAATATAGAATCAGGACAAACTGATTCTGATAAAACATCTATTATGGCTACCACAAAGAATGAAGAGGGTGCTCTCTATTCTCTACTAGAGCCCTTTAATAAATTAAATGTTAACTTGTCTCACTTGACTTATAGACCTTCAAAAGTAAATAAGTGGCAGTATTCATTCTTTATAGATTTTGATGGACACAAAGACGAGGATCTCTTGAAAGAATTATTATCTAGCCTAGCCAGTAAGGAAATTGAAGTGAAGATTCTTGGTTCTTATCCCAAATCATTAGGATAATTTATGGATTTAAAAAAATTAGTTAATAAAGGGATAGATAGTCTCAGTCCTTATGAACCTGGCAAGCCAATTGAAGATCTAGAAAGAGAAATTGGAATCAAGAATGCAATTAAACTAGCCAGTAATGAGAATCCTATAGGACCCAGTCCAAAGGTTCTGCAGTCAATAGATGCAATATTAAAAGAAACCCATAGATATCCAGATGGGAATGCAACTAGGCTGAAGGACAGCATTGCTAAAAAATTTAATACTTCACCAAATCAAGTGACAATCGGTAATGGATCTAATGACATAATCGAGTTTATTGCACGCAGTTTTTTAGGGCCTGATGATAGTGCTATTTATTCTGAACACGCATTCGCTGTCTATCCATTAGTCGTAAAAGCTGTTGGAGCCAGAGGCATAGAAGTCCCGGCTAAGGACTTTTCTCATGATCTTGAAGCAATGCTCAAGGCAATAGAGGAAAATACAAAATTAATCTTTATTGCTAATCCCAATAATCCAACTGGTTCTTTTGTTGAGCTTGATGAGTTACTGGATTTTTTAGAGAAAGTGCCTGAAGACATAATAGTATTATTAGATCAAGCTTATTTTGACTACTCTTCGTTTGAAACTAGAGATGCTAATTTTGATATCTTAAGAAAATTTCCAAATCTTGTAATGAGTAGAAGTTTTTCTAAAGCTTACGGCTTAGCCGGATTTAGAGTTGGCTTCTCTGTTTCATCAGAAGATATAGCTAATTACCTTAATAGAGTTAGACAACCCTTTAATGCTAATTCCCTTGCTCTTTATGCTGCAGAGAAAGCTTTGGAAGATGACGAATACATGAATCAATGCCTTCAACTCAACTCTGAGCAAAAGAAAGTAATTTATGAGGGTCTTAATTCACAAGGATACGAATATCTCCCCAGTAGAGCAAATTTTATATCCTTTGACTGCAAGAAAGATTCAAACTATGCCTTTAACAAATTACTTCACGAAGGAGTGATAGTTAGATCCTTGGGTGTATATAAGATGCCTAATTTCTTAAGAGTTTCCATAGGCTTGCCGGAAGAAAATCTTCTTTTTCTAGAGAAATTAAAACTAACTTAGAGTTAGATGAGCAACCTAAAAGAATTTGATGATATCTTAATTGTTGGTTTAGGACTAATCGGCGGATCGATTGCAAAGAAAATCAAAGAGATTGATTATTCAGCAAATGTATATGGGTTTGATGAAAATCTAGAAATACTCAAAGAAGCAAATTCAAAAGATCTCGTGATCAATGATAAGGAGATTGATCTTAAAAACTCTAAAAACCTTTTAGTAATATTTTGTGTTCCAGTCTTATCCTTCAAAAAGGCTTTGAACTCTGTCATAAAACACTTACCTTCACAAAATATAATATTTACTGATACTTTGAGTACAAAAACTGAAATTTTCAATACCCTGTCAGATGAGTTTAATGACATTTTAGGTAACTTTGTTTTATCCCATCCAATCGCAGGTTCTGAAAAAAGCAGTTTATACAATTCTAAGAAAGCTCTATTTGAAAAGAAAGTGGTCGTAATTTCACCTCACGAAAAAAATAATCAGAATCATATCGATAAAGTCGCTAATTTTTGGAGGTTGCTAGGATCATCCACAAAGATTCTCTCTTACAAAGATCATGACTTTTTGTTCTCTAAAACAAGTCATTTACCACATGTAATATCTTACTCTCTGACCGAAAGCTTATTTAAAAATTTAGGTGATAAAACTTTCGATTTCTCTGGTGGAAGTCTGGAGGATTACACTCGTATTGCATCTAGCGATCCACTTATGTGGAAAGATATTATGATTTCTAACCATCAAAATATTTTGGAATCAATAGAAGATTTTGAAGAGAGTCTTACAAATTTAAAGGGCCTAATTAAGAAAAAAGATGAGAAAGCGCTAGTTGATTACTTTAATAGAGTAAAGATCTCGAGAGATAATTCAGTCAAATCCGATGAACTTTAAAGTTAAGAAAGGAAAGGGTGTGAGGGGTGATATCACAATTCCTGGAGATAAGTCCATATCTCATAGGTCGATAATGTGTGCATCTCTTGCAGAAGGAAAATCAAAAATTTATGGATTCTTGGAAGGAGAAGATTGTTTAGCTACCAAACTCGCCTTTCAAGACATGGGTGTTAATTTCGAAACAAATATAGATGAAATAACAGTCCATGGTTCAGGTTTATATGGATTGAAGGAACCTAAAAAAGAGATTAATTTGGGCAACTCTGGAACATCTATAAGGTTGCTGAGTGGAATATTATCTGGCCAGAAGTTTTCTTCAACTCTTAAGGGAGATGAGTCTTTATCATCTAGACCTATGGATAGAATCATTGAACCTCTGTGTCTGATGGGTGCAAATATAAAGTCTCAAAACTCTGGACGACCTCCTTTAGAAATTGGTAAGTCAGATATGCTTAATTCAATAAACTATGAACTTCCTGTCGCAAGCGCTCAAGTGAAATCATGTATTTTATTTGCAAGCCTTTACTCTGAAGGAAAGACGATTGTTAGAGAGAAGCAAACAACTCGTAATCACACAGAAATAATGTTCAAGCAATTTGGAGTGCCGTTGAGTATTCGAGATGCTGACTATGGAAGAGATATAGAAATGTATACTCCATCAAGCTTAAAAAGTACGGAAATTGATATTCCAGGAGACTTCTCTTCTGCGGCTTTCTTTATTTTGGCAGCATTAATAATCCCTAATTCAAATTTAACAATTAAAAATGTAGGTATGAATGAAACTCGCACAGCATTACTAAATGCCTTTCAGGAAATGGGTGCTGAAATAGACATAACTAATAAAAGGGGAGAATTTGAACCTCGAGCTGATTTAAATGTTAAATTCTCAAAACTAAAAGGTATTAATCTTGATACTAAGTTGGTACCTAATTTGATTGATGAATTACCGGCCCTCTTTATCGCCGCGGCTATGTCATCTGGTTCAACTGCTGTTAGAGATGCAGAAGAATTAAGGCATAAAGAATCTGATAGGCTAGAAGCTATGGGAGATGTCCTTGGATCACTTGGTGTTGATTTTAATATGTTCCAAGATGGAATAAACATTAGTGGTGTCGATGATAACAAAGCACTTAGTCCTTTCGAAAGAGTAAGAATCAATTCTTTTGGTGATCACAGAATAGCAATGTCTTCAGCAATTGCATGTAGTCTTCTTGATCAAGACTCACTTGTAATTAACACTGATAATGTAAACACTTCATTTCCTACATTTTTGAAGATTGCAAATCAGGTGGGGTTAGATATTAGTTTGGAGAAGAGTTCATGATACCTGTCATAACAATAGATGGTCCTAGCGGTGCTGGAAAAGGAACAATTGCTCAAATGCTGGCTATTGAATTGAACTGGAATATTTTGGATAGCGGTGCTTTGTATAGAACATTAGCTTATTTCATGAAAGAAAACTCTATCGGCATAGAGAATTTTGAAGAAAATCATAATATGTTAAAAACAAGATTTAAGGTTTCATTCGATCCAGGCACTCCTGGAGAGCCAGTTAGAGTTTTGTTTGAGAATCAAGATATTACGTCTATTGTAAGAACAGAGAGGATGGCTCAATTAACATCAGATTTGGCTGCAGAACCGACAATAAGGGAATTTATCAAGCCTTGTCAGAGAGAGTTTATGACTCCTCCAGGCTTGATTGCAGATGGTAGAGATATGGGTACAGTCATTTTTCCCGATGCGAAACATAAAATCTTCCTAACTGCCTCAGCAGAAGAAAGAGCCAAAAGAAGGCAAACACAGTTGAAAAGACAGGGTTTGGAGGTTAACATGCGATCTCTTTTACTTGAATTGGAGGAGAGGGACAGAAAGGATACCGATAGAGAACATTCTCCATTGGTCCCTGCTGATGACTCAATAACAATTGACACAACTAACCTTGACCCTGAAGGAGTGGTAAGGGAAATAAAAAATAACCTTTAAAGAAAACTATGGCAGCAAATTTTGAACAATTATTAGATGATAATTTAAGTACTGTAATTATGAAACCGGGCAGCCTAGTGACCGGCATCGTCATTGATATTTTAGATAACCATGTAGTGGTTCATGTGGGCCTAAAATCTGAGGCAGTTGTTCAGATATCAGAGTTTTACAACGAATCAGGTGAGTTGGAACTTGCAAAAGGTGACGAAGTCCAATTAACACTCGAAGCCATCGAGGATGGTCATGGAAATACGCGTGTATCTAGAGAGAAGGCCATAAAACAAGAAGTTTGGAAAAGAATAGAAGATTGTTTAGCGCAAGATTCAATACTTAAGGGTTTAATTACTGGTTCAGTTAAAGGTGGAATGACAGTTGATGTGCAAGGTATAAAGGCTTTCTTGCCAGGGTCTCTTGCCGAGGTAGTCCCTACAAAAGATCTCGAACATTTAGTAGGCAATTATGAAGAATTTAAAGTTATTAAACTTGATAAAGATAAAAATAATGTAGTTCTTTCAAGAAAGGCCGTTCTCCAAGAAGCTAATTCAGAGGAAAGAGAAAAACTTCTCGCTACCCTTGCTGAAGGGCAAGTTGTAAAAGGTGTTGTGAAGAATCTAACTGATTATGGTGCTTTTGTTGATTTAGGAGGAATAGATGGCCTCTTACATATTACTGATATTTCATGGAGTAGAATCAATCATCCGTCAGAAGCTATTAAGATTGGAGAAAAGCTCGATGTTAAAATAATTAAGTACCTTGCTGAGGAAAAGAAAGTTTCTCTTGGTATAAAACAATTAGTAGACGATCCATGGGTTGGGATAGAGTCCAAATTCCCTCTTAACACATCCGTAATGGCAACTGTCACAAATCTGACAGATTATGGTTTCTTTGCTGAAATAGAAAATGGGGTAGAAGGATTAGTTCATGTTTCAGAAATTGACTGGACAAATAAAAATATCCATCCCTCTAAAGTAGTCCAACTCAAGGACCAAGTTGAAGTGATGATCCTTGAGGTTGATGAAGAAAAAAGAAGGATTTCTCTAGGTCTAAAACAACTTAGAGAAAATCCATGGCAAGTTTTTGAACATACACATAACGAGGGCGATAAAGTCACCGGAGCAATCAAATCCATCACTGATTTCGGAGTCTTTATTGAATTAGACGGAGGTATTGATGGTTTAGTTCATCTCTCTGATATTTCTTGGGATGAAAGTGAGGAATCCATAAGATCCTTGAATAAAGGAGATATGATCGAAGCGCTGGTTTTGTCAATAGAAGCTAACAGAGAAAGGATTTCACTTGGCATTAAACAATTAATTTCTGATTCTTTCAGTGATTATGCGGATGCAAACAAAAAAGGCACTAGAGTTAAAGCTAAAATTATTGACTCTTCTGAAGATAAAATTAACTTAGAGCTCAGTAAAGATGTTAAAGGTTACTTACCAATGAAGGATTTCACTAATTCAATGTCGGAAATACCCATAGAAGAAGGTAAGGAGATTGAGGTAGTGATTGCAAATATCAATCGAAAAGATAGAGAAATAATTCTTTCTTTGAGGGCCCTAGAAAAGCAAGATGAGAAAAGTGCTTTAAAAGACAATGCTTTGAAAAATAAAGAAATTGAAGAAGCATCTAAATCAAATATTGGTGATCTAATTAAAGCTGAGATGGAAGAAACCGATAAAGTAGATGAATAAATCAGAACTAATACAAAAAATAGCAGATAAAAAAAATCCTCTTAGTCAAAATGATATTCAGGAATCTGTTAATTCAATATTACAATTTATTTCTGAAAGTTTGCATATGTCTGATAGAGTGGAAATCAGAAATTTTGGAACTTTTTCAGTTAGATATAGACCAGAGAGATTATCAAGAAACCCAAAGCTGGGCACAGCTATTTACGTGCAAGCAAAGCGTCATCCTTATTTCAGAGCTTCGAAATATTTGAAAGAATCTTTAAACATTTAAAAAAGTAGAAGCTGTATAGTATCCTTAAGATAAGAGGGGTATATGTCAGAGGATATAAAAAATAAGGTAAAACAAACTTTCGAAGATTCAATATCTGCTAAGCAAGAAATAATTGATAATGAATCTTATAAGGTTCAAGTAGATGCAGGAGATGTTATTGCCAACTCTATTTCAAATGGCGGCAAGTTACTTCTTTGCGGTAATGGAGGATCAGCCGCTGATGCGCAACACTTGGCTGCAGAATTCTTTGTTAGATTGACTTCAGATGTAAATAGAGAAAGTATCCCTGCTCTTTCTTTAGAACAAGATACATCGACTCTTACTTCAGTTTATCGAAGACCTTTTGTTGGAAAGCGGTTGGTTAATTAGAAAATAGAAATGGGTTTTTCTAGCATTCTCCTATTGATATCTATCATTTTGATAGGTGTCTACTCTTTTATATTTCTAGGAATTAATGATGCAGTAGTCCAATTGGACCTATTATTTTTAGAATTAGACTTTCAGTTAGGCATCTTAATGCTATCATCTTTCTTAGTAGGAATTCTTATCACAATCGTCCTAGAACTGCTTTTCTTTTTCGCGAAGAGAAAAAATAAGGATGAGTGATATCAGAAAAAAAATTTGTAATGAACTCTTATTACTTGGTAAGGGTTTAGAAAATACTCATCTATCTGAATTACATACCGAACGATATCAAGAGAAGAGAATCATTAAAAATTCACTTCTAAATTTTGATTATTCCAAACAAAGAATTGATGAAAAAGTTGTCGACTACCTTCTAAAGATCCCCGACCTAATAAATTTAAAGGATTCACTTCAAGCGTTATTTGATGGGAATATAATTAATCCTTCCGAAGGAAGAACTGTATCTCATACAATTTACAGAGATAAAAATTCTAATGAAAGATTCAAAATCATCTTTTCAGAAAGAGAAAAAATTAAATCTTTCTTAGAGAAGAATATTCTCAAGACTATTAAAAATGTAATTTGCTTGAGCATCGGAGGGTCTAGGTTAGGACCAGAGTTGTTGAGTGAATTTCAATCCTTAGACGGGCCTATAAATATCTTCTTTTGTTCTAGTTTTGACCTTTTGGAGTTATGTGATGTTTTAAGAGAATGTAATCAAAACGAAACTATAATTATTGTTTCCTCAAAATCCTTTGAGACATCTGAGATACTTAAGAATCTTGATCATGCCAAGTCTTGGTTTAGCCAAGATCCTGATATCGAATGTAATGATCATTTGTATGGCATATCTGCCAATACCTCAGCAATGACTGCACATGGGATAAAGGATAGTAATCAATTTCAGATTTTAGATTCTTTAGGAGGAAGATTTTCGATATGGTCCTCTATTAGTTTACCTGCTTTCATAAATACAAACTTTAACTCTTATCTTGATTTGCTTGAGGGTGCGCGTTTAGCTGATGAGCATACAAGAAAAGCATCATGGGAATCTAATATCCCAGTTGTGATGGCACTTTTAAGCGTGTGGAATGCAAGCTCTCTAAATATAAATAATCATGGCATATTTACTTATAATTTTAGGTTACGTTCGTTAACTAAATATATTGCTCAACTATCCATGGAGAGTAATGGAAAATCTATCAACTTCGACTCTCAAGAATCAGTTTTTTGCACTTCTCCCTTGATCTGGGGTGGCTATGGTATTGAATTACAGCATTCTAAATTTCAATGGCTGATGCAAGGTAAGACAGCAACCTCTTGCGATTTTATTGGATTAAATAATGGTAAAGAAGAGACAGTTGATTCTTATGAAATGCTTTTGTCACAGGTTTTGGCGATGACTTATGGAAAAGAAGACAAAGAGTGTCCTTACAAAACAATAAAAGGAAATAATCCTTGTTCAATTTTGCAGCTCAATTCCATCGATCTAAAAAGCTTAGGGTTTTTATTGGCTATATATGAGCACAAAGCATTTATAGAAGCTTCTATACTAGGCATAGATCCTTTTGATCAATGGGGTGTTCAGTTAGGTAAAAGTATTGCCTTGAAATCTAAACATGACAAAGAATTTTTAAACGAGAAGTTTTCCAAGAGTATTCTCCCTAAATCCTAGTTTATAATCTATATATGGGCTCAAAAAAATTTAGACCAATTATCTTGGCAGGAGGTTCTGGAAAGAGGCTGTGGCCGCTCTCAACAAAAGAAAGACCTAAGCAGTTCATTCCTTTTTTTGGAGATTTCACTCTTTTTGATTTAACTCTTCAAAGAATAAATAACAGAGATATATTTAAGAAACCTATAATAGTAACTTCTGAAGAATACCTGTATTTGGTTGAAAAATCTTTGTCGAAAACAGGCTTAGAAGTTGAAAAGATTTTCTTAGAACCAGAATCGAAGAATACTTTCTCAGCTTCTGTTTTGCCTGTGCTGGATGCCTTGAAGCGCAATAAAAAAGAAAGATACATGGTTATGCCTTCTGATCACTATATTCCTTTTAATAAATCTTTTTACGAAACATGCACAATAATTAAAAACCAATTTAGGAAAAAAGCTCTTATATTATTGGGGGTTGTACCAGATAATCCGTCTACAGAATATGGTTATATCTCTGTAGATACCTCCAACGAAGAAATTAAACGCGTTAAATCTTTCATAGAAAAACCTGATCTTGAGAAAGCTAAACTCTTAATGAAACAACCGGATACTTTATGGAATTCTGGGATGTTTTTCTTCGATGGCAAATGGCTTAGTGATTCTGTTCAATTAAAAAACCGAGAGATGTATTCACTTATGTATGATCTTTTACCTACTTCAGAATTAAGTCAAGTATATTTTTATCCTGATAAAAATAAATTTTCAAAGCTTACAAACATCTCCTTCGATAGAGCATTTGTTGAATCTAATGAAGAAAATCTTGTAGTGTCTTTAGAAGCGGGTTGGACTGATCTTGGTTCATGGCATAGTTTAAGTAATCTTCATAAGGAACCGAAACATGGACTTACTCTATATTCAGAGGGAGATTATTCTAGAACTGAAAAACCTTGGGGTTACTTCGAGGTATTACTTGAATCAGAGTCTTCAAAAGTTAAAATTCTTTCTGTAGATCCTGGTCAGAAGCTTTCATTGCAAATGCATGAACATAGATCTGAAACTTGGTATGTGACTCAAGGCATCGCAACAGTTACAAAAGGAAATACAACTTTTAATCTTCAGCCTGGCGAGAGTGTAGAGATTGATCAGAAAGAAAGGCATAGAGTGCAAAACTCTGGTGACGAAATTTTAGAGATAATTGAGATCCAAACTGGAACATATTTTGGAGAAGATGACATTATTCGCTTTGAGGATATTTATGGAAGAAAAGATTTTCACTGAATCTCCTCACGTAATTCCTACTACGGCTAAAGAGATTAAGGATTTTATTAGGGAGATTCCAGGATCTCCAGGCGTCTATAAATTTTTAGATAAATTGAAAAGGCCTATCTATATAGGAAAAGCAAAATCTCTTAACAAAAGACTTGCATCATATTTCCGAGGCTCCTCTAGATCTGAAAAGATTGATAGGTTAGTTGAATCAGCAAAGTTTATTGAATTTTCATTAACAAACACTGAACTGGAATCTCTTCTTCATGAACAGTATCTGATTAAAAATTATAAACCTAAATTCAATGTTCAGTTTAAAGACGATAAAGGATATCCCTGGATAAAAATTGAAACACATAATACTTTTCCTGCAGCTCAATCTTTTTTGGGGAAGAAACAGGATAAAGGGAAATTTTTTGGACCTTTTCCTAATTCATATGCTGTCAGAGATGCTCTGAAATTAATACAAAAAACTTTTAAATTAAGAAATTGCTCTGACTCTTATTTCAAAAATAGAAATAGACCTTGCTTACAATATGAAATAGGAAGATGTTCTGCTCCATGTGTAGGTTTGATAAGCACTGAAGAATACCAAAATGAGGTAAGGGGTGCAGACCTTTTACTTTCTGGAAAATCGGAGGTTTTAGCTAAGGAGTTTTATAGTTTGATGGATAATTTTGCTTTAAAACAGCAATATGAAAAGGCAGCCGTTTATAGAGACAGAATATCTGCTTTAAGAGATATTCAGAGAAGCCAAAGTGTTGCAGGTTTTAGGAAGAATAGAGATGCCATTTATTTATCTATCTCAAAAGGAAAACGCAAATTAGGTGTAAGCAGCGTTAAAGGAGGTTGGGTTACTGGACACAAGAATTTCATACTTGAAGAAGGTATTGAAGAGAATGAAACCTTAGAAAGTTTCATAGGTCATCATTATTTCATCTCCAAGAATTGCCCTTCCACGCTGGTTGTAGGTCAAGAGCTAAAAAACAAGAATCTTATTGAAGAGGCTCTAAGTAAATTTCATGAAAAAAAAATCTCTATCATTACTAAACCCTCTAAGAAAGACAAAGGCCTTTTGGAAATATGTAAGGCCAATACAGAGTTTATTTTTAAAAAGGACAAAACTGATCCTGATATTGACTACAAGCTAGAGGAATTAAAGAGAGAATTAAAAATTAATGAGATCGATAAAATTGAGTCTTATGATATAAGTCATCATTCCGGTGACAATGCTGTAGCCGGTTGCGTAGTTTATGGTAAAGAAGGAAAGGCTAAAAACCTTTATAGAACCTACAACATAAGTAAAAAAAATTCAGGTAACGACATAGGTTCAATGCTTGAGTTAATAGAAAGAAGGTTCTCCAACAAAAAAAATAAAATTCCGAGTCTAATAATTATTGATGGTGGCAGAACCCATTTAAAGCAAGTCCAGAAAAAGATGGAAGAAATAGGAATTTCTTTTGAGAATGTCATTTCTATTTCTAAAGGAATTAGAAGAAAGGCTTCTTTTGATTCAATTCATTTAACACGAGGAGAATCTAAGTTAGTTAAAGAAGGTTCTATATTTCACAATTTCATTCAAGAAATTAGGGACGAAACACACAGGTATGCAATATCCTCGCAAAAAAGAAAGAGTATCAAATCTTCCTTAGGATCCTCTTTGGATAATTTAACGGGAGTAGGGGATTCGAGAAAAAAACTTTTATTGAGGTATTTTGGTTCTCTAGAGCAAATAAAACGAGCAAGTATTGATGATCTGTCTGAAGTTTCCGGCATTGGTATGGTTACGGCGAAGTCAATTTATAAACAATTGCGTAATTAGTTTGGATGGCAAATTACCTGACTTTTTCAAGGATATTATTAATATTTCCAGTTCTTATATTGGCTTCACCTGAGTCTAATCCAAATAATTGGGCTGCTCTTGTATTATTTGTGATTGCAGGCATTACTGATCACTTAGATGGATACGTTGCAAGAAAAACAGGCTCAACAAGTTCTCTGGGAGCTTTGCTTGATTTGGTAGCAGATAAACTGTTAATTATCATTACCATTTTTTATTTTATTTCTTATTCGAG
The DNA here is from genome assembly GCA_902618945.1 of uncultured SAR86 cluster bacterium. Taxonomy (GTDB): domain Bacteria; phylum Pseudomonadota; class Gammaproteobacteria; order Magnimaribacterales; family Magnimaribacteraceae; genus Magnimaribacter. The sequence goes on from CACNCK010000001.1 coordinate 222,200, forward strand.
TAGTCTTTTATTGATCATACCATCCACAATAATAATTTTTAGAGAAGTAGTTATTTCAGCTTTTAGGCAGCTTCTGGCTGAAAAAGAAGGAGAGAATCCTGTAAAAGTAACCTTTTTAGCTAAGAGTAAAACCACATTGCAAATTTTTGCCTTGTCTTTTTTGATTATATCGCCAAATTTTGGTCGGCCTTTCTTCTTTTTGACTGTTTGCTTGTTTTGGCTGGCAGCTTATGTCTCTCTTCATAGCTTGCTCGCATACATAAAAAATTATAAATATCTAATTAAATAGCTGGTCTAATAGTTATAGATATTTAGAATACTCCCAAGGCTGAGTAGCAAAGTGGTTATGCAGCGGATTGCAAATCCGTCTACGCCGGTTCGATTCCGACCTCAGCCTCAATGTAATATAATTAAAAGTGAATGCCCGGGTGGTGGAATTGGTAGACACAAGGGACTTAAAATCCCTCGAAGGAAACTTCGTGCCGGTTCGAGTCCGGCCCCGGGCACCAACTCAATGAGCTTTAAAAATAGATTATTAAATTCTCCGAGAAAGACTAAACAATTTTTAGTTGCTCTGACTGATTTCCTGTCTTTTTCCTTAGCTGTTCTTTTGGCATGTTTAGTAAGTAATCTCAATTTAAAAGATCTTTCATTAATTGAACTGGTAAGAATTCTGTGGGTACCTGCTTTTTCTGTTTTTGTATTTTATCTATTTGGAGTTTATAGGTCTGTCCTAAGGTTCATAGATTTTGCCGTTGTATACCTTCTGTTTAAGGCAATACTTACAGCATTTATAATTAACTATAGTTTAAGACTATTTTTTTCCTACTATCTACAAGGAATCTTAATTAATGGTGAATTTAATTCCTTAATCAATGAGCCAGGTTGGCTAGTAGGATTACTTCTTTCGATAGTTCTAGTTGTTGGTTCTAGAATTTATGCTAATTTTCTACTATCCAGTAAAAAAGCCGAAAAAAGAGTAGTTATTTATGGTGCAGGTTCTGCAGGGATTCAATTATCTGAAGCTTTGAAGGTTAGCACTGAAATGGAACCAATAGCATTTTTTGATTCGAATAAGGCTGTACAAAATACATTTTTGGGTGGAATTAAGATTTTAGATCCTAACAAGTTAGAAAAATTTATTAAAAGGAAAAAGGTAGACGAAGTTTTAATTGCAATGCCATCAGTCTCTAAGTCAACTTTGAGTAATCTTTTGGAAGAAATTGAAGGCTATTCAGTAAAGGTGAGAATATTACCTGGATTAGCAGCATTAGCCCAAGGTAAAGTATCTGTATCGGAATTGAAAGAAGTTGATATTTCAGATCTTTTAGGTAGAGAAGAGGTTGAATCACATAAATACTTAATTAAGAGAAATATAGAAAAAAAATCAGTCCTAATAACTGGCGCTGGAGGTTCGATCGGCTCGGAAATAAGCAGACAAGTAATAAAAAATAATCCTAATCAGGTTATCTTATTTGATTCGAACGAATATGCCCTTTATTCAATTAAAAGGGAGATTGAAAGTATCGCAAAAGATATACAAATATATTCTATTCTTGGAAATGTTCTTAATAAAGAAAGAATGATCGAAGTCTTAAACGCATTCGAAGTTAATACCGTCTATCATGCCGCGGCTTATAAACATGTCTCTTTAGTTGAAGAAAATCCATTTGAAGCTGTATCTAATAATATATTTGGCACAAAAATAACTGCAGAATCAGCTGTTGAGTCTAAAGTAGAAACGTTTGTTTTAATCTCAACCGACAAGGCAGTGAGGCCAACTAATATAATGGGAGCAACTAAAAGATTTGCAGAGCTGATTCTTCAGGCGTTGTCTACAGAAAATACTACAAAAATGATTATGGTTAGGTTTGGTAATGTTATTGGTTCTTCTGGATCAGCTATCCCTCTTTTCCAACAACAAATTAGGGAAGGAGGCCCCGTTACAGTAACTCACCCAGAAGTTATTAGATATTTTATGACAATACCCGAAGCTGCAGAGTTAGTCATACAAGCAGGAGCAATGGGTAAAGGGGGGGAGGTTTTTGTCCTTGATATGGGAGAACCTGTAAAGATTTTGGACTTGGCTAAGAGACTTATAAACCTTTCTGGCAAGGAGATAAATGACGATAATAACCCCGCAGGAGATATTCAAATTGAATTCATGGGCTTAAGACCAGGAGAAAAATTATTCGAGGAGCTTCTAATTGGCGATAATGTAAGTCCTACTGAGCACACAAGAATTTTAAAAGCGCATGAAGACTTTCTTAGCAAAGAAGTGATACATAATTATCTAAAAAAATTAAAATTAGCAGAAGAAAATGGAGATGTAATTGAACTTAAGGAGATTCTTAAAGCTGTAGTGGTAGGATTTACTCCAGAGAAAGAAATTACCGATGTGCTTACTCTTCAAAAAGAAAATTAACTTGTAAAAATACCTTGTTCACTTTTATTGATTCATTAGACGATTTGTCATACTTAAATCAGGAACTTATAAACAAGCCTTATCTGGGCATCGATACTGAATTTAGAAGAACTACTAAAGACAATATGAGACTAGCCTTATTGCAGGTTAATGACGAAGAAGAGCTGTATTTGATTGATTCTATACTTATAGAAGATCCTGGTGAGCATGTAAGTTTTCTTTTTTCAGATTCTGTAGTTAAGATCCTTCATTCTTGTAAGGAAGATCTAGAGGCTATCTACTCTTGGACAAGAAAAGAGATGAGAAATATATTTGATACTCAAGTAGCTAACTCTTTTTTAGATGGAGATTTCACTATTGGTTATCAAGGTCTCGTAGAACAAGAACTAGGTATAACTTTAAATAAGAATGAGACTAGATCAAATTGGATAAGACGACCTCTTTCTGATTCCCAACTAAAATATGCAGCCTTAGATGTAGAGTATTTAATCCATCTTTACAAGTTGCAAAAAGAGGAGTTATCCAAAACATCTAAACTAGATTGGCTTGATCAGGATATTAAAAGACTGCTAGAACTTACTTTCAAACGGCGTTCTCATTTTGTGGAATTAGAAAGGAATATGAGTAAAGCAAAAGAGGCAGAAATCCTATATAAGTTTAATAAAGTCATTGATGAGATTTCTGATCGTGAAAAAATAAATAAAACTTTATTTTTTTCAAAAAAAGCTCAAAAAGATTTTTTAAGACTAGTACTTTTGAAAGGATTAGATTCAGCTTGTGGTGAAATAACATTATGGAGAAGTCAGTTAATCAAAGATGAAATTTTTAATCTTTTAAAATAAGCAAATGTTTTGGTTCATTTACTCAATAGCTTCAATTTCAATGAGCATAATGCTTGCGAAAATAAGTAAAAAGTATTTCTTTGAATTTTTTATTATATTTACTTTATTATTTCTTACTCCTGCTCAAATAGAAACTTCAACATTAGAGTATGCCCCTTCTTTATTTACCTTTATTTTTAATATTCTTTTCGAACAGGACTTTTCGACTAGAGTTCTAAGGCCGCTTTTCTTAACCATTCCTTTAGGCATATTTTTTTTATTTCTTTATTTTATTCTTAAAAGAAGATTCTTTTAGTTTTTAAGTTCTTTAAATTTAATATACCAATTGCATTTCTACCTTCATTTAATCCTGCACACTCACCTGGATTAAAAAATAAAACCCCATTTATTATTTCTTTTCGATATCTATGTGTATGCCCATGAATAACAACATCGATATTCTTATTTTGCATCAAGAAATCATCAATTAAATCGGGTTCATGAAATATTGCTAGATTTTTATTATCAAGAGTTAACACATTGGGAGGTTCTTGGAAAAGAAAATTATTATTCTCTGCTACTTCTTTTATTCCTATTTCACTCCTATCATTATTTCCATATACGCCAAAAAGTTTGCAATTTAGTTCAGAAAATTTTTCTAATGATCTTGCACTTGCTATGTCACCAGTGTGAATTACGCTAGAAACCTTTTCCTCATTGAATAAGCTAATTATCTTATCTATATTTCTCAGGTTATTGTGCGTATCGCTAACAATACCAATTTGCATGAGGAAGCTAAACTTTTTCTAATATATGTATTCCGCAGGCACTTCCTAATCCTATAACATGAGTCATGCCAATTTTTGCATTTTCAACCTGTCTGTCTCCTGCCTCTCCTCTTAAATGAGTACAAACTTCATAAATATTAGCTATGCCTGTTGCCCCCAAAGGATGGCCTTTTGATAGAAGACCCCCAGACACATTAACAGGTATTCTTCCTCCTAGTTCAACCTCACCTTCATCAATTAATCGTCCTGCTTCTCCATCATCACATAAACCAAGATTTTCATAGTGCAACATCTCAGCAGTGGCAAAGCAGTCATGTAATTCAACAAGGTCAACATCGCTTGAATCAAGACCTGCCATTTCGTATGCTTCTTTTGCGGCTTTTCTTGTGCATGAATTAACATCTGGCATAACAAGATCCCTTTCTTGATAAGGATCACTTGTCATGACCGAAGCTTTTATTCTGACTGCTCTTTGCATGCCTAGCTCTTTAGCTTTCTTTTCTGAAACTAAAACTGCAGCTGCAGCACCATCTACATTTACTGAACACATTAATTTTGTATTAGGATAAGAAATCATTTCTGCATTCATAACTTCATCAAGAGGAGTCTCAATTTGATATCTAGCCTTCGGATTCATTGTTGAATGGTGGTGATTTTTTACAGAAATCTTCGCAAATTGTTCAAAAGTAGTGCCATATTGTCTAGCATGTTCCATACCTGCTTCAGCAAAAACTGCAGGCATAGTGCCTGAACCTAATAATCCTTCTTTTGGAATTCCGGATCCACCCCCAGAACCCCCAAGAAGACCCGTTCCCATTTGCTCCACACCTACAGCGAGCACCACATCATATAAGCCTGCTTTTATAGAAGTCCAAGCTTCTCTAAAGGCTGTAGCCCCTGTGGCACAAGCGTTAGAGCAATTGACAACTGGAATACCTGTTTGACCAATTTCTTGAAGAATCCTTTGTCCCACCATAGCATTGGCTTGTCCAAGATTACCACAATAGAAAGCCTCCATATTTCCAATATTTAGACCAGCATCATCAAGTGCTAACAATGCAGCTTCGGCACCAAGATCTGGGACCGTTCTGTCTGGAAACCTTCCAAACTTGATCATATCAACCCCTAAAACGTATACATCACTCATAATTTTCTCCCTTATGTCATTGGTTTAAAGAAATAACTTATATAACTATTTCCATCTTTATCTTTTCTACCTAAAGCATCATCAAATATTACTTCAACTGGCATATCAAAATTTATCTTATCTGGATCTGGTTCACAATCTATAAGGTTACCTTTAACTGTTCCTCCGCCGTCAAGGTCAACTATAGCAGATATATAGGGTACTTCTATTCCAGGAAAAGATCTAAAAACAATAGAGTAAGAATAAAGTTTTCCAGTATTGCTAAGCTTCATAGATTTCATAGAATCTCTTGCAAAACAATTCGAGCAAACTTTCCTTTCCCCTAGGAAGATTGAACCGCACTTACTACATTTATGACCTTCAAGATAAGGTTCTCCACCTTCCGGCAGCTTTAGATATTCGACAACAGGTAAACTCATTATTCCCCCTATAATTAATTCTAGTTTTATATATATTTATCTGAATTACAATAGCCGAATATGAGTTTTTGGAAAGCAGGAATAGGTGGGATGATTGGTTTCTCAATCGGCGGACCTATTGGAGGAATACTTGGCGCAATAATTGGATCAAAACTTTCAAGTAGAGATCAAGCCAAACCATCAATGAAGCAGAGAAATCAAGCTGCTTTTTTTACTGCTCTTTTCGCATGTTTCGCCAAAATTGCAAAAGCTGACGGTAAAGTGACTCGAGAAGAAGTAGATAAAGTTGATCACTTTATAAAGGAGAGGTTCAGATTTCCATCAGATCAGAGACTATTTGCTATCGAAATATTTAATCATGCTAAAGACGACAGCAATACTTTCCATGACTATGCAAATCAACTTACTTCACTTTTATCATCAGATAAATCTGCCTTGATAATGTTTTATGAACTTCTATTTGAACTTTCCATGGCAGATGGTCATTTAGATTCTTCAGAAGAAAAACTTTTACTTGAAGCGATTGATATTTTTCAAATTGATTCAGAATTCTTTCAAATTAATAAAAAGAAATATGGTGGTACTACATCTGATGCGTATATCATCCTTGGAGTAACTGAAGATATGTCGTTTAAAGATATAAAAGTTGCTTATCAAAGAAAAAGGAAAGAATTCCATCCTGATACATTGTTATCAAAGGGTTTACCTGAAGAGCTCCTGGAAAAAGCAAAAGAAAAATTTATTGAAATCCAGTCAGCTTTTGAGGAAATAGAAAAGCACAAAAATAAATAAAGATTTCCAATTTTATTTCCCTTATGATCTGTCTACATGTCAGTAGTAATTTCAGGTACAGGTCTATTTACTCCTAAAGAGTTTATAACCAATGAAGAACTAGTCAAAAGTTTTAATCAGTTCGTTATAAATTTTAATGAAGAAAATAAGAATCAAATAGATTCTGGTGCTATTGATGCTTTGGTTCCATCAAGCACCGAGTTTATAAAAAAAGCTTCCGGCATTGAGCGAAGATATGTTCAAGATAAAGAAGGAATACTTGATATAACGAGAATGAGACCGAGATTAAAAGAGAGATCAAATTCCGAGGTTTCTATTCTTGCTGAGATGGCAATTAAAGCTGCTGGAGGAGCCATAGAACAATCAGGAATAGACTCTTCTGATATTGATGCAGTTATCTGCGGTTGTTCAAATCTACAAAGAGCATATCCAGCTGTTGCCATAGAAGTTCAACAAGAACTTGGAATTTCGGGATATGCATATGATATGAACGTTGCATGTTCATCGGCAACATTTTCTATCCAAAACGCCTATAATGATATTCAATCAGGAATAGCAAATAGGGTTCTAGTAGTGAATCCAGAGATTTGTTCAGGCCATTTAAATTTCAAAGATAGAGATGCACATTTTATATTTGGAGATGCAGCTACTGCCATTATCCTCGAAAAAGATGGTAACTCCCGATCTGCTTTTGCAATTCTTGGGACAAGCCTAAAGACACAATTTTCTAATAATATACGAAATAATTTTGGATTTTTGAATTTACCTGAAAATTCAGATCCCAACTCTCCTGATAAATTATTCATCCAGAAGGGTAGGAGAGTTTTCAAAGAGGTCGTTCCTATGGTCCAGACTCATATTGCCAGTCATTTAGATAATCTAGATATTGATATTCAAGACGTAAAAAGATTATGGCTACATCAGGCAAATTTAAGTATGAACCAGCTAATTGCTAAGAAACTCTTAGGGAGAGATCCTGATGGTCAAGAAATGCCAATTATTTTGAATGATTATGCTAATACAAGTTCAGCTGGCTCTATAATAGCTTTTCATCAAACAAAAGATGACTTTGAATCTGATGAAATTGGGGTTATAAGTTCTTTTGGAGCTGGATATTCAGTTGGAAGTGTAGTTTTACAAAAGGTTTGATATGAAATTTTTAATTAGAATTCATAATACTTTAAAGGGATTTGAAGCTTTTGAGTTTTTACCTTTATTCCTGATAAGGCTCTATCTTTTTTATGTGCTTTGGTTTGCTGGAATAAATAAAATAGAATCTTTTAATAAGTTTTCAGGTTATTTGGGCACTCTTGGAGTACCCTTTCCGGATATATTCACTTGGTTAGTTATAATCACAGAATCTGGAGGCGCAGCATTAATTCTAATAGGTCTATTTGTTAGGTGGTCTTCAATTCCACTTCTGGTTGTTATGTTTTTTGCTGGATATCTTGTACATTGGCAAAATGGATGGCCTCATGAAGCAAATGGTATTGAATTTGCTGCTATTTATTCATTGATGCTTCTCACTTTATTGTGTTTTGGTGGAGGAAAATATTTGAGCCTTGATTATTGGGTATCAAGTAATAAATAAATGGAACTATATAAGGCCTCAGATAATCTTCTTGAACCCTTAAGTAAGGCACATGGTTGGATTCAAGAAGCTCAGCAAAGTGGGGTTGCTCTGCCACACGCCATGAATGTCTCCTCAATAAATTTTGAGGGCAAACCGTCTTCAAGAATGGTCTTGCTGAAGAGGATAGGCCCAGATGGATTTGTCTTCTTTACCGATTATGATGGAAATAAGGGAAAGCAGATAATTGAATCACCTTACGTTGCTTTAAACTTTTGGTGGGCAAAAACAAACAAGCAAATCAGAATAGAAGGTAAATGTTCTAAGGCAACTGAAGAAGAAAATGATGAATATTTTTCTTCTAGACCCAGAGGTTCACAGATTTCAGCCTCTGTTTCCATGCAAAGTGAAGAAATAGATACATATGATTCCCTAGTTCAACGGTCTCAAGAATTTGAATCGAGTCATACTGGAAAAGACATCATGAGACCCCAGAGATGGGGGGGATTCATTGTGGAGCCAGAATCCATAGAATTCTGGGTAGATCAAAAAAATAGGTTACATACAAGAGAACTGTATTCAAAAAAAGGCACTGAATGGGAAAAGGCTCTTTTATCGCCTTAAATCAGAATATCTATTACAATGTGTTTTTTTAATTACAAGTGTCCCTTAGTATAGGCCACCACTGAATATGCCTCTTATAAGTCTTCCTGATAATTCCACAAGAAATTTCAAGAATCCTGTCACTATAGATGATATAGCGAAAGACATTGGTGCAGGCCTTGCAAAGGCTGCGGTAGCAGGAAAAATCGATGGCCAATTAGTTGATGCGTCAGAAATTATTTCTGATGATTGCAATGTAGAAATCATAACAGTAAAAGATGATGAAGGGCTTGAAATAGTCAGACACTCATGCGCTCATCTTTTGGCTCATGCCTTGAAGCAATTATATCCAGATGCCCAAATGGCAATAGGCCCAGTAATTAAAGATGGGTTTTATTACGACATCAAACTTGATAAAAACCTATCAGATGAAGACTTAGAGGCTATAGAGAAGAGAATGAAAAAGCTTGCTAAGACAAAATACGATGTTAAGAGAGAAGTCGTATCGCAAAAAAAAGCTATCAAGACTTTCAAAGAGAGAAATGAACCTTATAAAGTAAACATTGCAGAAGAAATACCTGATGATGAAGTAATAGCGTTATATCATCATGAAGAATATATAGATATGTGCAGAGGACCACATGTTACCAATATGAGACATCTTCAAGCTTTTAAGCTCATGAAAGTATCAGGTGCTTATTGGAGAGGAGATTCAAAAAATGAAATGCTTCAAAGAATATACGGAACAGCTTGGCCTAATTCAAAAGATTTGGAGAATTATATTCTCCAACAGGAAGAAGCGGAAAAGAGAGACCATAGGAAATTAGGAAGACAACTAGATTTATTTCATTTTCAAGAAGAAGCACCCGGTATGGTTTTTTGGCATCCAAAGGGGTGGGCTATTTATTCAGCTCTAAAAACCTTCATACAATCCAAACAAGCCGAATACGATTATCAAGAAATTAATACTCCTCAGATAGTTGATAGAAAGTTGTGGGAAGCTTCCGGACACTGGGATAAATATCGAGAAAATATGTTTATTACGGAAATCGATGAAGAACACGCTAATGAGAAGAGGACAAATGCCCTTAAACCAATGAATTGTCCTTGCCATGTTCAGGTATTTAATCAGGGACTGAGGTCCTATAAAGATCTACCAATAAGATATGCCGAGTTTGGCTCATGTCATAGATATGAAGCTTCAGGAACACTTCATGGTCTCATGAGAGTCAGAGGGTTTACACAAGATGATGGGCATATATTTTGTACTGAAGATCAGATTCAAGATGAGACTAAGAAATTTATAGAATTACTAACGGACATATATGCTCAACTAGGATTTGATGAGTTTGATATAAAACTTTCAACTAGGCCTGAGGTTAGGGCTGGTTCAGAGCAAGTTTGGGATAAAGCGGAACAAGCGTTGGAGAATGCTATAAAAAATCTGAATTTACCTTACGAAGTAGTTGATGGTGACGGTGCTTTCTATGGTCCAAAGTTAGACTTTGTTCTTATCGACGCTTTAGGCAGGGAATGGCAATGTGGAACTTTTCAACTAGATTTTATCTTGCCAGAGAGACTAGATGCAAAATTTGTTGACTCTGATAGTGAAAAATATAATCCAGTGTTAATTCACAGAGCCGTTCTAGGTTCTTTCGAGAGATTCTTAGGTGTTTTGATTGAACATTATGGCGGAGCTTTACCTACTTGGTTGTCACCAATTCAGGTAGAAATTCTCAATATTACTGACAAACAAGCCGAATATTGCTCAAAAATAGGCGATTTATTGAAAAAAAGTGGATTTAGGGCTCATTCGGACTTGAGGAATGAGAAGATCACTTATAAAATTCGCGACCACTCTATGCAGAAGACACCTTTTCTTTTAATAGCGGGAAACAGGGAGATGGATAATAATACGATTTCTGTTCGAGCTAGAGGAGGGGAAGATCTTGGAGAAATGTCGATTGATGACTTCATCCAAAAACTTCAGAAAGTAGTGGATGAGAAAATATAGTTAATAGGAGAATCACATAGCTCAAAGAAAATCTTTCAAAAAGTCTGAAAAACGCTTACCCATTAATGGTGAAATTAAGGCAGATAAAGTCAGACTAATTAGTGAATCGGGAGAACAATTAGGAATATTAAGTCTTTCCGAGGCCCTAAAGAAAGCTGAAGAAGCAGATCTAGATTTAGTTCAAATGGCCAAGGAGGGGGACCCTTTAGTTTGCAGGCTTCTAAATCATGGCAAACACATTTTTGATGCAAAAAAACAAAAGGCTGCTTCAAAAAAGAAACAAAAAAGACAACAAATAAAAGAAATAAAATTTAGACCTGTAACTGAAAAAAATGACTACGAGATAAAAGTAAATAAAATTAAAAGTTTTATAGAAAATGGTGACAAAGCAAAGATTACATTAAGATTTAGAGGCAGAGAAATGGCCCATCAGCAGATAGGCATGGAGCTTTTAAAACGAGTTGAATCTGATTTAGAGAGTATGGCAAGTGTTGAACAATTTCCAACTTTAGAGGGAAGACAACTAGTAATGATGATGACCCCTAACAAAAAAAATTAATTATGAGTAAATTAAAAGTACATAGCGGAGCGAGTAAGAGGTTTAAGAGCACAGGTTCAGGTCTGAAAAGAAAAAAAGCCAACAAGAGTCACATTCTCACCAAAATGAAAACCAAAAGAAAGAGACAACTTAGAGGCACAACAGAGATAGCTAAAGGCGATCAACAGCTCGTCGATAAGATGTTAAAAATTAAAACTTAAGAGAAGATAATGGCAAGAGTAAAAAGAGGGGTACAAGCAAAGGCTAGGCATAAAAAAGTACTTAAGCAAGCTAAGGGCTTCAGAGGTGCTAGGAGCAGAACATATAAGGTTGCTAAACAAGCTGTTATGCGCGCCGGACAATATGCCTATAGAGACAGAAGGGTCAAGAAGAGAGTATTTCGTTCTTTATGGATAGTAAGAATCAATGCTGCTGCTAGAGATAATGGACTTACCTATAGCCAGCTCATAGCTGGATTAAAAAAGGCTAACATAGATTTGGATCGAAAGGTTCTGGCTAGCATTGCTGTCAATGATAAGGAAGCATTTTCCTTAATAGCTGAACAAGCTAAATCAAATTTAGCTGCTTAATTAAATTCTCTTTATAAGCTCTAACCTAATGTCAGTATAATGGTCTAAGGTATAGTTAGATCATGAATTTAGACTCTCTCAAAAAGAAAATATCTGATTTAGAATCAAACGCTAAGACCGAATTCGGTTCAGCTATTGATAAGTTAGAACTAGATGATATTTATCGTTCTTATTTAGGAAAAAAAGGTGAAGTCAATCTTCTTTTGAAGTCCCTAGGATCTTTGCCTCATGAAAAAAGAAAGGCGGCCGGAAAACTCCTTAATAATTTAAAAGGTGATCTAGAGCATAATTATGCTCTGACCACTTCTTTGCTCAATGACAAAGCCAATCTAGCAAGATTAGAAAAGGATAAGCTTGATATTAGTCTTCCTGGAATTAGAAGTAGAAAAGGATCTATCCATCCTGTCACAAGAACTATCCGTGATGTTTGCGATTTTTTTGAACGAATGGGATTTGATATTGAGGCTGGACCAGAAGCTGAAATAGACTATTATAATTTTGAAGCTTTAAATGTTCCTGAAGATCATCCTGCAAAAGACATGCATGATACTTTTTACCTCAACAATGAAGGATTATTAAGAACTCATACTTCTCCAGTTCAAATAAGGACTATGGAAAAGAGTGAGGCTCCACACAGGATAATTTGTCCAGGTAAAGTTTATAGAAAAGACTCAGATTTAACTCATACTCCCATGTTCCATCAGATAGAAGGTCTTGTAGTTGAAGAGGGAGCATCATTTGCTCAATTGAAAGGTTTATTGAATGATTTTTTAACAGATTTCTTTGGGGAAGAGGTCGAATTGAGGTTTAGGCCCTCATATTTCCCTTTTACAGAACCCTCAGCTGAGGTGGATATAAGATGGAAAAAAAATTGGTTGGAGGTATTAGGATGCGGCTTGGTCCACCCAAATGTCCTAAAGGGTGTTGGTGTTGATACTAATAAATACAGTGGATTTGCATTTGGATTAGGCGTTGAGAGAATGACTATGCTGAAATATGACATTCCAGACCTAAGAGCTTTTTTTGAAAATGATATTCGCTTTTTAGATCAATTTTAATATGCAGTTTAGTAAGAATTGGTTGAAGGATTTTATTGATATTGATCTATCAACAGAGACAATTTGCTCGCAGCTGACCATGGCCGGACTAGAAGTTGATGGCTATGAAGATGTAACTTCAAGAATAACCGGCAAAGACTCAATCATTAAGTTGGATATAACTCCAAATCGAGGGGATTGTTTTAGTCTTCTTGGTGTCGCTCGAGAGTTATCTGTAATAAATAATTTGAAATTAAGCTTGCCAAATATTTCTTCCATTGATGGCACTTTCAAAGACAAGATTAAAGTAAAAGCTTGCCCAGAGGGTCCCTCTTATTTTGGAAGGACCATAAGAGACATTTCTGTCAATTCTAAGACGTTGCCTTTAATAGCGGAAAGACTCAAATTCAGCGATCAGAAACTTATTGATCCTGTTGTGGACATCACAAACTATATTCTGCTTGAACTTGGACAACCCTTACATGCATTTGATAGAGATAAACTAAGAGGAAATTTAACTGTTAGAACCGCATTTAATGAGGAAAATATTAAGCTCTTAGATGATCAAGAAATTGTACTCGATGACTCTTGTCTTGTTATATCTGATGAAGAAAGTGCATTAGCATTTGCAGGAATCATGGGAGGTAAAGAGTCTGCTGTGTCAGCTTCAACAAATTCAATATTTCTCGAGAGTGCTTTTTTTAAACCTTCCGCAATAAGAGGTAAAGCTAGGCGTTATGGGTTTCAAACAGATGCATCTCTTAGATTTGAAAGGGGTGTAGATTATAAAATACAAGAAATTGCTATCGATAGAGCATCTATTTTATTGAGAGATACTGTTGGTGGGAGGTTTAGTGAAATCACTTCATCAACTTTAAAGAATCAATTACCAAAAAAAACAAAAATATATTTAGATTTAGAAAAATCAAACAATCTTTTAGGAACAAAGATATCTAAACAAGTTGCTTTAAGGTATTTTAAAGGACTAGGTTTAGCACCTCAAAGATCAAAAAATAGCTCTATATCTGCTATTCCTCCTTCATGGAGATATGATCTAACTATTGAAGCGGACTTGGTTGAAGAGCTAGCTAGGCTAGTGGGTTACGATTCTCTTCCGCAATTATCGCTAAGCCCTGTGTACAAGAAATCAGAACTAAACTCACAAAGTCATTTAAGTGATCTTTTGTCGGCCAAAGGTTTCAATGAAATTATAAGCTACTCATTCATCAGTAGAGATGACCATGATCTTTTCGGCGAAGGAGTGGCAGCCCTGGAAGTTAAAAATCCAATCTCTCAGAACATGTCAGTTATGAGAACGAATCTTGTTTCTGGTTTAGTGAGTACTTTTCTTCATAATCTCAATCATGGGCAAGATTCTCAGAGACTATTTGAAATTGGAAATACCTTCCATCTAAAAAATGCTAAAGAGGTAGCTGAAAAAAATACACTTGCCGGTTTAATGAGTGGAAAAGTTAATGAAGATAACTGGAAAGAAAAAGGAAAAGAAATTTCATTTTATGATTTAAAGGGTGTTGTTCAAGATCTTTTAAGAGAATTCAAAGGACCTTGTGTATTTGAAAATTGTAAAGTAGATTTTTTACATCCTGGCATGTCTAGTTTAATAAAACAAAATAACAAAATTATTGGGTTTATGGGATGTCTTCAACCAATATACATAGATCGATTAGGCTTAAATGAGGATATCTATATTTTTTCTATAGAACTGAATGGTCTTCAGAAAAATGTCTCATCCTCTTATAAAGAGTTTTCTAGATTCCCTTCAAGTAAGAGAGATTTATCCTTTATCGTAAATAAAAGTATTGCATCTTCATCTATTGAGAATGTTATTAAAGCCGCCTCGGGTAAATTCTTTAGAGATATTGAAATATTCGATGTTTATGAAGGGAAAGGCATTGAAGAAGAGAAAAAAAGTATAGCTATTTCAGTTTCTTGGCAATCCAACAAACAGACACTCAAAGACGCCGATATTGATTCAGCTGTAGAAAGAATAGTAAACTCGATGAAAAAAGAATTGGGCGGAGAATTAAGAGTTTAAATGAGTAGAACTATCACTAAAGCAGATATTATCGAGCATCTTCATGATGAGTTGGGATTAAACAAGAGTGAATGTAAGCAGTTAGTAGAGGACTTTTTTCAAGAAATTAGAGATTCTCTAATCAATAATGAGGCAGTTAAATTGTCCGGTTTCGGCAATTTCGAATTAATAGATAAAAAAGCAAGACCTGGAAGGAATCCTAAAACGGGTGAAAATGTATTAATTAAAGCTAGAAGGGTAGTTACTTTTAGAGCGGGTAATAAATTAAGACAAAAAATAACTTCATTTGATGAGTAAGGCATTTAATCAAGAGAAAAAATATTACTCTATCACTGAAGTTGCTGACCTCTGTAAAGTTAAAGCTCATACTTTGAGGTTCTGGGAAAAGGAATTTAAGGATTTAAAGCCCATTACTCGTAAAGGTAAACGTAGGTATTACCGAAACGATGATATCGAACTTATTAAACAGATACATTCTTTGTTGTACCAAGAGGGTATGACAATTGCAGGTGCAAAAAGGAAAATAAGAGCTTCTTCTAAAGAACAGATTAAGGATGGACGAATTCAAAATATGCTAGAAGATCTTGAAAGCCTTCTTGGTGAAATCAAATAATCGGGGCGTGGCGCAGTCTGGTAGCGCACCACACTGGGGGTGTGGTGGTCGCTGGTTCAAATCCAGCCGTCCCGACCATTTTAAACCACTACTGGCTGGATAGGATTACTTTCCCTTCTTTAATCATTTTATTTTGAGTTTCCTCACTGATAGCAAGATGATCCAATATTTCTTTGCTATGTTCTCCTAATTTTGGTGCTGGTCTTTTTATTCTGCTTGGCGTACCTTCAAATAAAGCTGCGGGCCTTGCTTGTCTGACTTCTCCGAATCCTTCATATTTGTCCCTGAGAATTGTTTGATTGGCAATAATCTGCTCGTGCCCCATTAATTCCATTCTGTCTAATAACGGAGCACTTGGTACACCTTCTGTTTGAAATCTATCTAATATTTCTTCGCTTTCCCATTTTTTAATCTCATTTCCTGTTATTTTTTTTCTTTCCTCCGAATTAATTACTCTAGCTGCTGAGGTGGCAAATCTTTCATCTTCTATCAGATTTTCCATATTGAGTGCACTACACATTCCTTTCCATTCAGCATCGGATACTGC
>CACNCK010000002.1 GCA_902618945.1 uncultured SAR86 cluster bacterium
TTAATCCCACTGCAACAATTGCGCCTGCAGCAGAACTACTTCCACCGTATCCACCGCCATCATCACCTGAAGAAGGATTTTCACTTCCTCCATGGTAGCTAGCAAGAGCCAGATTTGAAGTTATTGAGAACAATAATATAAATAAGTATTTCATAAATATTTCCTTATATTTGACCTGAGCGTCTAATTCCGTAACCGAAAACGTAAGTGCCCTGACGTTTCGTAGAAATTAGCAAAGCAGATTATTAAATTGAGCGGCGAGCAACACAGAATGTGTGTGCTGATTATAAATTGTTCTTCAAATTATTTATACAAGAATTTTACTTCCATGGAATTTTTTTGAAATAACAACCTATGATAATATGTTGTAAACATTACCAATTACTTAATGCATAAAAAAGAACAGATACGCCTTCTAAAAGGGTTGATCCATCATTTAGACAATAAAACTAATATCGATGCAGGTGGCATAATACGAACTCCAGCTGATACTTATACATCGGAAGAAAGATTCGATATGGAGTGGAATACTTTTTTTCAAGATTATCCTCAAATAGTAGGCATGTCAGGAGATCTACCTGGACCTGATACTTTTTTAACAACTGAGGATTTTGGCGTACCAGTCTTAGCTGTGAGAGATAGTAATGGTAAATTTAAGGCTTATGCTAATGTCTGTGCTCACAGAGGTGTAACTGTCGAGGCTAACAAAAGAGGTGAAAAAAAGAGATTTTCTTGTCCTTTTCACGGTTGGACTTTCAATAATGATGGGGAGCTCGTAGGTTATCCAAAAAAAGATCAATTCGGAGAAATAGATAAAGCATGTTACGGACTTAAAGAGTTGCCAGCTACTGAAAAATTTGGGTTTCTCTGGGTCCATCCTTCAAGAGATGGAACGATTAATTTTGAAGAATTACTCGGAGAAGATTTAGTTAAAGAATTTGAATCATGGAATTTTGAGAGTTTAGTTTTCGAACACCAAGAAGAATATGTCACTGATATGAACTGGAAATTAGCGATTGATACATTTGGCGAAACCTATCATT
The DNA here is from genome assembly GCA_902618945.1 of uncultured SAR86 cluster bacterium. Taxonomy (GTDB): domain Bacteria; phylum Pseudomonadota; class Gammaproteobacteria; order Magnimaribacterales; family Magnimaribacteraceae; genus Magnimaribacter. The sequence continues at coordinate 1,044 of CACNCK010000002.1, forward strand.
TTTCTGTTCTACACAAAGATTCTTTGCATGAAGTATTCCATGGGAATTGTCAAATGTTCGATAACTTTAATCGTAATGGAAGGTTAATATTGTGCAGAAGAGCTATAGATGAAATGAGAAAATTGCCAGAATCTGATTGGAATATCTGTGCTGGCACACTACCGGTATATTATTTATTTCCAAATATTATTTTTATGCCAACACAAGAAGGCGCCTTCTTAGTTCAAGAGTACCCCCTAGAAAATTCACCTCATAAGAGTGTTTCTAAAATTTCGTTTTATTTTTATCCTCATGTTTTAGAACATGTTAAACAGCTTGAGAAGCAAGGTATTAATGGAAAGGAACTGCTTCAACAACAATACAATGGGTTTGCCTCAGTAATTAGAGATGAAGATTATGTTGCAGCAGCCTCATCTCACAAAGGTCTGAAATCAGGGAATATCGATTATTTAACATTTGGTAAAAATGAGCCTGCTCTTCATCATTATCACAATACATATCGTGAGGCTTTAGGCCTTCAATCTTTACCACTAGAAAAAGCTTAGAGAGTGAATATTCTCGAAGTAAGACGCTTAGAGAAGTCTTATCCTGACCCCGAGTCTGATAAAAACTTAAAAGCTGTCGACGGCATTTCTTTTACACTCGAGGAAGTCCAAATTTATGGAATATTAGGGCCTAATGGGGCAGGGAAAACGACAACATTAGAAATGATAGAGGGCTTAACGGACATAGACAAAGGTTATGCTGCTGTGAATGGTATAAATGTTGCGGATAACCCTTATGCAGTTAAAGAGATCATAGGAGTGCAACTTCAATCAAACGAATATTTTGATTCCTTAAGCCTTAAAGAATTACTGGTCCTTTTCGGTAAGCTTTACCAAAATAATGTTGATCCCAAAGATCTCCTTAACAAAGTGGACCTTTTAGAAAAGATAAACTCAAAACCTGAAGAACTCTCAGGTGGTCAGAAACAGAGATTTTCCATTGCATGTGCTTTAGTTAATGAACCTAAAGTTCTTTTTCTTGATGAGCCAACTACTGGCTTAGATCCGCAAGCCAAACACAATCTCTGGGAGCTAATAAAAGAATTAAATCTGTCCGGAATGACAATTATTCTTACGACCCATAATATGGAAGAGGCAGAAAACCTTTGCCACAAAGTAGCAATTATGGATAAAGGTAAAATTATTATTGAAGGAAATCCCAAAGATTTAATACTCAAATATGATCAAGAGGATGGGAATCTTGAGAATGTTTTTTTGTCATTAACTGGCAAAGAGCTTAGAGATTGAATGATTACTTCCTTGCAGTTGCATCTCTCCAAGATTTTTTTAAAGATATTTTTAAGAAATAGACAAGCTATATTATTCAGTCTTTTTTTCCCACTCATATTCATCGGAGCCTTTTCTTTTTCTGGAAGTGAACCTCAGCCATTTCTCATCGGAGTAGAAGATAAATCCAATTCACCTTTTTCATCTGAATTTATAGAAAACTTAGAAAAAGAAGATTTATTTACCTTGATAAATGGAGATTTTGAAAACCTCAAACTATCTCTGGAAGAGGGCGAGATAGATGGATTTATTGTGATTCCTGAGAATTTTGAGGAAATTGAAAATTTAGATGCATTGAAATTTTATGTGGATGCTTCTCAAGCAAGACAAGCTAGTATTATCAAACAGGCCATAGACAGAGCGCTTGTTTCTATAGAAAGGAATATAAGAAATATGTCTCCTTTATTTTCTGTTGAATTGGAAGATGTGAAATCAAGAAATCAAAGGTATATAGATTTCTTACTTCCTGGATTATTAGCTTTTATGATCATGAATTTGAGCATAGCTGGATCAGGATTTAATATTGTGGAATATAGAAGAAGAGGAATACTTAAACGATTATTTGTAACACCAATCAGACCTAGAGACTTTATGATTGGTATTGTTTTAGCCAGAATGGCCATCGTTCTCGTTCAACTTTCTGTCGTTTTATCTATAGCGTTACTTTTATTAGATATAAATATTATTGGCAGTTATATTTCGTTTTATTCTGCTGTGATTCTAGGAACTCTTATTTTTTTATGTATAGGCTTTGCACTAGGGAGCCTCGCAAAGACTCAAGAAGGCATCAGGCCCGTTGTAGGTTTGGTTACATTTCCCCAAGTTATTCTATCTGGAGTATTTTTTCCTATCAGCTCGATGCCTGAATTAGTTCAACCAATAGTTTACTCTTTACCGCTAAGTTCAGTTGTTTCCTCTTTAAGAGAAATTGCTAATGATGGTGCAAGTCTTTTCTCTTTTAGTACCTCAACTATTGGGCTAGTCATCTGGGTAATGATTGCTTTTTTTATCTCAATAAGATTCTTTGTCTGGAAGGAAGTGGCAAGATAATCATTCATATTTTAAAAAATATCCTTTTAAAAGAGTTAAAATATATCCATTCCGTAAATCACATTTAGGAAAGCAAAAAATTGTTCCAAAGTATCAACTACAAGAATCCACGAAAATTATTAAATTCATGGGAAGCCCAAGCTTTAGCTACTTTGACAGCAAAGAATTTACCTAATTCTTTCAAAGCAGTCTCAGAGATTATGCATGACGAAACAAAAGATATTGAAGTGCGAACAGCATCAGAAATACTCTTTTGGGGGAGAGTTTGGCGCCAATCTAAAACTAAAGAAGAGGTAGTAACTTCATGGGAAAGAATCCTAAGATTGATTAAGCACTCTAACTATCAAGGAATAGCAACTTTTGATGAAGGTAAGGCATCAATGGAAGGATTTGATGAAAGAGTTGATTTACCTGTTACAGAAAGGATTCAAGAGCTTACTGAAGAGGGTCTATCACCAGAAGAAATTATTATGCGAGGTTTTAGTTTTGAAAAGGTAAATGAAGCTTTAAAAAATGGCTCATAGTAAACTTACACTAGAAACAAAAATTTGTGCAAACTGCAAAAGACCTTTTTCATGGAGAAAAAAATGGGAAAGGAATTGGGAAGAGGTAAGGTTTTGTAGTAAAAGATGCAAAAGAGAGGGGAAATGTTAAGAGTAGATAAAATTATATTAGCAATACTAGCAATTGAGCATCTAGGATTTGGCATCTATGGCTTTTATTCTCCAGAAGGTATAGCTGAACTAACTGGCTATGCACTGAATAGTAAATTTGCTTATTCTGAGATAAGGGCTTACTACACTTTAATTTCAGGATTGGGACTTATGGCCTTTTTGGCAATTTTCTTTCATAAGCTCGCAAGGCAAACCTATATCCTTTTTTCATTTATGTTTGGTTGTATTTTTCTAGGAAGGCTTGCTAATTACCTTCTCACCGGTCAGATGGATAATTCTATTATGATTGCCATGATTGCAGAGGCCTTGGTGATACTCTTGTCGCTTTGGAGACTTGCTTCTTCTAAAAACAGACCAGTAGCAGAAGAATAAATGAGCTCCAATACCATCACACTTATATTTTGCTTAGGCGGTATTACTTTTCTGTTTAATTGGTTGCTTATACTTCATTGGTATTTCAAAAATAATTCAACACAAATAACTAACAAAATCCAGTTTGCAAGAATCTTCTTACTTTGTTTGTTTATTTCCATTTTTGGAGTTTTAACAACAGGTGTTATATTTGTTTCGGCTTTAATGTTTTCCCACGGTTAAAGAATTTAAAATTATGGACAATAAATATTCTCTTGATAATTTTTCGAGACCCAAATTAGAACTACCAAAAAAAAACTCTAAGCTGCTTCTACATAGTTGTTGCGCACCTTGCGCAGGGGAAATAATGGAAGCCGTCGCAGCATCGGATATTGAAACTACAGTCTATTTTTATAATCCTAATATTCATCCCGTTGAGGAATATGAAATAAGAAAAGATGAAAATAAAAGATTTTGTGATGCCTTAGGGTTTAAATTTATCGACGCTGATTATGATAAAGAAAATTGGTTCGAGCGAATAAAAGGTCTTGATAATGAACCCGAAAGAGGGGAAAGATGCACAAAATGCTTTGATATGAGGTTCGAAAGATCTGCCCTATATGCCAGTGAAAATGATTATGCTGTTTATGCCACAACACTAGGTATCTCAAGGTGGAAAGATATGAAACAAATAAATGATTCCGGTCATAGAGCTGCAGAAAGGTATGACCAAGTCAGTTATTGGGATTTTAATTGGAGAAAGCAAGGAGGTTCCTCAAGAATGATTGAAATCTCTAAAAGAGAGGAATTTTATCAACAAGAATACTGTGGTTGTGTTTATAGCTTGAGAGATACTAATAAATGGCGTAAAGAGAACAACAGGCCGAGGATAAAACGCGGTATAAAATATTATAATATTTTATGAAACATATTATCGCGATTGGAGGCGGGGGTTTTGGAAGAAATCCAGGTGAAGGTCTAATAGAACAATATATTTTGGATCAGACGGGCAAGAATCTGCCGAATATATGCTTTATTCCAACTGCAACAGGAGATAATGAAGCTTACAAAGTTAATTATTATAGTACTTTCTCAAAGTTAGAATGTAATCCAGTTCATTTAGATTTTTTTAAAAGAACTCCAGATCTTGAAAAGTTAATCGATGAGCAAGATGCTATCTTTGTCGGGGGTGGCAATACTAAGAGTATGTTGGCTGTCTGGAAAGATTGGGGATTGGATAACTTGCTTAAAAAAGCTTACGAAGCTGGAGTTGTTATGAGTGGAGTTAGTGCTGGTGCTAACTGTTGGTTTGAAAGAGCCGTCGTTGATTCATGGGAAGATGAACTTAAAGTTATCGATTGTATGGGGTTTGTGAAAGGAAATTTTTGTCCCCATTATGATGAAGAACCTCAGAGACGTCCTTCAGTTAAATCTTTTCTCGAGCATGACATTATAAATGCATGTTATGCCTCCGAAGGCAATGCAGCCCTGCATATCAAGGATGATAATGATTATTTGTCCATTGATTTCGGCAAACAAAAACAGTCTTATCTAGTTTCACTCGTCCAAGAGAAAGTATCAGAAGTTGCTTTTGAATCTCTTTCTTTGGAGGCCTAAAAAAACTAAAAAGTAATCTCTCAAAAGTATATAACTCCTGTTAGAATGCCTGAGTTCTATGGACCGGTAGTTCAGTTTGGTTAGAACGCCGCCCTGTCACGGCGGAGGTCGCGAGTTCGAGTCTCGTCCGGTCCGCCATTTTTCATTCAGGGTTAACACAAAAATGAATAATCATTAGAATGATGATATGAAAATTTTATCTCTCATTGGTGCGTTATTAATTTCTCAAGTTTCTAATGCAGAGTACTTAGAGGGTCTCAAAATAAAGAAAGTAGTCGATGGAGATACTGTGCATGTCTTTTATCAAGATGAAGTTTATAAAATCCGACTCACAGAGATCGATGCACCTGAAAGAGATCAGCCTTATGGGAGCAATTCAACTGAATATTTAAAAGGTCTTTTGAAGGAAGGAAGAGTTGACGCAGATATCTCCGGGACAGATAGATACGGAAGAAAACTAGGAAGACTATATTGGCAAGGCATGGATATTAATCGTGAGCTTGTATCAGCTGGTTATGCGTGGGTTTATGATCAATACGTCACAGATAATTCCTTTTACGCAAATCAATTCAAAGCGAGGAATTTAAAAAAAGGTCTATGGCGGGATAAAAATCCACTAGAACCTTGGAATTGGAGAAAGCTAAAAAACTAATTTATCTTAAAATTGTTATGGCAATCTAACCCATCTATAATATCCTTAGGGAGAATTGCATGAAATGGTCCTATACGAACGGAAAGCTTAATGTCAGCTCAGATGACGTCGATCAGCAATTCACATTGCAAGAACTCATTGAAGAAGCTTCTAGACATCAAGCGTATAGAAAAAAAATAGTAGCCTTATTTCTAGTAATCTCATTAATTTTGTTTTTTATGCAGAGTTATGGAGGAGATATCCCATTAAACGCGTCTATTTATTTTTATGTAGGTTATTTGTCTACTCCTTTTTTTATTTCAGGATTTATTTCGTCTGTCTGTTATGTTCTTATGCGAAAGCCTCCTAAGCAAGTTAGACGACTCAACAAATATTTCAAAGATTAATAGAATGTTCTAGCAGACCCTCCATCAACTTGCACAGCTAAACCGGTCATATAGTTTGCTTTTTCAGAAGCCAAGAAAGTTATCAATCCCGCTAAATCTTCAGCTTCGCCAACTCTCTTCATTGGAATATTATCGGCAATAGTTTTTTCTATTTCTTCTTTACTTAAACCAGAAGAAGAAGATTGAGATTCTAAGATAGCTTCGACTCTTTCTGTTCTTGTGTAACCGGGACAAACTGTATTAACCGTTATACCATGAGCAGCTACTTCATCAGCCAATGCTTTTGCCCATCCCAGAACACCCATTCTAAGACTGTTAGATAGGAATAATCCGTTTACAGGAGTTTTTACTGATACTGAGGAGATATTGATAATGCGGCCCCACTCCTTTTTTTTCATGTTGGGCACTACTGCTCTTGAAAGGCGAATTGCTGACATCATTGTTGAGTTAAAGGCATTTTGCCAATCTTCATCAGAAATTTGCTCAAATGTACTTGGTGGTGGGCCGCCAGTATTATTTACCAAAATATCAACTGCGCCCAAGCCATGTTCAACTTCTTGCAAAAATATTTGTATATCCTTTAAAGAATCAAGATCAACTTTTAATGCTATAACCTTGATATTGTGATCTGTTTTCTGAAGCATTTCTTCTTTAGCTTTATCTATTTTTTCTTGATCTCTAGAACAAATGGCCAGATTCACACCTTCCTTTGCAAGATCTATAGCTGCTGCCTTACCTAATCCTTGGCTAGATGCACAAACGATGGCATTCTTATTTTTTAGATTTAAATTCATATTCAAAATTTACAGTTAAGCCTTATATTAATCAAATAATCCAGTATCATTAGCTTTGAAGAATTTATGGGGTATCAATGATCAAATCAAAGTGGATTTTCTTTTTATTATTTTCAGCATTGAGTTTATCTCTACTTCCAAGCTCATATGAAGCCAGTCAAGTCGGTGTTTCTAAAGAAAGACTAGATAAAATTTCTCCTGTCTTGGAAGAAAATATAAAAGCAGGGAGATTTCCTGGTTTCATCTCAGCTGTTGCAAGAAAAGGTAAAGTTGTTCATTTTGAAACTCAAGGATATTCGGATCTAGAAAAACAAATACCTCTTCAAAAAGACTCATTATTTAGAATTTATTCAATGAGTAAACCAATTACTGGAGTTGCTCTAATGATTTTGCTAGAAGAAGGTAAAGTGAGATTGAATGATCCTGTTTCTCTCTACATACCTGAGTTCGCCAATACAGAGGTAATGATAATTAATGCAGATGGCACAACATCTCTAGAAAAACTCAACAGAGACGTTACGATTAGACATTTAGCTACTCATACTTCCGGAATTGCTTATAGCTTTACAGCAATACCGCAACTACGGAAGATTTACGCGAAGGAGAGACTTTCTCCTTATTTTTTTATTGATAATTTTGAAGCTCTTCAAATAAATGGCAATACCGTAGTTAGTTCAGGAAAGTCTTTCCCAGATATTTGTACTTTTTCTGCTGCACTAGCATCAAAAGCACCATTGATGCACCAACCTGGCGTTAAATATACTTACTCTATGGGAATGGATGTTTTGGGTTGTGTTATCGAAAGAGCATCAGGTATGAAATTTGATGTATTTTTAGAGGAAAAAATCTTTAAGCCGCTTCAAATGAACGATACTTCTTTTTCTGTTCCTGCTTCAAAAGTAGATAGATTCACTTCTCTTTATGCGTATCCTGGAGATTTAGGTCGTTTGATACCTGAAATGGAAGGTAAAATACCAGATGACCTTTTAATGATAAAAATTGATGATCGTTCTTTTAGTCCTTATCTTAAACCTGCAACATTGTTCGATGGTGGTTCCGGTTTGGTCTCATCAACAGAAGACTACTTAAAATTTGCCCAAATGTTACTGAATGGCGGTGAACTTGCAGGAGAAAGAATATTGAGCAGAAAATCTGTAGAACTCATGTCATCTAATCTTCTACCAGATAATATTAAAGGGTCGGATGACTACATCCAGGGTGCTGGCTTTGGTATCACAGTCGGAGTAATTGAAGATCCTAGACTAATTGGACAATATGGTTCCGAAGGAATGTATTTTTGGGGTGGTGCTGCATCAACATTTTTTTGGGTAGATCCTAAGGAAGATTTAGTTGCAGTAGTGATGACACAATTGCTTGCTAATCCATGGCCCCTTAGAGAAACTTTTAATGCACTTGTTTATCAATCTATAGTCGATTAAAAATGAAGAAGATCTTTCTCATTACAATTTTGCATCTTTCGTTTACTAGCCACATATTTGCTAATGAATTGCCGATCATTGAATATCAGTCTATTAATCATCCGGTTATAGGCGATGAGGGGATGGTTGTTTCTCAAAGAATGATCGCTAGTGAAGTCGGAGCTTCTATTCTGAGACAAGGTGGAAATGCAGTAGATGCAGCAGTAGCAACAGGTTTAGCCTTAGCGGTTGTATTACCTAGAGCAGGAAATATTGGAGGTGGCGGCTTTATGGTTATACATCTCAAAGATCAAGCTAAGAGTTTGACCATAGATTACAGAGAAAAAGCACCAGCTGCTGCTTCTAGAGATTTATTTCTAGATGAAAATGGAGATTACGATAGAAATAAAGCTCAGTTTTCTCTTTTATCAGCGGGTGTTCCAGGCTCTGTTGCTGGGTTCTATCACGCTTTAACTCAATATGGCACTCTGACTTGGCAAGAAGTGATGGAGCCGTCTATCAAATTGGCAGAAGAAGGATTTAAAATCCCTCATGATTTAGCGAATACGTTGGCTTCAAAACGTTACAGAGAAAGATTATCTTCTGATCCTGCTGCCTCCAAAGTCTTTTTTAAATCAGATGGCAGTCTTTATGAGGCTGGAGAAATTCTTATACAAACAGACCTTGCTTCTACTCTTAAACAAATTAGCAAATACGGACCTGATGCTTTTTATCGTGGAGATATAGCTAAGCTTATAGTTAAAGAAATGGAAGCAAATGGTGGCTTGATTACCCTTGAAGATCTGGATAATTACAATGTAGTTGAAAGGCAACCGCTCACTGGAAATTATAAGAATTTTAAAATTGTATCTATGCCGCCTAGCAGCTCAGGTGGAACTCACCTAGTGCAAATGCTTAATATGCTTGAAGAGTTTCCCATCAAAGAAATGGGTTTTGGAAGCTCAGAAGGTATTCACATTCTTGCTGAGATTATGAAAAGAGCATATGCCGATAGAAGTAAGTATTTAGGAGATAGCGATTTTTATGAAGTACCTTCAAGCCTTACAAGTAAAGAATATGCAAAATCTTTAAATTTAGATATTTCTTTAAACAAAATAACTCCCTCAAGTGAAATTTCTCCAGGTGATCCTTATCCATATGAAAGTCCTGATACAACTCATTTTTCTGTTATGGATGCTTATGGAAATGCTGTTTCTAATACATATACCATTAATTTTTCTTATGGCTCAGGAAAGATGATTCCAGGCACGGGTATGTTGATTAATAATGAATTGGATGATTTCTCATCCAAGCCAGGAACACCTAATGGATATGGATTACTCGGATCTGAAGCTAATGCAATACAAGGGAATAAAAGACCTCTTTCGTCGATGACTCCAACAATTATTTTTAAAAATGATGAACCTTATGTGATTTTAGGGAGCCCGGGTGGGAGTAGGATTATTACAACAGTGCTTCAAGTTGCTTTGAATGTGATGGACCATGATATGAATATAGCTCAAGCAGTTCATAGCCCACGAATTCACCATCAATGGTTGCCTGAAGTATTGATGATAGAAAAAGGATTTGGTGCTGATACTGAAATGCTTTTAAAGAAAAAAGGTTATAAATTATATCCCTCATCAACAATGGGCAGTGTTCAAGCCATTATGAAAGAGGGTAATTATTTCTACGGTGTGGCTGATCCTAGAAGACCTGGTTCTGGAGTTGCAACTCCTTAAAATAACTTCATGATAAAGAGTTATTTTCCTTATCTTCTTTTATTATTTATTTCTTTCGAAGGCCTATCGCAAACAAGAACTCAAACAACTCTAGATTATCAAAATAGAATCCATCCTGAGATATCTAATAGCTTCATGGTTGTGTCACAAAATAGTCATGCTACTGAGGCAGGTTATGAAATACTTAAGAAAGGAGGAAATGCAGTAGATGCTTCAGTTGCTGTAGGCTTTGCTTTGGCGGTTACTCTTCCTAGGGCAGGAAACCTAGGAGGTGGAGGATTCGTCTTAATATACGATAAAGAGGAAAATGAAGTATCTTCCATAGATTATCGTTCTGCAGCTCCAAAATCAGCAACAAGCGATTTATTTGTCCAAGAAGATAGCGTTGTAAGATTTGGTCACCTGGTAAATGCAGTACCTGGATCTGTAGCTGGCCTACTTAAAGCTCATCAGGATCATGGGACTATGCCGTTGTTAGACTTGCTGATGCCTTCCATAAGATTGGCAAGAGACGGTTTTGAAGTAACTCATGATTTAAATTACGTCTTAGAGTGGGGAAAAGAGTCTATGCTTTCTAATGAGGCTTCTAATAATAAATTCTATAGCGCTAATGAAGACCCTCTTGAAATCAAAAGTATTTTTAAACAGCCTAACTTAGCTAAAACTTTGTTTATGATCAGTAAGAAGGGTGCTGATGTATTTTATAGAGGTGAAATAGCTAAATGGATTTCTGAAGAATCCTTATCCAATGGAGGATTAATTACTTTAGAAGATATGGCTTCTTATGAAGCTAAATATAGAGAGCCTATAGAGACGTCCTATAGAGGCTATAAAATAATTTCTATGGCTCCTGCAGCTAGTGGTGGCTTAGTTTTACTTCAAACTTTAAATATTTTAGAAAATTTCAATTTAAAAGATTCAGGACATAATTCAGCCAAAACAATTCATATTCTTTCTGAAGCAATGCAAAGAGCTTATGCGGACAGAGCAGCTTATCACGGAGATCCTGATTTTTATGACGTGCCAATTAAGCAGATTTTAAGCAAACAATATTCTAAGGATTTATCTGACCAAATAAGTGAAATGAGAACTCCTGATGGACAGATTTATGAGGGCGATCTAAAGAAATATGATGAGAGTCCAGATACTACCCATTTCTCGGTTATAGATTCCAAAGGGAATGCTGTTTCAAATACCTACACCTTAGGTTCATCTTTTGGTTCTGGCGTAACAATCAAAAAAGGCGGTTTCCTGATGAACAATCAAATGAGAAACTTTTCTCATTTTTACGGAAGAGATGATATGCAATATGGTACAAGTGAGGCCAATAAACTTGAGCCAGGCAAGAGAATGATAAGCACACAAACTCCAACGCTTGTTTTTGATCCTAATGGCGATCTTTTCATGATTTTAGGCTCTCCAGGTGGCGGTCGAATTCCTAATATCATTACTCAAGTAATTAGCAATGTTATTGATCATGAGATGAGTTTTACTGAAGCAATGTTAGCTCCTAGGATAAATCAAAGATTGGAAGGCAATCTTCAATTAGAGACTGGCTTTAGTCCGGATACTATTAGCTTGCTGATCGAAAGAGGGCACAAAGTTGAAAGTTCTAATACCATGGGCAGTGTGCAAGCTATCTTTTTAGACAAAGGAAATATATTTGGAGTGGCTGATACCAGAAGGCCTGGAGCTCTAGCAAAAGGAAATTAAAGAAGAAAGAAGGGCACAGAAACAACTGCAACAAAAGACACGATAATTATTCCTAAGATATTTATCAGAAATCCTGCTCTAGCCATTTGGGGAACTCTTATTAAACCTGATCCAAACACAATTGCGTTAGGAGGTGTTGCCACAGGCAACATGAAAGCACAGCTAGCAGCTAAACCTACAGCAGCAGTTAAAAGGATAGGATTAAAATCTGACTGAATAGCAACAGCAGCTACAACAGGAAGAAAAGTAGCTGTCGTAGCCAAGTTGGATGTAAGTTCTGTCAAAAATAAAATCATCGTGACCACCAAAACAACAAGCAATACTAAGTTGATACCTTCCGGAAGTAGGTTGCCCATCCATATAGCAAGACCAGTGGTCTGAACTGCATTTGCAAGACTAAGACCGCCTCCAAATAGTACCAAAAGACCCCAAGGAACATTCTCTTGGGCATCTTGCCATTCTAATAATCCACCTTTTTTTTCTTTATCTCCGCTTGGAACAAGAAATAAGGCCAATGAAGCAATCATTGCTATACCGGCATCAGAGAGACCTTCTAGAAAAGTAATATTATCTATAAGAGTTCTAAACATCCATGCCGCTGCTGTAAGAATAAAGATCAATAAAACTTTATATTCAGGACCTCTTAGAGAACCCAATTCTTCTTTCATATTTGATAACAAATCAACGGTTTCGCTTGAAGTTTCAAATTTAACTTTAAAAATTATTCTGGTTAAGATCAACCAACTACAAGGCAACATCACAGCACTTAAAGGAACTCCTACTTTCATCCAATCAACAAAGCTAATATCTAACCCATAGTTATCTGCCATGAAAGCTGCCAGCATTCCATTCGGACCTGTACCAATTAAGGTAGACATACCTCCAATGGTGGATCCATATGCAATTCCTAAAAGTAAGGCAAGTTGGAAATTTTCCGTTTCTTTCTGGCTTAAACCTTTAACTGTTTCTTTCACAACTGTGATTACAGCAAGACCAATAGGTAAAAGCATAATGGTGGTAGCTGTATTCATTACCCACATACTTATCACAGCAGCAGTCACCATAAAGCCTAGTATTAGAGAAGCACCATTTGACCCTGCATTATTGAGGACGAATAAAGCTATTCTCTTGTGAAGATTCCATTTTTGGATAGCAGTTGCAATAAGGAACCCTCCAAGGAATAGATAAACTATCTTGTTGGCATAAGGATTGGCAGCACTTTGAATATCAACTATTCCCAAAAGAGGAAATAGTGCCAATGGAACAAGAGCCGTTACTGCCACAGGAACTGCTTCAGTAGCCCACCATGTTCCCATTAGCAAAAATATCGCTGCAGTTCTATGGGCTTCACTTGATAGACCTTCAGGAGTAGGAAGTGTAAGCACTAATAGTGCCATTATTAGTCCTAGGACAAATCCTTTGTTGTTCACCAAGAAGTTCATGTTTGTATTTTAAATAAAAAAGGGAGTAATAACTCCCTTTTTTCAGTAACGAAGAATTACATTTTAAGTCTGAAGTCTAAATAGTAATTTCTACCGTAATCTTGGTGAGCATCTGCAAAGAAACCGTAGAATCTATCAGCAAGAGGAGCTCGTTCATCGTCTATATTCTTTACTGCTAGTTTTATCCTTGCCTCATTATCTCCAATATCAAAATTGTAATATACAGAGGCATTGACGGTTCTCATTGACGGAATGACAAATTTTGTTCCATCTGATCTGGTTTCACTATTCTGATAGAAATCGCCTTTTTTGAGGCTAGAAATTTGAGCACCCCAATTACCATATCTATAGTTAAGTTTCATACTAGTTTTCTTGACATAGTTACCATCTAGCCCAGCTAAATCACCAAATCCTGACAGAGTGATATTGAAAGGTATTTGCCCATTTTGTTGCGCTGCAACCAGCTTTGCATATTCAGCAGTCGGTTCTTGAGTAAATTCATCTGTTTCAGAATAATTGATAGAAAGTTTAAAGCTACCCAGATCAGTATCAAGATCATAGTAAAGGCCAATATCTTCTCCTGATATTGTTCTAGTTGCTGCGTTTGCGTAAGGATCTCTGACTATTAGAGCTTCTCCCACTGGACATATTCCAGCATTCGCAAAGGCTGCTAGTTCTGCTGCATCGTAAGAGAAAGTATTATCCCTCGTAACATTTGGATTGTTATAAGCGTCACAATTATTTGGACCATAATTTATGAGGTTTATTAAATCGTTAACAACTTGATTAGATCTACCCAAAAGAACAATAGTATTTTCCTTTTCTATTTCCCACGAGTCATAAGTTAACATCAGACCTTCAACAATTTCAGGTGTCCAAACAATACCCAAAGAGTAATTATCAGATTCTTCAGGTTTAAGATCTGGATTACCTATCCTAAAGCTTTGAAGTTGATATCTGTCATCTAAAGCGAAACTGTTACTTCCTCCAATGTATTCTCCAACTGCATCGTCAACATTTCCGTATCGTGTTACATATAATTGATTTTTCTGTATTAGATTTGGAACTCTAAATGAAGTAGAGAAGGAACCTCTTAATGAAACATTTTCTGAGACGTTCCATCCCAGAGCTAGTTTTCCTACAGTGGATGAATCTGTATCATCTGGATCTTCATGACGTAGAGCTATTTGAGATTCAACATTCTCTGTTATAGGGATTATAAATTCCGCAAAAATTGAATTTGTTTCTCTCTCACCTGTTGTATCAGCAGTAGGACTTGATCCTAATACATCACCTATGAATGGGAAAGTAAGACCTGTAACAGTAGATGTGAATCTAATTGTTCCATCCAATCTTGGATCTCTATCATCTGAGTATTCTTCTTTCCTGTACTCATATCCAACCAACATTGCAACAGGACCTGCGGGCACATTGAATATTTCAGGATTAGATGCTTTAAAGTCAAAAGAATTTAACTCACTAGTATCATTTCTATAAACATCAATTATTGCTGGAGCCAATGCGGTTTTTACATCGGACGAGAAAATATTTATGGCATTAGATGTTGAGTCAGCTAAGCCAGCTTCTAGCAAACTATTAGATAGTCTATTTTGAGTAAAATCTTCAGACTCAGCTTTCGAACTTAGTAGAGCTGTCTCCCAATCCCAACCTGAATCGGTTGTTCCTCTTAAGCCAACAAGAAAACGAGATGTCTCTTTTTCAACATTAATGATTCTTGGGCCTATATCAGGTCTCCAGTTATCAATTCTAATATTTTTATTAGAACTGCTGTTATCGGAATTTATCCCAAGCAAATTTGTATAGTAGTAATCTGGGCCTATATTTAATAACGCTGTAGAAAAGTCTCCTGCTGGTTCTTTCAATCGTCTGTAGTCAGAGTTGTATTGACCTAGTTCTGCAAAAAATTCATTACCATTTTGAAGCTCATGATTTATAAATATAAAAGTATTATCTCTTTCTAGCTCTCCTCTGTAATCTCTGAACTGGCCTGGATTGATGTAGTATTCTCCGTTAGCTAAAGAAGTTGTATCAACACCTAAACAAGTTCCATATCCTGTATCTATAGAATCAGATCTTGAACACCTTGGGTCTGTTGAAGGCATGATCTGAATCTCGCCAGCACTATCCGAATAGTCTGTTCTACCTCTAAGATCAAGTTGAGCCCACTTGCCCGAATATCTATTGTTAAATGATCCATCATTAGCCCATAGAGAATCTGAAGGTATCCATTTCCTGTGATCTGAGTCACCCCATCTTGGATCTTCGGACGCAGCAATGGAATCTCTATCATAAAAATCAAACATGACTGATATGTTTGTTCTTCCTTCATTTAAATCAGCGCCATATTTAATTTGAACCCTTTCATCATTAGCATCAAAATGATCGTATCCATTGCCTCTAAAAGAAACTTCAAAGCCAGTATAGTCTGTATCTAAAACATTATTTACAACCCCGGCCACTGCATCAGCTCCATAAATAGCAGAAGCTCCATCTTTTAATAGCTCAACTCTATCAAGAGCATTTGAAGGTATTAAGTTAGAGTTCACTGACATCGTTGGCACGAAGTCACCGCCCAGTAGTTCAGTTTGATAACCTGCATTATTTACAAGTCTCCTACCATTCAAAAGAACAAGTGTGTTTCCAACACCCATATTTCTGAGATTGTATGCACCTACATCTCCTCGAGCGGAATTTACTCCCCCAGAATCAGACTCAGCTTCAGTGAAGTAGTTTAAGCCTTGCTCTGCAATATTTTCCATCAGCTCTGTTCCGTCTTCTGGACCAATTGCATCAATATCATCGGATGAAAGAATAGTCACTGGCAAGACACCTGTAATCTTTGCACCTTTTATCTGAGAGCCAGTTACAACAACTTCTTCAACTTCTTCATCAGCAATAAGTAATCCGAAGGAATTGAGAAGCCCCATCAATACTAGAAAGGTTATTTTTTTCATATTTTTCCCCAAAATAGACTAAACGTAAGCACAATTTAATGAAACTTCACTCAAAAGTCACTAAAAGTTGTATAGAATAAACTTAAGTTATGGAAAAAAAATACATACTATCCATGGATGGAGGAGGTGTAAGAACTTTAGCTTCTATAACCTTTTTAAAAAGGCTTGAGATTGCATTAAAAACAAGAATTGCAGATAAGTTTGATTACTTTATAGGGACCTCAGCTGGTGCTGTTTCATGTTTGGCTCTAGCTGTTAATGCAGCAAAAATTATTGATCTAGAAGATATTTGGGCACCAAGAAATATAAATAGAACTATGAGCAACTCTTCTTGGGAAAGTAAATTTGGATTACTTCAAGGAAGACCTAAGTATGATAACGTGGGTAAGCTTTTTGTTCTTGAGAAATATTTCGGTAAAAGTATCATGATGGATGCAAAAAAACCTGTAGCAGTAACGAGCTATGATATAGAAAAACGAAAACCTGTCCTCATAAGGTCCTATTCTGAGGCTGATAGTAAAATTAAAATTATTGATGCAGCAAATGCAACCAGTGCTGCTCCAATTTATTTCCCTACAGCAAAAGTAGAGGATAGGTACTTAATTGACGGAGCTATTGTAGCTAATAATCCAGTACTTCATGGATATGCAGAAGCTATAAAATTATTTCCCAATACCGAACTGAAAGTTTTAAGTGTAGGAACAGGTCTAAGCAAAAGACCCTTAAAGGGTGAAGCCTCAAAAAATTGGGGAGTTGTCGGATGGATGATGCATGATTTATTTGGTCTGATGGTGGAAAGTAGCCTTGATCATGAATTAGCAGGAGATTTGATTGGGGAAAATTATTTGAGAGTCAATTCTCCATTAGGAACTGTCAATAGAAGGTTAGATGACAAAAGAGAAGCGAATATCAAAAAAATAGTAGAAATGGGGGAAGCTTGGTGGGAAGAGTTTGGAACAAAGGCAGTGAACTTGCTTACCTCATGAAAATCAATTTTCTCTTATTATTGTTCATTGTTTCTCTCATAAGTTGTGCAGTAAATCCTGTAACAGGTAAGCAAGATTTTGTGATGATTAGTGAGGAACAAGAGATTCAGATGGGTAGAGAATACAATTCCCAAATACTCAAAATGAATCCAGTTTATGAAGATCAAGAGCTTCAGGAATATGTTCAATCAATAGGAGAATCTCTTGCCTTAAAGAGTCATAGACCAAATCTCATTTATAGGTTCACTATACTGGATAGTCCCGACATCAATGCTTTTGCATTGCCGGGTGGTTACATATACATCAATCGTGGATTGATGAGTTACTTTTCAAGTGAAGAAGAATTGGCAGCTGTTTTAGGTCATGAAATCGGTCACGTCACTGCAAGGCATAGTGTCAGACAATATTCACAATCTCAATTAATGGGTATTCTTTCAGCAGCAATTGAGATTAACTCTGGTAGAACGGCAGGCAATATAGCGAACTTGGCATCAGGAGCTCTTCTATCTGGTTATGGAAGAGAGATGGAACTAGAAGCTGACGATTTAGGGGCTCAATATATCTATCAGGATGGATATTCTCCGCAAGGTATGTACGACGTGTTATCGGTCCTCAAAGATCAAGAAACTTACTCTAAGAAAATAGCTGAGCAAAGAGGACAAGAACCAAGAAGTTATCATGGAGTTTTTGCAAGCCATCCATCAAATGATCTTCGCCTTCAAGAGGTTTTAGATAATGTGAGCAATACTTATCAAAAAGGAAATGAAAAAACAAAAGACATCTATCTCGAGAAGATAGAAGGTATGGTATTTGGTGATTCAGAACAATCCGGCATTAGGAGAGGTAATAAGTTTTATCACGGTCCTTTAAATTTTTTCATGTCCTCTCCTGAATCTTGGGAAATTATCAATTCACCCAATCAACTAATTTTCATGTCTCCTTTTGGAGAAGCAGTTTTGCAGATGACTCTTGAAGATCTAAATTTTAAAGAATCACCAGAAAGTTATATGAGACGTTTCGCCTCAAATACATATGACGATACGAGTTTAAATGTTAATGGATTTGAAGGATTCACTGTCAAGACTTATAGGAACGGAAAAGAAACAAGGATGGCAGTTATTTTTAAAGATGATCAAGTTTACCAATTATTAGGTTACGCAAAAAATGATTATTCTAATATCTCACAATATGATTCCGAATTTCTAAATATCATTAATTCTTTTAGGAATCTAAAAGAAGAAGAACGAGTTCTATCTAAGCCGCTAAGACTGAAAATTTATAAAGTTAAAGAAGGAGATAGTTATAAATCTCTTGCTTCAAAAAGCAGTATAAATATTAATGCGGAAGATCAGTTGCGACTCATCAATGGCGATTATCCTGACAAAACTCTTAAAGCTGGAAGATTAATTAAGATAGTTCAATGAATTAAAGAGGATTTATCAGGTGACCGCCATCTACAGGGATTATTGAACCTGTCATAAAAGATGAAGCCTCACTTGATAAAAGTAACAACACCCCATCAAGATCTGATTCTAGGCCTAATCTATTCATAGGTATATTTTTGATATAGTTTTGTCCATCAGTCGTTGCAAAAAAATCATCATTTATTTCAGTTAAAATATAACCTGGAGCAATTGCATTCACCCTAATATTTGATCTCGCTAACTCTAGAGCCATACTTTTAGTTAACTGAACTAAACCCGCCTTAGCGGTTGCATAACTCGCAAGATTGATTCCTACTCTTAGACCAAGAATTGAAGCAATATTAATAATACTGCCCCCTTTATTATCCTTAATTAAAAGATCTGTGAAGTTCTTTGCCACTCTATATGCGCCACTCAAATTTGTTTCAAGAACATAGTTCCAACTTTCCTCATCTAAATCTTTAAACTTCTTCGGATCAGATGTCCCAGCATTGTTAACTAATATATCTGCAGAGCCAATTGAAGACTCTACTTTTGAAAAGAAATTTAAGACACTTTCTTCAGAAGTTACATCTAATGGCAGGACAAGCACTTCACCATCAATTTCATCCTTGAGTTTTTCTAAGTTTTGCATTCTTCTTGCGCAGATAACCAAATTAGCGCCAGCAGAAGATAATGTTTTTGCAAAGTGTTTACCAAGACCTGAGGATGCGCCAGTAACAATGGCAGTTTTCCCATCTAAATTAAATATATCTTTCATAATTATTTTATATTTTTTAGTAATTTCTCCACTTCTTTTATTAAGCTATCTTGATGAGGTTGAAGTTCTTGCTGACCTAGGTTTCCGATGATTCTTTGAAATGGGTCTACAATGCCCATATTTTCTCTAGCTAGAGTCTCGATTACAGAGTGTGCAAAGAAGGGCACAGTGGCTGGACTGTAACCACCTTCATGGGTCATTAGAATTTTTCCATTACAAACTTCGTCAGCTATTTTCATTAGCTTCTCTGTCAGAGATTTAAATCCTTCACCAGTCATCATTTGTCTACCAATAGGATCACCTGCACCTCCATCAAAACCTGAAGGTACAATGATTAATTCAGGTTTGTATTTTTCAATCGCCGGTATTACTACTCGATCGAATGCAGCTTCATAAGCTCCAACACCAGAACCGGGAGGTAGAGGAATATTAATATTGTAACCAGCTCCTTTTTCTTCCCCATTCTCTGAGACAAGACCAGAGTTAGTCGGGAAATTTCTATCTTGATGTATAGAAATTGTCAAAGCATTAGAGTCATTATAAAAAGCAGCTTGTGTTCCGTTTCCGTGATGCACATCCCAGTCAATAAAAGCTATTTTGTGTAGATCTTTATTTTTGAGAGCATGCTTGCCGGCAATAGCGGCATTTCCAAAAATACAAAATCCCATAGCTTTATTGGGCATAGCATGGTGACCGGGAGGTCTAACCAAAGCATATGCATTATTAACCTTTTCTTCTATAACGTGATCAATAGCTTCAATGACTCCTCCGGCAGAAAGAAGTGCAATATCAAAACTGCCAATTCCAGTCGGTGTTGTGATGCCCGCATCAATAGTTATCGAGTTATTCAGTGATTTAATATGTTCAAAATGATCTTCAGTGTGAAAAAGTAAAATTTCATCTTTAGTTGCCTTTCTGGGAGTTATTTGAAAAAGTTTTTTATAAAGCCCAGAAACTTCCATTAAGTTTTTGATTCTTCTTTTTGCATCAGGATTCTCTGAATGTTGAAAAGGTTCAACTGGAAAGCCATAGGGCACATAATCAGCATGATTTCCTGTGTCATGCCAAAGATAAAGCTCGTGAAATACTATGCCTGTTTTCATTTTTATATTATTTCAAAGTACCTATCTAACTCCCATAAAGAAATTTCATCAGAGTCAAAAAAGTTTTTATTTTTCTGGAATTCATTAAATTCCCAAATCCTAGTGTTTGCAAAATGCTTGACAAAAGTCTCCCCGAAAAGATTTTTGGCTGATTCTGAATTCATGAAAAGATTTGCTGCTTCACCTAAATTAGAAGGTACTTGATATTTTCGCTCTAGCCTTAAATCATATGCGCCACCTAAAGTCTCTTCGGTGGGGTCAATTTTTTCTTGAATCCCAAGAAATCCTGCTCCTAATGTTGCAGCAAGCGCAAGGTATGGATTGGAATCTGCACCCGGCAGTCTATTTTCTATCCTTTGGCTAGTTGAATCACCTTTTATGACTCTAAATGCTGTTGTTCTATTTTCAATTCCCCAAGTCATATTGATTGGAGCCCATGCGCCAGGACATAGTCTTTTATAGGAATTTACAGTTGGGGCAATCATTATAGAAAACTCTCTCATATATTTTTGTAAACCTCCTATAAAATATTTTAGATGTTCTGGTAGATCCTTTTGGCTAGATGCGAATAGCGATTTTCCTTCTAGATCTTGAAGAGAGGTGTGAATATGACCAGATTGTCCAGGATACTTATCTGACCATTTCGCCATAAAATTTGCCATAAGGTCATTTTTCTGGAACAGAACTTTAGAAAAAGTCTTAAATAAAGTTGCTTTATCGGTGGCATTTAGCGAATCATCTACAGTAATAGCTGCCTCTATTACTCCTGGTCCTGTTTCAGTATGGAGACCCTCGAGATGCATGTCCATGTCTAAACATAAATTCAATAAGTCATTATAAAGTTGAGACTCAACAGAGCTTCTTAGTATTGAATATCCAAACATTCCAGGAGTGAAATTAGCAAGGTTTGAATAATTTTTACTCCTTATAGAATGAGGTGTTTCATTGAAAAGAAAAAATTCATATTCAAAAGCAGACTTTGATCTTATCCCTACATCTTCCATTTTTTTAATAAGTTTATTCAGTAAACCTCTGGGGCATACTTCGTCTTCGGATAATTCTGCTAGAAAGAATGGAATATTCTCTTCAAATGGATTGATCCTTCCGGATTCAGGAATAATATTTACTTTGGCATCAGGAAATCCTGAGTGCCATCCTGTGTAAAGATCATCCTCTGATTCATTCTTTAGTTCATATAATTCATCACTGCTATCCCAACCAAAGATTACATCGCAAAATCCAAAACCTTTTTTAGAAGATTTGATGAATTTATCTACATGCATATATTTTCCTCTCAGAATGCCATCTATATCTGTTAGTCCAACTTTGACATAATCTGTTTTAGAAGAATCTAAAAATTTTTTTACATCCTCTGCTGACTTTAATTTTCTAATCTTCATGTCTCCTTCCTGATGGTTTTAGCTTAAAAAAATACAAACTGTTAGAATTTCTATTCGATTGTAACTTCATAAATATAATTGTTGAAAATTAATGAATAGAAAAACTATTTCTGTCCTAGGAGGGGGAAGTTGGGGCACAGTCTTAGCTCACCTTGCTTCATTGAATGGAAATAAAGTAACTCTGTGGATGCGAGATGAAGAAATTGCAAAAGAAATAAATCAAACTCACATTAATCAACGATATCTGCCGAGCTTAAATCTAGAATCAAATCTCGTAGCAACCCCTCATATTGAGGAAGTATCTGATTCAGACACAATAATTTTTTGTATACCAAGCGACGCTTTTAGGGAGGTATCGTCTCTAGCAGCAAACTTTATTCAAGAAAGTTCTTATCTGATTACTGCCACTAAAGGTGTCGAAAAAGATGGATTTAGTTTGATGAGCAATATTCTTGAGGAATATTATCCTAAGAATCCAATAGGTGTCTTAAGTGGACCTAATCTAGCAGAAGAAATAGCCAATCATCACTTATCTGGAACGGTTATAGCTAGCAAAGATAAAGATCTGAGAAGAGAGACTATTGAAGATTTATCAACAGATTATTTTAAAGTTTATGAGAATGATGATCTTTATGGTGTAGAAATGGGTGGTGCATTAAAGAACATATATGCAATTGCATGCGGTATAGCCGCTGGATTAAATTCAGGAGAAAATACTATTGGCATGATTATGACAAGAGGGTTAGGCGAAATGGGACGTTTGGCGGCTGATTTAGGTGCTAATCCTCAAACTTTTCTAGGTTTGGCTGGGGTAGGAGATCTTATTACAACTTGTGCGTCACCTTTGAGTAGAAATCATCAATTTGGAAAATTTATCGGTAAAGGTCTATCCGTTGATGAAGCTAAATTAAAAATTGGCCAAACCATTGAAGGATTAAAAACCTTGAGGGTTGTGAAGAACATATCAGATAAAAATCAAGTTGAGATGCCAATTGTGGATTCTCTTTACAAAATAATCTATAAAGGTGATAGTCTTGATGGAACAATTCAAAATGTCTTGGGTCAAGACATGATAAAAGATGTTGAATTTGTAAAATAAATATATGTCAGAAAAAGAACAAGATAAAGTCATTGATGTAGGTAATGAAGAAATTATCGACAGCGAAGAGTGGAAAGATAACTTCCTAAAACAGGGAAAATGGATAAGGCTTTTTTGGATGTTAGCCTTTTCGTTTGCATATTATCTGTCTATGACCTTCCTATGGTTAATTGTATTAATTCAGTTTCTTTTCGTTTTAATTACGGATAAAAGAAGTGAAAATATTTCTAAAGTTTCTCTAGGTTTTAGAGATTATATGGTTCAAATTATCGATTACTTAACTTATCAAAGTGGTGAAAAGCCTTTCCCATTTAGCGATTTTCCTAAATCTCAAGACACTAGCGAAGATTAGTATAACTTTTTAAATAAAAGGATGTCTCAGGATGGAAAACTTTAAGAATAAAATAGCAGTTGTCACCGGCGGTGGTACCGGTATGGGTAGAGAGCTAGTTAGACAGTTAGCTGCAGAAGGATGTCATGTCGCTATGTGTGATGTAATACAGGAGAATATGGACGAAACATTTGAAATTGTTTCTAAGGAGTGCCCAAATATTAAAGTTACTAAGCATATTTGTGACGTCAGCGATGAGGAGCAGGTCCTCCAATTTAGAGATGAAGTGATAGATCAACATGAAACTTCAGTAATAAATCTTCTTTTTAATAATGCCGGTATTGGAGGCGGGGGAAGCTTCGTTGAAGGCTCAAGAGAAGAATGGGAGAGATGCTTCGCAGTTTGTTGGTATGGTGTTTATTATTGCAGTAGAGCTTTTATGGACTACATTGTGGCTAGCGACGAAGGACATATCATTAACACTAGCAGTGTAAATGGTTTCTGGGCTACTTTAAATGGAGTACCTCATACCTCCTATTCTGCCGCTAAATTCGCTGTAAAAGGTTTCAGCGAGGCATTAATTGATGATTTTAAAGTTAATGCTCCACATGTTGGGGTTTCAGTTGTCATGCCAGGGCATATCGGGACTTCTATAGCTGAAAATACAGGGAAGATTTTAGGTGGGGAAAGATCAGATGAAGACTACGAAAAGACAAAACAAGATATGATAAAAATGGGACTTCCAGTTCACAACTTTTCGATTGAACAAATTAAAGATCAAATTAGAGAAAATGCTGAGTCTTTTAAAAATAATGCCCCTACGTCCTCAGCTGAAGCTGCAGAAATAATTCTTTCTGCTGTAAAACGAAAGGAATGGAGAGTACTTGTTGGAGAAGATGCAAAGGCAATTGATGGTTGGGTCCGAAAATCGCCAGAGGATGCATATAATATAAATTTTAATGGGGAAAGAAGGGGAGAATAGATGCAAACATTCAATGATAAAGTCGCCGTAATTACAGGAGCGGGATCAGGGATGGGAAGATATCTGGCAATATTGCTTGCACAAGATGGTGCTGATGTCTGCGTAACGGATGTGAACGAAGAGACATTGAATGAAACAGTCGAAATGTTAAGAAAATATAATATTTCTGTCTCTTCGCATGTTTTGGATGTATCCAATAAGGAATCTATAGAAGCCTTACCTCAGAAGGTGATCGATCAACATGGCAAGGTTGACTTGGTATTCAACAATGCTGGTGTTACAACCGGTTCTCACTTCAAGGATATGGATGAGAAGAACTGGGATTGGGTTATGGGGATTAATTTTGATGGTGTCATCAACAGCACCAGAGCATTTATACCTCATATGATTGAAAGTCCTGAAGCGGCTATCGTTAACACATCATCTATATTTGGCATGGTTGCGGTCCCTGGACAAACCGTATATCACGCAACAAAGTTTGCTGTAAGAGGATTTACCGAAAGCTTAGCTCTTGAGATGAAAGCAACAAATCCAAATCTGCAAATTCATTGTGTCCATCCTGGTCATATTGGGACAAATATTGCGGCGACTGCAAGAATGAGTGATGAAGACTTCAATAGAGATGATGGAGCTAGAAGCTCTATTTTCACAAGAAATGCTCCAAAATCTCAACAAGAAATGGGAGATCTTTTTAGGGAAGGAGGTATGCACCCAAGTAAAGCCGCACAAATTATACTTAATGGTGTAAGAAAGAAGAAAAGTAGAATCTTTATTGGTTTAGATGCTAAATTGTTAGATCTCTCACAAAGATTATTTCCTAAACACTATCATAAGACATGGGCTTTTTTCATGCCATTTCTGATGATTTTCAGAGACAAGAAGGCATTAAAGTCAGTCGATTAATTTTTTAAAAGTAGAGTAGTTAGGATTATCAATAGAAATTTTATTCTTTGATAATTTGACAAGTAAGTCCTTTAAATCTTCGTTTTGTAGATCTAACTTTTCTTCCTTTATCAATAACGCAAGATCTTTAATATTTGCAGTATCTTTTTCGATTAGTTCTCTTAAATCCTTTATTACTTCATTAGATAGTTTTTCTCCGAGAGTTATTTCTCTGCTAACTATGTTTAATACATTTTCGACAATCCTCAATTTAAATGCTAAGTGAGGAGGAACCTCATCTTTGATTTTTTCATTTAAAAAATGATTCACCGCATCTAATAACTCAACACTATCGGGTTTATCAAAGATCATCATCTACCTCCTAAAAAAAGTAAGTCCACTATATCAATTTCCGTTTCAGATACTCTTCTACCAATTGCTGCCTTTTCTACAGAATTGATTGTCCCATTTAAATGAGCTGATGCTTGTATGAGGCAAATAACTCCCCACCTGAAAGTTCCAAAAACTTGCCATGCCCTAACCGTTTCCTGATCAACCTGATATTCACTAATGGAGTTGTATCCGTCCAGAAGGTCTTTTAAATCACCAAAACCACCTACAACTTTATCCGTATTGCCAAACCTCCAAGAATTCCCGCAAATCCATCCAAGATCTTGTAAAGGGTTCCCTACATGAGCAAGTTCCCAATCTATAATCGATTGCAATCCATCTTGACTAACAATTATATTTCCAAGCCTAAAATCACCATGCACAAGAGCATCATCAATTTCACCAAAGTTCTGTTTTTTGAGCCAAAGATAGGTGTACTCAAACACAGGAGAAGCCTGATTAAATAAAGTATAGGTTTCATATAAATCATTCAGTTGCTCTTTGACAGTCTTTTTTGGAAGAAAACTTAATTCTGCTATATCTGTTTGATGAATTTTTGCTATGGATTCACCACATTCAAAAGCTAGATTTTGAAGTGCATTTTTATATTCCGAATCTCTTAAGATTTTTCTTGCAATAGTTTCACCTTCAACAAATCTCATAATGTATGAATCTCCTAGAGGTTCGCTAAGAGATGATACAGAAATGATTTCGGGAACTAATGCACCTAATTTTCTAACCGTTTTTTGTATTTGGGCTTCATCTGAAGTTTTGATTGCAAGAGGTCCTTCAATTCCTGACCCTCTCCTAAGAATATATTTTTCAGATTTATCTTTGAGTTTTACTTCAAATTTCCAAATTTCTTTTGATGCTCCACCAGTTAAAGGCTCAAGATTTATGATCTCACCGTTAATGGACTCACTTTCCAGTTTCTTTGATAAAAGACTTCCTAACTCTTGGCTCATTTAGCTATCTAAGCTTGCGTCTCTTTCACCAAAATCCCAACCTACGCCATTATTTTGATAATTTTTTAAGATTCTTCTGGCAACAGATTGAACATGAACCTCATCTGGGCCATCATAAATTCTTGCTTCTCTTGCGTGTCTGTACATTAAGCTCAGAGGGGTATCATCAGTAAGACCTTTAGCCCCATGTACCTGAATGGCTCTATCAATTACATTGTGAACCATTTCAGCACCTACAACTTTTATCATTCCTATCTCTATCCTTGCATCATCTCCTTGATCAATCCTTTTAGCAGCATCGAGTGTAAGGTGTCTGCTGGCTTGAATTTCACAAGCACTATCAAAGACAAATTTTTGCATCAACTGTTTGTCAGCTAAAGGAGTCCCAAAAGTCTCCCTTGAATGTAATCTTTCACACATTAAATCAAACGCTCTTTGAGCTTGGCCAAGCCACCTCATGCAGTGAAAGATTCTACCAGGGCCTAACCTTCTTTGAGCAATTAAGAAACCTTGTCCTCTAGGACCAAGAAGATTTTCTTTGGGCACTCTGACATTGTCATAATTAACTTCATAATGACCACCATTTATGCCTAGAACTGGCGTTTCTCTAACTATCTTATAACCAGGATTATCAGTTGGAACAATAATCATACTAAAAGCTCCATGACTAGGAACATCCAACTCGGTACGACACATAACAGTTGTGTAAGAAGCTCTGGCAGCTCCTGTTGTAAACCATTTAGTTCCATTTATTACCCATTCATCACCTTCAAGAATAGCAGTAGTTTGTAATTGAGTTGGATCAGAACTAGAAATATCTGGTTCGGTCATTGCAAAGCTTGGAAAAACTTCACCTTGGACCAAAGGTTCAAGATATTCATCTCTCCATTTTTTAGGAGCAAATTCTCTGAGCATTATTGAGTCTTGAAGTGAATGCGTTCCTAAAGCAACCATCGCGCTAGAAGATCTTCCAACAACTTCATTTATGTAGACATATTCCATGAAAGGCATACCTTGACCTCCTATGTCTTTAGGATGTCCAAGTGCCCACAAAGAATTATCTTTTGCTTTTTGCATCAGTTCAGAAAGTTTCTCTTTAGATTCCTCGTTTCCTTTATGAAGTATAGGTTCAGCAGGATAAACTTCCTCTTCAACGAACCTTTTTACTTCTGATCTTACCTCTTTCCAGTTTCTATCCATTTCTTTCCCCATTTTATTTTTTTAGATTTATTGATTGCTTAAATCCCTTAAGGTTTACTTTACTTTTTTCCATAACTACATCTTCCTCTCCCTGAAGAACATTTTCATTGAATTTGTAGATAATATTGTAATTTCCCCTTAAACATTGTTTGTTGTGTTTTGATGCCTTTGCACTTATGCCTTCATTTAAAGATAAGTATTTCTTTATCTTCGAAGATGAGTATTTTTTTGATAATAAGGTCATTGCTTCTTCAGGTGATAAGATCAAAGCTGAGGCATTATTACCACCAAAACCTTTTGCATTTAAAAAAGCTGCACTGAAATAATCTTTATCCTCTTTCTTATTATCAAGAAGAATATCTAAGTTCTTCTGATGAACATCCTCAGCGATAAAATCTGTTGAATGTATACCTGGAACTATACCTTTATCCCATGTTCCTAGAGTAGCTGTAAGTTGGTCACCAGATGCAGGCGCCATACTATGACCTAAATAAGATTTTATACCTGAAACTGGAAGGGATCTTATTCCATAGGTTTGTGCTACTTCATTAAGAATATGAGACTCAGTGGTTCTGTTTGCTGGCGTTCCTGTTCCGTGAGCATGCACAAAGGTTCTATTTCTTAGTTTTTTTAACCCAATAATTTTTTCTGCTTCTGAAGCACACTTGGCCATAGTTATATAATTACCAACACCTGGTCCACTTATTGAACTTTTGAATCCATCTGAATGAGATGAAACAGCAGATACACATCCATAAACTTGAGCTCCTAACTCCATAGCTAAAGCATCATCCATTAATATAACGAACTGAGCTGACTCACCAAGCACCATACCTACATTTTGACCAAAAGGTCTACATGCCTTATTTTGGATTGGACCCTCTGTTAAGTTTTCATTATGTTGCGCTTGCATTTCCATCATTCTTTTATCATCTGATAGTGCGCTCATTGCATAAAACCCATCAACAATCTCAGGAGTAATAGGAGCTTCTGCACCGCCTACAACCACAAATCTAGCAGATCCTGACTCAATGGCTTCTTTCCCCATTTGCAGGTTATACAAAAAAGTTGCACAAGCACCAACAACATGACCGGTACGTCCCACACTACCTAGAATATAGGCATTTATGAAGTCAGCAGACATTTCTACTAAACCTAAAGCTAAATTCTTGGAACTTGCTCTAGATCCTTTCAATCGAGATTGCATTAATCCACCAAACCCAAAACTATCTAGTTGGCCTATTGCTGCTCCACTAAAAACTGCTACTTCATCTGGAGCTATTTTGTCTTGGATGACTTTCCAGTCTACTCCTAGTTGTCCGAGAGCATCACCCATACCAAATATGGTCATCTGAAGTGCTCTAGGATGCTGTCTTGCTGGGTATAAGCTCGAAGGATCAAATCCTTTCGGTAACTGCCCAGCTGCACTCGCACCTATTTGATCAAGAATAATTCCATCTTGGTCATATAAATCCCTATCTATTTCTCTTACCATTGTGTCAGACCTTATATCTGAACTGTTATCAAGTAAGTACTTTTTGAGATCAATTGTATCACCTGAATTAGTTTCCCAAGATCTACCAACAGGCTCGATTTTCCCCTGTAGAACGGCCAAGTCTTGAAGAACCTCAAGTTGTTCTTTACTTGAAAGAGAATCGAAGACCATATTTTTGTATGCAAGGTAAGATGAACTTCTCCCTGCTGAATTTATTCCTCCGAAGCCGGTTATTAATGCAAGAGATTTTGAAGTCATATGATTAAATTATTTTAGTCTTACAGATTTTTATATTGTATGGCAATATTCACATAAGTTTTAAAGTATATAACACGGGAGAAGTTATGCATCCGGGAGTTAATGGAAAAAAGTTTCCAGAAAAGCCAGCTGTAATAATGGCAGGTAGCGGTAAGGTAGTCACACATGGTCAATTAAACGAACTGTCTAATCAAGGTGCTCATTTATTTAGATCTCTGGGACTAAAACCAGGTGACTCCATTGCTATCATGATGGAAAATCACCATTTATTTTTTCCAATCGTATTTGCTGCTTGGAGAAGTGGTCTTAGGTACACCACGATAAGTTGGAGACTTCAACCATCTGAAGTGGAGTACATCGTTAAAGATTGTGATGCCAAAGTATTAATCACTTCTAAGTTTTTAGAACAAACAGCAGACGATCTCAAAGCAGCTCTAGAAGGTGTTCATCTATATATGTTGGACGGCACAACATCTGGGTATCTTTCTTTTGAAGATGGTATTCAAGATATGCCAATTGATTCGATTGAAGATGAATGCCAAGGAGGATCTATGCTTTATTCTTCAGGAACTACAGGCAAACCAAAAGGAGTGAAAAGAGAATTGCCATTAAATCCATTACCCTATGAGCCAGATGAAGAAGATCCGGGTTTAGGTCGAGTGCTTATGCTGTATGGAGCAGGAGAGGACAGTGTGTATTTATCTCCAGCACCCCTGTATCATGCAGCTCCGCTAAATTTTAATACTGGTTTTTTAGCTTCAGGCGCAACTTCAATCATTCTCGAAAAATTTGATGAAGAAACTGCCTTAGAGTCAATAGAAAAATATAAGGTCACTCATTCCCAATGGGTGCCGACAATGTTTGTTAGATTCTTAAAGAAAGACCCTTCAATTAGATCGCAATATGATTTATCAAGCCATCAAGTTGCTATTCATGCAGCTGCGCCTTGTCCAGTAGCTGTGAAAGAAGAGATGATAGATTGGTGGGGCCCTATAATTCACGAATACTATGCGGGCACTGAATATAACGGAATAACTATGATTAATTCTGCAGAATGGCTAGAACATAAAGGTAGCGTAGGCAGACCTTTATTTGGCTCATTACATATCCTTGATGATGATGGTGAAGAATTGCCAACAGGCGAAGTAGGAGGAGTTTACTTTGGAGGTGAGACAGCAACGACATTTGAATATCATAATGATGAAGAGAAAACTAAAAGCGCAATGACTGATAAAGGTTATAGCTCTCTTGGTGATGTAGGTTATGTCGATCAGGATGGTTTTCTTTATCTTACTGATAGAAAATCTTTCATGATTATCTCTGGAGGAGTGAATATTTATCCAAAAGAAACTGAAGACCTTTTAGTAATGCATCCTAAAGTTGCAGATGTAGCAGTTTTTGGTGTTCCGAATGAAGAAATGGGGGAGGAAGTAAAGGCTGTTGTACAGCCAGCAAATTTAAGTGATGCTGGGCCCGACTTAGAAGCAGAACTGATCGCTTTTTGTAAAGAGAATATGTCCTCAATTAAAAGTCCTAGAACTATAGATTTCGAAGAGGAACTGCCTAGACATCCAACAGGAAAATTATATAAAAGACTACTTAAAGACAAATACTGGCCCTAGAGATGCTTAGAAATAAATCTATGGTAGTTGGTTCAACCGGCTTGGTTGGTAAATCTGTAGTAAATCATCTAATTGAAAAAGATATTTCGGTTTTAGCTCTTGTAAGAAATGATCAAGTAAGTAATAACTCTTTGTTAAATTACTACAAGATAGATTTTGATGATCTTCAACTTTCAGATGAGGTCTTTTCAGATATTAAAGATATATTTATTTGCTTAGGTGCCACTATCAAAAAAGCTGGATCTAAAGACGCTTTTCAGAAGGTTGATATAACTTACTGTTACGAAATTGCTAAGCAAGCGCAAGCTAGTGGAGTTAAAAATTTATCTATTGTTACTTCTCTGGGATCAGATTCTAACGCTGCAAACTTTTATTTAAAAAGTAAAGGAATGATAGAAGATAAGATAACTAAGATAGATTTTGATTCTATATCTATTCATAGACCTGGTTTATTAATAGGCGCTAGAAATGAAATGAGGTTCGGTGAGTTTATTGGACAAAAGATTTTTCCATATATTTTAGATCCTTTCTTATTGGGAGGAATGAGAAAGTACCGAAGTATAAAGGGTGACATTCTAGCCAAGGCGATGGTTAATTTATCCGGATATGGAGAGGGTGTAAATTACTATTATTTTGACGACTTTAATAAATCTGCGAAAGGTGATTCCTAACCTGCTTTCTTAAATTTAAGGTCATCATCTTCTACACTTTTGAAACGAATCTGAGTTATATCTCTTAAATAATTTTGGCTATTAATCCAAGGATCTCTTGAGCCTTGCTTAGGCAGTTGATCTCTTACTCTCTCAATATATCCAGAGTTTAAATCAAGATATTCTTTTTCAGACACTACATCTTCGCCTATCTCAGGACAAAAATAATCCAAACCTTTTTTGTCTAGTAAGTTAATCAATTTACATGCATATTCCGATATTAGATCCGCGCCTAATGTCCAAGAAGCAGTCGTGTACCCAAAGGTTGCTATTAAGTTTGGTACATCGCTGAACATCATGGTTTTATATTGCGTCTTTTCTGATATATCGAGAGTTTGATTATCAATTTTTATATCTATACCATTTAACAACATCATATTAAGTCCAGTTGCTGTAATAATGATGTCAGCTTCTAATTCCTCTCCTGAATCAAGTTTAATGCCTTTAGAAGTAAATTCATCGATTGTTTCAGTCACAACTGAAGCCTTTCCAGAATTTATAGCATTAAACATATCTCCATTAGGAACAAAACATAGGCGCTGATCCCAAGGCATATATCTAGGAGTGAAATGTTTATCAACATCATAGTCTTCTCCAAGGTGTCCTCTAACATGATTGATTAGCATCTCTTTTGTCTTTTCAGGATTTCGTCTAAGTCTATTGAGCATAAATCTTTGCATTAGGATATTTTTCCATCTCACCAAAAAATAACCCAATCTATCTGTAGTAAATTTCTTAATGAAGTTACCGATTTTATCTTCATCGGGAGCTGCAAAATAATAAGTAGGGGACCTTTGAAGCATAGTGATGTGTTCTACTTTTTCTGACATAGCAGGAACGATCGTCACAGCGGTTGCTCCGCTGCCAATCACAACGACTTTCTTATTAGAATAGTCTAATTCCTCAGGCCATTTTTGAGGATGAACGATTTGACCTTCAAATGCTTCAACATTTTTAAATTCAGGCGTGTAACCTTCATCATAATTATAATATCCGCCACATAAATATAAAATATTGCAAGTCATCTCTTCAATAGAGTCGTTCTCTTGATTTTCTACTTTTAAATACCAAAGAGCATCGGGAGACGACCAAACAGCAGATATGACTTTTCTATTAAATTGAATTTTTTTTCTCAAATCAAATTCATCTACAGTCTCGTTGAGATACTCAAGAATAGAAGGAGCATCTGCTATTGTTTTAGGGCTCCTCCAAGGTTTAAATTTATAACCCATAGTATGCATATCAGAGTCAGATCTTATACCCGGGTATTTAAAGAGATCCCATGTACCCCCTAAATTAGACCGGCCTTCTAGGATTGTGTAAGTCTTTTGTGGACATCGCGTTTTCAAGTTATAGGCAGCTCCAATACCTGAAATACCAGCTCCAACTACTACTACATCAATATGTTCCATTATCTAAACCTCTTTTTGGATCATTATAGCAATGTTTAAACAGTCCTTTTTAAGAAAACTTCAGAAGTTCGTCTTGATGGCCTTCAGCGCCGCCAAGTAAATGATTAAGGTATGATTCATGTGATTCCATCCACATAGCTTTTGAACGACTTCTACCTGCAGATTCATCATCTTTAGTGCCTTTCATATACCAATTATTGCATTGTAGCCATATTTTCCCATCAGAAGAAACATTGCATTTATCAGTCCAATTCTTAACGGCTTCCTCAAGAGGCTCAACCTCGTTTTTATTGTCGTGTTTCATTGACGAAACAAGTTTTGCAATATATTTACCTTGCTCTTCACACAGAAGAGTCACATTAGTCACTGGGTTAAGGCTTTGAGGTCCAACCATCATATAAAAATTTGGCATGTCACTTACATGAAGACCCCATAAAGTTTTTGGCTCAATCATCTGAAAATTATTCTCAACAGAAGCTCCAAATTTATCAGCTAAAGAAACACCATTTTTTCCTGTTACCGAAAAAGGTATGAGGCCTGCATCAAATCCTGTGGCATAAATAATAACTTCAAGTTCGTATAAATCTCCTGATGACATTTCTAGGCCATTTTCATTCACGGCAACCACTCCCCCAGGATCATTGACCAAGTGAACATTATCTTTATTAAAAGTTGTGAAGTAGTCATCAATAATCAAAACTCTCTTGCAAAAAAAAGGATAATCAGGCGTTAGTAGTTTCGCTACCTCAGGATCATCGACATCTTTTTTTATTCTTTCACTTAAAAGGTCACAGACTGCAGAATTCCAATCTTTGTCATGTAATTGATCGAACGTGAAAGGCAAATTGGGATCGGGGGGATATTCTCCTTTCCAGTCTACGTATCTGAGCTTAGAACTATATCCTCCAGCCTTGAAGGCATCGATTATATCTGGTGGAGTAGGTTGGTCTTCTCTTTCGATAGCCCAAGTGGCCGTTCTTTGAAAAACGGTTAGGGATTCTACTTCATCTGCGATTGTTGTGATAACTTGTGCAGCAGAAGCTCCTGTCCCAACAATTCCTACTTTCTTACCTTTTAAATTAGCTTCTTGGTCCCATTCTGCTGTATGAAAACTTTCTCCCTTAAATTTTTCCATTCCACCAAATTCAGGCATTCTAGGGCTTGATAGTGGTCCGTTTGCACACACTATGTGTTTTGCAAATATTTCTGTTCTAGTTTCATTTTCAAGGTTAGTGACTTCAACTCTCCATTTTCCAAAATCTACGTATTCAAGACCTACAACCTTTTGTAAGAATTTTATGTGTTGACGTATATCAAAATGGTCAACGAGAAGTTCTGCGTAATCAGCTATTTCAGACTGACTAACGTATCTCTTCGAAGGTATAAAACCAGTTTCATCTAAAAAAGGTAAGTAGGTATATGATTGAACATCACATGCAGCTCCAGGGTAAGATCCGACTCCACCATGAGCCCAAACTCCCCCCAAAGAATTATTCTTTTCAAGAATGCAAAAGTTATCAATACCTTCCTCTTTCAAGTAGTGAGCACAGGTTATACCTGAAAAACCACTACCTATAATCGCAACATCATAAATTTTCATTTAAGTAATATTTTATAAAGACGCTTCACAGGCTTCAACTGTTTGCAGTATCAGCGTATTAATTGTCATCGGACCAACTCCACCTGGAACTGGGGTATAAGCAGAACATCTATCTATGATTCCTTCTAAATCTATATCTCCGCATTTTTCAGGATGATAACCTGCATCTATTACCACGGCTCCATCTTTGATCCATTCAGATTTTATGAACTTTGGGATACCAACAGCTCCAACAATAATATCGGCTTTTATGAGGTGCTCTTCCAAGTTAGTAGTTTTGGAGTGACATATTGAAACAGTTGCATTCTCATTCAATAACATCATCGCCATTGGCTTTCCCAATATAGGGCTTCTACCAACTACAACTGCATGCTTTCCTGCTATATCTATTTCGTATTCATGCAGCAATCTCATTATCCCTTGTGGAGTACATGAACCGAAAGCCCTTTCTCCCATAGACATGTTACCAAAACCTAAGCAAGTTACCCCATCTACATCTTTTTTAATATCTATGGCATCAAA
Source organism: uncultured SAR86 cluster bacterium (assembly GCA_902618945.1). Classification (GTDB taxonomy): domain Bacteria; phylum Pseudomonadota; class Gammaproteobacteria; order Magnimaribacterales; family Magnimaribacteraceae; genus Magnimaribacter. The sequence continues at coordinate 36,330 of CACNCK010000002.1, forward strand.
ACAAAGCCTTTCATCGATTTGATCTGGAACAGGATGTTGAAGAAGAATTCCATGAACTTCGGGATTAGAATTCAATTCGTTTATTTTTGATAACAATTCTTCAGTTGTTGTGTCGCTATCTAATTCAACTTTTATAGATTTCATGCCTATCCTTTCGCACGCATTTCCCTTCATCTTGACGTATGTTGCAGATGCGGGGTCAGAACCAACTAAAATAGTCGCTAAGATTGGAACGAAATCCTTTTTTTCTAAAAGAGTAGTAACTCTCATCTTTAATTCTTCTTCTGATGAGAGTGCTAAGCTTTTTCCATCCATAATAATTGCCATACAAGGATTATATTAGTTTTAGACGATTATTCGTAAACAAAAAAGTTAATAAAATAGTGTTATAAGGTATTTTGTCTAATTAAAGGGTAATTAAGTTAACCTGCGTAAAATAAATGAAAATTTAGCTGTAATTTCTAGTTTTATGTCGTTATAGTGACAGTTGGGAGACATTTACAGGTAAATTTTTATTTGTAATTTGTAAATTTTGGCGCATGGAAGGGATAAATTTTTTTCTGCGTCTTTTAACAATTAATGGGGAGAAAAAATGTTTAGAAAACTATTCTACATTCCACTTATTTCTTTTTTTATCTTTTCTAGTCTTTTATTCGCAAGAGATGTGGAAGAGGTAGTAGTAACAGGTTCATATATTAAGGGTAGTCCGACTGATGGTGCTTCACCTGTTGAGCTTTATGATAGAGACACAATAGAAGGTATTGGTGCAGTAGATGCTGCAGATATAACCGCTAATATGGTTATAGATTCTGGATCTGAAAATAATGCTGATTCTTTCACCTCGGGTGCACTTCAAGGTAGAACAAATGTTAACTTGAGAGGTCTAGGTCTATCATCAACGCTTGTACTTTTTGATGGCAGAAGACAAACAGTAACTGGTTCAACTGCTAATGACGGAAGCGTATTCGTAAATACTTCAGCTATTCCAGTGATAGCTCTTGATAGAGTTGAAGTCTTGAAAGAGGGCGCTGCATCAGTTTATGGATCTGATGCTGTTGCTGGAGTTGTTAACTACATCTTTAGAAGAGACTTTACTGGTCTTGAAGTCGATATTACTTCTCAAGAGACTGATCTTGGAGACTCCGAAGACCAAAGGGCAAGTTTTATTTGGGGTGCTGAAAGTGGTGATACTAATTTAGTCGTTGCCTACAGCGCATTAGACAGATCTCCTTTGTCACAAAGCGAACTAGAATTAGCGCCATTGGGTGTAAGTGGTCTAGGAACAAGCTTTTTACTATTTGGACCATCAACGGTTGATTCAGGACCATATGCAGGAACATACACTGCGTTTCAAAACGTGCCTGATCCAAATTGTATTGCAAATAAAGGCATTTTAATTCCTCAAGCTAGTGGAAGTCGTTGTGGTTTTAAATTCGGACCAAGATTCAATATTGTGAATGATGAAGATCATGATCAACTTTACGTATCTCTAAAGACAGCACTGACAAGTGGTGTCAATGCTGAACTAGATTACCTAAAAGCAGATACAAAAGTTTATGACAATCCTCAATCCCCTTCATATCCTGCTTTATCTTATTTGAGTACAGCAAATTTAATAGCACCTGGTAAGGGAGGAAATCCATTTGGAGTTCCTGTAATGTGGATAGGAAGGCCTTTAGCTTCAGCATTCCCATCTCCTTTTGCACCTAGAGATATCGAAATGGAAAGAGTTTCATTCGGATTATCAGGAACATATGAAAATGGTTTCGATTGGGATTTCCATATGACTCGAAGTGCAGAGGATAATTATGGTAGACAACCAGACACTGGCACATCAAAGTTAACTGCTGCAATTGACGGAACTGGTGGACCGACCGGTGATCAAACCTTTAATCTTTTTGATCCTTCTGCAAACTCCCAAGAATTAAGAGATTGGATGAGATCGGACCAAGAAACATGGACTAATGTCGTTTTATCTGTTGTTGATTATGTGGTATCTGGGCAAGTTGGAAATGTAGATATGGCAGTTGGGCTTCAATCAAGAAGTGAAAAATATGATATTACTAGAAGTGCTAACTCAATTGTAGAATTTGATGCAGTTGGAAATTTAACCGTACCAGCAGACATGATTTTCTTAGGTGGTGGAACAGAATCAAGTGCATCTAGAAGAACAAATGCTGTCTTCATGGAAGCTTCAACTGATTTATCTGATCAACTTGAACTAAAAGGAGCCATTCGATATGAGGATCTAGAGACTGATTCTAATGTTGATCCTAAGATTTCTTTGCGATATCAAGCGAATGATGACGTCGTTTTGAGGGCTTCTGTGAGTACTTCATTCAGAGAACCTTCACTATCACAGTTATTTACAAGTGGTGTGGGCTTACAAGGTATTCAAGATTATAATCCTGATGGTTCAGCTAAAGGCGGCACTTTATTTATAAGAATTGCTCAAGCGGGTAATTTGAACTTAAAACCAGAAGAAGCCGACAACATGAATATAGGTGTTATCTGGAGTCCTACAGATAACTTTGAAGCAAAACTGGATTACTGGATGGTCGATTATACAAATGTAATCACCATTGAAAGCGCTCAAGGAATTGTTGCAAGAACACCTAACAGTTCAAAAGTCCAAAGGACTATTGACGGAACGTTAATTGGAGTAACTACTAATTATTTCAATGCTTCTTCGGTTGATACTAATGGTTTTGACCTTGAAATGTCTTATGGAATGGATACAGCAATAGGTGAAATGCTTTTAGGTTTAAATGCTTCACACATGCTTCAGTATGAAATTCCAGTGGCAGGCGTTGCGACAGACGTAGTGGGATTATTTAACCATGATAACTTTGCAAGATCTCTACCTGAAACTAAGATGGTATTATCAGCAATGTTACAGTCAGGAAAGCATTCTGCTGCTGCTTATGGAAGATGGGTATCAAGTTACGAAACTACAAGACCAGTTAGCGCTTCTGCTGCTGCACAAGGTTTCACTCAAGACATTGATAGTATGTTTACTGTAGACCTTCAGTACAATTACACTTTTGATTTCAATGGTGAAGATGATTTAAAACTTACACTTGGAGTCAAAAATGCATTTGATGAGGAAGTACCGCAAGTTTATGATGCTTCAAATTGGAGTTATGATCCAAAACATCATGATCCTAGAGGTAGAATGATCTCAGTAGGATTAAAATTGACTATGTAAATTGTTCCATTAAAAAAAACCCAGCTCAGGCTGGGTTTTTTTTATGCATATAGTTTTTTTAAAATGTATAATTTAAGACTTTTTTCGGGGCATAGCGCAGCCTGGTAGCGCACCTGCTTTGGGAGCAGGTGGTCGCAGGTTCAAATCCTGCTGCCCCGACCAGTTAAATTGAATAAAAAACTGATTGTCATAATAGGAGGAGGGTTGCAGGGTTTAGCAACTGCAAACGCTCTCATAGAAAGAGGTGAAGAAATTTTACTTCTTGAGCGAGATAGTGACGTTGCCACCTCAACAAGTTTTGCGAATGCAGGTATGATGACCCCCTCACAGTCATCACCCTGGAATTCTCCATCTGATATTGCACAAATCCTTGCTGGCATTGGCAAGGTAGACAGCCCTATGCTAATGAAAGTAGATCAAATTCCATCTTTATTTTTTTGGGGATTAAAGTTTATAAGAAACTCAACACCAAAAAGATTCAAAGAAATATCAAGAAATTTATTTGAGTTAGCTAATTACAGCAAAAACCTCACCGTTGAATTCAGAAAAAGAAATAATGTTACTTATGATGAATCTGAGAAAGGAACATTGAAGATTTACAGAAACTCTGAATCAATGAACAAATCCATAAGCCAGCAAGAAAAAATATTTTCTAATCTTGATGCCGTAAAAATAATAAATAAAGAAGAATTAGTAGAACTAGAACCTCAACTTAAGGAAATACAAACTGAACTTTCAGGAGGACTTTTGTTTTCTAATGATGAAGTTGGAGATGCATATAAGTTTTGTAAAATTCTTGAAGAAAGAATAAGAAATAATGGTGGTAGAATTTTAACAAAGACTAACATTAATAAGATCCTTATTAATAAAGGTCACGTCAAAGGCATTGTCACAGAAAGGGCTATACTAGAGGCAGAAAGAGTCGTTATTTGCAGCGGATCTTGGTCTAGAGAGCTTTTGAAAAAAGTTGGTCTCAACTTACCTGTAAGACCTGTTAAAGGTTATTCGCTAACATTTGATACTACAGGGTTAAACAATGTTCCAAATATATCTTTAGTGGATGAAAGCATTCATACAGCTGTAACTTCCTTTCAAAATAGAATCAGGGTAGCAGGAACTGCAGAATTTGCTGGCTATGATGATGCTATCCACCCCAAAAGAATAGATTATTTATATAGGATGCTAGAAAACATATATCCTAGTTTGTACAGACAATTAGAAGAAGGAGAAGGAAAGATTTGGCATGGCTTTAGACCGATGAGTGCGGACGGCTTACCATTCATTGGCAATACAAAAATAGAGGGTTTGTTTGTAAATTGTGGTCAAGGCCATTTGGGGTGGACGCTTGCAATGGGATCTGCAGCACTACTGGCGGACCAATTGCAATTCAAAGATTCAGAAATTGATAAAAATCCTTATCTCGCGAGTAGATCACTTTAAATTATTCATTTTCAATTCTATTGCTTGAGATATAATTCATGCAACTCCTCGTAGCTCAGTTGGATTAGAGCAACTGCCTTCTAAGCAGTGGGTCGCAGGTTCGAGTCCTGCCGAGGAGGCCACTTCTATTTATAGATTTATATTTTTCAAATACTTGAAGGCTCCAATCATGAAAGATAAAATAATTTATAAATTTTTTTCTAAATGTTAGGTTCACACATTTCTGTTTACGGCGAAGTTCAAGGATCAGGTTTTAGATCTTGGGCAAAAGAGCAATGCGCAAAACTAGGTTTATCCGGTTGGGCAAGAAAGGCGTCAGATGGTTCAATTGAAATTTTTGTGCAAGGAGAAGGAGATTCAATAAATTCATTTATATCGCTGTGCTGGGATGGCCCTGCTTTTTCTCATGTAGATGATGTACTTGTACAAGATGCCAATTCAGACGAATCTATCTCAGGATTTGAAATATATTAAATTTATCATCTCCAATTTTTATTAGGTGCTAAAATATTAATTTTTTGGTGGGCGTAGCTCAGTTGGTAGAGCCCTGGATTGTGATTCCAGTGGTCGTGGGTTCGAGCCCCATCGCCCACCCCAAAGGATAAACTATGAAATTTTCGTTCAAATCAAAAGCAGATATAAATCAAAGTCTCCCGATAGTAGTGCTCAATAAAGACATTGAAGAGCAAGTTTTGATAAAGCTCAAGAAGGCTCAAAAAGAATCTAAGCTTAAAGGGTTCAGAAAGGGTAAAGCGCCTATGGATGTTGTTGAGGGAATCTATGGTCCTGAGATTAGACAAGACGTCCTTTGGGATTTGGCAAGTAAATCATTTGCAAAACTTGCTGAAGAAAAAGATTTAAAAATCGTCAGTAGACCAAATTTGATTCCTGAACAAATTGAAGTCGGTAAGGACGCAAAGTTCAAGGCCACCTTTGAGATATATCCAGAAGTCAAAATATCAAAGATGAGTAAAATCTCTTACACAAATTTTCTATGTGAAATCACAGAAGAAGACTTGGATAAGACAATCACAAACCTTCAAAAAAGAATGAGTCAGTGGGTACCCTCCAAAGATAAATCTAAAAGTGGAGATCAAGTTAGGATCGACTTCGTTGGAAAAATTGAAGGTGAGGAATTTGAAGGAGGAACCGCAGAAGACTTTACGGTTGAGATAGGTTCAAAGTCAATGATTGAGGGTTTTGAGGATGGCTTGATAGGATTTGAAGCAGGAGAGAAGACTGTGCTTGAATTGAAGTTCCCAGATGATTATGGAAAGAAAGATCTCGCATCAAAACCTGTAAGTTTTGAAACAAAAATAAATGAAGTTCTTTGCTCAAAGTTACCAGAACTAAATGAGGAATTTTTTAAAGGAACCGGTATAGAGACAGATAATATAGAGGTTTTCAAGAAAGAAGTTCGCTCAAATCTAGAGGAAGATTTAAAAAATATAATCAATGGAAAAGTTAAGCAAAGTCTTTTTGATGCTCTTTTACAAGCAAATGATTTCGAGATTCCTTTTTCAATGGTTGATTCTGAGGTTTCTAACATGAAATATGATACAGCCAGAAGAATGGGTATGGATCCGAAAGATCTGAAAGAGGATCTGTTTCCGGATGAAACATTTAAGGAAGAAGCCACTAAGAGAGTTAAAGTTGGTATATTGCTCAATAAAATTATTGAAGACAAAGGGTTAAAACCTGATGGAGATAAAGTTAAAGAAATCATCGAAGAAAGAGCAAAAAACTATAAAGATCCTCAACAAGTTATTAATTACTTTTATTCAGATGATGAGCAGCTAAGAAACATTGAATCAATTTCTCTAGAAGAACAAGTTGTTGAAGCTATAAAGGTCGAAGCTAAATCTATTGATGAAAATATTTCTTACGAAGATTGTGTTTCTGGAACTTATGGTTGAAAATATTTTCACAATCCCCATTTAAATACAGAGGAAGATGTAAATGAGTAAAGAAAATTTAAATCTCGGAAATCAACTAGTACCTATGGTTGTTGAACAGACGCCAAGAGGTGAACGAGCCTATGATATTTATTCAAGATTGCTGAAAGAAAGAGTGATCTTTTTAACAGGACCTGTAGAAGATTACGGCGCAAATTTGATAGTGGCTCAGATGCTTTACTTAGAAGCAGAGAATCCCGATAAAGATATACATCTTTATATTAACTCACCAGGGGGTTCGGTTACAGCTGGGCTTTCAATTTACGATACTATGCAGTTTATTAAGCCTGACGTTTCTACGCTTTGCATAGGGCAAGCTGCAAGTATGGGGGCAATTTTATTATGTGGAGGAGCGAAAGGTAAAAGACAGGCTCTTCCAAATTCAAGAGTTATGATTCATCAAGTATTGGGGGGATTTCAAGGTCAAGCAAGTGATATAGAGATTCATACTCAAGAGATACTATCTGTTAAAAAGAAATTAAATGAAATTTTAGCAAGCCATTCTGGTCAAAAGGTTGATAAGATAGCTAAAGACAGTGATAGAGATAATTTTATGTCTCCTGAACAAGCTGTAAAGTATGGATTAATTGATGATGTGGTTGATAGCCGCTCAGTCAAAAAATAAAAGGAGATTTTATGTCTGATAAAGGTAACACAGAAAACAATGACGATAAGCTTTTATATTGTTCTTTTTGTGGAAAGAATCAAAATGAGGTTAGAAAGCTTATTGCAGGACCTTCTGTATATATATGCAACGAATGTATAGATCTTTGTAACGACATAATCAAAGAAGAAATTTCTGAAACATCTGAGGCTGAGGAAGAAAAATTTCCAGTTCCAATCGAGATAAAAGCTACTCTAGATGAGTATGTAATAGGCCAAGAGGGAGCCAAAAAGAATCTGTCAGTTGCAGTTTATAATCACTACAAGAGATTAAAAGGTGGAAAGAAGATAGATTCATCCGACGAAGTTGAACTTACAAAAAGTAACATTTTGCTTTTAGGCCCTACAGGCTCTGGTAAGACACTATTAGCACAGACCCTTGCTAGGTTACTAGATGTTCCCTTTACTATTGCCGATGCAACAACTTTAACTGAAGCGGGTTATGTGGGTGAAGATGTTGAAAATATAATACAAAAACTTCTACAAAAATGTGATTACGATATTGAAAAAGCTCAATTAGGAATAGTCTACATTGATGAGATCGATAAGATAGCAAGGAAGTCAGACAATCCTTCTATCACAAGAGATGTTTCTGGAGAAGGAGTGCAGCAGGCTCTTCTTAAGCTAATTGAAGGAACTGTAGCCTCTGTCCCTCCTCAAGGTGGAAGAAAACATCCTCAACAAGAGTTTTTGCAAGTGGATACTTCCAATATATTGTTTATCTGTGGAGGTGCCTTCTCTGGTCTTGAGACTGTAATACAACAAAGATGTGAAGAGACTGGTATTGGATTTGGTGCAAATGTAACTTCCATCAAATTAGAAAATGAAACAGATAAGCTCATAGAGCAAGTTCGCCCTGAGGATCTAATAAAATTCGGATTAATCCCAGAGTTTGTAGGGAGACTGCCTGTTATTACCACATTAGAACAGCTTGATGAGGAGGCCTTGGTTACAATACTTACTGAACCAAAGAATAGTCTTACTAAGCAATTCTCGAAACTATTTGAGATGGAGAAAGTAGAGTTAGACATAAGAGAAGATGCACTTCTTGAAATTGCAAAAAAAGCCATTGAGAGAAAAACTGGAGCAAGAGGTTTAAGATCAATTCTTGAAAGTATATTGATGGAAACTATGTATAAAGTTCCATCAGAAGAGTCACTGAACAAGGTAGTTCTTGATGGCTCTGTTGTAAGGGGTGAGACTGAACCTTTGATGGTCTATGAAAAGACTTCAAAAACTAAAACTGGTTAACTCTTGTTTTTTTTTGTTAAACCCCAATATTAGACATATAACAAAGAATTATCATGTCGAAAAAAAATCAAAAAATACCTCTACTACCTCTTAGAGACGTAGTTATATTTCCTTCAGTTGTAACACCTCTTTTTGTTGGAAGAGAGAAGTCAATTACTGCCTTGCAGGCGGCAATGGCTGGTGATAAACAAATAATGCTTGTAGCACAAAAAAGTGCTCAGCAGGATAATCCTAAGTTAGGTGATCTCTATCCAATTGGCACTCTCTCCAGTATTCTTCAGCTAATAAAATTGCCAGATGGTACTTTGAAAGTTTTAGTAGAAGGTAATCAAAGAGCATCAATAGAGTCTCTAGAAGCTTCTGACGAGTATATGTCTGTGCAAGTTTCAACAATAGATGAAGAAGCTGAGTCGAAAGAATTAGATCATTTTCTTCCTTCTCTTAAAAAACAATTTCAGGAATATGTAAAGCTTACTCGAAAAGCTACTCCTGAAGTCTTAAATACAGTCAATGCTATCGACTCTTTATCTAGACTCACAGACACACTAGTAGGTCATCTCTCTATCGATATAAGCCAGAAACAGGAAATACTAGAAATGATTTCATTGACTGATAGGGCTAACCGTATTTTGGAGCATTTAGATTCCCAACTTGATCTTTCTAAAGTTGAAAAGAAGATACGTGGCAGAGTAAAAACTCAAATGGAAAAAAGCCAGAAGGAATATTATCTTAATGAACAGATGAAAGCCTTGAAAAAAGAACTTGGTGAGATAGATGAAGCAGAAGAAGCTGAAGAACTAGAGACTAAGATCAAAGAGGCCGGTATGACAAAAGAAGCTCAAGAAAAAGCTCTTACCGAACTCCAGAAATATAAAATGATGTCACCAATGTCAGCAGAAGCTTCAGTTGTTCGTGGATATATTGACTGGATGCTGAACATTCCATGGAAAAAGAAAAGCAAAATTAGATCAGACTTAAACGCTGCGAGCAATGTCTTAAATGAAGATCATTTCGGTTTAGAGGAGGTTAAAGAGAGAATACTAGAGTATTTAGCTGTTCAAAAAAGAGTCAAAAAGCTCAAAGGTCCTGTTCTCTGTTTAGTAGGACCTCCAGGGGTAGGTAAAACGTCTCTTGGTGAATCTATAGCTAGAGCAACCAACAGAAAGTTTGTAAGGATGTCATTGGGTGGAGTACGCGATGAGGCTGAAATAAGAGGACATAGAAGAACGTACATAGGTTCCATGCCTGGAAGAATCCTCCAAAAGCTATCTAAAACAGGAGTAAAGAATCCGCTCTTCCTTTTGGATGAAATAGATAAAATGGGTATGGATATGAGAGGAGATCCCGCTTCCGCTCTCTTAGAAGTATTAGATCCAGAGCAGAATCATACTTTTAATGATCACTATCTTGAAGTCGATTATGATCTTTCAGACATAATGTTTGTTTGTACTGCTAATAGCATGAATATCCCTCAAGCCCTTCGCGATAGAATGGAAATTATAACTTTACCAGGCTATACGGAAGATGAGAAAGTAAACATCGCTGATAAGTATCTTCTTAACAAACAAAAGAAAAATAATGGCTTAAATGAAGATGAACTTTCCATTTCTAAGAATACGATAAAAGACCTCATTAGATATTTTACTAGAGAGGCTGGTGTACGTGCCTTAGAGAGGGAGATTGCAAAGATATGCAGAAAAGTTGTCAAAAAGAATGCAACAGTAAATAAGTCTAAAAAGATTTCTATTAAACCAAGTAATCTTGAAGACTATTGTGGAGTGAGAAAGTTCGATTTCGGAGAAGCTGAAGAAAATGATCGCATAGGACAAGTAACGGGTCTTGCATGGACTCAAGTTGGAGGAGAACTATTAACGATAGAAGCTTCAAGCTTTATTGGAAAAGGTAAGATTATTAAAACAGGTTCACTAGGGGACGTGATGCAAGAATCTATTCAAGCCGCACTTTCAGTTGTCAGATCAAGATCAGAATCATTAGGAATAGATCCTAAATTTTATGAAGAGCAGGATATTCATATCCATGTCCCAGAAGGGGCAACGCCAAAAGACGGACCGAGCGCTGGTGCTGCTATGACAACTGCTTTAACCTCGGTGCTTTCTAACATACCAGTAAGATCAGACGTTGCTATGACTGGTGAGATTACTCTTAGAGGAGAAGTCCTAAAGATAGGAGGTCTTAAAGAAAAACTATTAGCTGCCAGAAGAGGTGGAATTAAGGTAGTTCTTATACCCGAAGGAAATGTGAGAGACTTAAAAGAGGTTCCAGATAATATTAAGGCTGATTTAGATATCAAACCCGTCAGATGGATAGATGAAGTCTTGGACATTGTTCTAACTAGACAACCGATTCCCTGGGAAAAAGAAGACGTTAGTGACAAAGTGTCTTCAAAAAAATCTAGAGCAAAAAAAAGCTCAGTAAAAGCACATTAATTAAATCAAATTCAAGCTTGACAAGGCTTTAGCCTAGAGTTTTAATCGTAATGACCAGCTTGCAAAATGATAAGCTGGCTTAACAAGACTCTAGGAGATTAATGTGAATAAAGCCCAATTAACAGACGCTGTAGCAGCGGCAACTGACACTTCGAAAGCTGAAGCCGGCAGAGCGGTAGAAGCAACTTTAAATGCAATAGCAGGTAGCCTATCTAGTGGAGATAGCGTTTCACTTGTAGGTTTCGGAACCTTCAATGTGAGGCATAGAGCTGCAAGAACAGGAAGAAATCCTCAAACTGGTGCGACCATCCAAATAGGAGCTTCAAAATCAGTGGGATTTAAAGCAGGAAAAGCACTTAAAGAAAGTCTTTAGACCCAATTAGTTTAATAAGAGCGCGCCATTAGGCGCGCTTTTTTTAATTACAAACCATGTCAGGAATACAAACCATTAGAGAAGGATTAACTGGAAATGTGACCAAAGTTATTGTTGTTGCAATAATTATTACCTTCATTGGTTCCGTAGGTTGGGCCGGTTTTTTCTCTCAAGGTAACGTTAACGTAGTTGCTACCGTAGGTTCTAAAGAAATTACAAATGCAGATCTGAACTTTGAAGTCAGCACTCAACAATTTGCTTTAAGTCAAAGGTTTCCTGATCAAGAAATTGATGATGAAACTCTGTTTTCGTTATCAAAGAATAATTTGATCAACAAATTTTCAATATTAGATTTTTTAGATTCTAAAAAAATGATACTTACGGATGAATTTATTTACACTCAATTAGCTGAGGAAGAGCAATTTCAGGAGAGTGGTAGATTTAGTAAAGCAAGATTCGAATCTTTCGCTAGGAGCAATGGATTTATACCATCAGATTATCTAAAAAGAGTTAGAGAAGACTTTCTAATAAGTATCTGGCGTCAATCAATAATTAATTCTAATTTCATAACTGATTTAGATGTCTCAGAATCTATGGCTCTAGCTGATCAAGAAAGAGACATAACTTTTATTAAACTCAGCGCGGAAAGATTTAGGAATTCTGTAAGTTATCAAGAAGAAGATCTGCAAGATTACTACCTAGAAAATAAATCTGCTTATATGAGTCCTGATAGAGCAAAAGTTTCTTATGTCTCTCTGGATTCAGAGGAGCTTCAAAGTACAGTTAAAGTTTCTGAGGAGGATATAAAACTTGAATATGAAGACTATCTTAGAGATTTTGATTCTAGTGAAAGAAAGTCTGTATCGCATATTATGCTTAATATTACAAAAACCAGAGACTCTTCTGCTGCTTTAGCAGAATTAACTTTAATAAAAGATAGGCTTAATCAAGGCGAAGCGTTTGAAGACTTGGTTGTTGAAGTTTCTGAAGATGGTGGCACAAAAGACATTGAAGGTAGCCTCGGGATTACTGATGGTACATTACTACCCCCTGAATTTGAACAAGCTTTACTATCTATGGAAGAGGGAGAAATTTTCGGACCTATAGAGCTTTTATCCAGTGTTCATTTGATAAGACTAGATGAAGTAATTAAGCCCGAACCTAAAACTTTCGAAGATTTGTTGCCACAATTTCGAGAAGATCTCTTAACCAATAAAGCAGAAGAGATTTATGTTGATCTTTTAGAAGAAGTTTCAGATCTAGCATTTAGTTCTGACTCGATTGAAGAGATTGCTGAAAGTCTTGATCTAGATTTAATTGAGACTGATTACTTTTCCAAATCCGAGATACCAGAAATCTTATCTACTAATTCTATATTAGACTTTATATTTGAAGACTTTAGTGAAGGTAACTTCCCAGAACTAATAGAAACCTCTCAGTTAAGTGCTGTTCTTATTCAGGTTTCCGATTTTGTTGAGCAGTCTCAACTTGAGTATATAGATGTGAGATCTCAGATTGAAGATACTTATGTTACTCGAGAATCACTGAGAGCTTCAGAAGCCTTTGTTCTTAACTCTATTGAAGATTTAAGAGGCGACAAGACTTTTGAAATTTTTTCTAGTGAAAATAATGTAGAACTTGAAACATATAAAGGCTTGAAGAGAGACAGTTCATTGCTTCCAGTAAGGGCGGTAAACGAGATATTCTCTTTACCTAGTTCGCAAGCTGGAAATGTGTTTGGCTCAGCAGTATCTCAGAATGGTGATAGCATAATTTTTAGATTAGATGCTGTAAATGAGAGCACTGGAGATCTTACAGAGGAGAATATCGTAGGCATCAAGAATTTTCTGAATCAACAAAAAACCATATCTGAGCTCAGCGAATTACAAGAATTTATAAAGCAAGGCCTTTCAATAAGCGGCTAGTTCGTCTCAGTTTCTTCAATTGAGCCCATGGCGGTTATATTGAAACCACCATCTACATAAAGTACTTCTCCACTAATTCCGCTTGCCATATCAGATGTCAAGAATGATGCAGCATCCCCAACTTCTCTAGTAGTTATATTTCTGCCTATGGGAGACCTAGTAGCATTGTAACTGAGCATTTTCCTAAAGTTTTTTACACCAGAAGCAGCAAGAGTTTTAATTGGCCCAGCTGATATTGCATTGACTCTATGACCTTGCTTACCCATCGAAACAGCTAAATATCTTACACTTGCCTCCAAACTGGCTTTTGCTAGGCCCATCACGTTATAGTTAGGGAGAGTCATTTGAGAGCCTAGATAAGATAAAGTCAGTAAAGATCCATTCCTTCCTTCCATCATATTCTTAGCTTCTTTAGCGAGAGCGATGAAGCTGTAACTGCTTATATCATGTGCTATTTGGAAACCCTCTCTGCTGGTTACATCGACAAACTCTCCATCTAATTCCTCCCTTGGAGCAAAACCTACCGCATGAATTACTGCGTCTAAACCCTCCCATTGAGACGACAGATTTTTAAATGTATCTTTAATTTCAATATCAGACGAGACATCACAAGGGATAAAGGTTTCTACACCTATTTCTTTTCCTAGTTTCTCAACGTTTCCTTTTAAGCGCTCATTTTGATATGTCAGAGCTATGTTTGCACCGTTGTCGGACATTGATTCTGCAATGCCAGCAGCAATTGAATGCTTATTTGCAACACCTACTATTAAGACATTTTTACCTTCTAGAATTTTCATTACTATATTTTAGACTTTTTAGATCAAATCTATAGACAAATTTGACATTTTATTTATCACAAAATGGCCTTTAAATTGTTGCTAAAACGACTTTTTTGCATTAAGGTTTGAGATTGAGGGTGCTTGAACCCTCGATTTTTAGATATTTGGGGTATATATATGAAAAATTCCGTTTTATTTTATTCTAAATCATCGCTAGGGTTTGCACTGATTGCGTTACTTAGCTTTGGTTCAATCTTTTCAATCTCAGCAGACGAGGAAGAGGACTCTGCAGAAGTTGCTGAAGAGATTGTTGTAACAGGTTCAAGGATTAAACGTGCTACAAACATTAGTTCTCCAACACCTATGGTGACCTTGGGGGAAGACCAGATCGAAAATACTGGTTCAGTAAACGTTTATGATATTTTGAATGAGCTGCCACAAGCTGGTGATGCTTTATCAAGAGGAAATACTAACTTTACTGTTGGTAGTTCAGGTGTTCAAACAGTCAACTTAAGAGGACTAGGTTCAGGAAGAACTTTAACACTTGTTAACGGTAGAAGATGGGTAGGTGGTCAACCAGGTGAAGGCTATGTTGACTTAAACTCTATTCCTACCGATTTAATTGATAGACTTGAAGTAATCACAGGTGGAGCTTCGTCTGTATATGGTTCAGATGCGATAGCAGGTGTTGTTAATATCATTCTTAAAGATGATTTCGAAGGAATGTCAATCGAAGTTATGGAAGGTGGATACGATGCTGGAGATGGAGATACTAGTCTAGCTTCTTTAACATTTGGAGCTCAGTTTGCTGACGGAAGAGGTTCATCAATATTTAATATCAGAACTGACGAACAAGGATCAGTTTTTGCTAGAGATAGAGCACCTAACACAGGTAGTGATGTCTTCTATTACGGATGGTATTATGGTGAACAATATGGTGCTCCATATGATTCATATATTTTAGATCCTGGATATTCTTCATATCCACCACAAGGAAGATTTTTTGTAAGCGGAACTAACTCTAGTTCAGCGGGTATGCTAACTTTTGACTGTTCCGAGAGAGATATAGATTCAGTTGTAAAATCAGATACAGTTGTACCATGGGGGGGATCTGCTGCTTGTGGATTCAACAGAACTCATTACAGACAGCTTGAGATTCCTCTAGATAGATATAGTGTTTTCAACTCCAATAAATATGAATTTGATAGTGGAACCACGTTCTTCTCAGAAATAGCTTTCACAAGTGTTGATTCAACATCATCATTTGAGCCAGTGCCTTTTAGCTCCGAAGACGCTTTTGGTGGTTTGGGAACTTATGGTTTCAACATCAGAAACCCATACATGCCAGCTACTATTCGTGACGCAGCTGTTGCTGCTCAAGGAGTCGACCTTGATGGCGATGGCAATATGGATCTAGGAACAGATTCACTTGGAAATACTGTTGCAGGAATGTACGTAAATGCTGATGGTAATGAAATTCAAGTACCTTTTATCAGAAGGTTGGCTGAATTTGGTTCCAGGGGATCTACAAATACTAGACAGACCTTTAGGGCTGCCGTTGGTCTTGATGGAACTCTTTCTAATGGCATGGACTGGGATCTTTATTATTCGTATGGCTTCTCAGATAGAATGCAATACAGTGGAGCATACAATGCAGCAAATATGGCTTATGCAGTTAATGCTATAACTGGACCTACAGGACAGCCAATTTGTACAGATCCAATTGCTCAGGCAAGAAATTGTGTACCTATTAATCTGTTTGGAATAGATGCTGCATCTCCTGAAGCTGTTGCTTATGTTAGGGCGGAGACAAGTCGTCAATCCAAAAATAAGCAAAGGACCGCAGCTTTCAATATAACTGGTGACTTTAATCTTCTAGGCTTAGATGCTTCCTTTGCTGCAGGTGTAGAAAGACGTGAGGAAAGGGGTATGGATGTACCAGACCCTCTTCAACTTGCAGGACTGCATGGTGGAAATAGAGTCCCTAAAACAGTAGGTGAATACTCAGTAAATGGATATTACGGTGAGCTTTTAGTTCCTCTAGTACAAGGCCTACCTTTTGCTGATGAAATAACTTTTGAAACAGCCTACAGGGTAGATCATTACTCTACAGCAGGTGCTGTTGATGCAACAAAATTTGGTATTAGTTGGGTCATTAATAATGATATCAGATTTAGAGGTGTAGTTTCTGAATCAGTGAGAGCACCTAGCATCGACGATTTGTATTCAGGACAAGCTCAGTCTTATACCTCTATAGGAGATCCTTGTGCTGGTGTCGGAGGAGCTAACGAGTCTGCCATGAATCCTACGGTTGTTGCTAATTGTTTATCTGATCCTAGAATTGCTGCTACTGCTGCACTTGGAAGATTTGATGTAGATACAAATCAAACTATTGCTGGTTTCTCATATTCTCAGCCTCAAATTCAAACCATTTCAGGTTTCACCGGTGGTAACGAAAATCTTGGAGAAGAATCTGCTGATACAACTACTTTAGGTTTAGTTTGGACCCCTTCTTATGTAGAAGGTTTAGCTGTAACACTTGATTATTACGAAATTGAAATAGAAGATGTTATTTCTTCTGTCTCTGCTTCAAGGTTAATCAATGAGTGCTATCAGGCAGCTAACTATCCGAATGTTCCACAATGTGATGCTCATACTCGTTTTGATACTGGTCACTTAAGATATTGGTACTCTTACGGAATCAACCAATCAAAATACGAGACTGCGGGCTATGACTTGGCAGTAGGTTATACTTTTGAAGATCTAGGACCGGTTCCTGGTGAACTTGAAATTAGAGGTATAGCGACTTTCAGAGATAAGCATATTTATCAAACTACTGTTGATTCAACTCCAACTGATTTTGTGGGAGAGGTTGGTTTAAATGATGAAATTGCAAGATTGAACTTCTTATGGACTACCGATGACTGGTTAGTTTCTTTGCAAACTAACTACTATAGTGAAGGTATGGATGATGTTACACAAGCTCCAGGCTCTTATCATCTACAAGAAGTCGATTCTTATACCTACATTGATATGCAGGTCAGATACGATTTAACTGATAGCGTTGATGTCTATTTTGGTATAGATAATTTAACTGACAAGAATCCACCATACTGCCCTAATTGTAAAAATGAACCAAACCCTGGTTCTCATTACACAGCTCAGTCTTATGCTAGAGTTTGGGATAGTAAATTCCATTACGTTGGATTTAGATGGAATCTGTAATCTAGATAAAAAAAAGAAGGCCGGTAAGTTATCGGCCTTTTTTTTATTCTTTTATAATAGATATCATGAGAACTTATTTAATTATTTTTATTGTTGCTTTCTTAGTTGCATGTTCAGAGTCTGTTAAGCCTGTAGACACTGCTGTAGAAGATCAGATTTTATATATAGGAAATGGAACTGAGCCTCAAGATCTAGATCCTCACATAGTTACTGGAGTGCCAGAAAGTAAGGTTTTGATGGCTTTGCTGGAAGGCCTTGTAATTAGAAATCCAGATGGCCCAGAACCACTTCCTGGAGTCGCTAAGGATTGGGATATTTCTGAGGATGGTAAAACATATACTTTTTATTTGAGAGATGATGCACTTTGGTCAAATGGAGACTATGTGACAGCGTATGACTTTGTCTATGCATGGAATAGGGTGCTTATGCCGAGTCTCGGATCAAAATACCCAGACATGCTATATGATGTTGTCAATGCGGAGGAATTCAATAAAGGAATAATAGAAGATTTTTCAAGAGTAGGAGTCAAAGCCTTAGATAGCAAAACATTAAAAGTATCTTTAAAAAATCCTGCTCCTTATTTTCTTGAGTTACTATGTCATTACACAACAAGGCCTGTTCATAAAGAAACGATAGAATCTTTTGGTGAAATGGATACACCAGGAAGTCAGTGGACTAGGCCGGGAAATTTTATTGGTAATGGACCTTTCTTACTTGATAAATGGGAATTAAATAAAGTCATTGTTGTAAAGAAAAGCCCTTCATATTGGAATAATTCAGTAGTTAAGTTAAATGAAATACATTTTTTTCCAGTTGATAACGCTTCTCGTGAAGATTTAATGTTTAGATCTGGTCAGTTGCATGTTACCAGTACTGTTCCACCTGAAAAAGTTGAATCCTATCAAGAAAAGTATCCAAATAATATCCAGGTAGATCCATTTTATGGAACATACTACTATCGGTTTAATACTAAAAAGACTCCTTTTGATAGAAAGTTAGTAAGACAGGCACTTTCTCTTGCATTAGATAGAACATTAATCGTTGAAAGAGTTACTAAAGGAGGGCAAAAAGAGGCATTTTCTTTTACCCCGCCTGATCCTGATTCTTATTTTCCACCCACTTCTCTTGAGTATAATCCTGAAAAAGCTCAAGACTTACTAAAACAGGCTGGCTATAAAGATGGAGTAGACTTTCCTGTTGTTGACCTCTTATATAATACAAGCGAAGGTCATCAAAAATTAGCTCAAGCTATACAACAAATGTGGAAAACATCTTTAAATATTGATGTCACTCTTACAAATACAGATTGGAAAGTTTATTTGTCAAGACAATCAATAGGTGACTTTCAAATAGCTAGAGCTGGATGGATAGGTGATTATATAGATCCAAAAAGTTTCTTAGATATGATGGTAACCGACAGAGGGAATAATCAAACGGGTTGGTCCAATAAACAATATGATAATTTATTAAAAGAAGCAGCTAATAGCACTTCACAACAACAAAGGTTTAATAAATTTTACGAAGCAGAGAAAATATTAATGGATGAAATGCCCATAATACCTATTTACACCTATACTAGGATTTATATGCTGCATGAGGATGTAAAAGGGTGGGGAAATAATATCTTGGATTCAAGACCTTATCAGTTCGTATACTTAGAAAGTAATTAAACTTGTTTAATCTTATTTTACAAAGGCTTTTTACAGCCATACCCGTTCTTCTAGCTGTCATTACAGTAACTTTTGTAATGGTACATGCAGCTCCTGGTGGACCTTTTGACGAAGATAAGGCTGTCTCGCCTGAAGTTATGGAAAAACTCAATGAAAGGTACAATTTAAATGCACCGTTAATTGAGCAATATACGGATTATCTGGGAGGAGTATTGGTTGGAGATTTTGGTCCATCATTTAGATATCCAAGCAGAACAGTCAGTGAACTTATTTTCATTGGGTTACCGATAACTTTTGAGCTTGCAATTTATTCAATTATTTTTGCCCTATTAATTGGAATAGGTACTGGAATTATTAGTGCACTCAAAAAAAATACTTTCCTTGACTATATACCTATGACGTCCGCTATGGTCGGAATATGCGTTCCCTCTATAATTTTAGGACCCCTACTAACTTTAATTTTTGGTATATGGCTGGAAATTTTGCCTGTTTCAGGTTGGGGAGATTTATCAGGAGACAAAATATTACCAACTATAACTTTAGGTACAGCCTATGCAGCATATTGTGCGAGGCTAACTAGAGGAGGTATGCTTGAAGTTCTAAATCAAGATTTTATTAGAACAGCCAGAGCAAAGGGACTTTCCGAAACTAGAGTTGTTTTAGTGCATGCTTTAAAGGGTGGATTAACTCCTGTAATAGCCTTTCTAGGACCAGCAATGGCTGGTCTATTAGCAGGTTCTTTTGTTGTAGAAACAATCTTTGGCATCCCAGGGTTAGGGAGATTTTATGTCGAAGCTGCTTTTAATAGAGATTACACTATGATTCTCGGTTCATCTATTTTCTTTTCGTGTCTGATCATCGGTCTCAACTTAGTTTCAGATCTAATTGCTGCTGCTATTAATCCAAAATTAAGATAATGAATAATCAAGAAAGTAGTTTATTTAGAGACGCTTTAATTAGACTTACAACAAATAAATTATCACTTTTTAGTTTAATTTATATTTCATTACTTGTAGTAGTTGCAATAATTACACCTTTCATAGCACCTTACGATTACGCTTATCAAGATCTTGCTCTAGGCGCTTCTGCACCGTCTTCAGATCATTTGCTAGGGACAGATACCTTAGGCAGAGATTTACTCACGCGAATGATGTACGGAAGTAGAATATCATTGATGGTTGGGTTTTTAGCTACATCCGTAGCATTAGTTATTGGTGTGATATGGGGAACTGTTGCAGGATTTTCCGGAGGCAAAACAGATGCAGTTATGATGAGGATTGTAGATACGTTATACGGCATACCATTCATAATATTAATTATTCTTTTGATGGTTATCTTTGGAAGAAACCTTATCTTACTTTTTTTGGCAATAGGTGCAGTAGAGTGGCTAACTATGGCAAGGATAGTAAGAAGTCAGGTATTAAACCTTTCAAAACAAGAATTTATTCTCTCTGCTGAGGCAATGGGTGTTAGTAAGTTGAGTATTATATTTAGACATTTGATTCCAAATGCCATGGGACCCGTAATTGTGTATGCCACTTTAACTGTTCCTCAAATTATGCTTTTGGAGTCCTTTCTTAGCTTTCTTGGCCTTGGAGTCCAGCCTCCTTTAAGTTCTTGGGGCCTATTGATTAGAGATGGAGCTGTTTCAATGGAGGAATATTGGTGGCTATTGATTTTTCCTTCGCTAGCTTTTTCTCTTACTTTGTTTTCATTAAATTTTATCGGGGATGGCTTAAGAGATGCAATTGATCCAAGAACAGCGGATGGTTAAAGAAGCAGCTTAAGAACTTGTCCAGGAAAAATTTTTGAAACATCCTCTATCTCATTCCATTCTTGTATATCTTTTGCAGTGATTTCAAACTTAGATGCTATCATGCTAATAGTATCTCCCGATTTAACTGGATATAGCATTGTGCGTAAGTCTCTTGAAGGCAAATCTTGTCTTATTCTTTCATATCGTGAAAATATCTTTATTTCTTGATTAATCTGAAGAGGCACCTCAATATCTAAATCATTCCATAAGATCACATCTTCAATTGAAACCTTAAATTTCTTGGATATATTCCAAAGTGAATCTCCACCGACTACTATATAAACTTGTTCCCTTGGATTTTGTTTTCCAGCCCATGCAGATCCTCTCGGGACCATTATCTCCTTGCCTGCAATGATTAAGTCAGACGCCAATCCATTAATTTCCATAAGAACAGCAACTTCAATTTTGTAACGCGAGGCAATTTTATAAAGATTGTCACCTCTTCTGATCTTATAACGATCCCATCTAACTAGATCATCTTGATCTAATGACTCAAGCTGTGTCATAAACCTATCTGATACGCCTACTGGTAATAGCAGATAATGCGGTCCGCTAGGGTCGGTTGCCCACTGATTAAATCCCGGATTTAATTCATAGATTGTTTCAGGTTTAAGACCCGCAAGATCAGCGGCTTGCATAAGGTCTAATTGACCCGGAATTTTAACTCTTTGAAAATAAGGCCTATTGGCAATGCTTGGTAAGTTTACATCAAATGATTTGGGATCCTTTATTAATTCACAAAGAACAAGTAATTTAGGAATATAAGCAGTTGTTTCTTTTGGAAGGTTTAAGTCCCAGAATCTTATAGGTTTATCTTCTCTCTTATTTTTCTTTATCGCCCGGTTAACTCTAGTAGGGCCAGTATTATAAGCTGCCATCGCAAGCAGCCAATCTCCTTCAAATTTTTCGTGAAGATATGTAAGGAATTGCAAAGCAGCTTCAGTAGAAGCCAACACATCTTTTTTTCCGTCATACCACCAGTTACTTTTTAAACCCCATTCTTTTCCTGTAGCAGGCATAAATTGCCAAATACCTGTAGCTCCATCAACTGATTTTGCATAAGGATCAAATTCACTTTCAACAAATGGTAATAATGCCAATTCAACCGGAAGACCTAATTCTTCGGCCCTTGTAAGTGTATGATAAAGATATCTTTGACCAGATTTACTGATTCTGTTGACTGCAGTTTGATTACTATAGAGCCTTTCTCTATATAAACTCGTAGCAGCTATTTGATCATCTGGAATAGTGATTGATAGCTCTAGTCTAATTCTCTCCCAAAGATCATATGGAGCTTCCTCAGGTTTTAAATTAACAATATCTGTATTTGAGATTATTATGGATTCTGAATTAGATACGTCAAAATTAGTTGCGGATGCACAACCACTTAAAGAAATTAAACCCAAAGCAAGGAAGATTCTAAACATTTTAAAAGTTATCTTTCCAATTTCTTATTTCACCTAATATTTCAGCAGTATTATCAAGTTTTCTTTTTGAATATTTTTCTGCAGCTTTAATTACTGATGACTCTCTGCATCTCATAAAAGGATTTATTTTTAGTTCGATATCTATTCGGCTAGGTAATGATGGCTTATTAATAGATCTAGATTTTTGTACTTCCTTTAATGCTTTAAGTATTTCTTCATTATGAGGCTCTACAGTCATTGCAAATTTTAAATTAGATTCTGTATATTCATGCCCGCAATATACAAGCGTATCGGAGGGAAGCTCCTTATATCGGTCCATTGAAAAGAGCATATCTTCAGGCGTACCTTCAAACAATCTTCCACAACCAGCATAAAATAATGTATCCCCAGAAAAAAGAATTGGCTTATCAGTATCACCACAAAAATAAGATAATTGATCATTGGTGTGCCCTGGTGCAGAAAACGCTCGAAATTTATATCTATCAAGGATAGTAAAATTTTCATTATCATGAAGAGGTTTTGTGATGCCTTTGATGTGACCTCCTGAAGGTCCATAAGCTTGACACTTATATTCCTCAATCACTTCCTCAAGACCTCCAGTATGATCCCAATGATGATGAGTAATTAATACATCAGTTAGAACATATCCTGTTTTTCTAATATATTCATGTATCCGTTTTGCATCTCCAGGATCAACAATTGCAATCTTACCTTCAGACTCCATAATCCAAATATAGTTATCGCTAAATGCATCTAAATAATTTATTTTCATCCTGTTTATGACTTAGTTTGAGAATAGTCTTATTAACTGTAATACAATAAGTATCTTATAAAAATGAAGGAAATAGAAGTCTTTACTGATGGTGCCTGCAGAGGAAATCCAGGGGTTGGAGGCTGGGGTGTTCTATTTATAATAGACGGTGAAGAAACTATATTATACGGAGGAGAGGAAAACACGACTAATAATAGAATGGAACTAAAAGCTGCCATAAAAGCCCTAGAGCATTTTGATAATAAAGTTTCAGTTTCAATAACTACTGATTCTAATTATGTAAAAGATGGTATTACTAAATGGCTGGATAATTGGAAGACTAAAAATTGGGTTACTGCTTCTAAGAAACCTGTCAAGAATAAGGATTTATGGGAGCAATTGGATATTTTAAATTCATTTCATGAAGTTTCGTGGAAATGGATTAAAGCTCATGCAGGACATAGAGAAAATGAGATAGCAGATATGCTTGCTAATAAGGGAATAGACGAACTTTAAATGCTAAGACAAATAATATTAGACACCGAAACAACTGGATTAGATCCGAAAATAGGACATAGAGTCATTGAGATTGGTTGTATTGAATTAGTAAATAGAAAGTTCACAGGAGAACAATTTCACATTTATTTAAATCCAGATAGAGATAGTGATGAAGGAGCACTAGAGGTTCATGGACTCACAACAGAATTTCTTAGTGATAAGCCGAGGTTTAAAGATATTTATGAAGAATTTCTTAAATTTATTAGCGGATCAGAGTTGCTCATACATAACGCAGAATTCGATGTAAATTTCCTTGATCATGAAATCAAGCTTCTCTCAAATAAATTACCTACAGTATCAGATAGCGTAATGAAGATTACTGACACTCTTCAGATCGCAAGAGAAAAACATCCAGGTCAAAGAAATAGTCTAGATGCATTAGTGAAAAGATACGAAATTGGCGGATATGATAGAGAGCTACACGGAGCATTACTTGATTCACAAATACTCGGCGATGTATATCTTTCCATGACTGGGGGGCAGAGTAATCTTGACTTTAGTGTAATGGCTGAAGAACAAGAAATGAAACAAAATCATTCCTCTAACAAATCAGATGCTGAATTAAATTTAAAAGTTATCGAGTTGACTGAAGAAGAGAATAAAGCTCATGAAGATTACTTACTCAGAATGAAAGAAGAAACAGGTATAGACCCTCTGGGACTAAACTAATAAATGTCTGCGATCAGAACAAGATTTGCTCCTAGCCCCACAGGTTATCTACACATTGGAGGAGCTAGAACAGCACTTTTTGCTTGGCTCTTTGCTAAATCTCAAAATGGAGACTGTTTACTCAGAATTGAAGATACAGATAAAGAACGGTCAAAAGACGAATACACAACAGAAATTATTGAAAGTTTTAAATGGCTTGGAGTTGAATTTGATAATGAGGTTGTTTACCAATCAAATAATACAGATCGGTATAAAGAAATTATAGATGAGCTTCTAGACCAAGGTTCAGCTTATATTTGTAAGGGTGAAGACTTAGAGGCTGATAAAAAGTACAGAGACCAAAATCTTCCAAGAGATAATAAAACGGTAGTGCGCTTTAAAATGCCAGAAGAGGGCAACACAGTTTATGCGGATATTGTAAAAGGCCAAATAGAAGTCGCAAATGAACAACTAGATGATTTTATTATTGAAAGAAGTGATGGTTCTGCAACTTACAACCTGTGTGTAGTTGTAGATGACTTAGATTCTGATATTTCTCATGTTATTAGAGGTGACGACCATGTTAATAATACCTTTAAGCAGATAAATGTTTTTAAGGCTCTCAACAAAAATGTTCCAACTTATGGACACGTTCCTATGATTCTTGGCGAAGACGGAAAAAGATTATCTAAAAGGCATGGAGCTTTAGGAGTACGAGAGTATGCCGGGTTGGGTATTTTGCCTGAAGCTTTGAAGAACTACCTGCTAAGATTAGGATGGTCCATGGGTGATGACGAAATATTCAATGGAGAAGATATGAAAAAAAATTTTCAGTCAGGAATTTTAAATAAGTCTCCTGCCACTTTCTCAATGGATAAATTACTTTGGTTTAACAAATATTATTTGGATCAAATGAGCACAGATCAACTAATGGGTGTTTTAAAACTCAAAGATTTTGATGGAAGTGAGTATTCTAAAACTGTCATGGAAACAGTTAGAGAAAGATGTTCAACATTAAATGAATTCTCTACAAATACTGATTACTTCTTCAAAGATCCAGAAGATTACGAGCAGTCACTGCTATTAAAGCATTGTAAAGAGAACACATTTGATCATTTATCTCTTTTAAAAGGGCAATTAGAATCACTTGAGATTTGGGAACAAACTCGTATAAAAGAAGTTATTGACAGAGTTGTTTCTGATCTTGAAATCGGCTTTGGAAAGATTGGCTTACCTCTTAGGCTAGCTCTCACTGCAACAGTAAACTCTCCTTCAATAGACCTGGTATGTGAGATACTCGAAAAAGAAATTACTATGAGAAGATTAGAAAATTTCTTAATTAAAATTAAGAACTTAAAAACTGATCAATAGCTTCCCAGGCTTTTTTACGTATCTCATCTTTTTCCATCATGATCTCATGCTGAGATTCTAACGAGACAATAGTCGTTAAATCAGACTGACCTAATAATTCCTTATTCAATGAGCTATTAACTAATTTATCATTAGTTGCATCTAGAAGCAGGAGAGGTTTGTTAATTGCCGAGGACCAATCCATTGATTTAAAATCATTAGTCCTTTTCAGGGCATGTTTCAACCAGCCTATAGTTATTCCTCTAATGCCTAAATCAGGAAACTGGCTAAGAAACTTAAAAGTCCTACTAAATCTTTCTTCATCTGTTGTAAGGGCATTCTCTAGAAAAGATTCTTCTTGCCATCCCGAGTCTTCATCCCAAGAAGGTTTCTGCATTGGAAATTCACTTAAGCCGAAATTTTCGAAAATTCCCAATAAACTAACCATCCTTCTCGAAACAGCATTTGCTCTGACAGAAACCATTGGAGCGCAGAGTATGCATTTACTTAATATATTTTCAGAAGAAATAAAGTAAGAAGTCATAAGACAACCACCCATTGAATGTCCAAAACCTATGAAAGGTTGTGGGCACTTTAAAGCAAAACACTCATTAATAACTTTAATAAAGTCTAGGTCATAAGTCTCAAATTTATCGATATGACCAATTTTTTTATTACTTGCCTTTCTGGTAGAAAGACCCTGTCCTCTCCAATCCATCATCGCAACAGAAAAGTCTCTCTCAATAAATTCACAAACCACTTCATAATACTTTTCTATAAATTCTGTCCTACCGGATTGAAGAATAATCGTACCTTTGTTGCTATCAAGGTTCCAAAAGGCAACTCTTAATTTGTTCTCATTGTCTAATGGAAAATAGTAAGCGCTTCCATCAGGACAGTTTACACCGTCAATTTTACATAATGGTGCATCAATCATTGTTGATAAAGAATATTAAAAAAGTTAAAGGTATTAAGTGGCTAAGTACTTATTAAAAAAGGCACTTATACGTTTAAGTTTTTCAATTCTATTTTCTTCATCAGAAAAGCCATGACCTTCTTTTTCAACAATCATTTTTTCATAAGTGATACCTTTTTTATCGAGCTCCTTCATGAAAGTAACTGCTTCTTTATATGGCGTCCTAATATCTTTCCCGCCGTGAATTATCATGAAAGGGGTCTTCAATTTATCAACATAATTAACGGGAGATTGTTTTTTAGCTTCATCGCCATCACCAAATGTTGCTTGCAGAAATTTCTTTCCTCCTCTGGCCCATCTTATATCGCCACTTTTATACTGAGCATTTATGTCATAGAGTCCAGCTTCACTTATGGCACATTTAAATAGATCTGGTCTCATCATTGGTGCCTGAGTGGATGCATAACCACCATAGCTGCCTCCATAAATACAAACATTTGATTTATCAATAAGTCCTTTTTCTTCAAAAAAATCTAAAGAATCAAACATATCTTCGAGAACTGTATCAAAATTCCCGTAGACTTCTTTCATATGTTTAAGTCCATATCCGCTGGATCCTCGAATATTATTTTGTATTACATTAAATCCTTCTGCAGCAAGAAATTGAACTTCGGGATCAAAACCCCACATGTCTCTAGCCCAAGGCCCTCCATGAGGCATAATTATAGTAGGTGCATCTTTTTTCCCAACTGCCTTAGTGAAATATGACTGGATCAAATCTCCATGCTTATTTTTAAAGTCATAAACTTCCATTTTTGAAAGAGAATCGTAAGAAGTTTTAGACCAAAATCTTCCTAAAGGCGCGATTTGGTTTTTCTTTACATCTAGTAAATAATAAATTCCAGGATTATCATCTGCAGACACATAACCAACTGCACGGGAGTAATCAGTTGATCTTGACGTTAACATAGTCTTGCTTCCAGGGAATGCATTGAAAAACTTTATATGTAGATCTTTTAGGCGGTTAGGTTCCGATAAATACAGATATTCAGGTTTTCCGTCATCTATCCTAATTCCATATGGACCATCATCAATACTTGAAGCTACGCCTGTTATGTCAACTCTTGGATGCCTGTAAATTAGTTCATATGTATTCTTTTTAAGATCATACTCATATAAACCTGTAGTATCTTGATCCATATATTCAGTCACCATCATCTTTCCATTTGGACTGAAACCTTCGATCGACGCATTTTTTGGGAATTCGAAATCTTTGTAGAATACCCATCCAGGCATCTTATTGTCTTCTCTGATTGGTGGTATATAACAATTATTTTCAGAACCGCATTCTCTACTTGAGAGGGACCCAGAAGGTAAATTAGGTTTATAAAGATAAATCTCAGATGTATTTTCCAGATTTGAAGTCCAAACTCCCATTAAATCACCTTTATTGTTAAATACCCATGTGGGGTATATGACTGGAGAACGAGTAATAAATGTTACTTTTCCTGAAATGATGTTGAGTTTTGCTAAATCATTAAAACCAGCATTATCGAAAAAGTTAACAAGAATATGATCATCATCATCGGGCAATCTATGAACTATGCTAGCCGGCCTCTCCGGATTTGATTTTGCCCTGTTTCTGACACCCTGAAGATGGTCAGGTGCAGAACCGTATCCTGCTATTAATTTGGTATTTCTTCCATCTAAATCTGCAGCGACTAATTGTCCAATATTGAATTCTGCAGTACTCCTTGAATCTGGTCTCGTGACCGAGAAGACAATTCTATTATCTGTTGCCCAAAAGAAGTCGCTTATACGTCCTTTTTTTCCAAAATCATGTACGTTGACTAGCTGAGAAGAGTCTAGATCAAGTATTTTGACGATTACTGTCTCCTCAGTTTTTTGTTGGACTGCGATATATCTTCCGTTTGGAGAAATTCTCACTTCATAAATATCAGGCAGAGATCCGAAAATCTCTGCATTTTTTGAAGTATCGGAGTATATGTATTGGGGTAAGGCGAGGCTAAAGAATATAGAAAGAGCTATTAAGTGTCGTTGCATAGTAAAATTTTTATCAAAAAAAAATAAGTAGTTATAGTATCATTTTCAACAGTGACAGTGAATGTTGTAATTTGGGGCTATAGCTCAGCTGGGAGAGCGCAACACTGGCAGTGTTGAGGTCGGCGGTTCGATCCCGCCTAGCTCCACCAACTAAAAAATAGATAATTCTATAAAAAGGGCTGGATGATCGCTCAAAGGACCTTCTTCTGTAAAAAACGATCTATCTTCTCCAACTGAATTTATCTTAAACCTCACATCTTCTCCTTGTTTTAAGAGGATATAGTCCAAGATGGACCATCTTCCATCAATTTGAGTACCTTCAAAAGTATCCATTAAGGATAATTCATTCTTAAATTTTTTTAACAGCTGCATATCTCCTGGATCGTTGGAATTTAAATTTAGATCGCCCGCAACAATTAGAGCTTTTATGTCCTTTTTCTTCCTAATAGTTGAGACAATATGTTCCAGTTGCTTCTCTCTAGCATATCTATCTGAGTCTCTTCTGCCCGCATCCATATGAGTATTGATAATATAAAAATCCTTCTTATTTGGAGAGGTAATTTTGATTATCTGGAATCCTTTATACGCAAAACAGTCATTTGCTCCACTTAACCAACCAGAACAATCCTGATAGGTTTCATTCTCAACTTCAATCAACCAGCTATCAGGTAAATTGAATATGGAAGTTAGACCTGAGCCAGTACAAAACGGACAAAGAAAAGTTCCCATTCCACCTCTATAAGCTATGCTTTCGGTGCCGAGTCCAGAAGATAATTCTTCATGATGAGAATAGTCTTCTTGCAATAAAGAGATATTAAAATTTCGTGTTTTTTCCCCGATAATGGGAAAGCGCATTTTAGGATTATCATCTATAAATATTTCAGGTAGTCCATGGGTGTTATAAACCAAAATATTTAGATCTAAACTTTCATCTCCTGAACAAAAAACTTGAAAAGGTATAAATAAGTAAATAATTAATAAAAAATTACATTTCATATCTACTTCTTGTTATTCCTTTTTGTAATTTTATTCCAAATGCTTGTTGATAATGACATTCCGAGGAATGGTCTTACAAGTTTATAGACTTTACCTGGTATTACGGTCGATTTTCTTTTTAGAGAAGCTTCTTCAGTTTCGGATACTACTTTTTCGGCATCTATCCACATCCATGATGGTATTTTTTCTCTGAGATGTTCTAAGCCTGCTCTGGAATGAGCTTCAGTTTTTACATACCCTGGCAAACTCACGGTGATAGATATATTTTTAGAAGAAAGTTCTTGGGATAGGGATTGACCATATGAATATATTGCAGATTTAGCAGATGCATAGATTGAAGACTTAGGCATAGGTGTTATTGCTCCTATACTTGATATGATCACAATTCTTCCTTTACCCTTTTTAACCATATTTGGAACATAGGATTCTATTAAATCAATCACACCATTGCACAGGAGATAAAATAGATCTTTTCTAGCTTCTTTATCGATACTTCCTGCTTCACCAAACATAGTGATGCCTGCGTTAGCAATTATTAAATCAGGATCTTTCACTTTGTTTGTAATCTCTTGCACTCCCTCAGGCTTCGATAGATCTGCAAGATGATAGGTAGAGTCCTTATTTTTAATTGCATTAAAAGCCATCTCAGATTTTTCTGGATTTTGTGCTACGAGCTCAAGTTGCCAATTATTTAACGCCAAATATTTCGAATACGCGAGACCAATTCCAGAGGAGAAACCTGTTACCAAAGCTTTAGATTTTTGGTTGGTTTTAATAGTATTCATTGAAATAAAGGTAAAACTCTCTTATTCATTAAGTATATTTAAATTTTACTTAAATGACTTAAAAAAGATTTCTATCTTCTTTTAAAATTTGTTTTGTCGTACTATTGATTGATGACGGATATAAACACAACTAAATACTTTAGCGGGTGGTGGGCAGTACTTTTTATTTTCCTATCCTTTAACTTGATTCCAATTCCTTTTGCCATGCTCATAGGATTTCTTGGAGAGTGGGTTTATCAGAATCCAGTAGAGGTTGATATGAATTACCTGGGATTGATCAACATGCACCCAATTGCAGATAATTTAGTTTCAATTTTCTCAATGACAACCTTGCTAGCTTTTGTACTCTGGAGAATGAGAGTTAGGCAAATACCTTTTGGTGACCTAGGTTCTTTGAATCTATATAAAAAAGATTTATTTTTCGGAACGCTCTTTTTAGCTGCCTTTATTTTATTAGAAGAAATCTATATGTGGACCCTTGGCATTGAGATGCCCATGGGATTTTTAGAATTTATGTTGTCTGAACCTTTAATCTTAGGTCTCATCTCAGTTGTCATTATTGCTCCCATAGCAGAGGAATTTATTTTTAGAGGCTTTTTGTATTCTCAGCTAAGCCGAACAAGAATAGGTCCATGGGGCGCTGTTACCCTTAGCAGCCTTTTATGGACTGTAATCCATTTTCAATATGAACCTCTTATCTTAATCGTATTATTTATTTTTGGTATTTTTCTCGGTTACATAAGGATGGCCTATAAGTCGTTAAGCCTGCCGATAATGCTTCATGGAATAAATAACCTATTTGCCTTTTTTATGGCATATTATTTCTATTAGATTTTTCTTGATTGAATATCTAATTAGGGGTATTTTGATAGTTATATATTTCAAAAAAAGGAAATTTTTGTACTAGAAACATATTCAGTCTGACAAAAGGATAGGTCTTCTGATGAAACTTTGGGGAGGTTTCATGAAAAAGATAATCTTTTTTATATCTTTTACTTTAATGCCATTTCTTGCTTTATCAGATGATGAAGAAAGAGGGGGCATAGAAGAAGTAATCGTAACCGCAGAGAGGCAAGCATCTTCTATTCAAGATACTGCGATTTCCATTACAGCCTTTGATTCAACTTTAATTGAAGCATTGAATCTAAGAAATCAGGAAGATCTTCAGAACTATATTCCTGCAACGACTATTCAGCCATATGATATATCTATTCGAGGTATCGGAAGGATGTTTAGGGCATTGGGGGGGGATCCGGGTGTTGGAACTTATGTTGATGGTGCATATTCCGTTGATTTTGGTATTGCGTCTACAGATAACGGACTTTATGACATAGAAAGAATAGAGATTCTTAGAGGACCTCAGGGAACTCTTTATGGAAGGAACAGTATTGGAGGGGCAGTCAACTTTATAACCGCAAAGCCCTCTCAGGATTTTTCTGCAGAAGTAAGAACTTTAGCTGGAAGCTATGGAATGGCTGAAGGATATGGTTTTATCAACGGAGGCTTGACTGATAACTTAAGTGCAAGGCTGATAGTAGTAAACAGAAGTAGAGATGGTGTTATTAAAGATCTTGGTGCCGGTGAGGATCTTGATAGTTATGAAGATGAAAACTACACACTAGCATTACGTTGGGAAAATGATAACCATACTTTTGATATTAGAGGAAATGAAAGAAGTTATGGAAGAATTATCAGTTCAGCACAAGGTGCAGGTCTACTGACAACTAGTGAATATGGAGGAAATGTTAGAAGAAATGATCTAATGGTACACGGATACAGGCCAGTAGATCCTAATACTCCTTGCTCTAGTTTAGTTGACAGAACCATTGCCAATTGTGCTACTCCAGGATATCAAATTTTTGAATTTAATCATAAAGGATTACAAAGATTTGGACAGTTTTTAGTACCTGGTGTGGACCCTGCGACAATGGCAGGAACTGGTGTTAGCCCTAACTTTGCTTTCGGATACGACTCAAATATTCTTGCCGCAACTATGATAGGTGACGGAAAGGGCATTCCATCAATGACAGGAGATGATCTTGTTACATCTACCAATGGATTTAATGATGAATACTTTGATCATCAAGCAGGTACAATTAACTACTCATGGGATGCTAGAGACGATTTAACAGTCAAATATATTGGTGCCTATACTGATTACCTTTATACCAGAATTACTGATGATGACAGGACAGGAAATCCAAAGTTTGATGAACAGTTTCACGCGATGCAAGAGACCGAAAATTTCCAACACGAAATTCAAGTATTTTGGGACATAACTGATGACTGGAGTTTTGTTGCAGGCTTATTTGAGTATCATGAACATATAGACCAAGATTTAGACTTTTTTACTCCGATTGCTGATGATTCCAGATATGCACAGCCAGCTGACTATGGTTCAGTGGCCGAAGAATTAGCTGGTGCAGACGCCTCAAGGCAAGTCCAGATGTTGACTGCTATTGCGGCCTTTGGCGGAGCTAATCCAACTGTACCTGCTTATACAACTACTGCGGGTCCTTACACAGCTAGGGATTTTGGTTGTGGAGTTGCAAGTTTATTAGGTGCTGCACCCGTGCCTGATTTTGCAGATCCTTCACTTACACAGGTGTGTATTGTCTCTGGTCCATGGGATGGAGAAAATGCTGTTCTCAAAAATGGTCCTAATCCATCTCCTGGAACCACATTTGTATGGCAGACACTAAATAAAACAGATGCTTACGCGGTCTATTTCCAGACTGAATATCAAATCAATGATACTTGGGCCATAACTTTAGGGGGTTCTTATAGTGAAGATGAAAAAGTTGCAGAGGAAAACCTTGTTCAATATAACGAAGCGGATTTAACTGCTGCAAACCTTCTAGCATTTAATGTTTCAACCGGCGCGCTAAACGCTGATGGTACGCCAACAGGAGAGGGTGTAATAAGATTTAAAGGTGTTCCTTACTCTAGATCATTTTATAGGTCGATGGAGAGAGAATTTGAAGAATCTAACTATAGGGTAAATATTGATTACTCTCCAACAGATAATGCATTATGGTATTTATCTGTAACCACGGGACATAGAGCAGGTGGATTTAATTTGGGTTATTTTTCTGCCTTCCCATCTTATGATTCAGAAGAGGTTACTTCATATGAATTAGGCCACAAAGGCTCCTATATGGATAACACTCTGCAAATAAATGCTTCAACTTATCAATATGTTTACGAAAATATTCACGGACAATTTGAATCTGCAGGCTTTTTGGGTGGAGTAAGTACATCTGTTATTGGTTATCCTGAAGCAGAAACCAAAGGATTTGAGCTTGAAGCAATATATATGCCACAGCCTAATTGGATTATTGGTGGTAACTATAGTTATACAGATGCTAGATTCTCAGAAGAGCTTGTTGATGCATTTGGTAATAGAGGTGTCATTGAGGTTAATAATCCTGATGCTCCTAGTTCTCTTTACTCAATTAAAGAAAGAGAGAGACCAATTAATGGAGTAAAAATGGAAAGAATTCCTGAAAATAAACTTTCAGTTTACTCTAACTATACTCAAGAATTAAATGATGGCTCTATAGACTACTTGGTAGGTGTTTCATGGACCGATGAAATCATATGGTCAGACGCAGCTATGCCTTATCACATTTCGCCAGCATTCAGTCGGGTAGATATGAAAGCTACGTGGACTAATAATGAAGGTGACTTAGAAGTAATGTTCTTTGTAAACAACGTAATGGACAAAATCGGTGTAAGAAATATCTCAACTGATGATGAAACCCAAGGTTTCTTAGTGTCTGTTGTTCCAACACTTCCTCGAATGGGAGGTATTTCGTTTACTAAGAAATTTGGAGCTTACTAAGCGGGCGAAAATGAGTTAAAAAAGGCCTGCATCTTGCAGGCTTTTTTTATGGCTATTGCATTAATAATTTTTTAGGAGATTGTTTTGCGATGCCGCTTATTAAGTAATAACAAAGAGAAGACACAACAATAATTCCTAAGAGAGGCCCCATTAAGGATATTTCAAGATAGAAGTTTGCAGTTGTTTCGAATACTTTTGTCTCTATGAAATAGATTCCGGCATACGCAACTAAAGCTCCAAGTGTTCCTGAAATTAAACCTAATAGGGTAAACTCAAATAAAGTTGATTGTTTAATCAGAATATTTGATGCTCCTAAAGTTCTAAGTACTGCTGACTGATGCTTCCTGACACTGAAGCCATCTTGTAACGCTGAGAAAGCTAAGAAGAGGGCACTAAGTGATGTAAGTAATAATATAGAATTTAATGCTTGAGTAACCTGCTCAATTATTTCTTTGACTTGTTCTATTAATTCCTCTATAGAAAATACCGAAACAGTTCTGAATTCCCTCATAAGGTCAGCAGCGAGATATTGTTTATCAGATGGAATATAAAAAGAAGTTATATAAGTAGAGGAGATATCTTTAAAAAGAGAAGGATGACCAATAATGAAAAAATTTGGGGAAAAATTATCCCAATTGACCGTCCTAGTACTTTGGACATAGGACTTAATTATTTCTTCACCTACCTTAATGAATACTTCATCTCCTATTTCTAACTCATATCTATCAGAGATATCATCAGAAATAGAAATACCATTATTTAAATTTTTATCAAACCATTCTCCCTTCAGTATGTCATTTTGTTCAGGAAGTTCTTCAATCCAAGTAATATTGAAATTTCTATCTATTTTGTCCTCTTCGTTTTGCTCCTCTTTTTTAAAAATAGTTGCATTGGTGACGGGATAGAAAGGTTTAGATTGAATATTATTCTCCTGCAAGAAAGATTGCATATTTTCTTTATCCTCGGGAGTTATGTTAATAGCAAAATTATTGGGTGAGTCTTCAGGAATAGAAGTTTGCCAAGATCCCAGAAGGTTTTTACTTGCAGAAAACGTTATCAGTGTTAAACCTATAGCAATCGTAAAGGCAAATATTTGGAAAGAATTACCAAATTTTCTTCGCCTAAGTTCAGATAGAGCTAGCAATATAGGGCCAGAAGCGCCTAAACCTTTTTTATTTTTTCCAAGCAGCAAATATATGGATCCAATACCTATCGCTGAAAAGCCGATGACACCGAAAAAGATTATTAAAGATAAAGTTAATTGATCTGTATAAAGGTAGAGAAGAAGAAGGAAAGCAGCCAGTCCCATTAGAAAAACTGGAATGAACCCATAGTCAAAGGATATATCATCTTTCAATACTCTCATTGGAGATATAGTTATGAGTTTTATTATGTGAGGATAAATGAAACCAAATTGGCAGATCAAAACAGTTAAGCAAGTTATAAGTATTGGATAGTAACCTGGAGGAGGTAATTCAGTAGGAAAATAAGATGACATCAAGTTTATAAATTGGGACTGTAGAGTCCATCCGAGTATTAGACCAAATAATAATGTAAGGAAAGTCATGAATAGGAATAAAAGGAAATACATTGTCCTAATTTGTGTAGTTTTCATTCCAAGCGTCTTCAATATAGCAACATAACTTACATGTCTTCTAGTAAATCTTTGAGACGCAATTCCAACAGTACAAGCTGATAACAGAACAGCTATTAAGCCCCCTAAGAGAAAGAAATTTTCTGACCTATCAATAGTTCTTCCAAGAGAGCTAGAATCTTCACTTAGCACCTCTATGTTGTCTCCATTTTCTTTAATGGTCTCAAGATAATTTCTGACATTTTCTATTTCGTCTTCAGGCCCTTTAAATAAATAATTGTATTCAACTCTACTACCTGGCTGGATGATATTTGTAGAATCTACATCCTTAAAATTCATGATAGTTTTGGGGGCGAACGCAAAGTTACCTGATGCTCTATCCGGTTCATACAGAATTGTAGCTGCAAAAATAAACTCTGAATCACCGATAAAGATTTTATCTCCGTAAGATAAATTCAATAAATTTTGCAGTCTTTCATCCATCCAAACCGTTCCTAATTCAGGACTTTGTTTAGTTAAGAATTTTCCGGATTTATTTTGAAGTTCCAACTCTCCAATAAGTGGATAGGCATTATCAACAGCCTTTACGGAGCTCAGCTGCATGTCTTCTTCAGAAAAGATGACTGAAGCAAACAGAACCATCTCCATAAAATCTATATCTTGGAAAACTTGTGTTTGTAATTTACTTTTAACGGTATTTTGATTTGACTCAAATTTAAGGTTTCCACCAAGGAATTCTTCCGTTTCAGCACTCAAGGCTTTTTCCAACCTATCTGTAAAAAGTGATATTCCAGAAACAATTGTTATGGCTAATACCAAAGAAACAAGTATAGAAGTCAAATAACCTGATCTAAGCTCTCTTAAAAATATTTTAAATGAGAGGTTAAACAACATCATTCAACTATTTTTCCTAATTTAAGATTAATCTTTTTATCACACCTATCTGCTAGATCATGATCATGCGTCACAACAACTAATGCATTGTCAGTTTCTGAATTAACTTCAAAAAGAAGGTCTGAAATCATTTCTCCATTCTTTGGATCTAGGTTACCGGTCGGTTCATCAGCAAATAATATCTTTGCAGAGCAAGCAAATGCTCTTGCGATAGCAACTCTTTGCTGCTCTCCACCGGATAATTGATTTGGATAGTGATGTTCTCTTTCTTTTAACCCAACTCTATCCAAGAAATATTTTGCTCTTTCTTCTGGTTCATCTTCATCTTTTAACTCAGAAGGTAACATAACATTCTCTAAAGCGGTAAGGCTTGGGAGGAGTTCGAATGATTGGAAAACAAAACCAACTTTTTCCTTTCTTAAAAGTGCTCTTTGCTCTTCATCTAATTCATGTAAAGCTTCTTTATTAAGGTAAATTTCACCACTGGTGGCGGTATCAAGTCCAGCTAGAAGACCAAGTAATGTTGATTTTCCGGATCCAGATGGTCCAGTTATTGCCAAAGACTGACCTTCGAGAAGATTAAAACTCACATCATCCAGTATGACTAATTTACCTTCTCCTGAAGAGACTTCTTTCCTTAATTTGTTCACTTCAAGGATCATTTTTATGTTTAAATAGGTGTATTACCCAACTATAACACCTCTAAGAATCAGAATAAATCTAATTCTTTGACTATAATGCAAATTTTGATTTTTGTTCTTAAATAATGAAAACCTTAAGTTTATTTATATTTATTCTCATTGCTTCAAATACGAGCTCAGAAGAAAATAAATCAATATTGATTTACGGAGATAGTATCAGCGCTGGATATGGAATGGAAAAAGAGAGCCAATGGTCAGAATCTCTTAAAACTTTACTATCAGATGAAAGTTTTGAAATTAGTGTCCATAACAGGAGTATTTCAGGTGAAACAACAGGAGGCGGATTAACTAGAATCTCTAGAATATTAGATGAATTAAAACCAACATTTTTACTACTTGAACTGGGTGGTAATGATGCATTGAGAGGTTATCCTCCCAAAAATATTTATGAAAATCTTAATAAAATGATAGAAGCTTCAGAAAAACGAGGTGTTGAGGTCTTTTTAATGCAAATTAGAATATTACCAAACTATGGAAAGAGGTATCAGACTCAGTTTGAATCTATCTATCCCACTTTATCCGAAGAAAAAGAGGTAATCTTGTTACCCTTTATGTTGAATGATATTGCACTTAAAGAAGAACTTATGATGCCTGATGGAATTCACCCTAATAAGGATGCTCAACCTTTAATTGCAGAAATTGTTTTTAACAGTCTGAAACCTCATCTAGAATAAGTTGAGAATGAAAAAATTAAGTAAGTTTTTTAATAATCCCTTATTTCTGTTAATTGCTTTTGCCTTAACATGGGGGATAACTCGAGACTTTTTTTATTTGACTTTTGTAATCATGGGACTCGTGACAATCCAAGTTATCTTAGAAAAGCTTGCTCATTCTAAGGTTTCTAAACCTTTGTTCATATCATGGTGTCTGTTGATGCCTCTAGGTATTATTACGATTGCTCTTCGAGATCCTATTTTTTTACAGTGGAAATTTTCAATCGTTCATTGGCTTTTCGGTTTAATTCTTGTTATTTCTAATCTTTATAGAGGTCCAATTTTACTTAATATGCTTCTATCACAATTGGGTCCTCAGTCTAACTCAGGATCCTCATCTGCTAGATCAAATGTGACAAATTTCGCAGGTTTTTTCTTAATTTTTGTCGGTTTTATAAACCTATACTTCATATATTTCATGTCACTAGAGGCTTGGGTGCAATTTAAAATATGGGGCGTTACAATTTTAAATTTTGTAATGATGTCAGCTGCAATTGCCTATCTAATGAGAAAGGGTGAGCTTGAGACTCCAAAGAGCTAGATTTGACTGATAATAACATCTAAAAATACATTAAAAATAAATTGCACTGTGACCCTTTAAAAGGCATAGTAAGCTAAAGAAAAGGATTTCGTTGTGTTTACAGGGTAGCTTCTGTAGGAATAAGAAGCTATTTTTTAGGGGAAAAACATGAACAACAGATTCTTCATTTATTCATTAAGCCTTTTTCTATTAGTACCATTAACTCTATTTTCTGAAGATGAAGATAGAGAGAGAGGAGGAATAGAAGAAATTACAGTTACAGCTGAGAAAAGAACTTCAACTGTCTCTGATACATCTATGTCAATTACAGCGTTTGATGGATCCTTGTTGGAAGATTTAGGTATGCAAGGTGCTGATGATCTTATGGATCAGCTACCAGCAACAACTCGCGATGCTTTTGATGTAAGAATACGTGGTGTAGGTAGGAACTTTAGAGCACTTGGTGGAGATCCTGGCGTTGCAACTTATTACAATGGAATTTACTCACCAGACTTTGGTATTGCTGCTTCAGAAAACTATTTGTATGACGTAGAAAGGATCGAAGTTCTAAGGGGCCCCCAAGGAACTCTATACGGTAGAAACTCTATTGGAGGAGCAATAAACTACATAACTAAAAAGCCAGCCTTTGAATCTGAAGGTGAAGTAAGAACAGTTCTTGGAGATTATGGCCTTGAACAATATTTCTTGATGTCCTCCGGTCCAATAACTGATGATATTGCTTATAGATTTACTGGAATATCTGTTGAGAGAGACGGTATACAGAAGAGTGTTGGTACCGGTCCTGATACTAACTCTTTAGATGACGAGAACATAACCTTCACATTACTTTGGAACATCAATGACGATATGACAGCTCAAATAAGAGCAAACGATAGACTCTCAGATAGAATTATAAATAACAACGTACTCCTTACTGAAGGGTACGGTCCAAATAGAGGAATGAGGAATACCACTGATCCTGTTTATGGATTAAGAAGTGCGACTGAGTCTACTCCTGGAGCAGTAGCTTTTACAAGTCCTGTTACAGGCCAAATAGGCTATGCAGCACCTCTGAGACCAGGTGTTGACCAATCGGGTTTTCCATGGAGATTTAACCCGGCCTACCAATATAATGGACCCGACGTAATAGGAACTTACGATGTGAATGTAAATCATGACGAAAATTGTGAAGATTTTCCTTATGGTCCTCCCGGTTGTGCTTCAAATCATGTTATGTTTGAACAAGAGGGGCTTCAAGGTAGTTTTACATGGGATATAAACGATACAACGACTATAACTTATCTAT
Organism: uncultured SAR86 cluster bacterium; assembly: GCA_902618945.1. Taxonomy (GTDB): domain Bacteria; phylum Pseudomonadota; class Gammaproteobacteria; order Magnimaribacterales; family Magnimaribacteraceae; genus Magnimaribacter. The sequence continues at coordinate 76,149 of CACNCK010000002.1, forward strand.
TTGGTAAAGTTGATTTCGACTATACCTTCAATATTGATCTTGACAACATAAACAGAGATTTTTCTCAATACAGAACAACTGTACTTGAAGATGTTCACATGACTACTCATGAGATTAATATCAATTGGATGATTGGAGATGAAATAGAGGTAACCTCTGGTGTTTTCTTTATGGATGAAAATAGGAAACAAATCTATTCTTTAAGTAATAATGTACCTATGATCACACAGGCTGCAAACTATGGAAATCTGGAAGTACCACTTTCAGCAATCTCACCTGCATTACCAGTTCAAGTAAGTATTATGACTGCTCTAGGTTGGCCTAATGCAACACTTGCGCCTCATGTTAATTTAGGTGATGCCCCTTTAGGAGCAACTATCTCAGGCAGATGGCAGGGTGATCCTATGGGGCATGTTTATGCTCATGATAATGAAAATCAAACAGATGGTATTGCTTACTTTACCCAAGGTACTTGGAGAATTAATGATTCTTGGGCGCTAACATTAGGTGCAAGATACGCTGAGGATGAAAAAGAGGCTTTAGAATTGACTTATGGTTATGCAGAGCTTTACGCAAGCGCTCTTGGTGGCTTAATCCCTTTTGCCAACTTAGCATCAGGTAATCCATTTATTCCTGTAGGTCCAAACACCACTATTGAGGCGCAGACTAATGTTGCTATGGGAGCTGCAAGTTGGAATTATGATCCTGCAACAGTAGCACAATTGACAGCTCTTGCAGGAGCTGGACTTTTAGATGCTGCAGCCATCTATCCTGGATCAATAAATCCTGCGCAACCAATAACTCCTACTTGCGATTATACTGCGACAACTTGTGCGGCTCCTTTGAGACTTGGTCAAGGTATTCCATATTCTTACACTAGAAGAATCGGTGGAGAAGATTCATGGGACGATACAAATATCAGAATAAATCTTGATTATGAACCGAATGAAAATCAACTTTGGTATTTGTCTTTTACAACTGGATTTAGATCTGGTGGTTATGCGTTGGGAGTATCTGGTCAAAGGGATGATCAAAGAGATGCAAATGGTGTACCAACAGGAACTGGTCAAAGACTTGTTGATTATGACGAAGAGGTTGTTGAAGCTGTTGAGCTGGGATACAAAGGTCTCCATTTAGACGACACATTGCAAATTTTTGCTTCTGTATACCACTATGATTACGATGGCTATCAAGATGAGTTAGAGCAATTTGATCCTATAAGAGGAGCAGGTGCTAACTTTGTATCAAATGCTGATGGTATTACTAACGAAGGGTTTGAAATAGAAATCCAATATCAAGCGAATGATCGCTTGAACATCGCTGGAAATTACAGTTATACCGAAACAGAATACGGTGAGGACTATCTTGTTTTCACAGTAGACGATCCTACAAATCCAGTTGCAGCATTCGGTCAATGTGTTCAAGGATATATCTCTTGTGATGTTACTAATCCAAATTTTGCTTCAGACTATACTGTCAACCTAAAGGGAGGTCCTCTGAAAGGAATACCTGAACAGAAATTCACTATTAATCTGACTTATGAAATGGATTCACGTTGGGGTCCAGTTTGGCTTTTTGCAACTCATTCTTATACAGGTGACTTTTCTGCTTCAGGTGTGCAGAGGGAACTTGATAGGATTGAAGCTCGTGAGGTCACAAACATAAGTGCATCATGGTATAGCGAAGATGGCAGTATCAATGTAAGAGCTTACATAGATAATCTGATGGATAATAAGATGTATTATGCTTTATCGACAGCTAGTGCAGAACAGAACTTTAGGAAAACTGTTAGTCCCTTAAACCCCAGAACAATGGGTATAGATTTACGTTATAAATTCTAATGTATTAGTGAAAAAAAGCAGGTCAATTGGCCTGCTTTTTTTTGTTGCAAAAAAAAACGTAAATGTGCTAATGTAGTGCAATTCTACATAGAATATTTGTTAAAAGGATTTAAAAAGAGCTTAAAGCTCTATATTTGGGGAGGATACCATGCAAAAGATTATCTATACGTTAATCGCTTTTTCAATTTCCGTTTTACCTTTCTCTATTTCTTCTGAAGAGGAAGAAGTTAATAGAGGTGGTATTGAAGAAATCACAGTTACAGCTGAGAAAAGAACATCAACTGTTTCTGATACTTCAATGTCAATTACAGCTTTTGATTCTTCGTTGATAGAAGATTTAGGTCTTCAAGGCCCAGATGACTTGATGGATCAACTTCCTGCTACTACTCGAGATCAATTTGACGTAAGAATCAGAGGGGTTGGAAGAAACTTTAGAGCTTTAGGAGGAGATCCAGGTGTAGCGACATACTACAACGGTGTCTTTTCTCCAGATTTTGGTATAGCTGCGGGTGAAAACTATCTTTATGATGTAGAAAGAATCGAAGTTCTTAGAGGTCCTCAAGGTACTTTGTATGGAAGAAACTCTATAGGTGGAGCGATTAACTACATAACAAAAAAACCAACTTTCGAAGCTGAAGGACAGGTTAGAGTATTGGTAGGGTCTGATGGTACGCATCAAAATTATCTTATGTCATCTGGCCCAGTCACAGATACTTTCGCTTATAGATTCACAGCCATGACGGCCGATACAGATCCACTCCAAGATGGACTGGGTGGAGAGGACTTGCAGGAAGTTGATGATGAAAATATTACTTTATCTTTTACATGGAATATTACAGATGAAGTAACATGGAATATAAGGGGAAATGATAGGCTAGCTGATTTGACAACAAATGCACCTATATTATTGGATCAAGGTTGGGGTCCTAATAGAGGTACTCATAGTGAAGGCCAGCAAGTTTATGGACTTAAACAAGTTAGCTCAACATATCCTGGCGCTACTGCATTTACACATCCCATAACTGGAGAGGTTAGATATGGAGCACCTCTCATACCAGGAGTTGATAGAAACTCATCTATATTACATCACTTGAATCCTCAGTTTGGTGCTGATCCATCTGAAAGAACAATTGGAAAGTTTGGTGCAAGAGTCAATATGGAAGGTTGTGATAATGCAAAATTCCCATATAGCAACAGCAACTGTCAGCATGTAATGTTTGAGCATGAAGGAATTCAATCAGACATAACATGGGATTTATCAGATACGGTCCAGGTAAAGTATATCTATGGATTTGTTGATTTTGATTATACTTTTAATAGAGACTTTGATCTTTCAAATTCAACAATAAGCACAAGAAGAGAGACTGTTTTAGAAGATGTACATATGACAACTCATGAAATTTTAGTGAATTGGCAGTTAATGGAAGATGTTGAGGTTACCTCAGGAATTTTCTACATGGACGAGATTAGAAAACAGGACTATACCTATCTTACAAATAATCCTAGTGTTGTTAATCCAACAAACTATGGATTACTAGATGCTCCGGTTGGCTTTTTAGGAGGAGCTAGTATTAACTTTTTCCTTGGTACTGCTGGACTAGGTCCGCATGTTGCTCATAAGAGCGCACCTCTACAAGACGTTATAACGGGAAGATGGCAAGGTTCACCAGATGGAAGGGCTTATGAGTATTCCAATGAAATCGAGACTGAAGCTTCCGCTATATTCACTCAGGGCACATGGTACATCAATGATGAATATGCTTTAACAGTTGGAGCAAGACATGCAAAGGATAAAAAAGCTGCAGTTGAAATGAGTAGTGGATATGCAGAGCTAAGTTTAGATTTTGCACGAGGTTGGATGCCTGCAATTCTAGCTGGAGCTGGAACCTTGGGACCATTTTTGGAAACTGCAGCAGGTGGTAATTTACTTCCTGATTCTGGTCAAACCACTCTTTCTTTAACTAATCTAATGAGAGGTAGTGCAACCTATACAGGAGCCGCTGGTGTTGCTGCCAATGGAAGTAACATTGCTGCCGTATGTGCTACGACAGATACAACTTGTGCAACCCCTTTGGCTGTTAATCAGGGTGCACCTTACAGTTATACTAGAACCGTAGTTGATGATGACGAATGGTCAGATACAAACATAAGAGTGAATCTAGACTACACACCAAATGATGATCAGCTGTGGTATGTGTCTTTCACAACAGGATATAGATCGGGAGGATATATATTAGGTGTAGCTGGCGGTAAGGATAGCTTAAGAGATGAATTCGGTCTACCTATAGGTGGAGCAGATCTAAGGCTAGAAACATATGATAAGGAGACAATCGATGCTTTTGAGATCGGTTACAAGGGATTACACCTAGATGATACATTACAGATCTTCGCTTCAACTTATTATTATGATTATGATGGTTATCAAGATAGAGTAACTCAATTTAATCCCAACGTAGGATGGGCAACTGATAGAGTTACAAATGCTGATGGTATAACTAATAAGGGATTTGAAGCTGAAGTTACATATGCAGCGACTGAAAGATTAACTCTTTATGCCAATTATAGTTATACGTTGACTGAGTATGGAGAGGATTATCTGATTGCAAATATAGATGATCCGTCTGTACCAAGCCAGATTTGGGGTACTTTTACACAAGTTGATACGGTTGATTATGTAGCAGTAGGTGCAGATGCAGATCTCTTTACATATAACTTAAAGGGAAATGCGCTTAAAGGTATACCGGAACAAAAGTATACAATCAATGCTACTTATGAGGCCGACTCAATGTTTGGACCACTATGGTATAACATAAGTTATTCATACACTGGTGATTTCTCAGCTTCAGGTATTGAGAGAGCTTACGATACTGTCCCATCTAGAGATACCACTAATGTAAGTGTTTCATGGTTTAGTGAAGATGGAGATATATCCATAAGAGCTTATGTAGATAATATAATGAATAACAAAGATTATTACACAATAGTAACAAGTGAAATAACAAGAGATTATCAAAAGTATGCATGGCCTTTAGCTGAAAGATCTTATGGGATAGATATGCGTTATAATTTCTAACCTAAGAAAAGAAAAAAAACAGGCCACTAGGCCTGTTTTTTTTGGCTTTCACTAAGTCTTATGTAGAATGCAGCATTTAAAATATGAAACACAAACGTACCAAGATCATCTGCACTATCGGGCCTACTACCGCGAACTTCTCCAGCATCAAGAAATTACATGAAGCAGGAATGAATGTTGCTAGATTAAACATGTCGCATTCAGATCATACAAATGCAAAAAAGATTATTGATCGTATAAAGAAACTTAATAAAACAATCAATAATCCAGTAGGCATTTTACTAGATACCCAAGGTCCAGAAATAAGAACAGGAGATACTTCCCAAATTGTCACTCTTGAGCCAGGTCAATTAGTTTCTTTCACGATTCGAGATGAGGTTGATGTGGAAACTACTTCAATTAGAGTTCATTACGATGAACTTATTCAAAGTGTTAATGTAGGGACACTCATTAGTTTAGACAATGGTCTACTCAATTTTAAAGTACTAAAAAAATCTAAAAATGAACTTGAATGTAAAGTTTTAGATGGAGGAAAACTAGGCAGCAAAAGACACGTAAATTTACCTGGTATACGTATTAATTTACCTTCAGTAACAGAAAAAGACAAAAGAGACATTGCGTTTGGTTTGAAAGAAGATGTAGATTTCATCGCCTTGTCCTTTGTTAGAAATGCATCAGATATAGATGATTTAAAAAAGTTTCTTAAGAATAAAACTAAAAAAGTAAAAATCATTTCTAAGATTGAAGATAGAGAAGGGTTATCGAATATTGAAGAAATCTGCAAAGTTTCTGACTCCGTCATGGTAGCACGAGGAGACTTAGGCATTGAAACTGATCTTGCAAATTTACCAAATATCCAAAGAAAGATAATGTCAAACTGTGCAAAATACGGAGTGAGGTCTATTGTTGCTACTCACCTTCTAGAATCAATGATTGATAATCCCACACCCACAAGAGCAGAGGTTACTGATGTTGCAAATGCAATTTATGAAGGAGCTGATGCAGTTATGCTTTCAGGTGAGACTACTATCGGAAAATATCCAATTGAGTCTGTAAAATTTATCTCAAGAATTGCAAAGCAAACCGAAAAATACAGAACTCTCGGCTATGAAAGCCAACTAATATCAAAAACAGACTGGCAACATCTTGGAGTGGCAGCAAAGGACATTGCAGAATCTATTAAGGCCGATGGGATTATTGCAATTACTCGGTCAGGCCAAACTGCTGAAATTGTAGCTAATGCTAAACCCTTTATGATCCCTATATTTGCATTCAGCAATAATAAAAAAACCATTAAACAATTGTCTTTAACAGGCTCAGTTCATGCCTATAAATCCTCTATGTATTCAGATCATGAAAAGAATCTTCAATCAATTATGAAAATTTTGAAGAAAGAGCTTTCGCCCACAAGAGAGTTAAAATTTGTTGTTATTTCTGGAATTCTTTCAGAACATTCCGCTGATGCAATAGAAGTGAGATCATTGAATACTTTATAAAAAAACCAGCTGACTAGTAAGAATAAAGTATTCTTTAGATAAGACTTTAATCTTTATTTTATACCTATAAACTTATCTTTGATGACTCAATCTATAGTCGAAAGATTAACATTAAAGACAAGGATAGGCTACGGAATAGGAGATATAGCAATTTGTTTATACTGGAGTGGGGTAGGCTTATATCTTCTATATTTTTATACAGATGTTGTTGGTATCTCCGGATCCTTAGCAGGGTTGATTTATTTTATTGGTATGGCTTGGGATGCCGCCACTGACCCATTCATGGGTTATATCGCTGAAAGAACAAGAACAAAATGGGGTGTTTATCGTCCATATTTATTGTTTGGCAATATTCCTTTGGCTTTGTCATTTGTTTTATTATTTTGGGTTCCACCTCTGGAAGGTTCTTCACTATTCTTTTTTCTTTTATTTGCAAATTTACTGCACAGGACTTGCTTTACATTAGTAAGCGTTCCATTTTCATCTCTCACTCCAAGGATAACTTCTGACAGTCAAGAAAGGACTAATTTGACTGGCTTTAGAATGCTAGGAGCCCAAACTGGAACAAACCTAATGGCCCTTTTAGCTTTTCCAATTATTTTTTGGGTTGGAGGAGAGGATGAAAGTATGGGGTTTATAGTTTTAGCTTCTATAGCTGGAATAACTGCCATACTCATACATTCAATAACTTTTATAACAGTAAAAGAACCTGAGAGTGATCAGGGTATAGAGAGAGTTGGTGGAAGTCTTGCTGATGCAGCAATGGCAATTGGAAAGAATAAACCCTTTTGGCTGGTTTTTTCTGCAACTTTAATTGTAGGAATTACAACTATATTTTTTGGAAATAATTTAATTTATTACACGAAATATGCTCTGGATCTGCATGAACACCAAGGAGTGATTCTATTTACTAGTGGCATTGTAGCGTTTTTAAGTATACCAATTTGGTGGATCATCTCTAACAGATTAGGTAAGAAAATTACATGGTTAATCTCAAGCGCAATAACCCTGTCTTCATTAATATTATTTTATTTTTATGATATCAAGACACTAAATGAATTACTTTTTTTAGTCGCGTTTATTGGTTTTGGCAGTGGTGCAGGAGGGATTTTATTTTGGTCTATGCTTCCTGATACTATTGAATATGGTGAAGTACATACTGGGGTTAGAAGTGAGTCATCATTGTATGGATTTATGACGTTTGCTCAAAAAGGGTCTATAGCATTAGCAGTATTAATCTTAGGCTGGGTTTTAGATGCAATTGGGTATCAGGCAAATCAAGTTATGTCTGCAGCTACAGTTGATAATATGAAAACTATAATGACTTTGATACCTATATTATGTATTTCATGTAGTTTAATAATAATTTATTTCTACCCTATAGACTCAAAAATGCATAAGGATCTATTGAGACAACTTCAAAAGGAAACAATATGAAAATAATTAAATGGGGAATATTAGGTACTGGTTCAATAGCAAAAGCGTTTGCAGATGCTTTAAAAGAAACTGAAGGTGAATTAGTTGCTGTAGCCAGTAGCACTGAACAAAGGGCAAAAGAATTTTGTGCACCTTATGGTTGCAAACCAATTGGAGGTCATCACAATTTAATTTCAATGCCAGAAATTGATGCGATTTATGTAGCAACACCTCACACAAGTCACTTTGAACTCACAGCCCAATGCCTAAAAAATAAAAAAGCAGTTCTTTGTGAGAAGCCTATGACTATTAATGCGACCGAAACAATGGCTCTTATAGATCTATCCAGAAAAAATAATACACTTCTGATGGAAGCATTTATGTACAAAATACACCCGCAAACCAAAAAAATAATGGAGATTATTCAACAGAAGTTGAATGCTCCATTAGATATAAGTGCTGAATTTTGCTTTTCAGTTGATGTCCCAGAAACTCATCGACTGGTTAACCGTGAATTAGGTGGCGGATCTATTTTGGATATTGGATGTTATCCAGTTTCCATATCACGACATGCTGTAGGAGCTGCAAATGGTAAGAACTTTCTAAATCCAATATCAATCGAAGGAAAGGGAGAGTTAAATTCTCAAGAAATAGATCTAAATGCTTCAGCAATTTTAACGTTTGAAGATAAATCAGTAGCTAGAATAAAGTCAGCTACCAATCTAAGCTCAGAGAGTGATGTAAGAATTACAGATGGCACCAATACTATCTTAGTAAATCAACCTTGGCATTGTGGAGAGTTTACAGACAGAAAATCTCAATTAAAAATAATAGATAAAGAAGGTAATGAAGAGGAGATTGATATTTCAACTGATAAAGGAATTTATGCATTAGAAATAGATCATTTTTCAGAAACTTTTCATACCCAAGCTACAGAATCGTCGCTTATTCCACATAATGATTCTCATGGCAATATGATCGCTCTGGATACTTGGAGAAAAGATTTAAGAGTCGTTTATGATGAAGATAGGGGGGAAAGAAGAAAGTTTCCCGTCATTTCTAACAAAATTCCAAGAGAAATACTGCCAACTCTAAAGATTCCAGGAATTGATAAAGAATTGTCTCGTTTAGTATTCGGTTGCGATAATCAATCCGATACTAATCATGCATTTGCAATGTTTGATCATTTTTACATGAAAGGAGGAAATGTTTTCGATACAGCCTATATTTACAATAATGGAAAGAGTGATTATTACTTGGGAAGTTGGATTGAATCTAGGAATTTGAGAGAAGAAGTTGTAATTCTTGGAAAAGGGGCACATACACCCGATTGCGAACCAGACAAAATTAGGCCGCAATTAGAGGAAACTTTAAATAGAATGTCCTCTGAATATCTGGATATCTATTGCTTACATAGAGATAACGAGTCTTTACCAGTTGAAGGTTTTATCGATACTTTAAATGATCTCAAAGAAGAAGGACTGATAAAGGTTTTCGGTGCTTCGAATTGGTCATTAAAAAGATTTAAACAAGCGAATAACTATGCTTTATCCAATGGAAAGGAGCCCTTTACAGTTTTGAGTAATAATTTCAGTCTTGCACGCATGAACAATCCTGTTTGGCCAGGATGTTACAGCTGTTCTAATGATGATTATGTCGAATATCTTACCGATAGTCAGGTTGCTATCTTTCCTTGGTCTAGTCAAGCCAGAGGTTTTTTTCTAGACTCTCAAGAATTTTCTGGATTAAGACATGTTGCTGATCCAAACAGAGAAGAGCAAGAAAGGGTATGGGGAAGCAAAGAAAACAAAGAAAGACGAAAGAGATGTTTTGAGTTAGCTTCCAAAAAGTCAGTTGCTCCAATCCAATTGGCTTTATCATTTGTGCTTAACCAAAAGTTTCCATCTTTTCCATTGATAGGTCCTAGAAACTTTTTTGAAACTGAAAGTTCATTAGAAGCTATAAAAATTGATTTAACTGCTGATGAAATCTCTTGGCTTAATCTAAATTCTCAAACTATAAAATAATTCTTTTATAAAAATAAATTTATTGATATTCTTGCTTTAGGCGTCCCACATTCAATTTAACACGAGGGGAATTGAATTTGTGGATCTTTATTACCCTCTACAGGAGGTGATCACTATTAGTATTTATTTTAGAAGAGGAACAACAGGAGTATCCTTCTGACACGGGTTACCCCGGTTCCGGCTAACAGTTTTAACAGTTAGTTGAAAAGTAGTTGAGATACGCTTTTCGGAATCCCCGCCCTAGGGTGGGGATTTTTTTTACTTTCTAGCACCCTCGCTATCGAAAACTCTTAGATAAATGAGCTGCTCGAGTTTGGATGTATTTTTAACTTTTACGTAGTCACCTTCTTCAGCTAAGATGATATTCCCTGCAGTTATAGTCAACTCAGCTTTGTGTTCAATACCAAAACTAGGATTTGTTCCATGACCGGCTTCGTGATTTGCATACTCAACGACTTCCATTTCACCAACACCAGATAGAAATACATAAACAACTTCCGATTCAATCAGCCTATGTCCACCAGTAGATCCATTTGGATCAATAATTGTTTTACTCGCAACAAGTTTCTCTAAAATAGTGTTCGTGTAAACTTTGTAAGTATTTTCACTTCTCCAAAGATTTTCTCCGACCTGGAAGTTTTCGTATTTTTTTGCCATATCTATAAAAGTTAAAACATTATTCTAACATTACTTCTTCTTTACTGTTTAGTAACTTGCACTATAAGATCTACAAAGGAGAGATTAAATGAGAGCAAGAAAATTTTGGGGATGGGGTTATGAAGATGAACTTCTTACTTTGGAAGAAGAAAATAATATAGACAAGAGTATAGCTAAAACTTTTGTATTAGATTCTGTAGAGAGAATAGAAATACCAAAAATAGATGACATAAACCTACCTGAATCCTCTTTAAAGAGTCCAAATAGTCTTAAAGCTATTGTCTCAAATGATAAATTAGAGAGACTCAATCATTCATATGGCAAATCTTTCCCGGACTCGGCAAGATCCATATTAGGTCAATTTCCGGCACCTCCTGATTTCGTAGCTTTCCCCAATTCTGAAGAAGATATAACAAACTTACTTGATTGGGCTTCTTCAAATGATATAGCAGTTATTCCTTATGGTGGAGGCTCGAGTGTGTGTGGTGGAGTTGAAACTAATGTTGGTGGTGATTACAACGGGGTGGTTTCTTTAGATATGAAAAATCTTAATTCTATTATTGAGATAGACAGAGATAGTAGAACAGCTCTTATACAAGGAGGAATTCTTGGTCCTGACCTTGAAGGCCAACTTAAAGAATATGATCTAACAATGCGTCACTATCCTCAGAGTTTTGAGTTCTCCACTCTTGGGGGATGGATAGCAACTAGATCTGGTGGACATTATGCTACTTTGTACACTCATATTGATGATTTCGTTGAATCCATAAAGATGATTACTCCATCAGGCCTATTTGAATCTAGAAGATTGCCTGGATCTGGTGCTGGACCAAGCCCTGATAGATTCGCTATTGGATCTGAGGGTATCATGGGTGTCATAACTGAGGCATCAATGCGCTTGCAAGATAGACCGACTTATCGATCTTCTTGTACAGTTGAATTTACTGACTATGAAAATGCATTAAGTGCACTGAAGCACATTAGCCAAGCTGGTTTATTTCCAGCAAATTGTAGATTATTAGATTCAAACGAAGCCTTATTTAATGGTGCTGGAGATGGGTCTAAACACTTATTAATCATTGCTTTTGAATCTGCAGATCATGATAAAAGTCATTCCTTAAAGAGAGCTTTAGAAATAGTTGAAGAATATGAGGGTATTTTTGAAGAACCAAAAGAATCAAAAGATGCTCATAGAAGCGGATCATCTGGTAGTTGGAGAAGTAGCTTTATTAGGGCACCATATTTAAGAGAAAGCTTTACTAGAAGAGGTATTATTCAAGATACATTTGAAACAGCCATAACTTGGGATAAAAGTCATAAATTTATAGAAAATATCAAAAATCAGGCTGCCAAAGCAATTTTAGAAATAACTGGAAAGCCTTCTCTAATAACTTGTCGTATCACTCATAGCTATCCAGATGGATTGGCTCCTTATTTTACTTTTGGAGCTTTCTCTACTCCCCAGTCTATGATTGAAATATGGAAAGAAATAAAGCTAGCCACTAATGAAATTTGTATTGCTAACCAAGGGACAGTAACTCATCACCATGCTGTAGGAAGAGATCATCGTCCTAAAGGTTATGATGATCAAAGACCAGATCTTTTCAATAAAGTTTTAGTTGCAGCTAAATCATCTCTAGATCCAAAAGGCATCATGAATCCCGGCGTTTTAATTGATCCTGAGGGAAAAAATATAAGTAACTGGATGGCCTGACTATAGAAAAAATTTACATATTCTGGCAAAATTAAATTAATAAACGGGAGGGTTTATGTCAAAACAAGCAACTTTTACTGAAATGCTAAATGGTACTGCAGAAGACTATGCAATCATTGGTAGAGAAACCTCTGAATATGCTAAAAAATTACCGGATAGGATATTAGAACATCTTGCCATTTTAAAAGGCGATACTGGCGGTTTTGCTGTTGATCGTTTTACTCATTGTTTACAAACAGCAACAAGAGCATATAAAGATGGAAGAGATGAAGAATATGTAGTTTGTGCCTTACTTCATGACATTGGAGATACCTTGGCCTCGGCAAATCATGCCGACCTTGCTGCTACAATGTTGCAACCGTTTGTTTCTGAAGAGAACTACTGGATAGTGAAACATCATGGAATTTTCCAAGGCTATTATTTCTTTGACTTTCTAGGACTGGATAAAAATATGAGAGATGAATACAGAGATAGTCCTTATTGGCATGCTTGTGCTGAATTTTGTGCAAAATATGATCAAAATTCTTTTGATCCAGATTATGAATGCATGTCCATCGAAGAGTTTGAACCGATGGTAAGAAACGTATTTGCCAAACCAAGAAATTCTATCTACAAGGCAAGAGATTACGCTTAGTCACAACCTGCTTCTATGGACAGAATAGAATCCTTAATAGGGGAGCTTACCCTTGAAGAAAAAGTTTCTATTTTGTCAGGTTCTTCAGCTTGGCATACCACTGCGGTACCTAGACTTAACATTCCGCGAATAAAGATGACTGATGGCCCTATAGGCGCCAGAGGAGATTCAGTTTCTGGTGCTACTTCTGCTTGCTTTCCAAGTGCCTCATGCCTTTCTTCTTCTTGGGATAAAGAAAATATTGAAAATATTGCAAGAGCTATTGGGATAGAAGCAAAGAGCAAAGATGCCGATGTTTTATTGGGTCCAACCATTAACCTGCACAGACATCCATTAGGTGGAAGACATTTCGAATGTTACTCCGAAGATCCTATTCTGACTGGTGAGCTAGCAAGTAGCTATGTAACAGGTGTTCAATCTGTTGGAGTCTCAGCGTGTCTGAAACATTTCATCGGTAACGATACTGAATATCAAAGACACTTTGTGAGTTCAAATATTGATGAAAGAACCTTGAGGGAACTATATCTTTTACCCTTTGAGATGGGTGTAAAAGCTGGATCTTTGTCAGTCATGTCAGCTTACAATCAATTAAATAATATATTTTGCTCTTCTCATGATGAGATGCTCAATAAAGTACTTAAAGATGAATGGAATTTTCCTGGATATGTAGTCAGTGATTGGGGTGCCGCACAAGATACTATCGGCAATGCGAATGGTGGTCTTGATTGTGAAATGCCAGGACCTGCAAGAAGTTGGGGTGAAAATTTGGTAAAAGCGGTAAACAAAGGAAAAGTAGAGGAGAAAGTAGTTGATGATAAGGTAAGGAGGATCCTCAGAGTTGCTGAATTTACCGGAAGACTAGACAAACCAGATGAAAAACCAGAGGAAAGTAACAATCTGGAAGAAGATAGAATTTTGATTAGACAATCTGGATCTGAAGGTATGGTTTTACTTAAGAACGATGGAGTCTTGCCCCTACAAAAAGACAAAATCAAAAAACTTGCCATTATTGGACCCAATGCCCTAAAGGGACAATATATGGGAGGAGGGAGTGCATCGCTTAGCCCGCATTATGTTATTCATCCATTAGAAGGTATTGAGACCGCTTTAGGTAAAGGTAAAAAAGTTGCTTATGCTAAGGGCTGCCACACTCATAAATTTCTTCCTGCAATTCCTGGTGAACTTTTTAAAGAAAATAATGGATTTAAGGTTGAATTTTTTGATGGACAAGAGTTTGAAGGTCAACCAATTGAAACCAAGATTCTTAAAGGTAATAAGTTTTGGGCAATGGGAGGCTTTGGTTTAGATATAGTTGCGCAATCTAAACGACCTTCATTGAGTGTTAGATTTACAGGTGAATTGCAACCTAAATTTTCTGGAGAGTATGATTTTGAAATATTTAGCATTGGACCTTCTAGGCTATCAATTAATGGTGAAAATCAGATCGATAATTGGAATTCTCAAGATCCGGGTGATGCATTTTTTGGAATGGGTTCTGCTCCAAAAAGAAAAAAAATAAATTTTGAAGAAGGGAAAACATATCTATTAGAGGTTGAATATAAATGGGAAGGTAGATTCCCAGCTGTCCAAATTGGAATGCAGGCACCAGATCAACATGACTTAATGGAGGAAGCTATTTCTGTAGCCAAGGAGGCGGATGCGGTTATCTTAATAGTTGGTACTAATTCAGATTGGGAAACTGAAGGAAATGATAGGTCAAACCTAGACTTACCCTCCAACCAAGATGAGTTAATTACGACCATATGTAAAGTCAATAAAAATACTGTAGTTGTATTGAATACTGGATCACCTTGCTTAATGCCTTGGGTTGAAGACGCTGGTTCAATCTTACAAAGTTGGTTTCCAGGTCAAGAGTTTGGAAATTCTTTATCTGACATAATCTTTGGAAAAATAAACCCGTCAGGTAAATTGCCAACTACATTTCCAAAATCAATCAAAGATACGCCAGCTTATGCGACATACCCAGGTAAAGATCTACAAATGGATTATGCAGAAGGTTTATTTATTGGATATAGATGGTACGACAAGGAAGAAATTGAACCATTATTCCCATTTGGACATGGATTATCATATACGTCCTTTGAGTATTCAAATTTGAGAGCTGTTCCTCCAAAAGGAAATGCTTCGGTGGCTGCTTTCGAATTAGAAATAAGCAATGTTGGCAATGTAGCTGGCAAGGAAATCATACAAGGCTATATTAAAGTGCCAGATTCAAAAGTTGATCGTCCTCCAAAAGAATTGAAGAAATTTACGAAAATTTCTTTAGAACCAGGTGAGACTCAAAAGATAAAATTTGAATTATCAGAAAGAGATTTATCCTTCTGGAATGTTGATAATCATTCTTGGCAAGTGGAACCTGCAGAGTATATATTTGAAGCTGGTGCTTCAGCAACTGACATAAGATGTGCAGCTTCTGTCTGGTTGGGTTGATCAGACTTTCCTTGGTGCACCTTTTTCTTCTACCTCTTGATCATGAAATTTTCTAGTTTCAACCAGTTCCGGTATGAGTTTATCTAATTGTTCTAGAGTCCATAAATTGTCAGTAGTAAAAGATTGAATAATCGCAGGTTGTTGCATAATACCAAGTATTCCACCTTGAGAATGTATGATTTGTGAAGTTACCTCGCTAGCTTCCTCTGTACATAGCCAGGCTACTACAGGAGCTATTTGACCCGGTCCTTGTGTCCAATCATTTTCATCATATTTTCTTCCTGCAGCTTCAATAAGATCAATTGTCAGTCTAGTAGCTGCTCCAGGAGAGATTGTATTAACTGTACATTTATACTTAGCAACTTCTAATGCAAGTGATCTGGTAAAGCCGGCTATACCTTCTTTGGCTGCGCCATAATTTACTTGTCCAAAATTTCCAAATAAACCTGATACAGAGGACATGTTAATAATTCTGCAACCCAAGACATTGTTATCTCTCATATGCCTTACTAAGGGTCTTGTGCAGTTATAGTGACCTTTTAAGTGAACCTCCATGATGACATCCCAATCAGATTCTTCCATGTTATAAAGCGTTCTGTCCCTTAAAACTCCTGCATTATTGACAAGTATATCTGCACGACCGAAAGAATTTATTGCGGTATCAAATATATTTTGGCCCCCTTCAACGGTTCCTACAGAGTCATAATTAGCTGCTGCATCTGAGCCCAAAGCATGTATCTCCTCAACAACTTGATCAGCTATTTTTCCTTCACCACTTCCGTCTCTATCTCCACCCAAGTCATTGACAACTATCTTGGCCCCCTCCGATGCTAAATATAGACATATTTCTCTTCCTATTCCCCTTCCAGCTCCAGTTATTATTGCAACTTTATCTTGTAATCTTCCCATAATTCATCCTTTTAACATTAGAATAATTCTTTTTTAGTTTAAATTCAGCTATTTATTTATTTCCTTTTCGTATACAAATACTAGCTTTAATTAGTAATATGAGAGTATGGGAGATACTTCTTTATTAGCACACAGGGCATCTAAGTCCACACAGTTCTTTTATGGCTTCGGATCAATTTCCGTAGGTATAAAAAATAATCTTCTTGGAAGTTTTCTCTTAATATATTACAACCAAGTGCTTGGAATGGATGCAATGACTGTATCCATAGCCTTTTTCATAGCACTCATGATCGATGCTATATCTGATCCCTTGATAGGTATATGGTCTGATCGAACGCAAACAAGATATGGAAGAAGGCATCCTTTTTTATACTTTTCAATAATACCTTTTGCCCTTGCTTATTACTATATTATCGCAGGGCCAGAACCAAATGACCCAAATTTATTTTGGAAGCTAGTAGGCTTGTTGTTTGTTTTACGTATCTCAATGACACTCTTTGAGGTTCCTCGTGGCGCATTGGCTCCAGAACTTTCTAAAGATTATGATCAAAGGAATAATCTGGCAGCACTGGGAATGATGTTTGGCTGGATAGGGGGCTCCGGAATTGACTTCTTGGCGAAGTACTTTTGGCTTGATTCTTTTGTAGATTTTAATGGATATCAAACCCTAGCTTTTTGGGGGGGATTAGGAATTTTTATCGGAACTGCTGTAACGACTATTGGAACACATAAAAATATTAAAAGTTTATATATACCTCCTCCTAGATCATTGGACTTGAGCACCTTTTCTAAAGAGTTGAAACAGACACTTAATAATAGATCTTGGATTGTTTTGTTTTGCTCGGGTATTTTTTATGCTCTTTTAGTAGGTTTGGAAGGAGGAGTTGGAACTTATTACAATGAATTTCTATGGGAATGGAACCCTAAGCGAATAGCTATATGGTCATTAGTAACTCCTTTTTGTGTTGTTGGATTGGTAGCTCTAGCACCATATATAGCTTTAGGAAGAAACAAAAAGAAGATAACTGTAGGTATATTCTTTACCACTATTCTAGTTGGACCTATTCCTGTCGCTCTCAGGCTGATGGACTACTACTACGGAACAGATATATTACCAGCCAATGGATCAGATGCTTTGTGGTGGATTTTGGGTGTGCATGGAGCTTTAATGGCCTCATTAGGTGCCCTTGGATTTGTGTTCATATCATCTATGTCTATGGATATAGTTGAGCAGGTAGAGGGTAATACTGGCAGAAGAGAGGAAGGTCTTTTGGGTACGGTAAGTTCCTTTGTACATAAAGTTGTGGGCGGGGGTGGCGTTCTAGTAGCAGGCCTTATCCTGAGCTTCTCTGGATTTGACGACCCCAACTTAGTCAATGAGTTAAAAGGTGAAGTTATCAATAAGTTTGCTTTTATTCACCTTTTGATCGGGCTAGGGCTACCTTTAATTTCTACCTCGCTAGTATTAATGTATGAAATCGATAGAGTTGAACATAATACTAATATTTCAGACTTGGGATATGTTGAAGAGAGATAATGTTTTTTTTTCCTATTTCGGATGACAATGATAGCTCCTCAAGACCTTATGTATGTTATTTCATTATTACCATTTGCTCTTTTATTTTTCTCTGGCAAAACACATTACCTATCAACTTAAATCAAGAGGCTATTTATAATTTCGGAGTTGTTCCTGCAGCTATTTTAAGTGATCAACCAAGCTATTTAAATCCTTATATAACTATTTTTACTTCTATGTTCATGCACGGAGGATGGATGCATCTAATAGGTAATATGGTCTTTCTTTGGATCTTTGGCGATAACATTGAGGATAGTATGGGGCACAAGAAATTCCTAATCTTTTATTTGATGTGTGGTGTAGTTGCTGCTTTGCTTCAGGCATCAATCGACCCTGAATCCAATATCCCAATGATTGGTGCAAGTGGTGCAATTGCTGGAATTTTAGGAGCATATTTGGTTCTTCATCCGAAAGCTAATGTAAATGTTTTGTTTTGGTTATTTATCTTTATAACAGTAATAAAAGTTCCTGCTTTTATTGTTCTGAGTATCTGGATCATTAGTCAATTTTTTAGTGTTTCAATGGGTAATGAAGGTGGGATTGCGTATTTTGCTCACATTGGTGGTTTTATAGCAGGTTGCTTTTTAATTTATTTTTTTAAATATTCTCATATAAGGTTATTTCAAGAGGGAAATTCAAAATCTTTTGAATCAAGTAATTTCTCTATTGAAGGATTTTTTAGTCAAAGAAGAGAAAGAGATTTTATGCAGGAATTTATCGACACAGCAAACAAAAAAGATAAAAATTAATTAATGCGATACATATATTATCTGTTCGGAACTATCTTTATTATTTCCGGGATATACATAGCCGGAATATATCTAGATTTATATGGTGAATTAGAGGAGCCAGGTTTTTCAGTGAATTCTGAACTTCCTAAATCTTTAGTGGATAAAAAACAAATTTCTCAAAAACCATTTGGGAGACAGAAGCAAATCTTATTTGGAGATACCCATGTTCATACTACATATTCAACTGATGCTTTTCTTTGGAGCTTGCCAATACTTAACGGCGAAGGTCCTCATCCGATAGCTGATGCTTGTGATTTTGCACGGTTTTGCGCCAATCTAGACTTTTGGGTTTCTACGGATCATGCAGAGGCTTTAACACCGAGAAAGTGGAAATCCATAAAAGAAGCAGTAAGAAATTGTAACAGTCCCACAGATGCAAAAGATCCTGATTTAGTTACTTTTCTTGGATACGAGTGGACCCAAGTTGGAAATACAGCTGATACACATTATGGTCATAAAAATGTGATGTTTCTAGACATTGAAGAGGGTAAAGTTCCAGAGCGTGCAATTGGAGCAGGTGGATTAGCGACTAATGGAATGAGAGCCGGTATACCTGGGCAATCAAGACAGTTGAGACCTGCTGCACTACTTGATTTTGAAAATAGACATCGGTATTTTAATTTTATAGCTTTTGCAGATGAATTAGCTGAAGCGCAAATGTGCGAAGAGGGCATACCTTCAAGTGAATTAAGCGACGATTGTTATGAATATGCTGATACTCCGAAAGATTTATTTGAAAAGCTTAGAGATTTAAATTTCCCAACGATTGTAATACCGCATGGGAATACGTGGGGTTTTTACACTCCCCCTAATTCAACTTTAGACAAGCAACTAGAAGCAGACTTTAATGATGATAATTTGCAAATTCTGTTTGAGGTTATGTCGGGTCATGGAAATTCTGAAGAGTATAGGTCATGGAGATCATTAAATGTTGATCAAAATGGAAATTTAATTTGCCCTAAGCCTACTAAAGAATATTTACCAAGTTGTTGGAGAGCTGGAGAAATTATTGAAGAAAGATGTCTTAATAACGGATTTTCAGATA
Source organism: uncultured SAR86 cluster bacterium (assembly GCA_902618945.1). Classification (GTDB taxonomy): domain Bacteria; phylum Pseudomonadota; class Gammaproteobacteria; order Magnimaribacterales; family Magnimaribacteraceae; genus Magnimaribacter. Next base: position 95,779 of record CACNCK010000002.1, read on the forward strand.
GTGAATGTTCTTTAAGAGCTGAAGAGGCTAGAGATAATTACGCTGCAATGGGTGTTGCAGGACATTTAACTGTGCCCGGTGTAACAATAGAAGATTGGCTAGATTCTGGACAATGCAGAGATTGTTATCTACCTTCTTTTAATTATAGGCCTGCGGGGTCAGCTCAATATGGGCTTGCAATCTCTAATTTTGATGAAGAAAGTCCCAAAAGATTTAACTTTGGATTTATTGCATCGAGTGATAATCATAGAGCTAGACCAGGCACAGGATACAAAGAAATTGATAGATTTGTCACAACTGAAGCCAATGGACCAAGTCATGACTATGTGGGCGAAGTTCTTTACCCTGTTGAAGAAATTAAAGACAGATCAAATGATTTAAGAAATCAGCCATTACTTGGATTGAGAGCTGGATTTGGAGCTTTCGAAGCAGAGCGAGAAGCTTCCTTTTTTACAACAGGAGGATTAGCTGCTGTTCATGCCTCTGGTAGAGATCGGCAATCTATATGGCAAAGTCTAACCAGTAAAGAAACTTACGGGACTACAGGGGATAGGATTCTTCTTTGGTTTGATTTAGTGAGTCAAGATTCTCTAATTCCAATGGGAAGCACTGTCAATCAAACAGACAACCCTACATTCAGAGTTAAGGCAGTTGGTGCATTTGAGCAGAAGCCAGGATGTCCCGATTATTCTTCCACTGATATAACTAAGGAGGAAATAGAGAGAATTTGCAAAAATGAATGCTATAACCCTTCAGATACAAGAAAAATTATCTCCAGAATTGAAATAGTTAAGATTACACCCCAGATTGCTAAGTCCGAACGTATCGAAGGCCTTATTGATGATGCTTGGAAAACTTTTGAATGCAAACCAAGTCAGCAAGGATGTGAGATTGAGTTTATAGACGAAGAGTTTGAAGATAATTCAAGGGATACAATTTATTACGTTAGAGCAATCCAAGAACCTTCACCTGTAGTGAATGGTGGCAATCTTCGTTGTACTTTCAATGATAAAGGAGAATGTATTAAGGTAAACATCTGTTATGGTGATTCAAGAACTGACAAGGAAGATGACTGTTTGACTCTTTCAGAGGAAAGAGCTTGGTCTTCTCCTATTTATATAAATTTTACTGAAGCTTAAGATAATACTCATAAATCATGGAAAAGCAGCCACAGGAAACTCAGTTAGATTTTAAAACAAAGTTCTTTTATGGGTTTGGATCCATATCATTTGGTATTAAAAACAACGGTTTTAGCTTTTTTGTTCTTTTTGTTTATAACTCTGTATTCGGTTTGCCTGGATGGATGACTGGACTTGCGCTGAATATAATTCTAGTAATTGATGCAATCACAGATCCTTTAGTTGGTTATTATTCAGATAGAACCAGATCTAAGTGGGGTAGGCGACATCCGTATATGTACGCAGCTGCTATACCAGTCGCGATAACTTACTATTTCCTCTGGACACCTCCAGAATACTACTCCGATTGGCAACTATTTTTCTATTTTTTGATATGTGCAATCATAATTAGAGTTTTTATAACATTTTATGAGGTCCCTTCAATATCACTAGGACCTGAGCTTACTAGCAATTATGTAGAAAGGACTTCCCTAATGTCTTATAGATATTTCTTTGGTTGGTTTGGAGGGTTAACCACTTACAATTTAGTTTGGTTTTGGTTTGGACCAAATAATGTAACTGATACGTATTCTGATGGTAGATTTAACCCTGATGCGTGGGCAGATTATGGTTTAGTCGCAGCTTTTCTTATTTTTGTCGGAATCCTAGTCACGAGTCTTGGTACCCATAAACATATTCCAAGGTTATTAGCTCCGCCCGAATCTAAAGCTGCACCTCTAGGAAAAGTTCTAAAAGAACTTAAAGAAACCTTACTGTCTAATAAGTCTTACATGTTTCTATTTTTTTCAGGTCTTCTTGCCGCTATGGCAGGCGGAATTGAAGCAGCATTTGCAATATATTTTGATTCTTTCTTTTGGGGTTTAAACACGAATGAGATGTTAACAAGAGGGCTATGCCTTTACCTTGCTCCAATAATAGCCATTTTCATTGCTCCAATTCTTACAGATAGGTTTGGTAAAAAGAATACTGTTATGTCCATTTGGGCATTTCAGATAATATTTGCTGCTTTGCCTTTTGCACTCAGATACATTGATTTGGTTTATGGAACTTCTCTTTTCCCGGCTAATGGTAGTGCTTATCTATTACCTGTGTTGTGCGTACACGTAGTTATAAATGTCTCCGCAGGTATCATAGTATTTGCTACTCTCGCCTCGATGCTTATGGACTTGGTTGAAGATATTCAGCTTAAAACAGGCAGAAGGGAGGAAGGAATACTCTTCTCGGCTAGAAGTTTTGCGGATAAAGCAGTTAGCGGTTTTGGTTTAACGTTTGCTGGAATAATTTTAACACTTATTTCTTTTCCTGACCCTGAAGCCCGACAGATGCTCGATAATGTCATTCCAGATCAAATACTCGCTAACCTAGCTTTATGGTATGTACCAATTTGTATTATTGCTTTTGGAAGTGCCTTATCTCTAGTTTCAGGTTACACACTTACCCGAGATGATCATGAAGAAAATGCTGCAAACCCAGATACAAAGGTTTGGAAAGATAGTTAATGCTATACGTACACTTATACAACTCACCAGTTGGAGATATAAGCTTAATAAAGGACGAAATGGATTTAATAGGCTTATCTTTTTCAAATCAAATCCTAAATAATATTGATGCAAAAAATGATATAAATTTCTTCAAAATAATAATTGATCAGTTAAATGAGTATTTTTATGAAGGTAGAAAAAATTTTACTATCCAATACAGATTGCCCTTTACTGGTTTTAGATCAGCAGTTTTTAAAGAGATGATTAAGATACCTTATGGAGAATGTGTTTCATATTCTTATCTTGCAAAAAAAGTCGGTAATCCGAATGCTTATCGAGCAGTTGGTACTAGCTGTGGAAAGAATCCACTTCCAATAGTCGTGCCTTGTCATAGGGTTGTATCAAAATCAGGACTAGGGGGCTTCACTGGGGGATTAGATGTTAAAAGATTTCTCTTAGAGCTTGAAAGCAATTAAAATTCAATAATGAGTGCAATTACATCTATAGAAGAAAAATTGAAAAAAGCTCTAGATCCTAATCATTTAGAGGTAATAGACGAAAGTTATCTTCATAATGTAGAACCAGGGAGAGAATCCCACGTAAGGATAGTGGCTATCTCTAATCTTTTTGAGGGACTCAATTTAGTTAAAAGACACCAGCTTATTTATGCCGAGATACAAGAAGAGATAGATGGACCGATACATGCCTTATCTATTCATACTTTTACCGAAAATGAATGGATAGAAAAAAATAAAAAAGCAGAGCCTTCTCCAAATTGTCTGGGCGGCAGTAAAAACGATAACTAGAAAATTAAAATGGCAGATAATCATGTCGTTACCTTCTATTCAATAGAAAAAATAGGTGACCATAAAAAAGTTGGTAGGACTGTTGAACGACACTGTATTAAAAACAATATAGTAGGAACTTTTTTTTCGACGCCGCAGGGTATCAACACTACTTTGTCTGGAAAGAAAAAGGCCTTAATCGAGCTTGTTTCCTTATTGGAAAAGAAATTTAAATTAATAATACAAGATGAAACATGGTCTTCGTCTAATTCTTTGCCTTTTAAGAGATTAAAAATAAAGTGTAGAAATAGATTATTGCCATTAAAGGGTGATTTCGATCCAGTTAATGCAAGAGGTAAACATTTGAATTACCAGGACTGGAATAAATTAATTAAGGATCCCAATACAATTATTCTTGATGTCAGGAATAATTACGAAACGGAAATAGGCACCTTTAAGAACTCCATTATCCCCAAAATGAACAATCTAACTGAATTTCCCCATTTCGTTGATAAAGAGTTATCTGAAACAAAAAAGAAAAAGATAGCTATGTTTTGTACAGGAGGTATAAGGTGCGAAATAGCCTCCTCTTTCATGATGAACCAAGGTTTTGAAGATGTCTATCAACTTGATGGTGGTATTTTAAGATATCTCAAAGATGTTCAAGAAGAAAACTTATGGGAAGGCGAATGTTTTGTTTTTGATGAAAGAGTAACTGTAGATAAGAATTTAAAACCAGGAAGTTTTCTTCAATGTTTTGGTTGCAGAAGACCTCTTTCAAAAACTGATCTTGAATCAAAATATTACAAAAAGGGCGTATCTTGTCATAAGTGTTACAACATCTCTTCTAAAAAAGATAAGGAAAGATTCTCTCAAAGACAATTACAGATTGATTTAGCGGAAGAAAGAGGGCATGTTCATATGGGTGCTAACGCAAAACAAAATAAGATATAAAAATGTCTAAAGTCTTTTCTAAATTCGTTACATCTTACCCAAAGATGCTTCTTCTTTCTTTTCTTATCGTTTTAACTTTCTCTATATCAAATCTTAGTAACTTTAAGTTAGATGCCTCATCTGACTCTCTTGTATTGGAGAGTGATGATGATCTCAAATATTATAGAGAAGTAAATTCTGATTATTCTTCATCTGACTTTTTAATAATAATCTTTAAACCAAAAGAAGACCTATTTTCTGATGTGACCATTTCTCAAGTGAGAGAAATGGTAGATATTTTTGAACAAATCGAAGGAGTTGATTCTGTTCTTAGTTATTTAGATGCGCCATTACTTTTTAGTCCTAAAATGAGTATGAGCGAACTAGCTGATAATCTTCGGACTATTGAAGACGAAGGCACTGATAAAAACTTAGCAAGGCTAGAATTCAAAAATAGCCCTTTATATACAGAACTACTGACGGATAAAGATGTAACTTATACCGCAATGCAATTATTGCTAGAAAGTAATGATTCTTACGAAGCAGCTATTAATCAACGTTATCAAATTCTTGACCTTATAAATTCTGAACAATATTCCCCTGCTATTCATGATTTACAACTACAAAATATAAATGAGGAAATAAAATCACTCAATTCACAAGCATCTATAGATAGAGATGCGCTAATTGAATCGACAAGAAAAGTCATAGAAAGTTTTAGAGACAACGGTGATATATACCTTGGCGGCACAGCGATGATTGCTTCGGACATGATTAGTTTTATAAAAAGCGATCTTCAATATTTCGCTCTTGGTGTGCTGATTATGTTTGTAATAACTTTAAGTCTCATTTTTAAAAAATTACGTTGGGTTGCAATGCCCTTGATTTCGAGCGCTTTAATTGCTCTTTTCGTTATAGGGTTTTTGGGCTGGATGGACTGGAGGGTTACTGTAGTTTCTTCAAATTTCATCTCACTTTTATTAATAATATCAATCTCTTTAACAATACACTTAATTGTTAGATATCAAGAGTTGTATGAGATTAATCCTTCACTCGAAAAAAAGGATTTAGTAGCTTTAACATTAGAGCAAATGTTGAAACCTTGCTTTTATACTGCTCTAACTACAATCATTGCTTTTGCCTCTTTGGGAGTGAGTGAAATTAAACCCGTTATGGACTTTGGTAAGATGATGGTTGCAGGAATATTTTTTGCTTTTATTTTTTCTTTTTTTCTTTTTCCAATATTCAGTCTACTTTTTACCTCTAGTCTTGACCAAGAATCGAAAGATTTTAGTAAGGGGGTAACCGTAGGTTTTTCTAAGTTAACTGAAAAATTAGGGAGTTACGTTAGTCTTATTGGCATTATTTTATTTTGTATATCTATATACGGTATCAACCAACTTACAGTTGAGAATAGATTTATAGACTATTTCAAGCCATCTACAGAAATCTATAAAGGTATGGACTTACTTGATAATAAGCTTGGAGGTACAGCACCTTTAGATATTGTTATCAATGCACCCAAAAATTGGGTAACTGATGTAGAAGAAGAATCTTTCGATGATGACTTTGGTTTTGAAGATGAGGAATCAACTATTAATGGTTACTGGTGGAATACTATTTCTTTAGAAAAGCTTGAGCAGATTCACGACTACTTAGATTCTTTACCAGAGATAGGAAAAGTTCTTTCTGTTGCTAGTGGTATAAAAGTAGCTACTGAATTGAAAGATGGTGAGCCTTTGTCGGAGCTAGATTTAGCTCTTGTTAAAAATATGCTTCCAGAAGATATTAAAGAGAATTTATTGAGTTCTTATATTAGCAACGACGAAAATCAAGTTAGGATATCAGCCAGAGTTATTGAGTCTGCCGAGGGTCTCAATCGAAATGAACTCTTGTATGAAATTTCTGAGACTTTAAAAACAGATTATAATTTGGAAGAAGAACAATTTAGGCTGACTGGCTTAGCAGTGCTTTACAACAATATGTTACAAAGCTTATTTGATTCCCAGATCGGTACTATTATTATTGTCTTTAGCATTATTTTTTTAATGTTTTTAATCCTTTTTCGTTCTTTGTATTTATCCATTATTGGGATTATTCCTAATCTATTGGCAGCAGGAGTTGTATTAGGAACTATGGGTATTTTTTCAATACCCCTAGACATTATGACCATTACTGTTGCTGCTATCAGTGTTGGTATGGCAGTAGATAATACGATCCACTATATTCATAGATTTAAAAAAGAATTTAAAGTTTCAGGAATCTATATTCAAGCTATGAAAGATAGTCATAGAACCATAGGAAGGGCAATGTTTTATACTTCATTAACTATCATTCTTGGATTTTTAGTATTTTCAACTTCTAATTTCAATCCAAGTGTCTACTTTGGGTTCTTTGTATCATTAGCGATGGTTATGGCATTATTAGGAGCACTAACGTTATTACCCCAATTGATTCTTTATTTTAAGCCATTGGGAAAAGAAAAATTAATAGGAGACTAGTATGGGACCACTTAAGGGATTCAAGATAATTGAAATGGCTGGAATAGGTCCAGGGCCATTCTGTGGAATGATTTTGGCTGATCTCGGAGCAGAGATAATAAGAGTTGATAGAGCTTCGGCTGCAGGGACAGGTTCAAGAGAAGAGCCAGCTAACCGTGGTAAGAAATCAATCGCTGTAGACTTAAAGAGCGAAGATGGAGTAGAGGTAGTATTAAAATTAATAGAAAGTGCTGATGCTATTTTTGAAGGTTTCAGACCTGGTGTAATGGAAAGATTAGGACTAGGACCTGATGTATGCCAAAAAAGGAATGAGAAACTAGTTTTTGGAAGAATGACTGGATGGGGTCAAACTGGTCCATTAGCAAATGCAGCTGGACATGATATTAACTATATTGCTTTATCAGGAGCTTTAGCTGCAATGGGAAGAGATGATTCTCCACCTGTTCCACCTTTAAATCTCATTGGAGATTTTGGAGGCGGTGGCATGTTATTGGCATTAGGTATTGTTGCTGCTCTCTTAGAGACTCAGAATTCTGGTAAAGGCCAGGTCATTGATGCAGCCATGACTGATGGATCTTCTCTACTAATGACAATGATGTATTCAATGCATCAATCAGGGTTTTGGAACTTGGAACGCCAAACTAATCTTTTAGATGGAGCAGCACATTTTTATGATACTTACGAGTGCAAGGATGGAAAATATGTATCAATTGGGTCGATTGAACCTCAATTTTATGCCTTACTTTGTGAAAAGGCTGAGTTGTCAATTGATGACTTTGGAGATCAAATGAAACGAGATACTTGGCAAAATAAAAAACAACTGATTAAGGACGTCTTTTTAACAAAAACAAGAGAAGAATGGTGTGATCTTATGGAGGGGAGTGATGTATGTTTTGCACCTGTATTGGATATGAGTGAAGCACCTATGCACCCGCATAATATCGCTCGACAAACGTTTATTGAAATTGAGGGTGTAACCCAACCCGCACCTGCACCAAGATTCGATAGAACTCAAAATGAAATTACACTACCTCCTGCCATTGCAGGTGAACATTCAAAGGAAATACTAGAATCAATAGGTATTGATAGTAATGAATATGATAGATTAATTTCTTCGGGTTCTGTAGTTTGAGAGAGCTCATCCTAATCTCCGGAGAGGACTGTAATTTATGCAGAGAAGCTCAACTATTACTTTCTCAGATAAATCTGAAAGACTGCATAATAACTACTGTAGATATATATTCAAAGAGAACATATGTTGATAAATATTGGGATAAAATTCCAGTCATTCTCTATGGTGAACAAGAGTTACTTTGGCCATTTGATAAAGAGAAAGTAATTAAACTTTTAGACTGATATATCAAAAAAATCTAATGAATTCATATAAATAGCTGAAAAAACTAATTCTTCACTTTCTCTTCTAAACTCTGATACCTTTCTTGCGATATGATTCAAGTACTTGGGTTCATTTCTGGAGGATTTATCAATGTCCATATCTCTAGGTAGTAAATATGGAGCATCCGTCTCTATCATTAATTTTTCTAGTGGTATTTGAGAAATTAGCTCTTCTAGATGCTTACCTCTTCTTTCATCACATAACCAGCCAGTTATTCCTATGTAGAATCCCATGTCGAGGTATTTCTTCAAAGCTTCCTCTGTTCCTGTGAAACAATGCACAACACTCTTAGGTAAATCTTTTAAGTATAAAGATGTAATTTCAACAAATTTTTCATGGGCGTCTCTCTCATGTAAGAATAATGGTTTATTTAATTCAATGGACAACTCGAGATGGGCTTCAAAACTCTTTTGTTGATCTTCCGGGGAAGAAAAATTTCTATTAAAATCTAAACCCGTTTCTCCTATCGACTTAACTAAATCATTTTTTAATAAATCTTTAATTTCACTAAAGGCAGAAGTTGAATATTCCTTTGCATTATGTGGATGTATTCCAGCGGTAGAAATACAAGTTTTGGGATATCTCTGAGTAATCTCGAAGGCTTCTAAGCTATCTTTAACTGAAGATCCGGTGACTGATAATCTTTTTACCCCAAGTTTACTTGCTTCAGTTATTACAGAATCTAAGTCTTTCGTAAAAGACTCATGTGTCAAATTGGCTCCGATATCAAAAAATTGTTCTTGAACTAGTGGCATTATGAGCTCTATTATAAAACAGTATATTTTTTAGGGGGAGATATGAGCGGACCATTTAAAGGAGTTAGAGTACTTGAATTAACTTCTACAGTATCAGGACCTTTTGCTGGAATGATGCTTGCTGATCAAGGCGCTGAGGTTATTAAGATTGAACCACCCGGTATAGGAGATCTTGCTAGATTCATGGGAACTATTAAAGATGGAATGGGTGCTATGTTTTCTACTCTTAACAGAAACAAGAAGTGTATATGTTTAGACTTCAAAAACGAAGAAGACCTGTCAGTCTTAATGCAACTTGTTTCAACAGCTGATGTGTTAGTTGAAAATTATAGACCAGGTATTGTTAAAAAACTTGGAATTGATTATGAGACTTTAAAAAAAATTAAACCTGATTTGATATATTGCTCCATATCAGGTTACGGACAGTCAGGGCCTTATAAAGAAAAGAAAGTATATGATCCATTGATCCAAGGAACAGTAGGCATTCCTCATGCTCAAAATAGTGAATTTCCAGAATTGATAAGAACAATTATTTATGACAAGGTCACTGGATTAACGAGCGCTCAAGCAATTTCGGCCGCTCTTTATCAGAAAGCTAATGGCGAAGGTGGTCAGTATCTGCCAGTATCAATGATGGAATCAGCTCTCTACTATAATTGGCCCGATTTAATGATGAACTATACATTTGAGGAGGGTGGTATAAATTTAGGTGAACTAGCAGATTTATTTGAGGTTTATGAAACTAAAGACGGAGGAGTGGTTCTAATAATTATTGCAAATGATGAAGTATTCACAAAATTTTGTGAAGTTTTTAGCCTCTCATTACACCATGATGAAAAGTACAATAATCTTGTCTCTAGAATAGTTAATAAAGAAGAATTAACTAAGGAAATAAATAAAATTACTAGGAATTTATCTAGCAAAGAACTCGAAGATAAAATGGATAATGAAGGAATCTCGGCTTCAATTTGTAATAATTTAAACGAAGTTCATCTTGATCCTCAGGTAATTGAACAAGGTTCGATTGTTGAAATAGACCATCCTGAATTGGGTAAAATGAGAATGCCAAAACCACCAGCTAACTTAAAAGGGCAAAAAGAGTTTCCGCGAACTCTGGCGCCTATCTTAGGCTTTGATAATAGGCAAATCTTGGAAGAGCTTAAGATTGAAAATGATATAATAGACAGAATGGAAGAAAGAGAGAATCAAAACAGGATGTTGATAAAAGCAATGATGGATGCTCAAAATCAATCCCAAAATGGTTAAAACGTTCTTTGATTTACTACTGACTGCTATAGTCGTGACTATTCTTGTTGTAGTCGTATCCACATCTAGCAATCTTTTATGGCTCAACTCTATGAATATGCCGATTGATTTTAGTTTAGTTACCTCTACTTTCTTAAAAGATGTAGTTGGTATGAACTTTAACTCTCAGATACCACTCTATTTGCTAATTTCAATACCCTTGATTCTATTTTTATTTAGTACAAAACTAATATCTAAGAGATTTTTGTTAAATAGAGTATTTCCTTATGTTCTTGCCGGAGGATTGTCTATGCTCTTTTTGATGATTCTCTTGCCATTTGCTCTTGATAACTTGGAACCTATATCTGGATCAAGAACAAATATTGGAAAGTTATGTATGACAATATGCGGATGCCTCGGTGGATATTTATATGGTTTTAGACAAATAAGGAAAGATGATAATGAGATATAGTCAACCTACGTTAATTTTAGTGATATCAATTATATCTCTCTTTCTCAGATCTGAAGAGGTTAATTACAATTACACAATAATTGCTGAAGGACTTGATAGGCCTTGGAGTCTTGCTGTAATCGATGATGAAAATATTATTTTTACAGAGTTATCGGGAAACTTAAGACAGATAAAAGATGGCAAGTTACTTTCTGCTCCAGTAGCCGGTACACCTGAGGTGCTTTTCAAAGGACAAGGCGGTATGTCAGGAGTCGTTTTAGATCCGAATTTTCAAAACAATAAAGTTTTGTATTTGGCATTTTCTGCTCGTGATGTAGGGGTAAGAACTAATACTTTAAAAGTAGTCAGAGCAGTTCTTTCCAATAATGAGCTTAGAGATGTTAGTGAAATCTTCAGTGCCTTTCCTTCGCGAAATACCGCTCTTCACTATGGAGCTAAAATGGTGTTTATGGATGACGGCACTTTGCTAATTACTAATGGTGATGGTTTTAACTACCGTGAGAAGGCTCAGTCATTAGATAACCATTTTGGGAAAATTGTAAGGATAAATTCAGATGGTTCTTTGCCAGCAGATAATCCATTTTCAGATGATCCAAATGCTCTTCCTGAGATCTGGTCTTATGGACATAGAAACCCCCAAGGCATAATAAATTACAAAGGTGAGATTTATGGGTTAGAGCATGGTCCAATGGGTGGAGATGAAATAAATGTTATTAAACCAGGGAATAATTATGGTTGGCCTGCCATAACTTATGGCAAGGATTATAACGGTTCGATCATTTCTCCATTTACTGAGATGAAGGGAATGGAACAACCAATTAAATACTGGGTACCATCTATAGCACCTTCTGGAATGATGCTTTATGACAAAGACTTATTTCCTGAATGGAAAGGAAGTATATTTGTCTCTTCAATGAAACCTGGAAGCGTTAGAAGATTGGAGCTTAAAGAGAATAAGATTACTCAAGAACATATAATTTTCGATGATTTAAGCAGGATTCGTGATATTGCATTCCTCCCAAATGGCTCAATACTTCTGGCGACTGATGGAAGTGGAGGAGAAATAATAAGTGTGCAACCAAATTAAGGAAAGAATATGTGGGCAAGGATAATTCCTGGAATCATAGGTTCAATTATGATGTTAATCGCTTTTAATTGGATAATTGATCCATCCTCAGCTGCTGCAGGCTTATCCATGTCTTTATTGCAAGGAGAAGGCGGTAATACTCAAATAGGTGATTTCACCTCTTTCTTTTTTACTGCTGGAATCATGGCCATCATAGGTGCTTATAGAAATGAGCATATATGGATTTATGCTACTGTTTGTCTTCTGGGCTCAGCGGCTATATTTAGAATTTATGCAGGTCTTATGCACGGAACAGAATTCTTAACGTCAGCGATTTTTTTCGAAATCTTGACCTCTATATTATTAATAATCAGTATAAAAAAGATTAGATCAACAAATCAATAAGCTTGTCAGTTCATAAATAACAATACTAAGATATTGGTAGATTTAACTCTAAAAAGTTGGTTAGCGATTTTTTTACTTTGTGATAAAGTCACGATAAATCTAAAAAGGAATAAATATGAAATTTAAAGGGACTGATTCTTATATCTCAACTGAAGATCTTAGTATGGCAGTGAATGCCGCAATAGAGCTTGAAAAGCCATTACTAATTAAAGGAGAGCCAGGAACTGGCAAAACTATGCTAGCTGAGCAAGTTGCCGAATCACTCAATATGCCATTAATTGAGTGGCATATAAAATCTACTACGAAAGCTAGACAAGGTCTTTATGAATATGATGCTGTCACAAGACTAAGGGATTCACAACTTGGGGATGAACGAGTTAAAGATATCTCTAACTATATTCAAAAAGGAAAAATGTGGGAGGCTTTTACCTCCGATGAAAGAGCAGTTTTGCTTGTTGATGAAATTGATAAGGCAGATATAGAGTTTCCAAATGACTTATTACAAGAGATAGATCGTATGGAGTTTTATGTTTATGAGACTAAAGAGACAATTAAAGCGGTTCAAAGACCTTTAGTAATCATTACTAGCAATAATGAGAAAGAACTTCCTGATGCTTTCCTTAGAAGATGTTTCTTCCACTATATCAACTTCCCAGATAGACCCACAATGGAAAAAATTGTAAAAGTCCATCATCCTAAGGTTAAGAAAAATTTAGTAAAAGATGCTTTAGAAATTTTCTTTGATATAAGAAAGGTACCAGGAATGAAGAAAAAACCTTCTACTTCAGAATTGATCGATTGGTTAAAGCTACTAATGGCTGATGACATTCCTGATGAAATTTTTAAAAATAGAGATACCTCTAAAGCAATACCACCTTTATATGGCGCACTTGTGAAAAATGAACAAGATGTTCAATTACTCGAAAGATTAGCATTTATGGCTAGAAGAGAAGGTAATACTAATTCTTAATGTTTATATCACTTTTTAATACTTTAAAAGCTACCGGAGTACCCTGTTCCTTAAGAGAACTATTAGACTTAATTTCTGCTGTAGATAAGAGGCTAGCTTTTGCAAATATAAATGAATTTTACTTCTTGAGTAGGGCTATTCTGGTGAAAGATGAAAAGCACTATGACAAATTCGATAGAGCTTTTGATATTTACTTTAAAGGAATTGAAAGCATAGATGATATTTTAGAAATGTTAATTCCAGACGAATGGTTGAAAGCTGAATTTGAAAAACACCTTACTGAAGAGGAACTAAAAGAAATTCAATCCTTAGGTGGTCTAGAGAAACTTCTTGAAGAGTTTAAGAAGAAACTTCAAGAACAAGAAGAGAGGCATGAAGGCGGCAGCAAACAAATAGGAACCGGTGGCACTTCTCCATTTGGAAATTCTGGGGAGAATCCAGAAGGTATTAGAGTCGGTGGTGAGGGCGGAAAAGGAAAAGCGGCTAAAGTATGGGAAGCAAGAGATTTTAAAAATCTTGATGACGACGTTGAGCTCGGTACTAGAAACATGAAAGTTGCTCTCAGAAGACTCAGAAAGCTAATCCGAGACAGTGCTGATGAAGAGTTTGATCTAGACAATACCATCAGTTCTACTGCTAAAAAAGCAGGTCTATTAGATGTTAAATTTCGTCCTGAAAAGAGAAATGCTGTAAAAGTACTCGTTTTGTTTGATGTGGGCGGTTCTATGGATCCTCATATCAGAGTTTGTGAAGAATTATTTTCTGCAGCCAAAACAGAATTTAAAAATTTAGAATATTTCTATTTCCATAACTTTATTTATGAGACTGTGTGGAAGGATAATAGAAGAAGGCAAAATGAAAGAGTTTATACGGAAGACATAATTCATAAGTATTCAGCTGACTATAAAATTATTTTCGTTGGAGATGCGACCATGGCTCCATATGAAATCACCAATCCTGGTGGAAGCATTGAGCATTGGAATGAAGAAGCAGGAGCTCTTTGGATGAAAAGAATGGTAGGTATCTATGACAAATTAGTCTGGTTAAACCCAGTGCCTCAAGAGCATTGGGAATATAGTGCTTCTGTTGAACTCACCAGAAGCCTTGTTGAAGACAATATGTTTCCTTTAACTATTAGGGGTCTCGAAGAGAGTATGGCTTATTTGAGTAAGTAACTCATGAAAGCCCTTTCCATCAATAACTTAAAGAAAGAATATGCTGGAGGCTTACAGGCCTTAAAAGGTATTGACTTAGAGGTTAGCCAAGGCGACTTTTTTGCACTTCTTGGACCAAATGGCGCAGGAAAGTCTACAACTATAGGAATTATAAGTTCGCTAGTTACTAAAACCTCAGGCCAAGTAAAAATTTTAGATATAGATATTGATGAGAATCACTCGCTAGCAAAGAAGAAACTTGGTGTTGTAGGTCAAGAAGTTAATTTTAATCAATTCGAAAAGGTCGGCGATATCATTAGGAATCAAGCTGGTTATCATGGATTGAGTTTTAAAGACGCTAGAGAAAATGCTAAATATTATATGCAGAAGCTTGATATCTGGGATAAACGTAATGACCAAGCCAGAAAGCTTTCTGGGGGCATGAAAAGAAGGGTAATGGTTGCAAAAGCTTTAGTAAATAACCCTGAACTTCTAATATTAGATGAACCAACTGCTGGAGTGGATATTGAACTTCGCCGATCTCTTTGGGATTTTCTAACTGAAATCAATAATGAGGGAACTACTATAATCTTAACCACGCATTATCTTGAAGAAGCTGAGAGACTATGCAGGAACATAGCGATAATAGATTCAGGAGAGATCGTTGAAAATACAAGTATGCAAGAACTGTTAACACGCTTAGAAGAGGAAACATTTGTTTTCGATCTTAAAAACCCTTTACAAACACTTCCTAAAAATCTCGGCTACGCAGCTGTTTTAGAAAATCCTCAAAAACTAAAAATTACTATTGGAAAGGGCCAGGGTCTAAATACTATTTTTGAAGTTTTATCTGATTCCGGAATTCAAATATCAAGTATGAGAAATGATACAGGTCGTTTGGAAGAGCTATTCATGGGGTTGGTTGATTCAAACTTGAATGGAAGTGAAAGATGACTCCTTTAGAGCAGTATAGAGCACTACTAACAATTATTTATAAAGAGATCCATAGATTTATGAGGATTTGGACGCAAACTCTCATTCCACCAGCAATAATGATAATACTTTATTTTGTTATTTTTGGAACTCTTATTGGTAAAAGAATTGGACAAATGGGGGGCTTTGATTATATGCAATTTATGATCCCAGGTTTGATCATGATGTCTGTCATAAGTAATTCATATTCAAATGTCGTTTCCTCTTTTTTTGGTCAAAAGTTTGCGAGAAGTATTGAAGAGCTATTAATCACTCCATTACCACACTATCTAATTTTGCTAGGTTGGGTTCTTGGCGGAGTGGCTAGAGGACTTTTAGTTGGAGCAATAGTAACCTTAGTGTCTCTGTGGTTTTATGATTTATCAGTAAGTAACTGGACTTTGAGCATATTTGTAGTGATTTCTACATCTATACTTTTTTCATTGGGAGGATTTTTAAATGCTCTATTTGCAGAGTCGTTTGATGATATATCAATTATTCCGACTTTTATAATGCAGCCTTTGATTTATCTCGGTGGGGTTTTCTACTCTATTCAATTACTTCCTTCTTTTTGGCAGACAGTATCTCTAGCCAACCCAATTCTTTATATGATCAATGCTTTTAGATATTCTATTTTAGGAGCTTCAGACTTAGAAGCTCTTGGTTTTTCAATAAACTCTGCAATTTTTATGATTATAGGATTTATAGTTCTATTTGCTTTTATTTGTTTATGGTTCCTACACAAAGGACGTGGTATCAGAACTTAGATAATGGTTAATACAATCCTAGGACAAGATTCAACTATTCCTTTACTGTATGATCCTTCGATCCTCTCACCAATGAGCAGGTTAGATTCAAGAATAAAAACTGGTTTAAATGAATTTCAAGATTTCCATGGAAGAGATTTTTGGACTTCCTATGAAACTTCATGGCTAAATAAAGATGGCATACCCCAAAATAAAATTCTCAATATCTCTTATGATTGCAACTCAAAATTTTTTGTGGAGTCAAAATCTTTAAAGTTATATTTATATTCTTTTAACAACAAAAAGTTTAAATCTATAGATTCTCTAAGGAATCTAATAAAAGATGATTTAGAGAAAGCATTGAAAACTGATGTTGATGTTGATTTGAATAAGTTACCAAGATCAATTACAGACAGCTCAACTTCGATAGACGAAGTATATTTAGATAAGATAGATTCTTACCCGAATTCTCAAGTAATCCAACCAGGAGAAAAGGAATACACCAGCGAACATCTCTCATGCAGTCTTTTTAGAAGCTTATGTCCTGTTACCTCGCAGCCTGACTGGGCAACTATACATATTTCCTATAATGGAAACTCTATTCAACATGAGGGACTTCTTCGGTATTTGCTTGCCTACCGAAATCACCAGGGATTCCATGAGGAGTGCGTAGAAAGAATTTTTACAGACTTATTGAAAAGGTGTAGATTAAAAGAACTTTCAGTAAGGGCAAATTTCCTTAGAAGAGGTGGAATCGAAATAAATCCAATCAGGACGACACCGAATTTTGATATTGAAATAACAAGAGATATTAGACAATAAACTTTTATAGATGAAAGATTTAGAGGGTAAAAGATTGAATGAGTTGGAAGCAAGAGCAACATTTCAAGAAGATACCATAGAAAAGCTAAGTAAAGAATTAAGCATTCAACAGAAAGAAATTATTCAGTTAAAAGACGAAATAAAGTCTTTAAAAGAATCTTTCGTAAAGAACATTATTGAAGATACAACTGAGAAACCACCTCATTACTGATAAACAATTTGTTTTTCAGAGATTTATAAAACAATATAATGCCGATAGAAAAAAGGAGAGATGGCAGAGTGGTCGAATGCGCACGCTTGGAAAGCGTGTAAGGTGTCAAAGCCTTCGAGGGTTCGAATCCCTCTCTCTCCGCCATCATAAAATTATATGAATGCAAGTATAGATCTAGGATGGGAAGAATGGGTGAGCCTGCCTGCAATAAATCTTCCATACATAAAGGCTAAAGTTGATACTGGAGCACAGACCTCTGTTCTTCATGCTAAACACATTGAAGTATTTAGGGTTAAGAAGAAAAAGTTTGTTAGATTTGAAATATCTCCTTTACCAGAAAAACCAAATTTTACTATTTCTTGTTCGGCACCATTGATTGGGCGAAGAAAAGTCACAAGCTCTAATGGAGAATCTGAAAAAAGATACTTCATTAAAACTGATATTGAAATCTCGGGACAAACTTGGCCTGTTGAAATATCTTTAACAGATAGGCACAGCATGCAATATAGAATGTTATTAGGCAGAAGCTCAATAGGCGAAGATATGACAGTTTTTCCTAACGAAAGTTTTTTAAATGGGCAGCCTCAATCTAAAAATCCTTACTCAATTAGAAAGAAAAGGGTTTTGAAATCTCGTAGAGCATTAAGAATCGCTCTCTTAACAAGGGAACCAAATAATTATACTTCTAAGAGGATAGTAATTGCCGGTCAACAAAGAGGTCATCAAGTAGAACCTATTAATTCCACCAGATGTTTTTTGGATGTAGATACTGGAAATCCTGAAATATTTTATGACTCAAATCCTCTTCCTAAATACGATGTGGTAATTCCAAGAATTGGAGCATCAATAACGTCTTATGGTCTTGCTGTAACAAGACAGTTTCAATTAAGAGGCGCATTACCGCTTAACGATCCTCAAGCAATCGCTAACTCAAGAGACAAGCTTTTAGCACATCAATTACTTGCTTCAGCCAATATTAATATGCCTGTCACAGGATTTGCTTCTTCTCCTAAGGATACTATGGGAGTAATTAACACTGTTGGAACAATGCCTCTTGTTATTAAATTACTAGAATCTTCTCAAGGAAAAGGTGTAATTTTGGCTGAAACTAAGAAAGCTGCTGAGACGGTCATAAATGCATTTAGAGGATTACAAGCTAACTTTTTAGTACAAGAGTTCATAGAAGAGTCAAAAGGAGAAGATTTAAGATGTTTGGTCATAGACGGTAAGGTTGTTGGATCTGTTTTAAGATCTAATAAAGAAAATGACTTTAGATCTAATCTTCACCAAGGAGGCGTGGCTCACGGTACATCTATATCACCAAAAGAAAGAGGAATAGCAGTTAGAGCTGCCAAGGCAATAGGGCTTTCCGTTGCTGGAGTTGATATACTAAGGAGCAATAGAGGTCCATTGGTCCTTGAGGTAAATAGTTCACCAGGTATTCAAGGTATTGAAAAGACATTAGAGATTGATATTGCAGGTCAAATCATCTCATTTTGCGAAAAAAAATTAGGAATATCACCAAGTTAAAGGAGAAAAATATGAACGATCTTAAAAATAAAACTTTATTTGTTTCAGGGGCGAGCAGGGGTATAGGCCTCGCAATTGCTAAGAGAGCTGCCAAGGATGGAGCAAATATTATTTTAGCTGCAAAAACTGCTGAGCCTCATCCTAAACTTCCAGGTACTATTTATACCGCTGCAGATGAAATTATTGAAGAGGGAGGTAAAGCATTACCTGTAATTTGCGATATACGAGACGAAGAAAACGTAAGAGAAGCAGTAAATAAAGGTTTAGATCATTTCGGTGGCATTGATATTTGCGTAAACAATGCATCAGCAATTCAACTGACTGGTACTCTTCAAACTGATATGAAAAGGTATGATTTAATGAATCAAATCAATGCTAGAGGAACTTTTTTGGTCAGTAAAGTCTGCCTTCCTCATCTGCTAAAGTCTGATAATCCTCATATTCTAAATTTGTCACCCCCTTTGGATATGGATCCAAAATGGTTCGGGCCGCATGTTGCATATACGATGGCTAAATTTGGAATGAGTCTTTGCGTTCTTGGTATGGCAGAAGAATTTAAACAAGATGGGGTCGCTGTGAATGCCCTGTGGCCCAGAACTGCTATTGCGACTGCAGCGATAAAGAATACATTAGGAGGTGACAGTATTATGAATATATCAAGATCT
This sequence comes from uncultured SAR86 cluster bacterium, assembly GCA_902618945.1. Classification (GTDB taxonomy): domain Bacteria; phylum Pseudomonadota; class Gammaproteobacteria; order Magnimaribacterales; family Magnimaribacteraceae; genus Magnimaribacter. The sequence continues at coordinate 115,027 of CACNCK010000002.1, forward strand.
CCAGAGATAATGGCCGATGCAGCTTATATAATATTAACTAAAGACTCTAAGGAATTTACTGGGAATTTCTGCATTGATGATAACTTGCTTGCTGACAATGGAATGACTGATTTCTCCCAGTATGCCGATGTTCCTTTTTCAGAATTGGCACCAGACTTTTTTGTTCCTGACGATATTGAACCGCCCGAAGCTGCAAAAAATAGTTAATGAAAAGATTCTTTCTTACAGTTTTTGTTTTTTATCTATCTAATTTTTTAGTTTCAGATGAAAAAAAAATTGAAGACTGTACTTTGATAGCAAACGATGAAGAAAGACTCTATTGTTTTGATAGCTTCTTTAAAACCGACAAAAAATTAATTCTTGTCGATCAAGATGATATAGCTATCTTTCAAGAAAAGATCGAAGATACTAATGGAGATGATGATAAGGTAATAGTTAAAGCGCCAAGATCTGTTATAAATGATAATCTCGTCCTAGTAGGAGTGAGACTGTCTGGAAGAAACTATTTATTTGAGTTGAACGATAAGTCTGTTTGGAAAAATATAGAAACTATTAGAAAAAAAGATATTCCCACACCGGGTGATAAAGTAGTTCTTGAAACTGGTTTGTTTGGATCTATGTTTTTAAAAATAAAAGGTGAAAAAAATAAAATTCGAATAAAAAAAGTAAGAAATCTATGAATAAGATAAAAGAAAAAAGGGAGTTTGAAGCTTCTCCAGAGATTATTTGGAATATCGTGAGTAATATCTCTAGAAGCGACTGGGTGCCAGGAGTTGAGAGTATTGAACTTGAAGGCAATAAGAGGATCTTCAAGATGACAGGTATGGGCAGACTTGTTGAAGAAATAATAGAATGCGATGATGAGAATATGGAGCTTTCGTATTCTGCGATAGAGACTGTGATTCCTGTTCAACACCATCTAGCAAAAATTAAATTGTCAGAAATGGAAGGTAATACGATTTTTGAATGGACTACCGAGATTGATCCTCCTGAATTTTCTGAACCAATCAGACAAGGTATGCTTTCATCTCTTGACCAACTCGAAAAAGTACTAAAAAACACTTAAAAAACCTTTTTCTTATCATGCATAACTGATAAGGTTCTTACACATACATAGATTACTGGGGAGGGTTTATGTTAGTACTAAGCAGGAAAGCTGAAGAATCAATGTACATTGGCGATGATATTAAAATTACGGTTTTAGATATCAGAGGAGGGCAAGTCAGGATAGGCATTACGGCACCTCAAGATGTCAAAATTCATCGAGAAGAAGTATACAATCGTATCTCAAGTAAAGATTAGATAGCGAATGAAGTTATCAAAATAGGAGTTATAATCTATTCCAGGGGCTGTAGCTCATTTGGATAGAGTGTCTGGCTACGAACTAGAAGGTAGCAGGTTCGAATCCTGCCAGCCCCGCCAAAAAAAACATTTGATAAGGAAATAAAATGAATGCAGTAGATAAATGGCATGAAGTAATGAAAAGCGGCGGTTCGGGAGCAAAAGAGAAACTTGATGATCTTCTTCACGAAGATGTCATATTTTATTCGCCGGTAGTATTTACACCCCAAAGAGGTAAAGAAATTACCAAGTTGTATTTATCAGCTGCATCAGGTGTATTTAGTGCTGAAAAAACAAATAAAGATCCAGATAAAAAGAATTCTAAGTTTAAGTATGTGAAAGAGATTATTAGTGGTAATTCTGCATGTTTGGAATTTGAAACAGAAATGAATGGTATATATGTTAACGGCATCGACTTAATAACTTGGAACGAAAATAATAAGATTACAGAATTTAAGGTTATTGTCAGACCGTTGCAGGCAGTGAACACCTTGCATGAAATGATGGGCAAAATGCTTGATAAATTAAAGACTCAAGCACATTGAGGGTACTTTTATCATACTTAGTACATCTTTTTACCATATCAGGAGTTCTGCTAAGCTTTTTGGCTTTACTTGCAAGTATTGAGCAGAATCTGGAGTTAGTTTTTTTCTATCTTGCATTAGCTCTCTTTGTCGATGGTGTTGACGGATCTATGGCAAGAATGGTTGATGTTAAAAGACATACTCCCAATATAAATGGAGAAAATTTAGATAATATCATTGACTACCTCAACTATGTTTTTGTTCCTGTATTTGTTATCTATTGGGTAGATTTCGTTCCTTCAGGTATGGAGATAGTTGCTGCTTTTATTATCTTGACAGTTTCTTGTTACACATTTGCGAATAGTAAGATAAAAACTTCAGATTTTTATTTTTCAGGATTTCCAGCTTTATGGAATATTGTTATTCTCTACTTTTATATATTAGATACTGAGCCTTTTCTTAATTTTTTAATCATATGCTTCTTAGCAATTTTAACCTTTATCCCAATTAAGTACCTACATCCATTCAGAGTTAAAAGGTTCAGATTCCTATCTCTTGCAATATTGTTCATCTGGATGGTCACAACAGTATTAATGCTTTATTTTAAAGGGTTAAGTGAGAATGTTATACAGGCAGCATTTATCTTATGGACAATCTCTAATATCTATTTTATTGTTCTTACAATAATAAGAACCTTTAGAAAAGAAGAATTCAGCTAATCGGTGTAAAGTGGCAAAATATGTTGGCAAAGCTTCTTCCAAGAAGGGGTTCGGGCCTTCCGTGCAGTAGTCTTGCACTTTCATAGAAGACAACTTCGCCGGGTTCAAGGAAGATCAAATGTTTTCTATAAAAATGATCTTCTATCATCAATGGCCAATCCTCATCTAAGTCTTTATCAATATTGATTATTGCACTTATTATGTGAGTTTTTTCTCGATCCCTGTGAGGGACTAAAACTGCCCCTTTTTTGTAATTTCTTATTCCATAAACAAAGCTAGGCTCTAAGCTCGAGCCACTCCATTTTTCAAGAGGTCCTTTTAAAGATTTATGTATTTCCTTTTTTAAATCATCATTTAATTCTAACAAAGTGCTCGGTACTTCTTGTAAATCTGAATGTATGAAATTTCCCGAAACAAATTCATCTTTAATTTGACTTCGATTATTCTCATAAAATTCTTTTATCTTTCTAAATAATTGTTTATCGAGAGAAGACTTTTTAAAGCCCTCATCAGTATATGTTTTTATATGTTTATTTAAGTTTTGAGAAGTTTCTATGCTAAGACTGGTCTGTCTGAACCATTTTGTAATGATTGTTTTACTCCCTTTTTTTACAGGATGCGCCTGATGAATAGTATTCTCATTTGGCTTTCCATCTTTATTTAAGTTATTCCAAATTAAGGCCTTACCTTGAACTGGTGAAAATATTTTATTCAATTGAGGAAATTCAGTTTCACCACCTTCCTCGACATTATTTAAATAAATCATAAATGTATAAGTTCTCTGTCCTCTACCACCATCATGTTCTAATAATTGTGTCTTTTCAAAGAAATCCGTATGAGATTTAAATTCCTGATCAATTAAATAATGTTGACCTTGAAGAGTTTCACCATATTCGGGATTTATACCAATAAAATTACATATCCTACGGTCTATATCATTTAAAAAATCATTATCTATATTTCCTAAATCACATGTGCTACTTGTACGATAGTTATCATCATGTTGTCCTGAACTTGCTATAGTTGATGGGCGAAGCTTAGAACTGATCACTTTAATAAGTTGCTCACATTCAGAGACCGATAAAAAATTATCAATTTCATAAAATTCTGCCGGGATTTTTTTTAGAGGTTCCGCACTTATAAGCTCATTTATGGGTTCGATATCAGCTTGATTATTCTGGAGTGGTTCTCGAATGATATCTCCTTTTGTTAAATCAAGCCCAAGTGCAACTTTACACTGAACGCTATCAAAACCTTCGTCTAGGAGTATAGAGAACAATTCTTTTTTATCACAACCTTTTTGGATATTCTCAAATATCCAATTTAACCAATCTTGAGTTAAATCCTTTTGCATAAATCAAGAGTCTGGCTTTATAAGATATTTTTTTCCAGTTTCTTGCTTTGTATAAGAGCGGATATTCTCTAAATACAAGGTTTCTTCCAAAGAAATCATATTAGAATATTTACTTTCAAAGGTAGTGCTAATTTCATCCGCTACTTTTTTTCGTAACTCTCCAAATCTTTCTGTTCCAATTCTTCCTATGAAAGGAGTAAGTAGCCAGCCACCCAATCCCCAAGAGAATCCAAAAGAACGCGTAAGTGTTGTTGGGTTTCTATCTAATCCCCCATAGATATAAACTTGTTTAAATTTATCAGAACCGTATCTGCTATATTCTGTCGCAGTTTTATTTGCTGCAACTTCCATCGCAGTTAATATTTGGCTGGATAGTTTTCCTCCTCCAGTTGCATCAAATCCTAAAGTTGATCCTGATTGAACAAGGGCCTCCACAAGATCATCCATAAAACTATCCAAACTTGAATTGCAGACATATTTCGCTCCCATAGATTTAAGCAAATTTACGTGTTCTTCTTTTCTAACTACATTCACCAAAGGTATGTCTTCCTCTAAGCAAATTTTGATTAGCATTTGTCCTAGATTAGATGCTGCTGCTGTATGAACAAGGCCGGTATGATTTTCCATTCTCATAGTCTCTACCATTCCCAGAGCAGTTAATGGATTAACAAAACAAGATGCAGCTTGTTCTGCCGTAGTCCCATCATTCATCACTAAGCAACTTGATGCTGGTACACATCTATATTCAGAATACATTGCGCCCCCAGCTAGACCTACAGTTTTGCCTATCAAATGTTCTGCCCCTTTACCCGCAGATTCAACTATTCCAGAACCTTCGTTACCGACAGGCAAGTTTTGATCAAATCTTGCTGCAACAGATCTAATTAACCCATCTGGAACTTTCATTTCTACCACTGAACCTTTTTCAACTTCTTTTAGTGAAGAAACGTCTGCTGGTCCAACTAAGAGTCCCAAATCCGATGGATTTATGGGTGTTGCTTGAACCTTAATCAGTACCTCGCCATCATCAGGATCAGGTACATTTACTTCATCTAAAGATATAGTGAGTAAACCTTCCTTGGAGATTTTAGACTTGATTTGCTTTGATACTGTCATGATTCATTTAATTAAGACTTGTAACTTGATAGCTTTCAACTAATTTTCCGTATTTCTCTTCATCAAACCATTCCAATTGTTTTTCTTGCCATTCGGTATCACTCTCCAAAGATGAAAGAGACTTTGCTTGGGCTTCTTCTGAAGTTGATAACATAACAAATTGATAATAATTTTTACTACCCAATCCATGCTGCCATAGATCAATGAGAAAGCCATGTTTTTCGAATATAATTTTTGCCTCTTCTAAAGCTTCTAGTGTTTCAGCTGCTTTACCTTTCTTTGGATCCCATATCCAAACCTGGACTATGTAATCTCCTGGATCTATATCATCTAATGAAGTCATTTGGTAACTTCTTACTGGTTCAAGGATGTCTTGACTATTAAATTTTTCTAGATAAGGCGTCCAAGCTTCGGCAGTATATGCTTTTGCTCTATCTTCATATGTGTTGAAGAAGTCAACCCATAAGAACATTTTTTCTGCTCCTCTACCAATATTTTGTTGATGCACAATTACCAGTTGGTCATTTGCAAGACCAATATCTCTTCCTTCTCTCATCAATTCTGCAGCTTCTGCTAATTTACCGGGTTTGGCTTTATAGAAATAAGCATCAGCATAACCAGCAGAATATGCCGTTGAAAGAAAACCTATGCATAAAACTGCAACATAATATTTTAGTGATTTCATAAAAACTCCAATTTCTTTAAGTTTATAAGATAACAGACAATAGTGCCTTCATGTAGTTTTTTAAAAGTCTTCTTTACACATGGCAACAAAAGAGTAAGGTAACTCGAGGAGAAAATTTATGAAAAAAATATTAACAATTCTAGTTTTATCATTACCGCTAACAATCTTTTCATCTACATTAGTGATTCTTGAATGTGAATTAATAGAGGATGGAACGATAGAAGACGTGAAAAGAATTAATTCAGCATGGGTTAAGAGTGTGAATGAATTGAATGATAAACAAGTGAGTAGTCAAGTTTTGGAGGCAGTGTTGTCAGATAATATGGAAGGTTTTATGTATATAGATACTTATGAAGATTCCATACATTGGGGACAAATTAGATATGAAATAAAAAATGGCACCATCCAAGATATCGACGAACAATTTGATGCAGTTTCTAAGTGTACCGCAGGTAAAATGTATGACGCTGAACAAAGTTGATTATTCAAGTTATCACGGAGGTTAGCAGGTTCATATGTAGAATACATTTATAGATTTTATGTATAATGCAAGGCCTTTTGCGGGTATCGTATAATGGCTTATTACCTCAGCCTTCCAAGCTGATGATGTCGGTTCGATTCCGACTACCCGCTCCAACTAAAAGTTTTATTAGATGATAGTAACAATAGATATAAGTATGTATCCAAATAGGGAGGAATTTATTGAACCAATAAAAGGTTTTATTGAAATTATAAATACTTTCCCAGAAATAAAGATAAAGACTTTTCCAACCAGTACTGTTATACAAGGAGAATATGCCTACACAATGAAAGCTGCACAAGATGCAATCTCCGAGGCTCATGTTAAATATGACAAAGCCATTTATGTTATGAAAATAATACCTGACTACGAAGCCTTATAAAATTTCTTTGCTCTGTGTTCCTCTAGTTAGTGACTCGTTTAGGCTGAGTATTCCAAATATAGACTAAAGAGTAAAACCAAAATCCATTGAGTAAAGGTTCTACAATGGCATCCACAACAGCTTTATCTAGAGCGAAACCAAGTAATAAGAAGCTCCAAGATGTAGCGATAGTAAAATGTCCAATCGTATAAATAACAGCTAATGTGCTTGTCTTAAGTCTTTTGTGAGCATATTTGTGGAGAAGATAGAACCAAAATCCATTGATGATCGGTTCTAAGATAGCATCAGCAGACGCAACTAGAAAGCTCGCATTAAATATTAAAGTAGCGCAAACCCAAGCAATGAAGACATGTCCGACAGTGTACAAAATTGAAAGACCGAAGCTACTTAGCGAATGGATTAGTGAGTTAATCCTGCTGACTTCTATTAAGAACCTATTCAAAATTTATCCCTTTTTTGTTTATTGTTTACTATTAATCTAAATAATATAACTCTAACAAGAATTAAAAAAATATCACTACCTACTTTAACTTTTTTACATGATTTGATTCCAAAGTTGCAATTCCTCAATTCTAAGGTAACTATTAATCTTCTTCACTTCCTGTAGAGTTGCAGATTCTTTGGGACCATAATTGTGTCCAGGATAGATGATTGTTTCATCAGGAAGTTTAGAAAGTTTACGGAGACTATGGAACATATCTTCAGAGTTTGCACCAGGTAAATCAACCCTCCCACATCCTTGAACAAATAGGGTATCTCCTGAGATAAGACTATTATTTACTTTGAAGCACTGAGACCCAGGTGTATGTCCTGGAGTATGAATAAACTCTATATCATTATCTCCAATCTTAAAGTGATCTCCTGAATCTACTATATTCATATCTATGTTAGATAAACCAGTAACTTTTTTGAGACCATCGACCTCGTGTTTATTGACAAAAGTTTTTACAGGTTCTTTTTCTAATACTTCAGCAAGGCCCTCAATTGAGTGTCCTCCCATACTTCCACCTACATGATCTGGGTGACAATGAGTTACCAAAACACACGAAAGTTTTAGATCTCTTGCTTGAATATGGTTGAGTAAACCTTCAACATCCCAAGCAGGATCAATTAAAGCCACTTCTCGAGTTTTTTTGGAACCTAACAAATAAATAAAGTTTTCCATTGGACCTATAAGTATTTGCTCAATATATAAATCATCATTAATCATATTAACTTTCCTCTTTAAAAGTTTCTTCAAGGACTATTTTATCCTCTTTGTACTTTATTCCTGCTAGATAATAACAAGGAATGGATACAATACTAATGATTGAAAAAATTACCAGCATTAAAGTATAGGGCTCAGAGTAGCCAGAAGATCTGAGAATATCTGCACATAATCCTCCTCCTAACGAGCCAATGGTTAATCCAATTAGATTTAGTGTAAGGATATAAAATGATACGACTGTCGCTTTAATATTATCAGGAACTAGTTCTTGTACGGTAGAAAAGGTAGGCCCGAAGAAGCACCCTAATTGAAAATATCCTATGATGATTCCTATCCAAAATACTGAGGTTCCTGGTTCCACAAATCTGTAGAATATTCCAATAGGTAAAGTTAGTAGTGCTAGCCAGAATAGAAACATAGGTCGTCCTTGGTTGGTATTTTCTTGCCACCAATCACTCAATATTCCACCTATTAAATTTCCTGATAGACCTGCAAATACACCTATCCAGCCAACAAGCTGAGCTATCTCAGATCTTTCATATCCTCTTTCCTGAACTAACCAAAGTTGTTCAAAACCGGAAGCTCCAAGCACTATATGATAAAAAACACCTGCTACTATAGTGAACCTTAAAGCGGATGAAGTTTTAAGAGCTTTTATTAGTGTCTTTACTATATTTGCAGTACTTTCCTTAGATAAAGTGGGATTTTTATTTTCGGATGTATTACTTTGTCTTTTTCTGTCTTTAAAAAGTAGCGCACAGAGACCTAATAAGAGTCCAATGCCACCTAACAGATAAAAACAATTTCTCCATCCTAAGGATTCACCTAGATAACCAGCAATTAAGAGACTTACCCCTACACCAATTGGGACGCCCATATAATAAAATCCTGCGGCAAAACCCATTTTTTTTGATGGAAATGAGTCTGATAAAAGAGACATAGATGTTGGAGTGAGAATTGACTCGCCCACACCAATAAACATTCTTGGAAGCGCCATTGATATAAAACCTTTAGCTGCACCTGTGAGGGCAGTAAAAATACTCCACAAAACTACACCAAATGCTATGAGCTTTGGTCTATTCACCATATCTGCAAGAACGCCCATAAACAGACCTGCAATAGAATAAAAAACAATAAAAGGAACGGTTGTTAAGAATCCGTATTGAGTATCTGTGAGGCCCAAGTCAGGGACAATAAAATTAGCAAAGCTGGCAATGAGTTGACGATCTACAAAATTTAGAAGATTCAGAAGTGTTAGGAAGAATAAAAGCCTATATGCGTTCAAAGGTACCTCTTTTACTAAAGATCATAGCATAGAGATTAGATTTAATAATATTTGAAAAAATCTAATTCTAAGTGTTATAGTTGAGTAACACACTCGGGATACTTAAATGAAAATAAAAAGAGATTGGTCAAATTCAGATATGAGGTCAGTAATGCGAGGAGAGGCTATGCATTATTTTTCAGGTGGCCAACATTATTATGTTTCAAAAGATTGGTACGTTTGGTTTCTGGGCAACTCAACAAGATATTCTATTTTTCATACCTTTCTTTGGAAATACGGAAATGGCGAAATGGTAAGTTATACAGACTTAACTAGAACGGAAAAGATTGGATCTCAAAGATTAAAAATAGACTCTATCAAAGCTACAATAAGAGAGGGCTTAAATCTAGGTTATATACAAGCTTTTAAATCTGAAAAGGACAGAAGGGTAACTATGTATTCTTTCGATGATTCTATCTTACAAGAAGTAACAGATTATTGTTTTATGATGAGACGGAATCGCATGTGGGAGTCGGCATCATTTATCAGCCAAGGATCTACAGCAACTATTAATAAAGAACTTGCTAATGCAGGAATGAAGAAAGAGTGGTTTGATTCAATAAACAGCTTCATTTCTCTTTTAGCTGGAACAGCTAAAGCTGTTTTTGGTCAGGAACAGCTACCTAATGTGATTGCTATAGATAAAAATAAAAATAAAAATAAAAGCTAAGAAATTAGCTGTAACTTTTAGTCTTTATTAATCTTGTACTTGTACAAATTTTCTATAAGTTAATTATGTTACATGGATGTAACTTGAGTGGGCTCATTCTCTAGATTTCACCCATCCCTTCCCAGGATATAGTCTTTATTTTGGGCCCACTTTCACAACTTAAGAATTCTCATTGAACATTGCCGTTCTTCCGCCATCAACTACGATATCTTGGCAACTGACAAAACTACCTGCATCACTAGCTAGATAGAGTGCAGCTTCTGCTATATCTGATGCTAGACCCGATCTTTTCAATGGTACTGCTTGAGCAAGATTACCTTCAAGTTTCTTTAATTTTCTCTCATTTTCTTCAGCACTAAGTTTATTAGATACTCCTGAGCCACCCCAGAAGATTGGAGTGGCAATGGCTCCAGGTGATATCGCATTGACTCTTATATTATCTTTTCCAAGTTCAACTCCAGACATTTTTGTGAAATGAGTAACACCTGCTTTTAAAGCTGAATATAGAGGATCCCCTTGTCTATATCTAATTCCTGCAATACTTGAATTATTGATAATGCAACCTCCGCCATTTTCTCTCATGGGACCAATGGCATATCTGGTACCAAGAATGACACTAGCTAGTAGTAAATGAACCCCATAATCAATATCCTTTTGAGTCACATTCTCAAGACCAGCTCCAACAGGCCCACCGGCATTATTAAACAGAATGTCCAGCTTACCTAAGTTTTCAGTTGTAAAAGAAATTGCCTTTTTTATATCTTCTTCTTTTGTTACATCCGATAAGCAATAAGAGGCATTTTCACCCAATTCCTTTGCTAATTTAGATCCTTTTTCTTCAGACCTACCTGAAATAACAACTTGTGCACCTTCTTCAATGAATAATCTAGCTGTCTCAGCTCCAATGCCACTGGTTCCGCCTGTAATAAGTGCTACTTTATTCTCTAGTCGACTCATATTAATTTTCTCCTTTTAAACATCTATATGTTTCGTTTATGAGTTCTAGTGATCTTCCATCGGCTGCAAAATTATTTTTCATGTTATTCATGACATAAGAAATACCAATTTTGTTGATAGGATCTCCAAATCCACACGAACCCCCCCATCCGGAGTGGCCGAAAGAACTTTCCTCTGGACCATATATTACTTTATGCATATTCATAATAAATCCCGAACCCCATCTTGTAACAACATCCAAAACTAAATCTCTATTGGTAATTCTCTCCTTTGTCATGGTATCAATTGTTGAATCCTTTAGAATTTTTTTTGATTCTTCATCAGTAACAACTAAGCTATAAAGCTTAGCGATGCCCGATGCGCAACCTTGACCATTTGCCGATGGTATTTCTGCAGCTCTCCATTCTCTTGTATTTTGATGTTTAAGCAGATTAGGGCCTCTTCCGGATGCAACTTGAGCTTCATTTGGATGATTATTTGCTTCATTATTCTCTTTAGCAAATGGAACCATTTCAGCAACCCTATATTCCTCTGCTTCAGGAAGACCGATATAAAAATCAATATTGTTTGGATCACCTATCTCACTTCTAAAGTAACTGCCTAAAGATTTTCCAGAGACTCTTAAAATTAATTCAGACGTTAGCCATCCGTAAGTCATGGAATGATATCCTGAAGCTGTTCCTGGCTCCCAAAGTGGTTTCATTAGAGCAAGTTCATTAGCCATTATTTTTTGATCGTAATAGTCTTCAGCTTTTGTTGCCATGGAACCACAAATACCAGCTTGATGAGATAGAAGCATACCAACAGTAATTTTTTCCTTTCCGTTGCAGCCAAACTCAGGCCAGTATTCACAAACTTTCTCATCGTAATCTATTAAGTCATTTTCGTAGGCATGAGCTAGAGTTATAGCAGCCACACCTTTAGTGGTTGACCATACATTAGCCAAGGTATTTCGTTCCCATTCCTTTATTTTCTCTTTGCTTGAGAAACCTCCCCATATATCAATTATAGGCTCCCCATCTTTATAAACTGCAAAAGAAGATCCTATCTCTCTATCTGTGTTGTGTAACTCATCAAACAATTCCTTTACTTTTAAAAATTTACCTTCACATGTTCCCTTTACGTTCATTTTTTTCCTTTTTTATTATTTAAAAACAATAAGTTACAGAATTTTCTTAAATTTTAAAATTTTATCTAAATCCTTTATATCATTCCGTATATCTGAAATTATAATAAAACCATATCTATTAAACTCTATTTGATCATTTTTGATATTTATATTCGATGAAATATTACTATCAACACTTAGGTCCCCTTTATCAATTAGGTAAGCATTCTCACTCAAATTAAAAATACAAAGTGTTTTTGTATCTTGATTCTCTCTATTGAATATAAGTAAGTCCTCGTGTTCATTCAAGAAATTATGCTTTCCTGCTAACAAAGCTGAGTCGGATTTTCTGAAAAAAATAAATTGTTTATAAAAGTTTAAGATTGAATTAGATTCATTTTCCTGAAGACTTACCGATCTATTTTTCTGTTTTTCTTTAACTGGTAACCATGGAGACTTATTACTAAAACCTGCATTGATCTTTTGGTGATCCCATGTCATTGGTGTTCTGCACCCATCCCTCCCTTTATTTTTTGGCCAAAATCTGATTCCTGGAGGATCAGTTAATTCATCAAATTCTAATTCTGTCTCTACTTGACCGAGTTCCTCACCCTGATATAAACATGGAGTTCCCGGCAGTGAAAGGAGTAGGGCACAACTTAACTTTGCAAAACTATCACTTTCATTTTTATCCCATCTAGAAAGATGTCTTATGACGTCATGATTTGAAAAACTCCAACAAGGCCAACTGTCAGAACCCTCATTATAAAATTCTTTGATGGTGTCTCTAAAGAATGGAGCTGAAAACTCTTTACCAAGAAGCTTAAAACTGTAAGCCATATGAATCCTTGACTCCTTGGTATATTCCTTCATTAATTTGATCGCTCTATGTGAATCGCCAATCTCACCAATAGAAGTTTTCTCTGGATAACAATTTAATAAATTTCTAAATTTATTTAAAAATACTAAGTTCTCATCTTGATTAATAGCAAACAATTGATTTTGCATATAGTAAGGATTAACCGGTGGGCTCTTGAAAGACAAAGGACTCTTCGGATTATTCCTCAATTCCTGATCATGAAAGTAATAATTAACTGTATCAAGCCTAAAACCATCTACACCTTTTTTTAGCCAAAATTCAACTTCTCCTAATAAGAAATCTTGAACCTCTTCATTGTGAAAATTAAAATCAGGTTGGCTAGGCAGGAAGTTATGAAGATAGTATTGTCCTCTAAGAGGTTCCCATTCCCATGCAGAGCCACCAAAGACAGATAACCAATTATTAGGCGGAGATCCATCATCATTTGCATCAGCCCATACATACCAGTCTGATTTTCTAGAAGATTTACTGCTTTTACTATCTATAAAAGCTTCATGCTTGTCTGAGCTATGTGAAAGAACTTGATCAATGATGACTCTTATATTTTTTTTATGTGCCTCTTCAAGTAATTCATCAAAGTCATCCATATCACCAAACAAAGGATCTACTTGAACATAGTTACTGACGTCATATCCCATATCCTTCATAGGGGACATAAAAAAAGGTGATAGCCAGATAGCATCGATACCTAGACTCGAAATATAATTAATTTTTTTTGTTATGCCTTTGAGGTCACCGACCCCATTATTAGAAGTATCAAAATATGACCTTGGATAAATTTGATAGATAATTGCGTTTTTCCACCATTCATTCATTTTTTGATTTCAGCCAGTTTATAAGATTCTCTTCAAATGGTTCGATAACTTTATATGTTTTCATATCTTGCTCAAGATTTTGAATTGCTTGAATTAGATCAGAAATAGCTTTTTTATTATTAATTATGTCAGTTATAGGGTTAACGTGAACTCTTACTGCAAATAAAACTGCTCTTGAATAATCTAACCGCCTAATCGTTTGCCTTTCAACTCTAATGAAAAGTTTTTCAGGTTGAGTGTTTTTGATTTCTACTAAACTCTTATTACCTACTGGTTGAAAAAGTTCAGGACTATCAAATATAGACCAATTGTACCTTTCAAAGATTTTCTCATCTGGCAAGTTAGTAAATATGGTATTTACTCTTGAATCTATTTTATCTTTGTAACCAGGAACAGATCGGTGAAGTTCTGAAAGAGATTGTTGAAATTTTTCTCTTAGTGACCATCTAGTCGGCGCACAAAGTGAAGCTGAATCAAGATAAAAGATATTTTCTTTTGGTTTCATGATGATCAGATCTTCTTGAATAAGAAGTGACGCCAATTCTAAAGGGTCTTGAAAATCGTCATAATAATAAAGTCGATTATTTCTTTTTGACTCAATGGTATACGTCTTTAGTTCATATGCATCATTATGATGATTTTTAAGATTTTCTAATACGAGTTTTAAAACCTCTTTTTGAATATCTTGCGAATTTGGAGAAGTTAGTAGAACTTGATCTTTCTTCTCTAAATATAATTTTTCTTTAAGAGCAATTTCTTCTGAAAAAAGATGATCTATTTCTAACCAAGAACTTTCTTCAATTGGCCTTAAACCAATATCAACCCCACCTTTTCCATCTTTGAAGGGCAGGTGGATAAGATCGTTCAAGATTAATTCAAACCTCTTTTTTTAAGAAGAGGTTCTATTTCAGGTTCTTTACCTCTAAACCTCACATACTGAGTCATCAGATCATCTGTATTACCTGCTGAATAGACGTATTTTTTAAGTTTATCAGCAGTTTCTTTATCAAATAGTCCTTTGTCTTTAAAAGCTTCAAAAGCGTCAGCCTCAAGTACCTCTGTCCATAAGTAACTGTAATATCCTGATGAATATCCACCGGCAAATATGTGACCAAAATAAGTGCTTCTATATCTCGCTTCAATTTCAGAGATTAATCCAAGATCTTCTAAAGTCTGATCTTCAAATTTATCTATATTTGTGATTGGATTTTTATCAGTGTGGTAAGCCATGTCCAAATGAGCTGCAGCCACATATTCTGTTGTTGCGAAACCTTCATTGAATGTTCCAGCATCGGATATCTTGTCTAGCAATTCATCAGAAATGACCTCACCTGTTTGATAGTGTTTAGCAAAAGTTTTTATTACTTCTGGTTCTCTTGCCCAGTTTTCCATCATTTGGGATGGAAATTCGACATAGTCTCTCGTTACGGAAGTTCCGGATAGACTTGGATATTGAACATTTGATAGTAGGCCATGTAGCCCATGACCAAATTCATGAAATAAAGTCTCGACTTGCTCAAAGGATAGAAGGGAAACGCCATCAGCATTTTCTGGAGGAAAATTACACACATTTATAACAATGGGTATTACATCTCCGTCAAACTTACTTTGACTTCTAAAAGTACTCATCCATGCACCACCACCTTTGTTTGGCCTCAATGTAAAGTCTGTATAAAAAATACCTATCACTTTGTTGTCAGAGTCCTCTACAACAAATGAACGAATATTATCGCGGTATTTTGGCAAGTCATCTCTTTCAGTAAAGGTTATACCAAACAATTTATTCGCAACATCAAAGGCACCCTCTAAGACCTTTTCTTCACTAAAGTATGGCTTTACCTCTTCCTCTTTAAAATCAAATTGCTCTTGTCTTAATTTTTCTGAGTAGTGCCACCAGTCCCATGCTGCTAACTGAAAGTTAGCACCTTCTTTAGAAATTAACTCCTGCATTGCCTGAACTTCTCCCTTAGCTTTTTCGATACCTGGTTCCCAAACTGTTTGAAGAAGTTTGTTAACATTTTCTGGAGTCTTTGCCATGCTATTGTCTAAGACATAGTCAGCATGACTGTCATAACCAAGCATTGAAGCTTTCTCTTGCCTTAGCGCAATCATTTCAGCAATAATTTTTTTATTATCAAATTCGTTGTCATTATCTCCGCGTTGTATATAAGAATTGTAAAGCTCTTCTCGAAGGTCTCTTTGGGTAGAATAGGTAAGGAAAGGGTACATACTGACTCGAGTTGGCTTGAATACCCATTTACCTATTTCTCCTTCAGATTCAGCTAAAAGAGCAGCCTGTCTTATTTCTTCTTCAGGCAGACCATCCAGATCGTCTTCATTATCAATAACCATGCTATAAGAATTTGTTTCTTTGAGAACATTTTGATCGAATTGAACAGATAAAGAAGATAAAGAACTATTAATTTCAGTTAACCTATCCATTGAATTTTGATCAAGATTTGCTCCTGATCTAATGAATCTTTTATAAGTCTCTGCAACTAATCTAGCTTGCTCTACAGAGAGACTAAGCGATTGTCTATTTTCATAAATTTCCTTAATCCTCATGAAGAGTTTTTTATTCAAAAGAATTGAATCATTATGTGAAGACAATTTTGGACTTACTGTTCTCTGAAGAGAATCCATATCATCATCTGTATTAGATCCCTGAAGATTAAAAAAGACGCTACTCACTTTGTCTAATGTTTTACCTGAGCGCTCTAAAGCTTCTATTGTATTTTCAAAGGTAGGTGCCTCAGTATTATTAGCGATAACATCTATTTCTTCTAAGTGCTCTTTCATCCCTTGATTAAAGGCGGGTTCATAGTGAGAAAATTTAATAGACTCAAAAGGAGGAATCTGAAAAGGGGTCTCGTATTCGTTTAGAAAGGGGTTCATAGAATTATCCTTATATGTACAACTAAAAATTAAAAGCAAAAGAAAAGGAACGTGCTTCTTTAACATGAGGTAATATTACTTAAATATCTTTTATTGTGAATAAATATTTTAGGGTATAAGAATTATGAAGAATCCCGCATTTATTTTTTCTTTATTGAAACGTTTTGTAGGAATAATATTTTTAGTTCTAAACTATCTTTGCTACGGATTAATGGTAAAACTTGCAGCAGACTCTAGCTTGTCAGCTCTTGAAAGAATAATCTATCCATCTTTAGTATATTTAATTAGTTGGGTATTTGTCATTCTGGGTATTTATTTGGCTGGGCCTGAACTTGTTGCGAAGATTAAAGAATTTTTCATATACATTAAAAATAAATTCTTGAGGAAAAAAAATGATAGATAGACTCGACCACTTAATTGTCTCTGTTAAAGACATTTCTGCTGCTGAAGAAAATTTTACTAAGTTTTTTGGCACAGAACCTGTTTGGAGGGGCGAACACTCTGAACTAGGAACTATAAATGCTATCTATAATTTTAGTAACACTTACTTCGAGATCTTAGCGGCAAAGGGAAATGGAATAGGTGCAGAACTCGTAAAACAATCCATACAAGAAAAGGGTGAAGGATTAACTGGTCTGGTACTGGGCAGCGATAATCTAAAAGATTGCGAAAATCAAATCTCAAAAAAACATTTTAAATCTCCTCCTATCTCAATTGGAGAAGGAATGGATTCCGATAGAGGTGAAATAAGAAGATGGAAAAGTTTGTTTCTTCCTAATGAGCTCACACGCGGTTTGTTTGCCTTTTTAATAGAACACACCGAAGGACATTTGCCCTTACCTAATGAATTTCCTGATTCTTCCGTCAATAAACTTGATCATGTTGTTATCAACACAAATGATCCTGATGGATTTATCGAGGTCTATCAAGACATATATGGAATAAGACTTGCATTGGATCAGACCGTGGAAAAATGGGGCGGTAGAATGCTCTTTTTTAGACTCAATAAAACTACCATAGAAGTCATAGCAAAAAAGGATGAAAATAAAATAGAAGACAAATTATGGGGTCTTGCATGGGATGTGGAAGATATCAAAAAAACTCACTCAAGACTTTGTAATGAAGGGTTTGAAATAACACCAGTAAAAGAAGGTAGAAAGCCTAATACTTTAGTTGCAACTGTAAAATCAGATGTCTACAACATACCAACTTTACTTATCCAACATCTTTCCTCTTAAATTTATCGTATATCCAATAGGGTGAATAAATTATAAAAAATAAAACTGCTCCAATGATGATCAAAAGAGGTATATGCAAAGGTGGTTCTGGAAAAAAGTCTAGAATACTCTCACCAATTGGTTTTGTACCAAGATACCAATAGTTTGCTGGAGGTCCTAAAAGCATATTTACAACATATATGATCGGTAGAATCGACAAAGATACATAAATCCCATTTTTAACAGAACTGAGAGTGGGCCGATTTTTTAAAGCTATGCAGGCATAGGCTATTGCAATTATTAAGAGCCCATGTCCTATGAAAAATAAGATAAATTGTGGATCTGGAAAAGTTTTAGGAATATCAGGGGTGATTAATGCGTTAATTCCGCCTCCGATCCCCCAGAAAAAAGATACCTCAAAAAATATTCTTTTTTCTGTAAGCAAAAATATCCCAATAAATAATGTAGATAAATTGCACATGTGAATAGGTATCAGTTTTATCCAGGGAAAATCCATCCAATAGTGCCAGATAAAAGGTTTAATTAACTCCAAAGTGATAGCAGAGAATCCCAAGACTTTAGCAATTAATGCTTTACTACTTAGATAGCTATTTTTTATAAAAAGAGGCAGTAAGAATGCTAAAGCTAATATCAATAGTAATGTAACTAAGTGAGATTCCCCAAAGATCTCAAAAGGCTGCGCATCCATTAGTTAAGTATAAAAATAAATTTACCTGTATGGTAGTTAAGAATTTCAACAATATAATGACAATATGGAAAAAAATTTAATTAGTTTTTTGCCTGTAATAGAGAAAAACGAAAAGATAATTTTGTTAAGAGCTTTCTTATTTTTCTTTTTCGTTTTGGCTTCTTGGTATGCATTACGACCCGTTAGAAATGAATTAGCAGTTCAAGGAGGAATTTATAATCTTCCTTGGTTATTGATGGGAGTTATGCTGGCTATGCTCATTATCAATCCTATCTATTCCTGGTTGGTTTCTCGTATAAATCAAAATCGTTTAATTCTCTATATCTACTCTTTCTTCATTCTGAATTTAATCCTATTTTTAACAATGTGGACATTTACAGGAGAAGACGGTCGTATCTGGACAGGCAGAGCTTTCTATATCTGGGCAAATGTATACTCATTTTTTGTTGTATCCATTTTTTGGGTAACTATGATTAATTTCTTTTCGCATACAGATTCAAAAAAATTCTTTGGTATTATCAGCGCAGGAGGTTCATTAGGGGCTTTTTTTGGATCTACTGTTGCAAGATACTTTTCAACTGAAATTTGTGGCAATACCTCTATTTCTGATTTAGGGCCTATGAGCTTGATAGTTTTTTCCATTTTTTCACTTCTTTTCGCAATATTTTTTTCTAGGACATTCAAGCCTAGAGCGTTAGATATGAACAATTCCCCAAAAGAGTTAGGTGGTTCTAGCTTTGAAGCAATTCAAAATATTATCAAAGATCCCGCTATAAGGAATATAGGCCTTTATGTCATCTTATTCACTATGTTAATGACAACCTCTTGGATGATTTCTTTAGGAATTGTTGAGGAATGGTCAAAAGATCCATGCGAAAGGACTGGCTTTTTTGCAAGAATAGAGCAAATTGTTACTCCTTTAACTCTTTTAATGCAGCTCTTCCTTGCTTCCTATATCTTACGAAGAGTAGGTTCCTTAGCTGTGCTATCTATTTACGGTGTCTTGTTTGCCATTGCTTTCATGGCTTATGCTTTTTATCCAACCATTACAACTGTGATGATGGTTGTGATAAGTCTGAGAATATTTGAATATGGACTAAATAAGCCTACTAGAGAGTCAATTTACACAAAGCTAAAACAACAAGATAGATATAAATCAACGGTTTTCATAGATACCTTTCTTGCAAGATCTGGCGATGTTATTGGAGGATGGTTTGTAAGAGGTTTAGTTGGAACTGGAATAGCGGTATTATCCGTCACATGGGCCGCATTACCTTTTGCGTTATTTATCTCTTACATGGGTTTCCAAGTAAATAAGGCAGTTAATGATGAGTGATGAATTTATTAACGTTGCAGACATAACTGATATAGAAATTAATCAATCTCAATCTGTAGAATTAGAAGGAAAAGCTGTATTAATTTGTCATACAACCAAGGGAATATTTGCTGTAGAGGATAAATGCAGCCATGCAGATATTCCTCTTTGTGGAGGACAAATTATAGATAATTTCATAACTTGTCCTGTTCATGGAGCTGTATTTGATCTAACTGATGGATCTGTACAGTCACCTCCAGCCTTCGAAGATCTAGAAACTTTTGAAGTACAAATTGAGGGTACTTCTATTAGTGTTAAAAAAAGTTTTTCAGAGTAATATTAATTATATGGATTATGAATTTATTGACTGTATTGAAATCGAGCCTTCAATGTGGCGTATTTTCTTAAATAGGCCTAATAAAAGAAATGCTCTTTGCAACCCATTAAGAAAAGAACTTTTCAATTGTTTAGAGGCTTTAGATAATGACTCTAAAGTAAAAGTTATCATCATATCTGGTAAGGGGTCATGTTTCTGCGCAGGATACGATCTTTCATATGATAACAGCAAAGATTTACCATACCATGCCAGTAAGACAGATGGGTTTTGGCCACGCCATGTTGTTGAAGGAGCCTTTAAGATATGGGATCTTTCAACACCCGTCATTGCAGAAGTGCATGGCTATTGTTTGGCAGGAGGAACAGAACTCGCAGCTTCATGTGATCTTGTTTATTGTTCAGATGATGCTGAAATAGGGTATCCAGTAGTTCGATCAATGAGCCCTCCAGATAATCAATTCTTTCCTTGGTTGTTGGGAATGAGAAACGCAATGGAGATGATGCTTACTGGAGAAACAATAACAGGAAAACAAGCAGCAGAAAATGGGTTTGCAAATAAGTCTTTCTCTGCTGACATTTTGTCAAAAGAGGTCGAGAAAATTGCAAGTAAAGTAGCAAAAGTGCCTTCGGACATACAGGCGATCAATAAAAGATCAATACATAGACAGATGGAGATTATGGGTATGAGAGATGGCATAAGGGCCGGTACAGAATTACAAGCTCTTGCCATGCACAGTAATTCCACTAAAGAACATCTCAAAGAGCTTTCATCAGGATTAAAAGAAGCATTGGATAATAGAGACAAAGACTTTGGTGACTATAGGACAAAAAACAAAACATAAAATACTGATTATTTTTGTCAGTTTCATTTTAAGCTCCTGCTCAAATTCAACTCAACCAAATGGTGTTGAATGGAGTGGCCCACTTAATTTCATGCATGTTACAAAAGAAAAAATGGAAATGATTTATTCGGTTAATGTCACAGGACAAAAAGTTTTTCTTGATGGTTTCTACGAAGTCACTAAAAAAAATACTGATGAAGTCCTGTTCCGTTTAAAAGTTGAAGAATTAGAGCTTGGAAATAGAGAGGATGGAAGAAGCTTTTGTAGAGTATGGGGTGAGATTGATGAAAGCAATATCCAAAGTTACTTGTTCGCTCTTGATTGTAAGCCAATCTAATAGATGAAAGCTGATTTTTTAAAGTCCCAAAAAATAATTCATTGGATAATGGCTATCATTATCATGCTGGATCTCAATATCGCACAAAAATTTGGAGGAGAGATGGATATTTTGGATAGGCTGGAGTCAAGGATTGATCACACTAGTGTCGGACTATTCATAACATTTCTTTTTTTATTGAGAGTCTTTTTGAGATATAAATATGGATCTCCAGGTTTTCCCTACTCTATGTCTAGATGGCAAGTAATCTCAGCTAAAGTTGGTCATTACGGACTTTACTTCTTGATGGGTGGATTAATTGTTACTGGTTTGTTGACAGCAAGATATGCAACTGACCCGATTCTTGCTTTTAATACGTTAAATCTAACGATGGGCAATGGAGATCTACAAATTTATAACGTAATTAGATTTTTTCATGAGGTTTTTACAAATTTAATAATAGCCTTTATCGCTATTCATATTTTCGCCTCAATGTATCATCATTTCATTGCTAAAGATTCAATAACTTTGAATATGATTAAATTTTGGAAGAATTGATTAAAGTCCAACTAAATTTAGCCTATTAATTCATTATTCTCATTTTTAAGTCGTTGATAAGCATATCAATAGAAATATTTGAATTTGTAGATCCAAAAATATATCTATCAGGTCTAACTAGGAAGGCTCTATCCTTTTCCATAAAAGATTTCATCCAAGGATTTTTCTCAATATATTTCTTTTCAAGAATGACTAACTTACATTCTATTAAATCAAGAAATTCATAATGATCTTCAGAAATTTCCAAAGGAGATTTTGATATCAAAGAAAAGTTTTTCCCTAGAATATGATCCATTCTCTTTACAACTTCTTTATTGTAATACTCTACGGGTTGGGGAAAAATCTCTCCAGCATTCATTGACTGATCAGCCTTTCCACCAAAAAAAAGACCTTTCGTAAGATTAGGTAATATAAAAGATCCATAACCCTTCTGAACTAAATCCTGTGATACCTCCTCTGGAGTTTCTGCCTCAGCATAAGCTTCCATTAATTCTCCAATACCCGCAGAATTTTTCACAACAAATCTAGAATGCGGAATTCTCTCTATTTCGAAGCTATCAACTAAATTTGTATTTAACTTATTTTTAATTGATGCCGCGATTTTCCAGGATAAGTTAACTGCATCTCTATAACCAGACATCATACCTTCTCCCATAAATGGAGGAGCTTGATGGGCGGCATCGCCTATTAAAAAGCATTTACCTTTCTGAAAATTTTTAGCAATTACCGAATGGAACTGATAAACAGCCTTTCTTATGATTTTATATTCTTCTGGCTGCAACCATTTAGCTATTAGCTCGTGAATGGTTTTGTCATCTAAGAAGCTTTCCTTATCTTCATGCTCATGAATAATGAATTCCCATCTTCGAAAAGGTAAGTGAGAAGGAACAAAAGTTGCAAGCCTTTCTTTATCACAAACTTGTATTAACTTATCACCAAGTTTATCAGGCTCATTTAGTTCAACATCAATAACAATCCAATCACGATTATAATTTAAGTCCTCTTGAGAGATGCCTAGCTGTTTTCTTACAAGACTTGATCCTCCATCAGAGCCTATTAAATATCTAGAAGTAAAATCTTTCTCTTCTTGATTATTTAAATTGATAGTTTTAAAACTTACAGATTCTTGATTTTGATCAAGACTTATGAATTCATGTTCTAACATAATTTCAACATTAGAATTTTCTAATTTTTTTCTTATATCACGATCTGTGTAGGGCTGATGAAATAGGCTTGATGCCGGCCAACCATTTGCTGATACAAAACCTTTTAAATCAATAGAACCACCAATAATTTCCAAATTCTTGTCAGAAAAGTAAGCACCCCCAAGAATAGTGCTATTTTTAAGGTAAATGTCTTCAATTCCAGCTAATTGCGACATTCTAAAACCTTGATCGCTAACAGTTACTGCTCTAGGAAGATTGTAAATATCTTTTTCTTTATCGATGCACAGGACTCTCAAACCGTATGATTCTAAGAGAAGTGCGGCCATACTTCCGGCAGGTCCTATACCTATGATGGCTACATCAAAATGATTCACTAATTTAATGCACTTAGTTCCTTATGAAAGGATTTAAGAAATGGATTATTTTGAATGGCATAGTTTAGCTCTTTTATACCTTTTTGAAGGTTAGGATTGTTTTGATCTACTATTCCTTTTATGAAACTATCTCTTTGTTTGATTTTTTCATAGTAAGCATTGATGAATGGTTTTTTTTCAAGCAAAAGACCGTTCCAACCGCACTCATCAAGGCGATGAAGGATAACGGACCAACTTATATCTGCAAGAGAGAAATTGTTAGATGCAAGCCAATCTTTTTTACTTGATGACAGTTCAGTTTCTAACTCGCATAAATGGTTATTCAGTTCTTTAAAAGCAGATTTAATGAGATTTTGAATCGGTGGTAATTTTATGAAATTAAACCCAAATATTTTTAGCAGCAAAAAAATAAATACTCTCTGTTTCATTGGATGAGAAATTAATCCTTTCATAACTTCTAGGATAGAGACGTTTTTTAGCATAGTGGTAAAAAGTGGAAAGGTAAGGGGTCCAATCGTATTACCGGCATATTTCTCATGACCTTTTATTGGATTTCCGACCATCGACGCTTTATCTGTCCAATAATTTATTGATTCAACATCACGATCTTCAAGCGTATTTAAGTTTTCCTTACTATTGAATATGAATTTAATTTGTTCATGTGATTCGTATATAGGCCTGCCTTTATTGAGCAAGACAGGAACGGTTGCTCCTGGATTTATTTTTAAAAATGATTTTGAGGCCACTTCATATTTTCCTGTTTCAATCAGATCTATATGTTTTGAATCATATTTGAAACCTACTTCATGAAGACAAATTCTAACTTTCCTGGAACACAGTGAAAAATCATTATGATAAAGGGTCCATTCTGCTGAGGTTTGCTCGACTAGGAAATCTTGAAGGCCTACTTGCATCCTATGCATTTGTTTTAGAGCTAACTATTAGACAATAAGGTGATGTCCACCATCCATGAGCATTGTCTCACCCGTTACTACTTTTGATATTTCAATAAAGTTATAAATACCTTCAGCAACTTGTTCTGGAGTAACGGTAAGTTTTAGTGGAGTAGTAGAAGTTAAATTCTCCTTAGCTGCATTATAAAGATCATCACCCATGCCTTTTCTTAGCCAATCTCCTTGAATAAAACCAGGGCAAATTGCATTGACTCTTATAGGACCAAGATTTCTGGCCATAGATTTCGTCATTGTATTTAGCGCACCTTTTGATGATGCATAGGCAAGAGAGCTACCAATGCCTTTTATCCCTGCAATTGAAGAGATATTCACAACACTTGGATTATCACTTTTCATTAACATTTCTTTACAAGCCTTTACCATCTGGAAGGGCCCCACAACATTAACTTTGTAAATATGTAAAAAATCATCAGCATCTAAACCATCAAGATCGGCATGATTAAATACAAATTTTGTTGTTCCAGCATTATTTACAAGAGAGTCGATTCTTCCCCATTTTTCGATCGTTTGATGGACTGTTTCTACGCAATCATCATTCTCAGAAACATCTGCCGTTATGGCTAGAGCTTCGACTCCCAATCCCTCACATTCTTGGACTATATCATTTGCATCTTGAATCGTGCTTGTACATGTTATTGTCACATTCCACCCCTTTGAGGCGAGCAATTTTGCTGTAGCTGCTCCAACGCCTCTACTTCCACCAGTTATTATTGCTACTTTATTGGATGTTGCATTAGCCATATTTAAATCCCATCAATTATCTATTCACAAACTCTTTTGTACTTTGTTCTTTAAGTACAAAACCTGGTTTATCTTTGAATGTATTTTCTACCCATTTTAAGGCATCTTTTTCGTCTAACTCTGGATTCCATGGCTCACCTTGGGGTTGTTCTACATCCCAGGGAGTATCTAAAAATATCTCCATCCCATTATTTTCAGGATCATTGAAATAAAAGGATAGCGCATTTCCATGACATAAAGGCATGTATTCATGATTGATAGCATCAAATTTCTTTTTGAATTCTTTCAATTCTGAATATGTTTCAACTCTAAATGAAATGTGGTTCAAAGCAGTTGGAGTTCCTAAATCTTCTCTACCTAGTACAAATGCTAATTGATGATGTTCATCTGGATCATAACTAATAAAGATTATTTCAGGACCATTTTCAAAGATTGGGCCACTGTCACTAACTTTAAAGCCCAAAGTATTTATATAAAAATCTAATATTTTTTCTTTATCTTTAATATTAAGTACTGTGTGTGACCATCCTAGTTTCATCTCTTCACCAATTTTATTATCTATTTATTCTATCTAAGCAAGCTTGTCTTACTCAACCCCCGAATGATTTGTAATTCTTTTGCATACATTTTCTAATGAACCAAGACCTTCAATACTTGTCGTGAGAACATCGCCTTCTTTTAGGAATTTACCTTCCATTACACCAACACCCCCAGGTGTTCCTGTAAAAATTACATCGCCAACATTAAGAGTAACTATCTCAGATAGATATTTAATAATGGAAGGAATATCGAATATAAGATCATTTGTGTTGTCATTTTGCCTTATTTCATCATTGACCTTACATTTTATATTGAGTTTTTCCTTATTTTCCAAAGCATCTAACGAGACAAGGTAAGGACCCATGGGTCCGAAAGTATCAAACGATTTACCTAGATTAAATTGAGGTGGTTTGGCAGCAAATTGCACAACTCGATCTGAGATATCTTGACCTATACATAATCCAGCAACATGATCCCAGGCATCATCTACACTTATATCCTTTCCAGATTTACCAATGACAGCTACTAATTCAGCTTCATAATCAACATGATCACTTCTCATTTCAATCTCTGCATGTGGCCCGACTAGGCAACTGGTATGCTTAGTAAATATCATGGGCACACTAGGTATTTCCATACCAGCCTCTTCGGCATGATTTCTATAATTTAAACCTACTGCATAACAATTTTTTGGTGAAGAAATAGGAGCATCTATCTTAGCTTCTTTTAATAAACCAGTAGGAGTTTTTTCATCTAAAGTACCATTCAATTCATGCAGTTCGTCCAAACGATTCAAGGCATTGAGTGTATCTTCATCGAAAGTATTATTTGATATTACTTTCAGATCATAATAATGTTCACCTTTTACAAGAGCTGCTTTGCCAGATATGTTGGCTAATTTAAATGCCATGAGATCTCCTATCTTTTAATAAATTGATTATAGGCATTTCTTAATATTTTATAAGCTTTATATACCGATAAAAATTTATGGAAAGGAAAACTTTTACAAATAAAGAAGGTGAAAACTTCTCTTACTTGGTTCATCAATCTGAGAGCAATAGTAAGAATTTTGTTTTCTTTCACGCAACAGGTTTTAACTCGGAAACTTATAAGATTCTTTTCGACAAACTGTTATCTCATTATGACAATGAAATAAATATTTATGCTTTAGACCAGAGAGGGCATGGATTATCTGCTGCAAAATCGAATCCTATTGAGTTAAATACCTGGGATGTTTTTGTCCGTGATGGCGAGGAATTTATTGAGAATATAAGCGGATCTGTGATCCTATCGGGACATTCTATGGGATCTATCATTGCCGCAAAGATAGCTTCTTTAAACCCAAGCAAAGTCTCACATTTATTTATGATAGAGCCAGTTTTATATGGGCCAATGGAGTCTTTAAAATTTAGATTAAAGACACTGCTTCGTATCAATCGAGAGTTGGCTGTAGCTGGTGGTGCTGCAAAAAGAAGAAGAAACTTTTCTTCGATTGATGAGGCAGTCACTTCTTATACTGGAAGAGGCGCTTTTACCACTTGGTCACAAGAATGGATAGAAAATTATTTAAAGGGCGGAACTCAAAAAACTGATTCAGGTATTCAATTATCATGCTCTCCTAGTTGGGAAGCAGCAACTTTTAGATCATCCTCTATGGATAGTTGGAGATACCTCAAAAAAATAAAAATGAATGTTAAGGTAGTCTATGGAAACATTGGATCGACTTTTTCATCTCAAGCAAGAAGCGCATTATTTAAAATCGGTCCAAATTGGAAATCTAATTATTATAAAGAAGCTACCCATTTTCTCCCTATGGAATATACCGACTCAATCATCAAAGATTTGGAATCTTACTTGGAAAATAATTAAAGACTCTCTACGAAATTTCTCAAAGCAGCACCTATTTCTTCCGAAGAATCTTCCTGTATGAAGTGATTTCCTTTCACAGTAATCTCTGTCTGATTGTTCCAACTTCTAGCGAATTCTCTCTGATCACCAATTAGAATTGATCCCGGATCAGCATTGATAAACAATTTAGGGATATCCGATTCTTTATGAAATTCAGCATTAAGTCTCACTTCTTCAACAACCTCGCTAGGTTCCCCATCCAAAGGAATCTGTCTTGGCCAGGTAAGAGTAGGGCGTCTGTCTTCTCCTGGATTAATAAAAGGTCTTATGTACTCAGATTTTTCTTCTTCTGTGTAGCCAGTCGAAGAATCTGCTAGTAGTATTCTTTCAACAAAAAAGTTCTTTTCAAGCACAAGTTCTTCTCCAGCCTCTGACCTAAATAATCCAAAAATTTTAGTAGCAGGATCGGGCCATTGATCCCAAGTTAGTGGCATAACGATAGCTTCCATATATGTTATAGACTTAATTCTATCTTTGTTTTCTCTAGCAAACTGGAAACCCATTGCCGAACCCCAATCATGAATAATGAGATGGATATTATTTCCTAAATCTAGCTCATCCATGAGAGCTGTTAAATAACTATACTGACCATGATACTTATAGCCAGGATTATCCACTCCTTCAAGTTTATCTGAATCACCCATACCAATTAAATCTGGGATGACTATTCTTCCAATGTCTTCTACATGGGGTGCAATATTTCTCCAAAGAAAAGATGATGTTGGATTGCCGTGTAGAAATAAAAAAGTATCTCCACTGCCTTCATCAATGAAAGCCATTTTACTGTTCTTTATATCTTTATATTTTTTTGTATATTTCATGTTTGTTAATCTAAATTAGGAACCACAAAGGTCTTGAATTCTTCTTCGTAGAGTTCCGCAAATTTAATTGTTGTCTTGTCTTCATAAGCTCCACCAATGACCTGTAGTCCAATTGGCATACCATCACTTGATAGACCTGTTGGAAAGACTGTACTTGGTAAATGAGCATTTACCGCAAGACCTGGCCAGAAGATTTGTTGAAAATATCTTTGTTCTTGATTATCTACCATGACAGTTCTCTCCGAAATCTTTTTGTGATCATGCTTAATAGCGGTTGTGGCGAGCTGCGGACAAATCAAAACATCCCATTCTTCAAAAAACTTTGACCAAGATATTTTAATTTGTTCTCTAGCATAGTTCTGCCTTAACCAATTTCTATGAGATAACACAGTTCCTTTAGCTAAGATTGCTTCTACTGACAGATCATTTTTATCTAAACTAGAAGCCAATTCTTCTATTTTTTGATATTCATCTTCAGGTAAACCACTTTGCATGACGGATTGTAAAAGTAATTGATAATTAATTTCTGCTTTCATGAAGTCATGTTCAGGTTTTGCTGCAAAAGATACTGTTGTTCCAACAGAATTCAATTTATTGCCAACTTCCTCACACCTTTGTGCTATTTCCTTTGAAACCGGAGCCAATTCATCATTACTCCAAATAGCCACTTTAAAATCTTTAAGAGAAGTTTTGTTACATTCTGCTAGATTGAGCTGCCATCCTTTAGATCTTCTTTCCATAGGACCTGCCATTACATCTAAAGCTATTTCTAAGTCTTTTGCACTTCTAGCTAAAGGACCACAGACTGATAGATCAGGTTCAGGAACATTAGGAATTAATTCATGACCTGATGAAGGTATGATACCGTGACTTGGCTTATGTCCAAAAACTCCGCAATAGTGCGCAGGATTTCTTATAGAACCACCGATATCGGATCCAGCCTCTAAAGAACAAAACCCAGCTGCAAGTGCTGCAGCACTTCCTCCTGATGAACCTCCTGGAGTCCTTTTCAGATCCCAAGGATTCCCTGTAATTCCATAAATATCGTTATAGCTTTGAAAGTCAGCCAAATTCATAGGAACATTTGTTTTTCCTAAGAAATGAGCTCCAG
The DNA here is from genome assembly GCA_902618945.1 of uncultured SAR86 cluster bacterium. Lineage (GTDB taxonomy): Bacteria > Pseudomonadota > Gammaproteobacteria > Magnimaribacterales > Magnimaribacteraceae > Magnimaribacter. The sequence continues at coordinate 144,452 of CACNCK010000002.1, forward strand.
CTTTTTTTAATCTTTTAACGGCCAATCCATCTTCTTTGGCTATATTTCCTTTGTAGTCTGGTATTCCCCAGGTAGTGCATTGACCTTGTATATTGTAAGACTCTTTTATGGTCATCGGTATGCCATGTAGTGGACCCAAAGAATCTTTCTTCGAAATTGCATCATCTGCTTTTTTAGCAGCTTCTAGAGCATCTTCAAAAGTTCTTACTACAACGGCGTTTATCTTACCATCGTATTTCTCTATTCTGTCTATGAAATGATGGGTGAGCTCCAGTGAACTTATCTCTTTATTTTTTATTTTGTCAGCCAATTCATAGGCAGGTAAGTGATGAATATCCAAAACTAACTGTCTCCTGGTTTCCAGTCTTCAAATCTTTCTTGAAGTCTTTGCATGCCAGTTATCCAGCGATCTCTATCATTTCCCTTTCTAGATACATATTCCAAAACCTCTGCATGAGGAGTCACAAGAAATCTTTCATTTTCAATAGCATCAAGTACATCGGCAGCTGCCTCATCTGCTTCAATCATCCCATCAACTCCTGCTACGCCAGCACCTTGAGCTGTCATAGCTGTTCTTACAGCTTGAGGACAAAGACATGAGACACCAATTCCTTTACTTCCATAAGTAATTTTTATCCACTCAGCAAAACTCACAGCTGCTGCTTTGGTTACTGAATATCCCGCAGAACCTATCTGAGTGAGTAAACCTGCAGCCGATGAAGTATTCATTAAATAACCTTCGCCTCTTTCTAACATCTGAGGCAGAACATGCTTGGCTGCGAAGATATGAGATTGTACATTTACTTCCCAGATATTTTGCCAATCGCTAGTTTCAACTTCAAAGAAACCATGTACTCCTCCAATACCAGCATTAGAACAAAAAATATCGATTCCCCCTGAATATTCATTTGCCTTTTCTATTACATTGATTATATCTTCTTCCTTTCCAACATTAGCTTGTACTGCTAAGCTATTGATATCATTAGCAGTTTCAGTTGCACCTTCCATGTTCATATCAACGCAAACAATTGATTTTGCTCCAGCTTTATTAAATGCTTCACATAAGGCTTTACCTATTCCACTAGCAGCCCCTGTGACTACAACTCTTTTATCTTGAATTTGCATTAATCTAGCCCCAATTCTTTAATAGCATCTTCTCGCATTTGTTTTTTTGCAATTTTCCCAGCTGCTACTTTTGGTAATTCTTCAGCTTGAAACCAAGTGTATTCAGGAATTTTAAATTTAGCTATTTTTGCTGCTAAAAACGAAGAAAGATCTTCTTCTGAAAGTTCAGCTCCAGGATTTAAAGATATTCTTGTGGCAAGTTTTTCACCTAATCTTTCATCTGGAACACCAAAGACTGATGCTTCTCTAACAGAGGGATGTTCATAAATTGCTGCTTCTATCTCTAAACAAGCTATGTTTTCTCCACCTCTGATGACGATGTCTTTGATTCTGTCTTTGATGTATAGGAATCCATCTTCATCAATAATACCTACATCACCACTTCTGAACCAACCTTCACTATCTAACACTTCATTAGTCGCTTCTTCGTTCTTAAGATAACATCTGAAATTACATGTCGATTTAATTGCAACTTCTCCAAGCTCATTGGGTCCCAACTCATTTCCTTCTTCATCCATAATTTTTATGAGATTTAAGAAAGGAGTAGGGTAACCAGCAGTACTGGGTCGTTCATACAAGGTTGTTCCGCTTGCATTTGTCGCATGTGCATTAGTCTCTGTAAGGCCATAGCCAACGGTAGCAATTTTATCAGGGTGTTCTTTCTCTTGAGCCTTAATTTGCTCAGGAGGTCTTGCTGCACCGCCTGAACCTAATCCTTTTAGACTAGAAATATCTATCTCTGGATTGTCTTTATGTGCTTGTAGAACCTCAGCGGACATCGTAGGTACGCCAGTCATATCAGTTACTTTATGTTTTTCAATAAGACGTAAAGCTTCTACGGCATCCCATTTATACATGAAAACAATTTTTCTTGCCGTCACTAAAGACAATAAAAAGACAGCGTGAGAACCTGTTACATGGAATAAGGGTACCGCAGCAATTGTGCAAGGATTTTCACCTGAAATTGGAGAAGGCAAAGGCTCTCCATCAACTTCAATTTGCGTGGCTAGTTGACCCATGAGTGCCCAGGTAATTGGGGCAGAGACTACTGCTCTATGAGTAGAAACAACCCCTTTTGGGTATCCTGTACTACCAGACGTATACATAATGCTCGCGTCATCTTCAGGATCAATTTCAACCTCAGGAAAAGCTTCCATTGGTGTTACAACTTCATCAAAAGCAGCTGTATTGGTAAATTTACTCGCATCACATCGCACGGCTATACGGGGCATTTCTTCTACATAACCTTCTAATCTCTGAAGTCTTTCTTCATCAGCTATAAATATTGATGATTCACTATGAGTTAAACCATAATCAAGTTCCTCACCTTGCCACCATGAGTTTAAGGGAACTGCTATAGCTCCGATTGAAGTAACAGCGATATAGCTGTATATCCATTCCGGATAATTTCTCATTGAAAAAGCAACCTTATCTCCTTTTTGTATACCGTACTTGTCCATAAGGGTGTGAGCGAGTCCGGCAGAAGTATTAAGAACCTCTTGATAACCATATGTTTCATCTTCATATGCCAAAAAATCCCACTCCCCGTGTATAAGAGGAAATTGAAAATAGTCTCTTAATGTTTGAGGTAAATTGGCAAAAACATGGTATTTATTACCTCTTATGGTCTCTTCTTTAAGTTCGAACAATCCTTCCTTTGTAAATTCTTTAGTTAAACTTTCTCGACCTTCTTTTTTTAAAAATTCCTTAATATCCATAATTTTATTTCCCCGTAAATTTTGCCTCTCTTTTTTCTACAAAATGTGAAACGCCTTCTTTGAAATCTTCAGATTTAAAACTATCAAGCATTGCTTGCATTGAACTGTCTAGATTCTCTTTAATTGTTTCTCCTTGAGCGTTATAAATTTGTTGCTTCATAATTCGAAGGGATCGAGGTGAAACATTTTTGGCTAGATCAGCTGCATAATTAAAAACTTCGCGATCGAATTGGTCCTCAGAAAAGGTTTTATTCACTATGCCCATTTGTTCAGCCTCTTCAGCAGTAAACTTTCTTGATGAAAACAAAATATCATTTGCTCTAGCAATACCCACTAATCTAGGAAGAATCCATCCAACACCCCATTCGGCTATGAGTCCTCTCTTAGAGAAGGCACTGGAAAAAACGGCACCTTCTTTAGCAAATCTAATGTCTGCATATAGAGCCATAATGAAACCTACTCCCGCAGCAGGTCCATTAATGGCTGCGATAATTGGCTTTGGAACTGTTGGAAAATAACTAAAACCTCCATCAAAACCCTTTACTTCATTGGTAGCATATTCTCTTTCTTCAGCTTCGACCTGGGAGGCTTGTGTCTCACCTTGACTTGTTGCTGCAAGTCCATCCATATCTGCTCCTGCACAAAAACCTCTTCCTGCACCAGTGATAATAATGACTTTTACATCAGAATCTTTTGCAGCATCATCTAATTTCTCTCTTAATCCTGCTCTAATCTCATCATTCACAGCGTTAAGTCTTTCAGGTCTGTTTAAGGTAACTGTCGCTACACCATCGTTAACTTCATAAAGAACTGCATTATTCATATTATTCTCCTTTTAGGCTGTCGATCCGCCATCTATAACAAGGGTGTGACCATTAACAAATGTTCCAGCATCTGATGCTAGAAAAACAGCTGCTCCTCCTATTTCATCTGGTTCACCAATCCTTCTAAGAGGGCAAGTTGCAGTTGATTGCTTGAGAATTTCTGGATTTTCCCAGAGTGCTCTAGCAAAGTCTGTTTTAAATAATCCTGGAGCTATGGCATTAGTTCTGACATTTTGTGGACCAAATTCAGCAGCAAGATTTTTGACTAACATGATGTCTGCTGCTTTTGAAATATTGTAAGTTCCTATGACTGTACTAGATTTTAGTCCGCCGATAGAAGATACAATTATTATGCTTCCATCCTTTCTCTCGGTCATCTCGGGTATGACCATCTGACATAGCAAATGATTACTTTTAATATTATTGTTCATTACTTTATCAAAAGCATCTTCTGGAATATCCATCATCGAACCAAAAAAAGGATTAGAGGCTGCGTTACAAACTAAGATATCAATCTTCCCAAGTTGCAGTCTCGTTTCGTCAACAAGCATCTGTAATGCGGCTTTGTCTGATATGTTACAAGGTATAACTATTGCTCCACCTTCAGAATCTGAACAAGCTTCATTAATTTCGTCAGCAACAGCCTGACAAGCATCTGCTTTTCTACTTGATACGACAACTTTGGCACCATGCAGTGCCATCTGCATAGCAATCGATTTACCTATTCCTTTAGATGAACCAGTAATAATTGCTGTTTTTCCTGTTAAATCAAACATAACTCTCCCTATTTAAGAAGGGAATACTTTAGAATTAATTGATAAAAATTACTATAGATAAATTAATCATTTCGTTTGATAGAATACTTCAATGATAAGAAAAGCTATTTACTTCGTTTTATTTCTTTTTCTTATATTTGCATTTTTTGTATACCTAATTTCAGAAGGTCTTCTTGGAACCTATGAAACGAATAGACCAATTAACACTACTCCTCAATCTCCAGAATTCCTAATTGAAAAGTCTCAAAATCAATTGGAAGCCAAAGGTGATCTAAATATTAGTAATGGAAAGGTTATCTTGTTTGGTGATTTACATGTTCATACAACCTATTCGTCTGATGCTTTTCTTTTAAGTCTTCCCATGCTGTCGGGTGAAGGCTCTATGCCTCCATCTGACGCATGCGATTTTGCAAGGTTTTGCTCTAGCTTAGATTTCTATGCGAATACAGATCATGCTGAAGATTTAACTCATATAGACTGGCAGGAAACTAAAGATGCAGTTCGGCAATGTAATTCAATTTCTGGCGACAATGAATCCCCAGACACCATAGCTTTTTTAGGATGGGAATGGTCACAAAATGAAGGCTTTGGCATACCGCATTATGGCCATCGAAATGTTATTTTGAAGAGTCTTTTTGATGATGAGATTCCTGCTAGACCGATAGCATCAACCTCTGGTGGTTTTATGGATATGCCCCAGTCGGTAAGATTGGGACTATCAGGCATGCGGTCCTTAGATACCAGAATACATGACCTAATGAGATTTATAGAAGATGGTCAAACGATACCATGTCCCAGTGATGTTCCAGTCAGAGACTTACCTCTGAATTGTAAGGAATATGCAGAAGATCCGGGTATCCTATTTGATAAGCTAAATGATTGGGGACATGAAGTCATCGTCATTCCCCATGGCACATCTTGGGGAACGTATACACCTGATGAATCGGATTGGAAAGATCAATTAAATGATGACTTTCATGACCCAAATTTACAAAATCTTGTTGAAATTTATTCTGGTCATGGAAATACAGAAGAGTATAGGTCATGGAGAAGCGTAATTTTTGATAATGATGGAAATATTTCTTGCCCAGATCCAACAAAGAGTTTTACTCCAGGTTGCTGGCAAGCTGGACAAATAATAAAAGAGAGATGTGAGGCAGAAGGAGAATCAGCACGAGTATGTAAAAAACGTTCTGAAGAAGCGAAGTTAAATTATGCTCTGGAGAGCTTTGCAGGTCAGTCTGTCATAGTCGGAGAAGATCCTTCTGAATGGTTGGATTCAAATCAATGCCAAGATTGTTTTCTGCCACCTTTTAGTCATAAACCTAAAGGTTCAATTCAATACTTATTGGCATTACAAAATTTTAATAAAGACGACCGAGTAAGTAAGTTTAGGTTTGGTTTGGTTGCCTCTGGAGATAATCATAATGCTAGACCTGGAACTGGATACAAAGAAATAAATCGACGAGAAATGACGGAAGCCGCTGGTCCTGCTGATCCAACTGGTTACCTTTTAGGTTTCAGAGAAGGTGATGGTCCTTATGGAGAGTCAGTTAGAAGAAATTGGACTAGACAAACTCTTCCACCTGGACCAATAGAGATGGAGAGAACTTCATCTTTTTTCTATACCGGTGGTTTAGTTGCTACACACTCACAAGATAAATCTAGAGAATCAATATGGAACTCTCTTAAAACCAAAGAAGTTTATGCTACGAGTGGAACTCGAATTTTATTGTGGTTTGATTTATTGAATTCTAGTGAGGGTATTATTCCCATGGGCTCTGAAACAAAAATGAAAACTAATCCAAGATTTATAGTTAGAGCAGCTGGATCATTTAAACAAAAACCAGGTTGTCCAGAATATGCAATTAGTTCACTTGGTAAAGAAAGGATCACTGATCTGTGTAGAAATGAATGCTACAACCCTTCAGATCAAAGAAAGAAGATAGATCGAATTGAAGTTGTAAGGATTCTTTCCCAATCAAACGAAAATGAAGAGGTATCAGACCTTATCCAAGATCCATGGAAAGTTCACAAATGTAATGATAGTGAGTCATGTGAATTTACATTTGTTGATAATGAATTTGATCAGTCCGAGAGAGATGTTGTTTATTATGTAAAAGCAATTGAAGAAACTTCTAAAATTATCAATGCAGGTAATTTAAGATGCGAATACGATGAGTTTGGCAACTGCAAATCTGTGAATATTTGCAGTGGTAGTTCAATGCTTACGCCATACGAAGATGATTGTCTCTCCGAAGAACAAGAGAGAGCTTGGTCCTCACCAATATTTGTAGATTATAAAAAATATTGATGAGGATAAAACTTATTTGCCTTTCCAGTTAGGAGCACGCTTTTCAGCAAAGGCAACCGGACCCTCGATAAAGTCTTCGCTCGTAAATAAATCGGCTACAGCAGTATATTGTCTCTTCATCGAGTTCTCCAAATTTGCTTCGTTTAAGCTTTCATAAGCAACTTGTTTTGTGGCTCTTATAGACATTGGTGAACAGGCTTCTATTTGCTTTGCCCAGTCTCTGGCTCTATCCATCAAATCAGCCTGAGACTCAACAACTTCATTTACGATACCAAGTTCCTTTGCTTCCGCAGCTTCTACATGTCTACCGGTAAGCATCATTCCCATAGCGTTTTTCATTCCTATCTGTCTGGGTAACCTTTGCATACCACCAGCTAGAGCAGCTAATCCAACTTTTGGTTCCGGTAGAGCAAACCTTGCATTAGAAGAAGCAATAATGAGATCACATGCAAGAGCAATTTCCATTCCTCCTCCCATAGCAACACCATTTACTGCTGCAATAATTGGTTTGTTCAAATTAAAACGACTGGTTAGACCGGCAAAACCAGTTTCAGGCATTCCAGACCTATCTCCACCAGAAGCCTGATATTTTAAGTCATTGCCAGCTGAAAAAGCTCTATCACCAGCACCTGTAATAATACCCACCCAAAGATCTTCATCGTTTGTAAATTCACTCCAAACCTCATCGAACTCTCTATGAGAAGGAGGATGTAATGAATTCATTACATCAGGTCTATTTATAGTGACTTCTAGAATATGTCCGTTTACCTCCGTTGTAAGAAATTCGTAATCAGTTTTCATAATATCTCCCTTAAGTTTTTAATAAAGAATATCAGGCATTGAATGATCAGTCATGTTTTATAAGTTAAGATTCACAGTAGTGAGTGAATTAATAATAGGAATACTTTTGACAGATCATGTTATAGAGGATCTTCAAGTTAAACATGGAGATCAAAATGATTTTTATAACAAAATCTTCACTGAAGCAGATCCTAATATAAGACTTAAGATTTATGACGTAACTGAAGATGTATATCCTCAGGACATGCACGAGTGCGATGGATATTTGATAACGGGCTCTAAGTTGAGCGTTTATGATGATGTCAAATGGATTAGAGACCTAGAAAGTTTTATTTGTCTCCTTAATGATAAGAAGAAACCTTTACTGGGCGTTTGCTTTGGTCATCAACTCATAGCAAAAGCTCTCGGTGGAGAAGTTAAGAAGGCTGAAGTAGGGTGGGTACTAGGACTTCAAGAGTACACATTCCATAATCATTTTCCTTGGCTTGAAAAGCCAAATAAAGATATAAAACTTATCCATTCACATCAAGATCAAGTTATAAATCTTCCTAAGGGAACGACTTTGGTAGCCTCTAATGACTCTGTTCCTAATGCTATGTATTTTATAGGCGATCATATAATGTCTATACAAGGACATCCTGAATTCACAAACGAGTATGCTTATGACGTCGTTTGTAAGAGGAGAGATATTCTAGGAGAAGAAAGTTTTCAATCTGCTGAAAAGAGTTTATTGAATGAACAATCCAATTATCTTGAAGTGACTCATTGGTGGATCGATTTCTTTAGATATCAGTTCAAGACTCAATAGTAATTCTCTCCATTCTTCTTAGTTGAGGCCAATAATCATTAACGGGCTTATGGAGAACAGATCTATTGTCCCAAAAAGCTATAGAGTTATTTTCCCAAGAAAACCGATATTGATATTTTTCTTGATGAATATGATCAAATAAGAAATTTAAAATTGAACCATCAGCATCATCTCCTTCAATGTGCGAAGTGAAGAGTCTATTAACGTAAATTACCTTTCGTCCAGTAACAGGATGTTGTTTGATTACAGGATGGGAAACGGGAGGATTTTCTTTAAGTGCATCAGCTAATCTTTCACGGCCACCTTCTTCTTCAAGACTTTCTTTAAAACCAAATTCAAAGCTATGAATAGCATTCATCTCTTCAAGCCTTTCCTTCCATTCTTGCGAAAGATCATCATAGGCTTTTGATAAGCTTGAGAACATAGTATCACCTCCAGATTCAGGAATAATTCTTCCAATCAAGATACTTCCCAAAGGAGGATTTTTTTTAAACGTCATATCAGTATGCCATTCCTCTATTTTGGAAGGATTTTCTTCATCATTTTCAAGGATGGTAATTTCTGGAAAACCTTCTACTGTTGGGTATGCTGGATGCGTCTGTAAGTTTCCAAAAAAAGAAGCAAATCTCTTATGATCTCTTGGACTTATGTTTTGATTTCTGAAGAAAAGAACTTCATTTTCAGCTAAACAAGAAAGTAATCCAATTGATGTTTTTTCAGAAATATTAGATAGATTAATATCTTCTATGTAAGCACCCAGTTCATCGTCTTTTTTAATTACTTTAAACATAATTTAGGTTAGGTTATCAGAAACAGAAAATAATTTATAAATATGAACATTGTTTTAACAAGACACGCTAAATCTAGCTGGGATAATTTGCATCTTACTGATCATGACCGCCCTTTGAATAGAAGAGGAAGGGAAGATGCAAAACTTATAGCTAAATATCTAGCTACTTATGAATATACTTATAAAACTATATTGTGTAGCACATCAAAAAGAACGTCTGAGACGCTAGAGATTTTCTTAAACTATATCCACAAAGTAGATCAAATTAATTACCTATCTAACTTATATCATGCTTCAGCAGAGACTATAAGAAAGGAAATTACCGCTTTAGACACAGATGGAACATATATGCTTTTAGGGCATAACCCTGGTATAGAAGACTTCTTAAGAAATCTCCATAAAGATAATTCTTTGAAAGTCCCCACGTGCTCAATAGCTTTATTGTCTAACCAAAATAATTCCCTACGGTTAAAAAAATTAATTACTCCAAAGGAATTAAAGTCACAATAAGACTCTTTACAATGTCACACAAATGTCATATAAAAGACACATATGTGACAATTATGTGACATACAAGGAGTAAACATGAAATTAATAAACAAAATAATTAGTTTAAGTCTAATAATGATTTCTTCTTATACATATTCGGAGTCCAATCACGGATCTCTTTTCTCATTTGCAGAAAATATGCTAGAAATCGAAGGAACTGCTCCTAATATAATATTTTCAAGCAATGATGAGATAGGTGATTTATGCTCTGATCAATTGATTGCTTGCTTTAGGTCTGATAAACCTTCAAACATATATATTCAAGCAGGACTTCAACTAGACTTACTTAATACCACTTTAGTTGGTCTTATGTCCGATTATTTACAATTTAATGCAAATAAAAACATAGATAATTTAAAAAGTTGCAATGCTCAAGTTGACTATCTTTTAAGCACATTTAAGGTAAATAAAGCCAAGATATATAAAGCTACTGCTTGCGGAAGGAAAACTATTTCACAAAAACAGATGGAAAATCTTTTAGCATCAAAATAAATTTCTTGGGGAGAAAAAAGAGGGACTTGATCCCTCTTTTTTTTGCTTAGTTGAAACTAAAGTTACACTAAAATGTAATATTTTATCCTGATAATACACAAGATATAGTGCTAAATCTTGAATACATCACTATATGTTGTATAAATGAATGAAGTAATAAAACTAATTCAACCTAAACATTATAAGACTATTTGGCTTAGCGACATACACCTAGGCACCAAAGGATGTCAGGCAGAGAAGTTGCTAGACTTTTTATACGAGAATAGTTGTGACACATTATACTTAGTTGGAGATATTATAGATGGTTGGAGATTAAGCCAGAGTCTTTATTGGCCTCAGACCCACTCAAACGTAATTAGAAGATTTCTTTCTTTCTCTAAACAAGGAACCGAGATTATCTTCATAACTGGTAATCATGATGAATTCTTAAGATCATTTTCACCAATTAATCTAGGAAATATCAAAATCATTGACGAGGCAATTCACACCACTTGTGATGATAGAGAATTGTTAGTTATACACGGCGATGAATACGATGTAGTCACTAAATATAGTAGATGGATGGCAGTATTGGGATCAGTGGGATATGAATTTTTAATGGCCTTTAACAGAGGATGGAATATTTTACGCAGATTTTTTGGTTATAAAAATTATTGGTCACTTTCAGCTTATGTCAAGCACAAGGTAAAGTCAGCTGTTAATTTTATTAGCGACTTTGAAGAAACATTAGCCAGTGCATGCAAAAAACAAGGTTATGATGGAGTGATTGCCGGTCATATACACCATGCAGAAATTAGAGAAATTGATGGTATCCAATATATGAATTGTGGAGATTGGGTAGAATCATGCACTGCTCTTGTAGAGAAGGAAGATGGTGAAATTTGCATTATTGATTACGGCAATAAAGTAAATGAAAATGATAAAGAAAATCAAATCGAAGTAGCATGAGAGTAGTTATCGTGTCAGACGCATGGTATCCACAAGTCAATGGCGTCGTTACTACTCTTTCTCAGCTTAAACAGAATTTAGAAAAAAAAGGATACATTGTTGATCTTATAGAGCCTTCTTTATTTAAGACAACATCAACAACTATTTATCCCGAAATTTCTCTTTCAATGAACCCTTGGAAAATAAAAGAATATCTAGATACAGAATTTGATTATTTACACATAGCAACAGAAGGACCTTTGGGTTTCTTTGCTCGAAGATTTGCCAACAAACATGACTTAAATTACACAACAGCTATTCATACTAAATTTCCAGAATATTTAAATAAAATGATTTTCTTGCCGGCTGCTCTTACTTACAAATATCTCAGATGGTTTCATAAGAACTCCACCGCAGTATTGGTTAATACTAATTCTCAGATTAAAGAACTTAAAAGCAAGAAATTTAAAAATCTCAAACTATGGAGTAGGGCAATTGACAAATTGATTTTTTACCCAAGAGAAAAAAAATGCGCAGATAACTATTTGCTTTATGTTGGAAGAGTATCTAGAGAAAAGAATTTAGAAGCATTTCTCAATCTTCCAACTCACGAAATCAAAGTTGTTGTTGGCTCGGGTCCTATGCTTGATGAATATAAAACAAAATATAAGGACATAAAATTTGTAGGTCCTAAATTTGGTAACGACTTGGCTCAATTTTATTCAGATGCTTCTGTATTTGTCTTTCCTTCAATGACAGACACCTATGGAATAGTTATGATAGAGGCTATGGCTTGTGGCACACCTGTGGCAGCCTTTCCCGTGACTGGTCCTATCGATGTTATAGAGCCCAACCTTAATGGTTCTGTCAATGAAGACCTGGAAAGAGCAGTTTCTCAAGCAAAAGTAATTTCTTCTCAATCATGTATAGATTCAGTTAAAAATCTATCTTGGGACAGTGTTACGCAAACTTTCTTGGATACTCTTGTTCACTGCAAATCTAATCAAGAAAAAATAGTTCAAGCATGAAATTAACTGTAGTTGGATCAGGTTATGTTGGGTTAGTTACTGCTGCATGTTTTAGTTTTGCTGGTCATGACGTTCTTTGTGTAGAAAAAGATAAAAAGAAAATTAGTTCCATCAAAAAAGGCAATCTACCCTTTTATGAACCAAATCTTGAAAACCTAGTTAAAGAAGGGATAAAAAATGGCAGATTAATTTTTTCTACTGATCTCTCCCTTATCAATGAATTTTCTGAAAGTGTTTTTATTTGTGTGGGTACTCCCAGTAATCCTGATGGATCAGCAAATATCAACTATGTTAAGAAATCTTTGAAGCAAATATTACTAATAGATAATTCAAAATTAGAAGATATAGTTATAAAGAGCACAGTACCTCCCGGCACTGCAGATAGACTTTCTAGTGAAATATGTGAAAAAAGAAATATAGACTTGGTCAGTTGTCCTGAGTTTTTACGGGAAGGGTCCGCTGTTCAGGATTTTTTGAAGCCTCAACGAATTATACTAGGACTACATAATCAACGTAAAAGGGATAAATTCCGCAGTATTTTTTCCCCATTTAATAGGAAACAGGACAGAATACTTTTTATGGATCCTGTATCTGCTGAACTAACCAAGTATGCATCAAATGCTATGCTAGCAACCAAAATCAGTTTTATTAACGAACTGTCTAGATATTCAGACCTTAAGGGAGCTAATATTGAAAAGGTCAGAATGGGAATGGGTTTAGACAGCAGAATAGGATTAGAATATTTATATCCTGGTTGTGGATTTGGAGGTTCTTGTTTTCCTAAAGATATTGATGCTCTGATATCTTCCGCAAAAGAAGCTAACCTTAATCTTGACCTTATTAAGGCAGTAAAGAAAATAAATCAATCTCAGCCAGACTATCTTATTGATAAACTTTCAGACCATTATGACAATCAATTAAATGGTAAGACAATTTCTCTATGGGGGCTTTCTTTCAAGCCAAACACAGATGATATGAGAAGTGCACCCGCACTAAAGGTTATTTCCAAACTATTAGATTTAGGTTGCTTCTTGCAGATATATGATCCCAAAGCGATGGAAAACTTTAAGAATTCTCCACTTCATACCCCTAATACATTGTTATGTAATTCTGCATCAGAAACTCTTGAAGGATCAGATGGACTTGTAATATGTACAGAATGGAGAGAGTTCTTTCAAATTGATTTAAATGTCTTTCAAAGAATGAAATCAAAAGTAGTCATTGATGGCAGAAATATCTATCCTCTTGAAACAATGAAAGAAAATGACATAATCTACTATTCTATCGGCAGACCGTTTACAAATATTAAGCAAGGGAACATTGAATTAAAAGCTAGTTAATATGAAAAGAGGAATTACTTTTGGAGCTTTTGATTTATTCCATGCCGGACATGTCCTTATGCTGAAAGAAGCCAAATCTGTTTGTGAACATTTAATTGTCTGTGTACAAACTGACCCTAGTCTAGATAGGACAACAAAAAATACACCTGTTCAGTCAATTGTTGAAAGGCAAATACAAGTTTCTGCCTGTAAATATGTTGATGAAGTCATAATTTATGATACTGAAGCAGATGTACTTGAAATATTAGAGACTATGGATTGGGATATAAGAATTATAGGAGATGAGTATAAGGACAAAGAATTCACTGGTAGAGATAAATACTTAGATCAATGCTACTTTAATCAGAGAACCCATTCCTTCTCAAGTTCTGAATTAAGAAAAAGAGTAGCTGATAAACATTTTAGACCAAATTAAGTCACAGAAAATTAATAAATAATTTTCGTATTTGTCACTTTGTGACACTATAATTTATAAATGTCAAAAAATATTTTAGTTGTAGAAGACGAACCTGATTTAAGAACAACTCTTGAATTTAATTTAAGGTCAGAAGGATATAAAGTTAAGTCTGCTGCGGATGGTGAAGCCGCAATCAAAGAAATTGTAAAAAAAGTACCTGATCTTGTGCTTCTTGATTTAATGCTACCTGACATGTCGGGACTTGAAATTTGCAAAAAAATAAGAAATGAATCCTTTAGTGATCAAGTGTCTATCATCATGTTAACTGCAAAGGGAGAAGAAGTAGATAGGGTTGTGGGATTTGAACTAGGTGCTGATGACTACGTAGTTAAACCTTTCAGTGTTAGAGAGCTTATGTTGCGAATTTCATCAATCTTAAAAAGAGGATCAGAAACAAAAACTAATAAAGAACAAATTTCAATAGGTGATGTTGAAATTAATTTAGCTTCACATAGGGTTTTTATAAGTGGTCTCGAAATTGAACTTACTGCAAAAGAGTTTGAATTACTTAAATACCTGGCGGAACGCAATGGAAGAATTCAAACCAGAGAAGTATTATTGGAACAAGTGTGGGATTATAACAATTCAGTCACAACCAGAACTGTGGATACTCATATCAAAAGACTTAGATCTAAAATCGGTGATGTGGGATCAAAAATAGAAACCGTCAGAGGTGTAGGTTACCGCTTTAATTACGTCGTATAATCTATGAATGGATATTAGATGGAGGATCTTCTGGTCTACTTTTTTGCTTACATCGATGACTGTTCTCAGTCTAGGATATTTACTCTTAGAAAGAACAGGTGATTATTTATTAGAACAATTAGACTCGGAGCTAACTTCTGAAGCAAAAGGTGCGATTTTTATACTCTCTAATCCAGATTATAAAATTTCCAGTTACCAAACACTTTCACGACAACTCTCAGATTCATATGGTTTTAGAGTTTCTCTCATCAAATCAAATGGTGAAGTGGTAGGCGACTCAGATGTCGAAGAGGAAGACCTTAGGAAACTGGACAATCATTACAATAGACCTGAAATTCAGGCAGCTATTATTAATAATATTGGTAAAGCGACTCGTTACAGTAATACCTTAAAAACAGATATGAGGTATCTTGCTTTAGCATCAAATAAAGCAGGAGACATAAACTTTGTTAGATTCGCCGTTCCACTATCTGAAATAGAAGCTACATTACTGGTTCTAGAAAATTCCGTATATGGCTTTTTGCTCGTATCCCTATTAATTGCTGTGCTTTTAAGTTATTTATTGTCTAGATTTCTAACGCTTGAGTATATTGAATTGATATCAAGTGCTAGAAAATTAGCAAAAACAAGTGGCATGAAGGGGTCGAAAAGAGCTGCAGTAGAGCAAATAAGTTCTAATTTAATTGAAATCCAGGGAGCACTTAAGAACGAGTTTACTGCTATTGCCAATGAAAGAAATCAGTTTGGAAATGCACTTGAAGAAATGGGACAGGGTGTAATTTCGATTAATAAAAATGGAATAATAGAATTAACCAACCCAGCTGCCAGTAAACTGTTAGGTCTAGATAAGCTATCTATAGGAGATTCTTTTATGGAAAAGGTCTCAATATCTGGGTTACAAGACCTAATAAAGGAAACTACTTCTTCAGAACCCGGATTAGATGAGATAGAAATACACCATCCCTTTTATAGAGCTTTTATTGCAAGTGCCAGTTTCAATCCAGATACGGAAGAGTCTTTACTCGTATTTTCAGATATTACTAGAATAAAAAAACTTGAATCTGCCAGAAGTGACTTTATAGGTAATGTCTCTCATGAACTTAGAACACCCATTTCGGTACTTTTAGCTTCATCAGAGACTATTCTTAATACCGACATAAAAAAAGAAAAAGATCTAAAACAGTTTATTAAAGCTATACACCGAAATTCCGAAAGACTTAAAAATTTAGTAGATGATCTTCTGCACTTATCGCGTATAGAGGGTGGCAGTCTTAATATGACTATCGAGAAGATAAATCTTGATCACATAGTTGAATCAACTATATTAAATTTAGAACAAGAAGCACTAAAGAAAAGTATAAACATTGAATCTCTGGTTGATAAAAGGATTGAAGTACTATCGGACTTCATTTCCTTGGATATTATAATCTCTAACTATTTAAATAATGCACTTGCTTATTCTCCAAATAATTCAAAAATCATAATTACTGCAGAAGAGGTAGATAAAAAGATAAAGTTATCAGTTAAGGATGAGGGAGAGGGAATACCTGAAAATTATAAAGATAGAGTTTTTGAAAGATTTTTTAGAGTTGATAAAGGGAGGTCTCTGAACCAGGGTGGTACTGGGCTTGGGTTATCCATAGTCAAAAATTTAGCTTCAACTCTTTCTTGTACAGTTGGGGTAGAAAATCTTGAGCCAAAAGGAGCAAGTTTTTGGATAGAGTTAAATAAATCAACTTAAATTTTCGTTAAGATATTCAAAGGCCAAGGCATCACAAATTCCCCAATCTATAGCGAAAAGCTTATTTATATTTGAGTGCTCTAAAATATAAGAAAAAATATCTGAAGCGGGTACAATTACATCTGCTCTATCTTCCGCAAGACTATATTTATTTATTCGATCAACAATTGGCATTTTAGATAAATTTTTTCTGATTTCTTCAAATTCCTTAAGTTCTAAAGGACTATATTTTTGTATTTCAAGAATCTTAAAAATTCTCCTTATATTGCCACCGATACCCACTAAAGCGTCTGCATTATTTTCTTTAACTACATTCAAAAAGGCTTTTAACTTTTCCCATTCTTTTATGCTGTCTTTACCCTTCATAATTCTCACAGCACCAAGATCAAATGATTCATAAAACTCTTCGGAGCTATTGCGCATATAAATTTCTGTACTGCCTCCTCCAACATCAACATAGATAGGGTGATTCAGGTTTTCAATTTTTCTTGTATTGGCACCTTTAAGGTAATAGGCCTCTTGTTTACCGCTTAATATATTAACAGGTGTCTGACAGGCTTCTTCAATCTTGCTACATACTTCATTTCCATTTACCGCATTCCTAGTAGCCGATGTTGCGCATATTCCAGCCCACTCTATTTTCCTTTTTCGAACTTTATTAGTAAGATTTTTAAGTTCTTGAATAAGTCTTTTTTCTGATTCTTCTGAGATCCTATTTGTTTCAAATACATCTTGTCCAAGCCTAAGATCAATTCTTTTAAAGGTATCTAACTCTAATGGGAAGAGATTCTTCGAGGTCCTAATCCTAAATTGCTTGAACTTAATTGCATTTGATCCAATATCAACGGCAGCAATTCGTTGGAAAATTTTCTTTGATTTCAACTGGATTGATTTTGTATAAGTTTTTGTAACATTTTAAACTGCTGATATGTGAGCCCGGAAAACTCAACACCTTTATATTCTAGTTTGTGGTTATTTATGCCTGCATCCCATGTTTTGGGTTTGCTAAGTTTTTTTCCTTCATAGTCAATCTCATTTAAGAGATACCTTAAGGCTGTTAAGCGAGCGACCATTTTATTATTTGCATTAATCACTATCCAAGGACTTTGCTCATAAGATGTGTTTGAGAACATTTGTTCTTTAAAAAAAGAAAAAATCTCCCATTTATCTGCCATTCTTAAATCATTAGTACTTAGTTTCCAGAGTTTCAAAGGGTCAGTTTGTCTTTCGTTGAACCGTTTGCTTTGTTGTCTTTTTTCAATGGACAAATAGAACTTGATCAAAATAAGGTTGTCTTCAATATATGATTTTTCCCATCTTATGACTTTGTTCATAAAATGAGTGTATTGCCTTTTAGAGCAATAACCCATAGTTATCTCGACCGTGGCTCTTGTGTACCAAGATCTATCAAAAAAAACTATTTCGCCTTTTTTAGGCATATGTTTTTCATAACGTTTAAACCATTTTTTTGATTCATTTTCAGTTGGTATTCCTAAATGCACATACCTAAAATGATCAGGAATAAGATGTTTGGCTAATAGATTGATTGTGTCAGTTTTCCCAGCTGCGTCCCTTCCTTCAAAAACAACGGCTATTTTTTTCCCTTCTTTAATTGCCCAATTTTGAAGCTTAAGAAACTCAATTTGTAGACTTCTTTTTTCTTTTCTATAAAGGTCGGGATTGAGTCTGTTGTATTCGGAAACGTCGTAGTTGATCATAATAAAATTGTGTGAATATTAAAGTAGGGTATGTAATAAATAAAGGTGATAAGTTATATTTCACATAATATAAATTGACACCAATAAATTTCTGGAGTGTGATGCCATAAAATGATCATTGAATTCGCTCTTCCAATTTTAATTCTTACAGCGCTAGCCGGCTTGATAATGGCCTGGGGAATTGGTGCAAATGATGTTGCCAACGCCATGGGAACATCGGTAGGATCCGGCGCTATTACCCTTTCGACCGCTATCTTAATAGCCTGTATATTTGAATTCTCGGGAGCCTTTTTAGCTGGTGGAGAAGTAACCTCTACGGTTAGAAAAGGTATTCTAGATCCCTTATTATTTGAAGATAATCCTGACCTGTTTGTATTTGGAATGATATCAGCACTGCTAGCTGCCGGAACATGGCTTGTGGTTGCTACCTATTTTGGATGGCCTGTTTCAACTACCCACACCATAGTAGGAGGTATAGTTGGTTTTGGAATATTGGGATTATCATTTTCAGCAATAGATTGGGGCACGATGTCAGATATAGCTTTAAGCTGGCTTCTATCTCCCCTTATATCAGGGACTATATCTTTCTTAATATATCTATCTATAGACAAATTAATTTTAAGAAATAACAACCCAATTCAAATGGCACAAAGATATGGCCCAATATATCTTTTCTTCGTTGCCTTTATTGTCAGTATGGTGACTTTTACCAAAGGACTTAAGCATATTGGTCTAGGTTTAGATTACACAGATAGCATAATCTATTCATTTATCTTTGGTTTATTTATAACTTTCTTAGGTTTTGTATTTTTATCAAGACTAAGAAATAGTTCTATAGATCAAATTTTCGGAATACTAATGGTATTCACAGCTTGCGTGATGGCGTTCGCCCACGGTTCTAATGATACAGCTAATGCGGTTGGGCCCGTAGCCGCAGTATTCTCAACTGTTATGAATGAAGGTGTATCAAAAGAAGCGGCAGTATCAGTTTGGCTTCTGCTTGGAGGCGGAATAGGGATAGTTCTTGGTCTGGCAATGTGGGGTTATAGAGTTATTCAAACTATAGGAAAAGAAATTACTAAACTAACCCCTACTAGTGGTTTTGCTGCAGAACTGGCAGCTGCTACTACGGTTGTTATCGCATCTGGTAATGCCATGCCCATTTCAACGACGCATACTTTAGTCGGAGCGGTGTTTGGTGTCGGCTTAGCGATGTCTGTTAAAGACCTAGATTTCAAAGTAGTTGGCAAGATAGTAGCCTCTTGGTTGACTACCGTTCCAGCAGGAGCAATTCTCTCAATGATTTTTTTAACACTATTTAGATACTTATTCCAGATCTAATCGTAACCAAATTATCACAAAGTGACAGCATAATTGTCACCAAGATTATAGAGAATATACTGCTTATATTTGGAGAAATTTATGTTACGTCTGAGTTTTTTGTCGATTTTTTCTTTATCTCTTTCCCTTTTTGTCCCCAATTTCGCATTTGCAGACGAAGATTCGTCGCAAGCCGATGAAGAAGTTGTAGTTGTAGGCTCTCTTGCTAGCTTAAGAAGTGCCCTCAACAAAAAAAGGGATTCTGACAAAAATGTTGGTGTAATTGATTCTGATGCCTTAGGAAATTTTGCCGACATTAACGTAGCTGAATCCTTGAGGAGAATTTCAGGTATTTCAGTTGAAAATGATCAAGGTGAAGGAAGGTACGTAACTGTGAGAGGTATGAACACTGATTTGAACGCAATGACTATCAATGGAGTCAGTACAGCTTCTCCTGAAGATAGAAGAGGTGTGATACTAGACGGTGTTCCTACAGATCTTCTAGATTCAATGACGGTTTATAAGACACTCACTCCAAACTTAGATGCAGATACAATCGGAGGAGCTATAGATTTAGAAACGATTTCAGCATTTTCTTACGGATCAAATTTTGTAAAATTTAAAGCTGAAACTTCTAGAAATGACCTTACAAAAGATAGCAGTAATCCTAAATTGTCAGGTACATATACTACAGTTATTCCACAAGAGAATGGTGATCTTGGAATAGCATTTGTAATCAGCTCCCAAGAAAGACGCATCAAGGCAGAAAATAATGAAGCTGGCGGTTGGGGATCTACTTATGTAGATGATGACTATGAAATGCGTTACTACGATCTCACAAGAGAAAGAGATGGAATAGTTCTTAATCTAGATTATGTATCAAATTCAGGAAGTAAAACTTATTTACATCTTTTCCATAACGAATATGAAGATGTTGAATATAGGGCAAAGTGGGAAGTTAGAGACGTAATGGAAGAATACACACCAACAATATCTGGAACTGTAGCGACATATGGAGCTTCTAGAATGGATACTGAAGGGAAAAATAGAACTGAAATTCGATCTATCGATAATTTAGCTATTGGCCATGAGACCCAACTTGCAAATGGAGGCTTTTTAGAAGTTCAAGCATTTAGATCTGAAGCAGAACAAGATGATACAGATAGATATAATTTAATATTTAGAAGTAAAGAAAAAGATGGTGTTACTACACTAGATACTGCTAATCCTCAGAAGCCGGTTTTAGGACTTCCCTCCGAATTCTATGATGCCTCTACATTTCCAGGAAAGGCAGCAGAACAAGAATATGCCCTTACTGAAGATGAAGAACAGGGCTTCAAAATTGATTACACCTATATGATCGGTGAAACAGTTGTGCAGACTGGACTAAAGTATAGACAAAGAGAAAAGATAAATAATTATCAATTCTGTGAGTACGATATGCCAAAAGGTACTACATTGGCAGATTATGATTATCAGACAATAGGAAAGTATTTGGCAAACACACACGGACCTGCTCCAACTTTTGAACAAGTTAAATCAATAGTAACAAATAATACTTCCGGAACAGTTACATTCTCAGACGGTACTACCTGTCCTGGACCAGGAACTTACTTTAGAGGTATGGGTGGTGATGAAGAAGAAGAATCTATTCCAGCAGACTGGACAACAGAAGAAGACATCCTAGCCTTATATTTTATGGGTACAACTTTGTATGAAAACTCCACTTGGGTTTATGGCATAAGATTTGAAGATACTGAAACTACCTACAAAGGTAAAAACTGGAATGATACTTATCTTGGAGATAATGAATTTGAAAATAACTACTCCTTTGCAGCACCCTCTTTAAACATTAAATATGACATCTCAGATGATATGGTTCTTAGATTTGGTGCATTTAGATCACTTGTAAGACCTGGATTTAAAGAATCAAGAGCTGGTGCGATTATCAATGTTGAGGATAATGAAATAGAAGGTGGAAATCCTAATTTAGATCCTACCAAAGCCACCAATGTCGATATTTCGTTTGAATACTATATTGATGAGAATACTTTCTTAGGAATGGGTGCTTTCTATAAAAATATAGAGGATGCGATTGTAGAGGTTGAATCTCGTAGTTTTGCAATGCGAGGATCAATATGGGATAAAGCGGAAACTTATATCAATGCCGATGATAGCAGCATCAATGGCTTAGAGTTTTCCTATCAAACAGCTTTTGATAATGGCTTCATTTTAGTTGCAAATTATACATATGCAGACGGTGAAACTGACTTACCTGCTGATGCTGCTGCAGGACAAAGGACTATTCCATACTTTAAACAAGTAGAAAATACATGGAATCTTTCTCTAGGCTACGACGATGGTCCATGGGATATTAGATTGGCCGCAACATACAGAGACAATTACCTTGATGAAGTAGGATCTAAGCCTCTTAATGATCGTTATACAGATGATCATATGCAAGTTGATTTAACTGCAAAATATAAAGTTAATGATTCTTTAAGAATAACGTTTGAAGCTATTAATTTAAATGATGAACCTGAGTATTATTACTTTGGTAATCCTTCAAGACTCTCGCAATATGACGAGTATGGAGCTACTTATGGAGTTGGATTTAGGTATATCTTGAATCAATAGGCAACTTTCTTTAACATGAAACTCCTCTCTTTGAGGAGTTTCTTTTTTAAAGCTCAAAAAAAACCTTAATATGAAAAATATAATTTTTTTCCTTTTCTTCGTATCATTTACTATGAGTGCTGCCATAGAAGATCATAAAATTTATCCTATTTATGAAACTGAAGCAGTAAAAACATCGGGTGATGCTGCCGATGACCCGGCATTTTGGTTTAACAAAACAAATCCTGAAAAAAGTATTGTTTTTGGAACAGATAAGAAATCAGGTATTTACACTTACGACTTGTCCGGTAAAACATTAAATTATTTTCCCATGGGAAGGATAAATAATATTGATTTAAGATCTGATTATATAATTCAAGACAGAACAGTCTCGTTATTGGCCGGTACAAATCGAGATCTTAATAGAGTTGATTTTCTGTTGATTGGATCAAATGGCAGTGTTGTTGAGTATTATGATAACTCTTATCAGACTGAACTAACCTCTGTTTATGGTCTCTGTATGTTTAAAGATACAGATAACTCTAAAACTTTCATATTTGTTACTGATGAGAAAAGTCTTGCAATATACCAGTATGAGATTCAATCCTATGCTCCTATGTCTGCAAAATTAGTCAGAACAATACCTACTCAATCTGTATCTGAGGGTTGTGTAGTAGATGATGATTTAAAAATACTTTATTTTTCCCAAGAAGACGAAAAATCTGGAATCTTCAAGACAACAGCAATGCCAGAAGGTGGAAATATTGAAACAGTAGATTTAATTAAACCATCTGGGAATATAACCGGCGATTCCGAAGGGTTAGCTTTAGTTAAATTACCTGATCAAACATTATTAATTTCATCATCTCAAGATTCTAATGAGTATCTAATTTATACAACCGGCATCGAAAATCGGTACCTTGGTAAATTTACTATTGCAATTTCAACTATAGATGGAACAAGCGAAACAGATGGTATAGAGGCCTTTTACGGGCCATTAAGTCCTCAATTTCCTTTAGGAATTTTTATTGCTCAAGATGATGTAAACCTTGATCAATACGGTGAACCAATAAATCAAAATTTCAAATTTTCTTCTCTGAAAGATGCAATAGATCCTTTTATTAAATAGATAATAAAAGTCATGATCTTAACTCAAAGATAAGGCTAAAAATAGTGTAAAATTTGAACAGGAAAAATGTGCGGAAGATTCACACTTAGAAACTTAGATGATCTCAAGACCAGGTATGGAGAAACGGATTTTAGACCTAGTTATAATGTTGCTCCTGGTCAAAAAATATTAGCTCTTACCGATAAATTCCAAACAATGGAATGGGGCTTCTCGCCTTATTGGGCTGAAAAGCCATTCAATTTGATAAATGCAAGAATAGAAACTCTATTTGAGAAACCATCTTTTACTAATTCCAATAGATGTCTTATCCCCTCAGATGGTTGGTATGAGTGGAAGCTAGAAGACGAAGTCAAAACACCATATTTTCATCATCTAAATGGAGATATCTTTTTCTTTGGTGGAGTCTTTGGAGGATACAGAGGGAAGGTGGGATGCGCTATAGTCACTAAAGATGCAGTTGAGTCTTTAAAAAATATTCATCAGAGAATGCCTTTGATTATTTCAAGACAACACTTTCAAGATTGGTTAAACGGAGACAATATTGACTGTTCAGATATCTTTTCTTCAAAAGCAATCAAAACTCATCCTGTTTCGACACATGTAAATAATCCATTCAGTGATGATCCCAAGTGTGTATTTCCCGTAAGCTAGTTATATTTAATATTTTGCCTTATTGAATTTTCATAAATTTTAAATAAAAGTTTCTTAATATTTATATTTTAGAAACCTGTTTGTAACTTAATACACAGAACCGACAATAAAAATATTTAACATAGTTTTCTTTTAAAGGAGACGTAATGAAAAGGAATTCACTATTAGTTTTTTTAACATTCTTCCAACTTATTTTTTTTAATTACCTCAATGCAGAGGATTCAGAAGAGATACTAGAAGAAATTGTAATTGTTGGAAAGCCAATAAAAACCAGTCAGATGGAGTCAATACAAGCTAAAAAAATCTCAGATAATATAGTGGAAGTAATCTCCTCAGATGATATCGGTCGTTTTCCTGATCAAAATATTGCAGATGCTCTTGGGCGAGTACCTGGAGTCTCTATTGAGCGAGATCAAGGCAGATCAAGATTTCTTAATTTTAGAGGAGCACCTCCTCGTTATACAGCCATAGCTTTTGATGGTATTGACATTCCAGGTACAGAAAATGGAAGAATTCCTAGATTTGATGCTTATCCTGCAGTTGTAACATCGCAAATTTTTGCTAACAAAGCAATTACTCCGGATATGACTGGAGAAGCTGTCTCTGGTTATATTGATATTAAAACTTTTTCACCTTCTGACATAGAAGGTTTTTCAGCTGCATTCGATTATGGTCGGGGAGAACAAGATTTAGGAGATGGAGATACTGAAAGAGAAAATTTACGTATTTCTTTCTCCAATGAAAAGTTTGGAATATTGCTATACAACTCTAGTGCCTATAACGAGCAAATCACAACGAACCTTGACGATATGGATTTTACGCTTACTGATTCTGGATACACTCCTACATCAAGCGGTAGTCTTGGAATTAGATTTAATAACTATTTGGTAGATTATGAAAATAAGGCAAATGGCGGCTCACTTGAGTATTATTTCGATGATGGAAACAAACTATTCCTTAGATCAATCAGAACAGAATTCGAGGAAAGCCAACAGAGAAATTCTTGGTATTTAAATTTCGGAAGAGGCGCTGATGCAGCTGGTACAGAGCTTACGCCAGGTACAGGCACTAGTTTAGCTTTAGTGTTTCGATTAGTAGAGGATGGTACTTATGATAATTCTACTGAGATTGACACTTTAGGATTGGACTGGTCTATAGGGGATTGGATGTTGGACGCAAGATATAGCCAAATTTCAATGCAATCAAAGTACTGGCTACCAATCCCTTACGGAGCTGGATCAACAGTTGCATCTTACGATGTTACTAATCCTTTTGACCCTAGATTTACCTTGACTGAACCATTGAGTTCACTTGAGATTGATGCAATTTTCATTTTCAACATCTATGGTGAAAGAGAGACTGACAATGATCAATTTAAATTTGATTTAGAGAGAGTCAATAATGCGGGGGTATTTAAAACAGGTTATAAATATGATGTTAGAGATGCTTTGGGAGGGAATGCAAATGATTTAGATTTCGTATCTGCAGCAGCAGTAGATACATCTTCATATGACCAACCTACAAATCTCTGGATACATGGTGATCAAAGAAATGATATCGGAGGTTTTTATACAGACAATAAAGGGCTAAAAAAAGCTCTGATTGATGCAGGCCTCAAACGACCTGGCATAGCTGATTTACCTTCCAATCTTCTAGAAACCATAGAGGAAACCATGCACAGTGTTTATGCAATGCAAACCATAGATACAGATTATGGAAATATTATTTTTGGCGCTAGATATGAAGATACTGAGTTTGAAACTTCTGGATCAAGATTAGATGCTGAAGGGAATATGGTCCCTCAAATTCTTACTAAATCTTATTCAAATTTTTTACCTAGTTTTCATTTAAACTACAACTTAGATGACGACAGAAAATTACGCCTTTCGGCTACTACTGGTGTCAGCAGACCAACTTATACGGAAGCAAGGGCTTCAGCTACTATTGATCCAACAACTAGATCTATAAGTGGAGGTAATCCTGGTTTAGATCCTGAAGAGTCTTGGGGGCTTGATACTGCTTATGAGTGGTATTTCTCAGAAGCAAGTATTTTTGCAGTAAACATTTTTTATAGAGAAATAGATAATGTCATCGTAGATTCTAATTCAACCGTTGATGGCTCGTTGTATTCCGATGTGGCTCCACAAGGAGAATCATGGACTTTGAGCGGAAGCGATAACGGAAGCGATGGAGAATTGAAGGGATTTGAAATAAATCTCATTGATCGTTTTGATAGATTCTTAGAAGGTTTTTTCTCAGGTTTTGGTTATGAATTTAATTTAGCCTCTGTCGATTCAAGTTTTACTGCTCCAAATGGTGTGAGTTACGATTTACCGGGTACATCAGATATTACTTACAACGCATCTGTTTTCTATGAAGATTATGGTTTATCTGCAAGATTAGCTTTCAGATATCGAGATGGGTGGTTAGATTCCACAGAGTCTGATGTTATTGGTAGTGCTTATTATTGGGAAGAGCAAGAAAGACTGGAATTATCATTGAGGTATGACCTTGAAGAAATTTTAGGTTACAAGGCAATTGTCTATGCTGACTTTAATAATTTAACTGACTTTGTTGATATTAGAAATTTAGGCGATCTGCCAAATCAAGTTGAAAGTTATGGCTCAAGATATGTCCTAGGCTTTAAGGTAAACCTCTAATCAAATAACCTTTACTAATGTTATAAATCAAGTAACTATATAGCCTGCGTAAAGTGCGGGAATGAATAAAACATTAATCAAGAAACTTTTGGCCGAATTTGTAGGAACATGCTTCCTAGTAATGATTGTCGTTGGTTCTGGGATAATGGCTCAGGGCTTATCAACTGATCAGTTAAGTATTCTTCTGGCAAATACCATAGCAACTGGAGCAGGACTGACTGCATTAATTTGGATATTCATCTCAATTTCAGGAGCTCACTTCAATCCTGCGGTTAGTTTAATAATGCTTTTAAACAA
>CACNCK010000003.1 GCA_902618945.1 uncultured SAR86 cluster bacterium
CTAAACAGTTTGGTAAGCTTATCCGCTCAAAAGGCTATTTTTGGTTGGCCACTCGTCCTGAGTTTGCAGGACAGTGGAGTCAAGCTGGTGGTATTGCTCATTATGGATTTGCAGGAATGTTCTGGAAATCTGTTCCGAAGAAGGATTGGCCTCTAGACGAAGAATACCTAGATGCAATCAGAAAGATGTGGGTGGAACCTTTCGGTGATATGCGCCAAGAATTGGTCTTTATCGGTCAAGGATTAGATAAAGAAAAGATGATAGAAAGACTCGATGAGTGCCTTTTGAGCGAGGATGAAGTTCTAAAAGGTAAAGCATACTGGAAAACATTAAATGATCCTTTCCCAGCATGGCAATAAAATTAATAAACTTTGATTAATGATGAATGCAGTTATAGGAGATCAATTAAGTTGCTTTTCAGATATACATCTAGATGATGTCGAATTAGTCAGTGTCAAAAGGCAAAAATTTGACACCATAAAAGATTTATCTTCAAATTTTATTAAATCCAGAGAGGTCTTAAAACTTCAATGGCATCAAGATTTAGATGACTCTAAGGCGATTCAAGAAATCCTACCCGAGTCAGTAAAAACATCTTTCAGGTCAATATTAGTCGATTTGATTTTAGAAAGTGGAGAAATGCTAGGAAGTCTTATAGATTGTAAAAAAATTGGAGTCAGAATGGCTACTCTAAGGTCACCTATGTGCCCGCTCTTTCATGTAGATAATATTAGATGCAGAATGCTCATTACTTTGTGTGGAGGTGGAACGCAATGGATCTCAAATCAAGACGTTGATTGGGAAATCTTTCTAGATAGAGAGAACAAAGACATACCCATTATGGAAAATGCAGATATCAAGCAACTGGCCACAGGTCATTGGTCTTTACTTAAAGGCGGTGCTTGGAATGATAAATTTAATGGCGTCGTGCACCGGTCACCTCATGATGAAAAAGACAGATTGATTTTGTCAATCGACCCCATTTTTGACCTATAAAATAGGATGCAAATTTCCTAAATTAGACGTTCATATTCAACGAACTGTAGAAAGTATAAAATAAATATATGAAAAAAATATATATTGGTTTTTTATTGTTTCTATTAACCTCATTAGTAGGGGCTTCTAACATCAGTAAACAAAATAATGATTCAAATTTTGAACTACTAGTTCATAAAACTCCTACCTGTGGTTGTTGCAAAATGTGGGTTAAGCATATGGAAGAAAATGGATTTACAATAAATACAAAAGATCACCAAAGCCTTTTAAAAATAAAAGAGGAACTAAAAATAGAACCTGAGCATAGGTCATGTCATACAGGTGTTTCCTCGCAAGGACATTTTTTTGAGGGACATATTCCAAGTAAATATGTCTCACAATTTCTCTCAGAAGGTGATCCAAATGCAACAGGCCTATCAGTCCCTGGAATGCCTTTGGGTTCTCCGGGCATGGAAGTCGAGGATCGCTTTACTCCATATGATGTGCTTGTGCATTTCAAAGATGGGTCAACAAAAGTTTTTGCAAAAATAAGAAAATAAAATCCGTATTCGAGAATATTTTTTGCATCTAATAATTATCTTTTTATTATTCAGGATAGTGAATCATGATCAAAATTAAAACATGAGTACAAAAGTATATGGTTTTACTCACTCTCCATGGGTACAGGCAGTCTTACTTGCCCTATATGATAAAAAACTAGATTACGATCTTTATGTTAGACCACCTTATGAAGTTTTCAAAAAATGGGGCGTCTATATGCCTGCAGTTTCACTAAATGAAGAACCTTGGGAAATTGAGTCAACTGAGATACTAATTAAATTAGGCTATAAACCCATCCTTGCTGACGAACTAAAAGCTGCCAATAATGCTTGGCAAGGAGTGCTGCATCGAACTGATAATCCATTTAGGTTTTTTCTAAACTTCGCTCGCGGAGGACAGATGTCAGGATCTTTAATTAATAATACAGTGAATAATTTTCTATTAAGTTTTGTTGCCTTCTATATGTTTATGTTAATAAATATTGGCAAAAGGACATTAAAACAAAAGGAACCTATAAATTTTGGAGATCAATTTATGTATTGGGAGAATTTACTTGATTCGTCTGAAGGTCCATTTATGGATGGTACTAAACCAGATTCAAAAGATTTAATAATGTTTGGAATAATACAGTGTCATGCAAGTATTCCTGTACCCGCATTGAATTCCCTTCTCAATGATCTAAGACTTCCAAATCTTAGAAAATGGGTAAATACCATGCAAAAACAGTTTCGAGGATATCCTCATCTATATACGGCTAAGTTTTTTAAATGTGATATCCCCGAAGCAGATTCAACAAACCTTTTTCAAATAATATCTTTTTTCTTTGGGCTTATATTAATGGTCTTAGCTTTCCCAATTACAGTTCCACTGGTTTTGATATTAATGAGTCGAGTGGAAAAGAATAGAATAAAAAGATTTTAGATGGTGGGCCCGGGAGGACTCGAACCTCCGACCAATGGATTATGAGTCCACTGCTCTAACCAACTGAGCTACAGGCCCTTATTCGTCTAGGAAACCTTTCAAGTGAGAGGATCTAGTTGGGTGTCTTAATTTTCTCAAAGCTTTAGCTTCTATTTGTCTAATTCTCTCTCGAGTCACATCAAACTGCTTACCAACTTCTTCAAGAGTATGATCAGTGTTCATCCCAATACCAAATCTCATCCTCAAAACCTTGGCTTCTCTGGCTGTAAGGCTGCCCAATATATCATCGGTAGCACCTTCAAGATTTTCTTCTATGGCAGCAACATCGGGCGCATCGATTGAAGTGTCTTCAATGAAGTCACCTAAAGTTGTATCTTCTTCATCTCCGATTGGAGTCTCAGTTGAAATAGGCTCTTTGGCAATTTTTAATACCCTTCTAACCTTATCTTCTGGTAGATCCATACGCTCGCCTAATTCTTCGGGAGTAGGTTCTCTTCCCATTTCTTGAACCATTTGGCGAGATACACGATTAAGCTTATTAATAGTTTCTATCATATGGACTGGTATACGGATAGTTCTTGCCTGGTCAGCTATTGAACGAGTGATTGCCTGACGGATCCACCATGTAGCGTAAGTAGAAAATTTATACCCTCTTCTGTACTCAAATTTATCCACTGCTTTCATCAGTCCAATATTGCCTTCTTGTATAAGATCTAAAAACTGAAGTCCTCGATTAGTGTATTTTTTGGCTATGGAAATTACTAATCTGAGATTTGCTTCAACCATATCTTTCTTAGCTCTTCGTATTTTTGCCTCACCTATAGACATTTTTCTATTTATGTCTTTAATCTCACTGACTGGTAATTGAATAATTTTTTCAAGTTTAGAAAGTTTATTTTGTAGTCTAACGATCTCGGGCAAGTTTTCCTTTACTTCTTTTGACCACGGTTTTCTCGATTTAGCAATCTTTTGAGACCAAGAAGCGTCAGCTTCATTTCCAGCAAATTCTTGGATGAATTCTTTTCTTGGCATCTTTCCCCTTTTAACATAGATAGTAAAAAGATATTTTTCAACTTCTCTAATAATTTCAAGGGCATCTCTTGCAGGATCAGCTATTATTTCGAATTGAGTAGGAGATAGTTTCAGAAATTGGAAAATTTCACCTAATTTTTCTTGTTCTTTAATAGCAGTTTTACTTGTTCTTGTTCTTGCACAAGCTTTATTCGATTTATTGAATTGCCTTTTAAGGGAACTAAATCGTTTCTTAACTTCAACTGGATCTGGTCCCGAAGCTTCATCTTCTTCAGATTCTCCTTTCTCTTCCTTTTCTTTCTTCTGAGCTAAAGCAGGCGGCGGAATACCTTCTTCTATATCCATAAATCCAACTATCACTTCCGATAGCCTTCTATCTCCCGCTATAACCTCTTGATATTCATCTAAAATCCTATCGACAATACCTGGGTAAAAACAACAAGCATGCAATAGTTCTCTTGCACCTTCTTCAATTCTTTTTGCTATTGCTATTTCACCTTCCCTTGTAAGAAGATCTACTGTTCCCATTTCTCTCATATAGAGACGAACTGGATCAGTTGTCCTTCCTACCTCAGACTCAACAGTGGTCAAAGTGGTTCTGGTATCTGCAATAGTTTCTGGAGCTGCTTCAGAATTGTCATCATTAGCAGAATTATTGGATTCTAGAACTTCGATACCAATGTCCATTAACATCTGAATAGTCTCTTCAACCTGATCAGGATCAGAAATATCCTCAGGTAACATGGAGTTTATATCCTCGTAGGTAAGAAAACCTTGATCTTTTCCTTTATCTACAAGTTCTCTAAGCCCTGAATTTTCAAGATCTTCCTCTCCAAAAAGAGCTTCATCAGTGGCCTCAACAGCCTCTAATTCTTTTTCTTTTGACTCAATGGGAGGATTTTTTGCTTTTCTTGCCATAACAAATTTTAGGGTGGGCAATTATATTAGTTTTTTCAACAAAATACCTAACTTTTAATTTAATTAGCCTTTTTGACTAAGTTCTCTTAATAGATTCTTCTCTGATTCTTCAAGTCGATGTAGATTAGTCAACAAATGTTGTTGAAGCTCAAAAGTTTCGTCCTCAGATAATTTCCCTGTTTCAAATATTTCTTTTAGCTCGATTATTCTTGTCACGGAATCCGATTTCTTCAATTTCGATATACAGTCATTCAAATAATCAATGGCGTTTTGCTCGTCTATCGCATCATGGACTGAAATCAATGCACCTATGAAAGAAGCTGATTCCTTATCCAGCGTGCTTAAGAGATCAGAAATACCTGCATCAGGATTTTCTTTAAAAAACGAAACTACTGTTATCATTAGCTGAACTTCAGGTTCATGAAAGTCACTAAATTTTTCATGATCATTGATCTGTTTAGCCAAGTACGGATAGGTTAGGACTAAGGATAAAATTTTAGATCCCAGCAAGGTAGAGTCATAACTTATTTTGTCTTCTCCAAGATTGGAGTTTGGATTTTTGATTTCACGCCTGGGATAACTTATTTTTTTGCTATGAGTTTTGATATCTGTAATTTCTAAACCTGTGACCTTTGAAACCTCCCCTTCCAGTAATTTCTTAATCGAACTTTCTTGCATACCAGACAGCAATTCCATGGCTTTAGAGGCCAGTGAAGCTTTCTGTTCTAGTGAAGTGACTTCAGATGCCATGGTTAATCTATCTATAAAATATTCAGATAATAATGTTGCATTATTAGATTTTATTTTAAATTCATCTAAAGAATTTTTTTCTAACAAACTAGCGGGATCCTCTCCTTCAGGTAGAAATAGAAATTTTATCGTCTTACCATCGGTTACAGCTGGTAAGACATTTTTAAGAGCACCCCATGCAGCCCCTCTTCCGGCATCATCACCATCAAAGCAAAAAATTATTTCGTTTACTATTTGTAATAGCTTTTGAATATGAAATCTGTTCGTTGCAATTCCCAGTGTGGCAACTGAGTTTGTCATGCCATGCTCATACATCGCTATAGAATCCATATAACCTTCAACTACAAAAATTTCATTTAAATCCTTTCTAAATTCTAAGGCCTCATAAAATCCATAAAGTTCTCTATTTTTCTGAAAAACTAGGGTTTCTCCGGTATTTAAATATTTTGGTTGATCCTCGGGATTCATGACTCTGCCACCAAAACCAACCACTCTGCCTTTACGATCTTTTATTGGAAACATTAACCTATCTCTAAAGAAATCAAATAACTTATCATCTTTATTTTTTTTTGATAAACCTGCTTTAATTAAAACTTCTTCTTTTATGCCTTTATTTAGCATTTCTTTGGACAGTGCATCCCAGGAATTAATAGCGTATCCTAAAGAAAATTTTCTACAGACTTCGCTTGAAATCTTTCTATTGTTAAGTATGTAATTTCGAACATGTTCCGAATCCTTGGAATTTGTTAAGTTCTTTTCAAAAATCTCCATTGCCATTTTTAATGCAGCGTACAAGGGGTCTTTTTCACTTGTAAATGACTGGTTATTTTCATAGGGAACTTCCACACCAGCCCTTGCTGCCAATGCCTCAATGGATTCGATAAAATCATATCCTTGATGGGATTGTAAGAAACCAATCACATTCCCTGTAGCTCTACATTTAAAACAATAATAAAATTGCTTCTGGTCACTCACACTGAATGAAGGATTTTTTCCATCATCACAAAAAGGACATTGACCAAAATGGTCTTTACCTTTCTTTTTCAGGGGTAAATAGGATTCCACCAGAGAAACAATGTCAGTCATATCTACTATTTCTGTTATGAAGTCTTTGGGTATAGAACCTGACATTAATACTTGCTCCTAAACCAATCTTCCAAAATAATTTGTGCGGAAATACTATGTTTGTTTCTTGAATCTTTTATTCCCATCTGAATATTTTCTAACCTCTCTTTAGCCTCTCTGCTGGATAATCTCTCATCGATAATTTCTATACTAATATCATATCTTTTAGTGAGATCAGTAGAAAATTTATCGGATGAATCTTGAATCTTGCTCCTAGTTCCATCCATATTTAGTGGATCGCCTACGACAAATAGATCAGGGTTCCACTCTTTGACGATCATATCTAATTCTACCCAGTTAGGTAAACCATCATTTGCATGAATAGAGTAAAAAGTAGATGCTGTTTTAGTTATTTCTTGTCCTATCGCAATACCTATATTTTTAGTTCCAAAATCAAAAGCCATTATGACCCTAGGAGAATCTTTGCTCATCTAGAAAATTCTTCGACCGATTCAATAAAAATTTCAGCCACGTCAATATCACAAAGCTCTTTATATTCCTTAAAACAAGTTGGACTTGTAACATTTATCTCTGTTAAATAATCTCCAATAATATCGAGACCTACTAATAAAAGTCCTTTTTCCACCAATGATGGGCCCACTTCTTCACATATCCACAAGTCTCTTTCTGATAGAGACTTTGCAACCGCAGAAGCACCTGCAGCCAAATTACCTCGAAGCTCACCTTCTGCGGGCACTCTGGCAATGGAAGCGTTCATAGGCTTCCCATCCACAATCAGAATACGTTTATCTCCTTCGGAGATTTCAGGTATGAATTCTTGGATCATGACCTTTTCTGTGAAATGGTCAGTTATTGTTTCTAAAATGACATTTAAATTTGGATCATTAGCCTTCACTCTAAAAATAGAAGCTCCTCCCATTCCGTCTAATGGCTTAATGACAGTATCTTTATTTTCCAGAACAAATTCGGTTAGAAAATCTTTTCGGCTTGTAACAAGATGCTTAGTACAACATTGAGGAAATTCGGTTGCGTAAACCTTTTCATTACAGTCTCTTAAGCTTCTAGGATTATTAAAGATATTAACTCCTTGTCTTACTGCCATTTCTAAAACGTAAGTGTTGTAGATATATCCTGAATTAAAAGGAGGATCTTGCCTCATTAAAATTGAATCGAGTTCGCTGAGTTCAATTATCATTTCTTCTTCTTTAGTAAACCAGTCCGAGGGATTATTTCTAACCTCTAATTTATTAGAACTTGCATAGGGAATACCCGAATCAATGAATAAAGAATCAGGGGCCATATAAATGATTTCGTGACCTTTTCTTTGAGCTTCGATCATCATCGCTAAAGTACTATCTTTTTTGAAATTAATAGTCTCGATGGGATCCATAACAACACCTAGCTTCATCTTTAGTCTGACTCCTGAATTAAAATTCCTTTGCAGCATATCTTAAAGCACTTATAACTGATATTGCTGCAGTTTCTGCTCTTAAAATACGTGATCCTATGGTAACAGGAATAAAGCCTACCTCTTTCAAACCCTCAATCTCGTTCTGAGTGAAATCACCCTCAGGTCCTACAGCGATTGAAATAGAATCTTTAATTTCTATTTCTGACAACATTATTTCTGCATCTGGATAGAGAACTATCTTGATATCTGAATTGATTAATTTAGACCAATCCTCGAGCTTAAGAGGCTTAGTTATTTCAGGAATCCAATTCTCACCACATTGTTCACATGCTCCTTTAGCTATTTGATTCCATTTTTCTATTCTTTTTTCTAGATTATTATTTGTTCTATTAGCGATGACTCTTTCAGTCAACAAAGGTGAAAAGTTGCCAACACCTAATTCTGTAGCCTTTTGGATTGTTAAGTTAAAAGGATCATTCTTTATCAGAGATTGACCTAAATTAATTTGCATTCCATATCTATTAGATAGTGGGTAATTTTCTATGATTAAAATTTTGAGAATTTTCTTATCGATATCTAAAATCTCAGCTAAAGCCGAGTTCCCCTTCCCATCGAAAACTATAATCCTATCCCCAACTCTTTTCCTGAGTACATTAAGTTCATGATGAAAATCTTTTTTATATAGTGATATAACTTCCTGTTCAATATAGGGAAGATCTAAAAATGTTCTTGTGTATTCACTATTACTCATTGAAGGATATATTAAATCATCAAATCTATTTTTAGGGCATCGTAAAAAAAACCTGTTCAGTATTTCACTAAACTCCTTGAAAGAAAAAATATGTTGGGTATTATTCGTAGTCCCTTCAGTAAATAAAGATGACGAAATTTAGTAAAGTGACAAAGAACAAGAAAAAGAAATTCAACGGTGAAGGCAAGCAGTTAGGTCATCAAGTTTCCAAAAGTATGATCAAATATTTCGAGCAGTTAGACGGCGAGAATCCTACTGATATTTACAATATGGTTTTAAAAGAAGTTGAACTTCCTCTTTTAGAGATCGTGATGAAGCAGTGTGATGATAATCAATCAAAGGCCAGTAAGATATTAGGCATAAATAGAGGTACCCTTAGAACTAAACTAAAGGAACACAATCTACTCTAAACCATAGATGGCTCAAACTGCCAATCCAAAGATTAAAAGAGCTTTAGTAAGTGTGTCTGATAAAGATGGCATTGTTGATTTTTGTTCATCTTTATCTGATGATTTTGGGATAGAAATCATTTCTACAGGAGGTACTCTAAAAACCCTACTAGATGCGGGAATCAACGCAATAGATATTTCACAACATACAGGATTTCCTGAAATGATGGATGGGAGAGTTAAAACCCTTCATCCCAAAGTGCACGGAGGAATACTGGCCAGAAGAAATATCGATCAGCAGGTCATGTTAGAAAATGAGATAAAAGAAATAGATTTAGTAATTGTAAATCTTTATCCATTTATTGAAACCATCGCAAAAGAAAATACTACACTTGAGACTGCAATCGAAAATATTGATATCGGTGGACCTAGTATGATTAGGTCAGCCGCAAAAAATAATCTCTATGTGGGTGTGGTAGTGGAATCAAATGATTATGAAAAGATCCTTCAAGAGATTAAAGCTAACGACGGCTCACTTACTTTAGATACTAGAAGGAATTTGGCAGCTAAAGCATTTAGCCATACAGCAAATTATGATTCGGCAATCTCGGATTACCTCAACCGCAAACAAACTACGAAACCTGAGTATTTGTTTGGCAGATATCAGCTTAAACAAGAACTGAGATATGGTGAGAATCCGCACCAATCTGCTGCCTTCTATATCAATACTAGTCAGTCTGAGGGAAGTAATGTTTCATCTGCCGAGCAGATACAAGGCAAAGAGCTTTCCTATAATAATATTGCAGATACAGACGCTGCCTACGAGTGTGTGAAAGTTTTTTCTGAACCAGCTTGCGTAATAGTAAAACATGCCAATCCTTGTGGAATAGCACTTGGGTCCAATATTAGAGAAGCATATGAAAAAGCTTTTGCTTCAGATGAAACATCAGCATTTGGCGGAATAATAGCTTTTAATCGATCACTCGATCAATCTACAACTGATAAAATTATTGAAAATCAGTTTGTGGAGGTAATAATTGCTCCAGGTATAGATCATCAAGCACGCGCAATACTATCTAAAAAAGAAAATGTGAGACTTTTAGACACTAAGGAATTAGGAGAACCTGCAAAAGAACCAAAAATATTGAGCGTTAATGGAGGATTATTAATCCAAGATAATGACTTAGCAGTTATCTCAAGTGAAGATCTTGAAGTGGTATCTGATCGAAAACCAAGTAAAGATGAAATAGAAAATTGTCTTTTCGCCTGGAAAGTATGTAAGTTTGTTAAATCAAATGCCATTGTGTATACAAAAGATAATCAAACTATTGGTATAGGTGCCGGACAGATGAGTAGGATTGATAGTGCTCAAATAGCAGCATCTAAAGCAGTTGAAAGAGGCTTTGAAACACAAGGATGCTCCATGGCGTCTGATGCTTTCTTTCCTTTCAGAGATGGAATTGATGCCGCAGCTAAAATAGGGATTACATCTGTCATCCAGCCTGGAGGTTCGATGCGCGATCAAGAAGTAATTGATGCTGCTAATGAAGCGGGTATGGCTATGCTATTCACCGGCGTGAGACACTTTAGACATTGATAAATGAAGGTCTTGATAGTTGGGTCAGGTGGAAGAGAACACGCCCTATCGTGGAAAATATCTAAAAGCCCCTTGGTTAAAAAAATTTTTGTTGCCCCTGGAAATGGGGGAACAGAATTGGAAAATTCTATTATCAATATTGATATACAAGCTGATGATACTGAGGGATTGGTACAGTTTGCCATCAATAAACAAATCGACTTGACTGTCATTGGACCCGAAAATCCTTTGGTCAATGGAATAACTGATAGATTCGAAGAATCAGGATTAAGGTGTTTTGGGCCATCAAAAGGAGCCGCACAACTTGAAGGGTCAAAGGAGTTCATGAAGGATTTCCTTAGAAAATATAATATCCCTACTGCGGAATATTCCTCGTTCACCGACTCCATTAAAGCAATCGACTATGTAAGAGAAAAAGGATGCCCTATTGTTATAAAAGCTGATGGTCTAGCTGCTGGAAAAGGTGTAACAATTGCAAATAATATTCATGAGGCCAAAGAAGCAATAGATCTGGCGCTAGAATCTGAAATTTTTGGAGAAGCCGGAAGAAAAATTGTAATAGAGGAGTTCCTAAATGGAGAAGAAGCGAGTTTTATCGTAATGACCGATGGGATTAATGCTATTCCGTTTCCTACTTCACAAGATCACAAAGCAAGAGATGAAAAGGATAGAGGACCAAATACCGGTGGTATGGGTGCATATTCTCCAGCGCCAGTAGTTGATAGCATTGTCCATGAGAAAATCATGCAAGATGTAATTTATCCTACGCTAAAAGGTTTGCGAGAAGAGGGATATAAGTATGTTGGTTTTTTATATGCCGGAATGATGATAGATCAAGATAAAAATCTAAAAGTACTCGAATTTAATTGCCGTTTTGGTGATCCTGAGACGCAACCTATAATGATGAGACTCAAATCGGATCTAGCTGACCTTTGTTTTAAAGCATGTGAAAGTGATCTAAGTAATGAAACGCTTGAGTGGGATGAAAAAAAATCTCTAGGAGTGGTGATTGCTGCAGTAGGATATCCTTCAAAATATGAAATAAATAAAAAGATTAAAAATATCCCCTCAGAAAAAAATGATCTTAAGGTTTTTCATGCCGGTACTAGATTCCAAGAAGATAGCTTAACTTCAAATGGAGGAAGGGTAATGTGCGTCACTGCACTGGGCTCTTCAATTCAATCTGCTCAAAAAAAAGTTTATAATGCGATATCTGAAATTGCATATGAAGATGCTTTCTACAGAAAAGATATAGGTTACAGAGCAATAGATAGAGAAAAAGAAAAATGAGCTTAATAGATAAATTTATCACTGAGATCGATAAAGGTTTGAAGTTTTCTACACATAACTACCAGAAAGAATCGAGGCAGTATCCTGCACAAAACATTGATAAAGACTCTTTGAATGAACTTGATAGAAGTATTTCTGCAAGCCTGATGAGAATAAATCATGCTGGTGAAGTTTCTGCTCAAGGCTTATACAGAGGCCAGGCCCTAACGGCTAGACTTGATGGCACTAGAGAAAAAATGGATGAAGCGGCTGAAGAGGAACTTGATCATTTGGCATGGTGCAATAAAAGACTTGAAGAACTTGATGAGAAACCAAGTATTTTCAATCCTATCTGGTATGGACTATCTTTCACTATGGGGGCAATTGCTGGCATGGCTGGTGATAAATGGAGTTTAGGTTTTGTCCATGAAACAGAAGAGCAAGTTGTTAAGCATCTGAAAAGTCATATGGATAAGATTCCAGCTAGCGACGCAAGAACTGCTTCAATTCTAGAACAAATGGCCATTGACGAAGCACATCATAGCGAAGAAGCTCTACAATCAGGTGCTCTTGAGTTACCTGATAATGTAAAAAAACTAATGGCTGGCATTGCTAAAATAATGACTAAATCCAGTTATTATGTTTAGTAAAAAATTATTTTTAAATTACCCATTGCTAATTAAATCTACACAAGTATAGTTGCGTGCGTAGCAATTATGCTATGTTTTTTTGAAAAGGATAATATGAATATATACGTTGGAAATATTCCCTGGAGTACATCTGAGGAAGAACTAGAAGCTCATTTTGCTCAATACGGAAACGTCAACGCAGTCAGGATAATCACTGAAGGTCACTCAGGTAGATCGAAAGGTTTCGGATTTGTAGAGATGGAATCAAAAGAAGCAGGTCAAGCAGCAATTGAAGCGCTTGATGGAAATGATTTTGGTGGTAGAGATTTAAGAGTAAACGAAGCCAAACCTAGAAACTAGCTCTCACTAGAAGAATTAATCTTTTCTTCTAAATAAAGAAACAAAGTTCAAAGCCGAGATATTATCTTGGCTTTGCTTTTTTCTGTGTTTCCAGTTTATTCTGGGGAGAAAAAAAGCTTTCTTAGTTCAGTTCCTGGATTTTCTGCTCTCATAAAAGACTCCCCGACTAGAAAGTTTAAAACATCGTAATTGAGTATTTGGTCTATATCTTCTCTTGTATTTATTCCACTTTCAGAGACGATTAGTTTGTCTTTTAAATTTAGAGATAATTCTTTGGTAGTTTTAAGGTCTACTTCAAAAGTACTCAAATTCCGATTATTAATGCCAATAAATGGAAAATCCATTGGTTGAATACGTTCCAGTTCAGCTTGGTTATGAATCTCCACCAAAACATCTAGATCTAGGCTTTCAGCAATATTTTTAAACTCCTTAAGTTGACTATCTGATAAAGCAGATACGATTAATAAAATGCAATCTGCACCATATAATTTGCTCTGATAAATCTGATACTCATTAATAATAAAATCTTTTCTTAAAAGAGGAATCTCTACTTTAGACCTTATCTTCTTGAGATACTCTAAAGAGCCATGAAAGAATTTTTTGTCAGTCAGTATGCTCAGACAAGTGGCATTATTTTCCTCATATTGTTTAGCGATAGTTTCAGGTGAGAAGTTCTCTCTGATCACACCTTTGCTAGGAGAAGCCTTTTTTATCTCTGCAATTACAGATACAAGGCCTTTATTATTTCTTTGCTGGATAGATTGGATAAATCCTCGTCTTGGAGGCAAATCTAAAATCTTAGATTTGATATCTTCTAAGCTTTCTCTTCTCTCTTCCTCAGCCACTACTGAGTGTTTATCTTTTATAATTTCGTCAAGGTAGCTTGCCATTAGAATTTAGAGGAGTATTCAACTAATTGATTAAGTTTTTCAATTCCACCGCCATCTTTTACACATTCATTAGCTAATCTAATACCCGCCTCTAATGAGCTTGATACTTCTGAAACATATAGTGCAGCACCAGCTGCCATCGAGATCATAGAAGAAGCTTCTGGATGTTTATCAGCTAGCCCTAACTTTACGAGATTAAGGCTTTCTTCTGGAGAATTCACTTGTAATCCATTAAGCGAAGAAGTTGTGAAATTAAAATCTTCGGGGTTAATAGTATACTCATAGATATCTCCATCTTTCATCTCTACAACCAAGGTTGGAGAAGCGATACTTATCTCATCCAAGCCATCTTTAGAGTGAACAATCATGGTATGTTCACTTCCCAATTCTTTTAATACATTAGTAATGGGCTTCATCCACTTCTTATCATAAACACCCATAACTTGTCTTTTAGCAGATGCGGGATTAGTCAAGGGCCCAAGGACATTGAAAATACTCTTTTGAGCAATTTCTTTCCTAGGACCAACAACATGCTTCATAGCACTATGATGGGCTGGAGCAAACATGAATCCTAAGCCGATATTTTTTATACAATCTGCTACTTCAGTAGGTTTAAGTGTAAGAGGAACACCTGCTTGTTCAAGAAGATCAGCGCTACCGCTGCTCCTCGTAGCTGACCTGTTGCCATGTTTTGCGACTTTTGCTCCACATTGACTTGCAACAAATGCAGAAGCTGTTGATACATTAAAAATACCAATTCCCGATCCTCCTGTACCGCAAGTATCTACCAGGTGAGTTAAATCAGTTTTGACTTTTGCAGAAAGTTCTCTCATTACTTCAACTGCGCCAATTACTTCTTCAACCGTTTCTCCTTTCATAGATAAAGCTATTAAAAAAGCACCGATTTGAGCATCAGTAGCCTTACCTTCTAATATCTCAAACATAACAGAAGATATTTCTTGTTTTTGAAGATCTTGATTTGAGACTACTTTGCTTATTCCTTCTTGTATATTCATATCTAGTAAGTATCCAAAAAGTTCTTAAGAAGAGA
Organism: uncultured SAR86 cluster bacterium; assembly: GCA_902618945.1. Classification (GTDB taxonomy): domain Bacteria; phylum Pseudomonadota; class Gammaproteobacteria; order Magnimaribacterales; family Magnimaribacteraceae; genus Magnimaribacter. The sequence continues at coordinate 14,591 of CACNCK010000003.1, forward strand.
TTTGCCGTGTTCAGTCGCGATGGATTCAGGATGAAACTGTATTCCGGTGATTGGTTCTGAATTATGTTGAATAGCCATTATGGTCCCGTCTTCAGATCTAGCCGTGATATCAAATTCTTTTGAAAGTGATGATTCTTCAATAACAAGGGAATGGTATCTTGTAGCGAGAAAGTCTTTTTCTACTGAAGAGAATATACCTTTTCCATTATGACTAATTTTCGAAAGCTTGCCGTGCATAATCTCATTAGCTTTTATTATATTTGCACCATAAGCAGAACCAATTGATTGATGGCCTAAGCAAACACCTAAAATGGGTACTTTACCTGAAAATTCTTTGATCACTTCAACCGATATTCCAGCTTCTTTTGGCGTACAGGGGCCAGGAGATATAATAATATAATCTGGAGATTTATTTTTAATTTCCTGAACGCTTATTGCATCATTTCTATGTACCTCTACTTCCTGTGACATTTCGTAAAAGTATTGAACAAGGTTGTATGTAAAAGAATCATAGTTATCGATCATCAGTAACATATCTCAACCTTCTAGTTTTTCCTGTACCATTTCTGCAGCTTTGAAAATAGCTCGACCTTTATTTAGTGACTCTTTCCATTCTAGATCCGGAACTGAGTCTGCAACCCAGCCTCCTCCTGCCTGAATATAGAGTACTTCGTCTTTAATGACTGCTGTCCTGATTGCAATTGCCATATCCATATTACCCTGCCAAGAAAGGTATCCTATTGCTCCACCGTAAATACCTCTTTTCACAGGCTCGAATTCATCGATGATCTCCATAGCTCTGATTTTAGGAGCACCTGATACAGTTCCTGCTGGAAAAGTAGCCTTAAATAAATCAATGGCAGACAAACCGTCTTCCAATTCAGCTTCAACATTAGAAACCATATGCATAACGTGACTGTATCTTTCTATCCCGAATTGTTCAGTAACATTTACACTACCAGGTTTAGCAATTCGTCCTACATCATTTCTTCCTAAATCGATTAACATGAGATGTTCTGCAATTTCTTTAGGGTCATTAACCATATCTTTTTCCATAGCTATATCATCTGCATCATCTTTACCTCTTCTTCTAGTACCGGCAATTGGTCTTACCGTAACCTTATTATCTTCAAGTCTTGCTAAGATTTCTGGAGAGGATCCAACTATATGAAAATCATGCAAGTTTAAATAATACATATAAGGTGATGGATTTAATTGCCTTATAGATCTATACAACGCAACCGGATCGGCAGTAAAAGGAATTGACATACGCTGCGAACAAACCACTTGCATGATGTCTCCCTCTTCGATGTATTTTTTTGCTTTCTCTACTGATTTTTTAAATTCATATTCACCAAATCCAGATATGAAATCAGATTCATTTATAGTTTTTTCAGGTTTCTTGAAATCTTCAAATATAAGAGGCTCTTTAAGCTTTTCCTCTAACTCATCTAATCGTCTCTCCGCAATATCTCGATCATCTTCTCTATCAATTAATATAATTAAATGAAGTTTATTCTTTAAATTATCAAATACAGCAACTTCTTCAGAGACCATAAATAAGGCATCTGGTGTCCCTAAGGAATCTGGAGGAATGGATTCGATCAATTTCTTTTCAATGTATCTGACACAATCATATGAAAAATAACCGACAAGACCGCCATTAAACTTTGGTAAATTTGTATCTTCTTCAAGAGTAAAGCTTTTCTGTAGCTGGTCTAAATAATTTAAGGGATCATCTATTGTTATGGTCTCAATTTGCTTTCCATCTTGAAGAATTACGACTTCATTTTTTACAACCTTTATTAATCTCCTGGCTTTTAAGCCGATAAGGGAGTATCTAGCCCACTTATCTCCGCCTTCAACCGACTCAAACAAATAACTATAAGAACAGTTAGCTAATTTCCTATAGACACTAAGAGGGGTCTCCATATCGGCTAGGATTTCGCGAGAAATTGGAATTTTTTTTTGTATATCCACTATTTTAGAGAGCTTCTAAAGAGGATCTCATTTGTTTGATTATCTTAGAATAATCTTCTTGATTAAAAATAGCTGATCCAGCAACAAAAGTATCGGCACCTGCTTCAGCTACAGAAGCAATATTTTCTAAGTTAATTCCACCATCAACCTCAAGCCTTATATCTAAATTTTTCTTATCGATCATATGTCTTACTTTTGTAACTTTCGTTAGTACAGAATCAATAAATTTTTGTCCTCCAAAACCGGGATTAACGGACATTAGCAGAATCATATCTAATTTATCGATTGACTCCTCAATTAAACTAATTGGAGTTGCAGGATTTAGGACTAAACCAGCTTTACAATCATGGCTTTTGATAAGTTCTATTGACCTATCTATATGATCAGTAGCTTCAGGGTGAAAAGTGATATAAGTTGATCCTGCTTTTGCAAAACTCTCTATTAAACTATCCACTGGTTTAACCATCAAATGAGTGTCTATAGGCGCTTTAATTCCATAATCCCGCAGTGCCTTACATACCATAGGCCCTATAGTTAGATTGGGCACATAATGATTATCCATAACATCAAAATGAATCCAGTCAGCACCAGAATTTAAGACGCTCTTAGATTCTTCTCCCAGGCGAGCAAAGTCTGCTGATAAGATAGAAGGCGCAATTATGTAGTCTTTAGTTGTCATGAGGGTGCAAGTTTACTCCTCGCTCAGTAAACCGTCTAATCTTTCAACATCTTCTAGGGTATTGAGATTCTCGTATCTTCCCTTAAATATCTCACCTGAAACAAGATTATTTGAGGAGGCTGGTTTTAGAATATCATTCCAAAGTTCCATAGGTCCCGTCTCGGATAAACTAAACAAATCTGGTGAAATAATCATTATTCCGGAAAAAGTATATTTATTTTCTTCTAGGTCAGACCTAACATAACCATCAATAAGCGAAACATCTCCTTTTGGATTGCTCACAGGATTAGGAATAAGAATCATATGCGCCAAAAAATCATCCTTAAGCTCTAAATCATTAAAATCAAAATCTGTCCATATATCTGAACTAAGAACAAAAAAAGGTTCCTCGAAGTGATGTATAGCATTCTGTATTCCGCCCCCCGTACCTAATAGTTCTTTTTCCAGAGAATAGGAAATCTTTAGCCCATAATCTGATCCATCTCCAAGTAAGTCCACTATCTTTTCACCTCGATGGTGAAGATTAATAACAATCTCTTCAATATTGGCATTTTTTAAGATGTTAATACTCCTTTCTATCAAAGAAACTCCTCCAACTTTAACCAATGGTTTTGGATTATCTTTTGTAAATGGTAGAAGCCTTTTGCCTTTACCGGCTGCTAGTAAAAATGCTTTCATTAAATATCTCTTAAAGTTTTGATGAGTTTCGGTTCAACTTTTTCTGTTAAGAAGGTAGCCAATTCTTTCAAAGGAGCATATTTTTCTAAGTCTTCTTGAAGAAATTTTAGAGTCTGTTTTAAATCTTTAAGTCTAAATGATTTCTTATCTCTAAGGTGTAATCTAGACAGTGTTCCTAAAATCCTAAATTGTCGTTGGAAGCCTGCAAAGTCTAGATCTTTTTCTACATCTGAGAGCTTTAACTTATCTAATTTGTTGCTCTGATTACCATCTATGTAGAATTGAAGACAATTGAGTAAATCTTCATGACTCAAGGGGTTTTCAATATCTTTTAAAATAGAAACAAGATCTATAGCGTATGGCCCTAAACATAAATCTTGGAAGTCTAATATTCCTATTTCATTTTTTTCTAAAAGCATAAGATTTCGAAATTCGAAGTCAAAATGACACAACACATGGGGTTGCTGTGAGCACTCTCTAGCTATTAGATCCCAACTATCGTTTATCATTTTTTTATCATTAGCAGAATAGTCTAATCCTAGAAAACTCGTTAAAAACCACTCTGAAAAAAGGCTCATTTGCTGGTTTAGTCTCTCCCCCGTAAGCTTTATGAGATCAGCCGGTGGTTGAACTACTTGAAGTTTATGGATTTGTTTTAATGATTTCTTAAAAAGGAACTCTTTATTTTCTTCATTTATTACCAGTTGAACCACTTTGTCGCCGAAATCCTCTAAAATCATAAAACCTTTTTGATGATCAAAAACTTCTACTTTGGGTACTTTAATGCCATTTTTTTTCAGAAAATTTGAATGAATCTCAAATAATTCATTTTGTTTAGAATTAGGCTCAGATATCAAGCCTATTTTAGTTCCTGTATCTGTATGAATCCTGAAGTAATGTCTCAGACTTGCTTGCTCTCTGAGAGGCTGCAAACTTTCAATATCTTCAAATCCTAAACTTGATCTTTGCTTTAAGGCCCAATTTAACAAGTCATCTTTCATCTCTGTCATAATATTATAGTAATCTGAAGAGGTCTTCCTTTATGATCTCTATAAGTTTATGGAACAATCACTGCCAAAAATACTCTAATTTGTACTATGTCTAAAAAGTACTTCTTTATTTTATTAATAATCTTTTCTTCAGTGATTATTTTTTCAAATTTTTTGAAAGGAAATGAAGACAATAATATCAAGATAAATTCTATTGACGCGCAAGTTATAGAATCGTTAGATCAGGAAATTCTTAGTTTAAAGGGAAATGTCGTTATTAAAACTGATATTGTTCAATTATGGTCAGATAAAGCCATTTATGACCGTGAAAATCAAACCATACAACTTCAAGGAAATATCAGAGCTTTATCTAAAAACCTTTCTATTGAAGCTCAGAAGATGGAAGCTGATTTTATCGATAATGAGTTCTACCTCTCAAGTTCTAGTTTTAACTTTATGGAAAGAGGATTTGGCGAATCTCAATTTATAAATCTTAAGTTTGATGGCGATATAGAATTATTAAATATTTCAATCACCAGTTGTAAAAAGGAAGACCTATCTTGGAATTTAGATTCCGAGAAGATAACTATTCTCGAAGATAGAAAAAATGCTGTCATTAAAGACGTAATAATTGAGGTTAATGAGGTGCCAATCTTTTATTTGCCTTATGCGAGGACAGCAATAGGAAAAGAAAAATTCTCTGGGTTTTTAGCACCATCTATTAAACAAGGCAAAGATGGACTAGATCTATCAGTGCCTTACTTTTTTAGTTTAGCTCCAAACTATGATCTAACAATCTCACCACGATATATAGAAAAAAGAGGAACCGGGATCAGTTCCGAAGGAAGGTTTCTTACTCAAGATTCTGAGGGTCTTATAGCATTCTCATATTTTATCAATGATAGAAGATTTCAAGATCAAACTGGAGAAAATAAAAAAAGATGGGCAACAAAAGTATACAGTCAAACAAATTTAGGTTCTAACCTATACCTCAGCATTGGAACTGAACACGTAAGCGATGATCTATACTTTGAAGACTTAAATGACGATATCTTAGGAACTCAACAAAAGGATTTCTTAAAAAGAAATCTCAACGTCGGCCTCAATACAAAAAATTTGAAAATAATAGGTAGTTTGAAGCAATTTCATAATTTAAACCCTTTTTCTGCCAACGAATATAAAACTCAACCTCGCTTGAATGTTGAATATCAAGGAAATGTCTTCGGTGTGTCCGCAAGGTTAGTAACCGACTATGCGAAATTTTCATTTGATGAAGAATTTAATCCATTAGAAAAAGAGGCAGACATAAAGAGAATATACTTCGAACCCTCATTATTATTTGAAAAGGGAAATAGATCTTCTCTCACATCATTCAAGGTCGGAAGAAGAGAAACAGAATACCGAACTAAATTGGATCCTGTTGATAACTCATACAACTGGGCTGAACTTAGTTATAGAATTTATATGGAAAAGAAATCGAAAAATGAATTCCATAGTATTACTCCGATATTTAAGTATGTTTACATTGATGGAGAAAATAATTACGAGGAAGGGATAGATTCAAAGCTTCAAAATTTAAACTTTGATACTTTGTTCAAAAGGAACTGGTACTCTGGTTCAGATTTTTTTTTAGAGCAGAATAGATTAATTCTTGGTTTTGAACATAATTTCTATAATGCCAGTACTGGTAGTGAAAGATATTTCTCTTTAGGAAGAGCATTCTTTCGTGATAAAGAAAATAGTCTGAATAATAAGAGTTCCAAAAAATCTTCTATTGTTACTGAGTTCAAAGCCGACATATCAAGTCATCTGAAAATCAATATTTCATTAGCGTTTGATTCTGACTTGGAAAAAATATCTAGAGGAAGTTTAGGAATCGTTTATGAAAGAGAAGAAAGAAAAAACATACAAATAAGATCTACTTATAAGAGAGACCCAAAATATCTTAATTTAATAAGTGGTTGGTCTGATGATGGATTGCCTATAAATCAAATTGAACTAATTTCTCAGTGGGAACTTTCAAGTAAATTTTTAGCCTTTGGAAAAGTCTCCAGAGATTATGAAAAAAATTATTCAAGAGATCTATCCTATGGCATAGAGTATGCTAATTGTTGCTTAAAATTAGGCTTAATGAAAAGAAAATGGCTTGATCAAAATTACTATGCTTTTTTTGGAACGAATAAAGAAGATATTAATTTAATTGAAAATAATCCTTTTACCGAAAGGGAAAGGAATAATATTTATTTATTTTTTGAGCTAACTGAATTAGGTAGATTTGGAAAGAGGATATCAGAAGTTTTGAGCTCCAGACGATTTCAGTAATTGCAACAACTAGAAAAAAGAAGACAATAGCAAATATGGATCTAACAAAAATACTTTTAATCATGATTTCAATTAAGAAAAGGACAGTCTTTATCTTGCTAGGTTTTCTGGTGTCTACAAATACTTATACGAAAATTGAGCTGATCGATAGAGTCGTAGCTGTTGTAGATTCAGGCGTAATAATGGAATCTCAACTAAATTCTAGAGTTGAAGAGATACTTATAAGATTAAAAAATGACAAAGCCGAACTGCCTCCTTTAAACCTCTTGGAAGAGCAAGTTTTAGATAGATTAATCATAGAAGAAATACAGCTTCAGCTTGCGGACAGGGCCGGCATAAAAATTAGTGATTCAGAGCTAAATCAAACTCTTTCCAGAGTTTCATCACAAAATAATCTCAGTTTGGAAGAATTCAGACTGAAGCTAGAGGCGGAAGGAACTTCTTATAAATCTTTCAGGGATACTATAAAGAAAGAACTAATAATCCAAAGAGTGCAAAGAGGTAAGGTTGGCGCAAAGATAGATATTTCCGAACAGGAACTTGAAAATTTTATCAATTCTGAAGAAGGCAGAACTCAGCTAGCTGAGCAATATAATGTTCAGCATATCCTCTTACCTGTTAAAAGTGGTTTATCTGAAATAGAAATAGAAACAATTGAAAACGAAGCAATTTCATTATTAGAAAGACTTGAAAGTGGAGAAAGTTTTGAAAAGCTTGCCGCATCTTACTCTGCAGGACAAAAGGCTCTGGAGGGTGGTTTCCTCGGCTGGAGAACTTCTGCAGAATTACCAAGTCTTTTTACTGAAGTAGTAACAGGACTAACAGTTGGAGAAGTAGCACAACCAATAAGGAGTGGAGCTGGGTTCCACATACTTAAATTAACTGATAAAAGAGGAAATACCGTTAAATTCCTAGATCAAACTCTAGCAAGGCATATTCTTGTCCAGCCCTCTGAAATAAGAACAGAGAATCAAACAAAAATGCTTATCAATGATATCTACAACAGATTAAAAGAAGGAGAAGATTTTAAACAACTTGCCCGACAATTCTCTGAAGATCCTGGGTCAAAAATGGATGGGGGTGAGTTGGGTTGGAGTAATCCTGGAGATTATGATCCTGCATTTGAAATGACTTTGAATGCAACTGAAATAGGTCAGCTATCCGAACCTGTTAAGTCTTCTTTTGGATGGCATATCATTGAGGTCATGGATCGAAGAAATGAGGACGTAAGTCAAGAAGAACAAAAAAATAGGGCCTATCAAATAATTTTTAAAAGAAAATTTGATCAAGAACTACAAAGTACTCTGATAGAGCTAAGAGCAGAGGCTTATGTAGATATAAAACTAACCTCATGACCAAAATTGCTGTCTCTTCTGGAGATCCAGCTGGTATAGGTCCCGATATCTGCATTAAAGCTTTTGGCCAGAAGAAATCACTAGCCTATAGACCAGTAATTTTTGGAAATATAGATCTCTTGAAAGAAAGAGCTGACGAAATCAAGATTAAGGTTGATATAAAGGAATACAGTGGTGAAGATTCAAATTCTCTAACTGATGAATCTTTATGGGTAGTAGATAGACCTATAAGATCGGAAGTAAAACCAGGTATTCCTGAATCAAGCACTGCTAAATACATAATGTCTATTTTCGAAGAGTCAGTTAAAAAAACCATATCAAAGGAATTCAATGCGTTAGTAACATGTCCAATAAATAAAGAATTAATGAATGAAGGAGGCGTATCATTTACTGGCCATACTGAAGAACTAGCAAGTCTTGGTAATACCAAGCATGTTGTAATGATGTTAGCTAATGAGAAAATCAAGATAGCATTAGCTACAACTCATCTACCTCTCAGTGAAGTTCCCTCTCATATAAATGAAAATCTTCTAATTAATGCGATATCTATTATTAATCAGTCTCTGAAAAATCACTGGAAATTAGAAAATCCAATTATCAAAGTGCTTGGCTTGAATCCTCATGCCGGAGAGGGAGGTTATTTGGGTACGGAAGAAAAAGATATTATTGGCCCTACTTTGGACAAATTAAGAGAGCAAGGTCTAGAAATAATAGGCCCAGTTTCTGCAGACACAGCCTTCGTTGAATTTGATAATACTCAAAAGGCAGATGCTTTTCTTGCAATGTTCCATGATCAAGGACTTCCAGTAATTAAAACTATGGGATTCGGTGAGACCGTTAATATCACTTTAGGATTGCCATTCATACGCACTTCTGTGGATCATGGAACTGCATATGATAAGACTGGAACTGGTCAAGCTGATGAATCAAGTCTTCTTGCAGCAACAGAAATGGCATACTCAATGAGCAAAAGATCTAAAAATGCCAAAAGCTAAGAAAAGTTTAGGGCAGAATTTCCTAATTGATCCAGCTGTTACAAACCAAATACTTCAGTTTATCAATCCAGATTCCAAAGATATTTTTTTAGAAATAGGACCAGGCAAAGGGGCAATTACTAAACAGCTTGCGTGTAAAGTAGATACCACTCATGCAGTTGAAATAGATAAGGAATTATCTGACAAACTAAAGAAATTAGAAGATGAACAAAATTTCTATGTTCATAACAAAAGCATATTAGATTTTAATCCTATAGAAATTTTTACAAATAAAGTAAGAGTCATTGGAAACTTACCCTACAACTTATCTACGCCTATTATGTTTTGGAGTTTTAAAAATTTAGGTAATTTTTATGATATGCACTTTATGTTACAAAAGGAATTTGGAGAGAGGCTTATTGCTAAAAATGATAATAAAGACTTTGGGAGAATCACAGTTATTACTCAATACCTAACGAAGCCAGAGTATTGTTTTTTAATCTCGCCTGAAAGCTTTTCACCAAAACCGAAAGTGGAGAGTGTCTTTATAAAATTTAATCCTATAGCGGGAAGAAGTATAGATGATCCAGTTGCAATAAGATTACAAGAAGTAACGCGAATTGCTTTTATGCATAAAAGAAAGATGGTTGGAAAATCTCTTGAAAAAATTATATCTTCTGAAGAACTAGATAACTTAGGTATAGATAGAAAATGTAGACCAGAAAATATATCAGTTGAAGATTATGTAAAAATTTCTGGAGCTCTCATCTGATGTCAAATTATGCTATTGGAGATTTGCAAGGTTGCTATAGTGAGTTGCAATGCCTGTTAAAAAAAATCTCATTTAATAAAACTGAAGATTCATTGTGGTTTTGTGGTGATCTAGTAAACAGAGGTTCTGAATCTCTGAACTGCCTTCATTTTCTTTATTCTATAAGGGAAAGATGCCATATTGTCCTAGGAAATCATGATCTCCACTTAATTGCAGTGCAAAACTCAATCAGAGATATAAGCAAAAATGATACATTCCACGATATTTTATATAGCTCAAAAGATAACTTTTTAATTGATTGGTTAAGATCGCTTCCCTTTCACTTCATTAAGACAATTGATACAAAAGAAGGTGAAAAAGAATTTGTAATGACCCATGCCGGTATCCCGCCTCATTGGACAAAAAAAGAGTTGGTTAGTCATTCAAATAAGCTTAGTTCAAATCTTGCAAGTAATGACTACCTTAATTTTCTTAAAAAAATATTCGGAAATAAACCTGATCATCCAGATAAATGTAAAAAAGATGAAGAAGTATTGAGGTTAAATATTAATTTTTTAACGAGAATGAGATTTTATAACGCCGACGGGTCCCTTGAATTGGATTACAAAGGGAAGGTTGAAACAGCTCCAAAAAATTTAAAACCTTGGTTTGAATATAAGCTTAAAATTTTAGAAGAAAATACGCATATACTGTTTGGACATTGGGCGGCATTAAACGGTGTTACTGGGAAAGATAACATAACGGCCCTAGATACAGGTTGTGCATGGGGCAATAAGTTAACTGCGATAAGGCTAGAAGATAAAGCAACCTTTAGCTGTGATAAGCTAAATTAGATATATGAATATTTATTTAGTTGGTGGTGCAGTTAGAGATGCCCTATTAAATATAGAGTTTCAAGAAAGAGACTGGGTTGTTGTTGGTGCCTCTGAAAGTGAGCTAATTGATAAAGGATATAAAAAAATTGGTAAAGATTTTCCTGTTTTCTTACATCCCGAAACTAAGGAAGAATATGCGCTTGCAAGGCAAGAACGAAAGACGGCTCTAGGACACAAAGGTTTTGAATTTAAATTTGATACTTCTGTAACGTTAGAAGAAGATTTGCTGAGACGAGACCTGACAATCAACGCGATAGCAGAGGATAAAGATGGCAATTTAATTGATCCATACGGCGGGATGGAGGATATTAAAAATAAATTACTCAAAAGTGTCTCTACTTCTTTTGATGAGGATCCTTTGAGAGTCTTAAGAGTTGCAAGATTTGCTTCTAAGCTCAAATTCTTAGATTTTAAAATAGAAAATAATACATTAGAACAAATGAAAAAAATTAGCTCTTCAGGAGAAATAGAGACTCTAAGCAAAGAGAGAGTCTGGGTGGAAACATATAAAGCTCTATCTACAAGCAATCCTGAGGAATATTTTTCTATTCTTTTAAAGGTAGGTGCCCTAGAAAAAATTTGCCAACCTATAGATCTCAATCTAAATGCTCTAGAAAAAACATCATCAGACAATCAAGATCACACTATAAAGTGGTCCGTTTCGGTTTCAGAAAATGAGAATATAGAGAAAATAAATAACTCTTTTAATGCTCCCAAAGAGTTCAGCGAAATATCTGAAATCTGTAGTCAGATAAATTTATTTTCTAGTAAAAAGATATCCCCTGAGTCTTTGATGGATCTAGTAAATAAATGTGACTTGTTAAGAAAGCCCGAAAGATTCTATAAAGCTTCAAAAGCTTCCTCATATATAATTGAGTCACCATTAAAGCCCGAAAAATGGATAGAAATTTACGATCTACTCAGTGATGTCAGCGTTGATAAAACATTAAGAGAAGGTAAGTTGATTGCAAAAAAATTAAATACAGATAGATTAGCTGCCGTTAAAAATTATTTAGAAAAATTATGAAACAAAAATTTATCTTCCTTACTGGTGGTGCAAAAAGAATTGGGAAGACTACTTGTCAACATTTCCACAATAAAGGTTTCAATATTATATTCCACTACAATTCCTCTGAATCAGAAGCGAATGAGATCAAGAAAGCTTTAAACAAAATGAGAAAAGACTCTTGTTTCACTTTACAGGCAGATTTTGATGAGGAATCTTCAATTAAAAAATTGACTCAAGGCTTGTCTGAAATAACTGACGAGCTATCAGTTATAATAAATAATGCATCTAGTTTCTACCCTACTCCAATAGAAGATGCATCAATGCATGAGTGGAATAACTTAATGGCCACTAACGCAACAACTCCGTTATTCTTGACCCAAGCCCTTCTGCCCTTCTTAAAAAAAGGCAAGGGATGCATCATAAATATTTCTGACACGTTAGCTCCAAGTGGTATAAAAAATTTCAGTCTTTACTCGGGTGCCAAATCTGCTTTGGAAGGTATTACCAAGTCTTTAGCAAAGGAGTTAGCTCCAGATATAAGGGTAAATGCAATATCTCCCGGAGCGATACTATGGCCTGAGGATGAAGACTTAAGTGAAGATCAACAAAAGCAAAGATTAGCAAAAGTCCCCTTAGGGAGGATTGGCTGTCCAGAGGATATTTCATCTTTGGCAGTCTTTTTATCCGAGGCAGAATATATAACGGGTCAGGTGATAAAAGTTGACGGTGGTCGATCCATAAACTAGATAAATTTTTTCTTTTATCATTTTTACATCTATCTTATTATTGAGTCATGGGGAGTGAATTGCACGAGACTGACGAAAATACTGGAACAATGGAAGTTCTGGAGAGACATCAATTTGATGTCTCTAAACTTCAAGATTTCATGTATGAAAATATAGAAGGTTTTGAAGGAAATATTAAATTAGAAGAATTTAAAGGTGGTCAATCTAATCCAACTTACAAGGTAATAACGCCGAACCAATCGTATGTTCTAAGACGTAAACCTCCTGGTAAATTATTAAAATCTGCTCATGCGGTGGATAGAGAATATAAAGTTATTACTGGTCTTAATAAAACTAATGTTCCTGTGCCAAAAAGCTATGCTCTTTGTGAAGATGATGATGTGATTGGTACTGCGTTCTACTTAATGGAATTTAAAGATGGAAGAGTTTTATGGGATGCAGCAATGGAAGATAGTCATAAGGATGAAGCTTTAGGCGTTTACAAATCTATGAATGATTCTATGGCTAAACTCCATTTAGTAAACCCTAGCGAGATTGGTTTGGAGGATTTTGGAAAACCAGGAAATTATGTTGGTCGCCAAGTTTCTAGATGGTCAAAACAATATGTTGATTCTGAAACTGAAAATATTGATTCGATGAATTGTCTAATCGATTGGTTACCCAAGAATTTACCCTCAGAAAAAAGAACTGGAATTGTTCATGGGGACTATAGTTTAACGAATGTCATGATAGGGAAAAATGATCCAAACGTGATTGCTATACTGGATTGGGAGCTTTCAACTTTGGGCGATCCTTGTGCTGACTTTAATTATCACTGCCTTCAATACATAATGAACCCAAAATTAGCTGATAAAGATTATTGTAGAAATCAGGGTATTCCTGTGATTGATGAATACGTAAAAATGTATTCAGAAAAAATCAATGTAGATTTAACTGAAGAATGGGATCTATATTCTGCCTATAATTTGTTTAAATTAGCTGGTATTTTACAAGGCATATTAGGTAGAGTAAGAGATGGGACAGCCGCTCACGAAAATGCTGCCGAGAGAGCTAGCGGAGTTAGGAACTTGTCTGATAAAGCATGGGATTTAGTAAAAAAGAATTTTTTATAGGAGAGGAATATGGCGATTGAGAAATTTTTAGTAGAGGCTAGTCATATCATGATGTTTGCAAGATCGGTAGGAGATGCAAACCCAATTTATCATGACGAGGATTACGCTAAAGAGACAGAATTAGGGGGAATAATTGCCCCACCCACATTTGCACAATCTAGTGCGCAGTTTGATCCTGACTACTTTCTTAGGCCTAAGATAGGCGGTGAAGGTTGGTTTGGTTCAGGTAAAGAAGCATCTGGAGCAAAGCCCTCAAAAGATAAGGGTGGTGACGGAGGTGGTGCAGCTATGGGTCTTCATGCTGAGCAACACTTTGAATATCATCTGCCTGTGAAGGCTGGAGATGTTTTAACTGCTACAACCAAACCAGGAAATACATGGGAAAAAGAAAGTAAAAGAGCTGGAAAATTAAAATTTAGTGAAAGTGTAACTGAATATAGAAATCAAAATGGTGAATTAGTTATAACTGCAACAGGTGTTGGAGTTCAAACTGAAAGAGCCGTAGATAGTTAGGAGAAACAGATGCTAAAAGAAAATGAAATAAAAGTCGGCGATACTCATACTGCTATATTGGTAGAGGACTTAAAAAGAACCCAAATAGTTCAATATGCTGGAGCTTCAGGTGATTATAACCCTCTGCATACCGATGAAATATTTACAACCCAGGTAGCAGGATATCCCAGTGTTTTTGCACATGGCATGTTATCCATGGGACTTACTGGGACAATGCTCACAAATTATGTTGGCGACGGCGCTTTAAAGAAATACGGAGTTAGATTCACAAATCAAGTTTGGCCCGGTGATACACTGACTGGAAAAGCCACAATTATTGAAATCCGTGAAGAAGAAGGGTATAAAGTAGTTGATCTAATGATTGAAACAACAAATCAGAATGATGTTGCGGTAATTACTGGCAATGCAACAGCAATCATAGAAACTTAAGAATAAAGTAAATTAAATAAGGAAAGACTTTGTCAGACGATAAAAGTTCTGAGGTAGGAGGCTATCGCGCAAAAATTGCTTTAAGCCTTCTAGTGTTGGTTTATATTTTTAATTTCATTGATAGACAAATACTTTCGATATTAGCCGAAGATATAAAAGCTGATTTAGGGATCTCCAATAGCGATATAGGTTTTTTATTTGGGACAGCATTTGGTGTTTTTTACTCAGTTGTAGGCATCCCGATGGGAAAATTAGCTGATTCTTGGAATAGAAAAAACTTAATCAGTATTGGTCTGGCTTTTTGGAGCTTCATGACATTCCTTTCAGGAACAGCAAAATCTTTTCTGAGTTTATCAATCTACAGATTCGGCGTAGGCATTGGTGAGTCCAGTGCATCCCCTTCGGCATACTCATTACTTTCAGATTATTTCTCTCCAAAAGTTAGAGCTACGGTTTTATCTATCTATTCCAGCGGATTGTATATTGGAGCAGGAATTGGTCTGTTTCTTGGAGGAGCAATTCTTGATACATGGAATACTGCATACCCTGATCACACTTTAGCCCCTTTTGGATTAAAGGGATGGCAAGCAGCTTTTATGGGAGTGGGACTTCCTGGTATTTTATTATCGATAATCACTTTTTTCTTTATAAAAGAGCCAGTAAGAGGAATGAGTGAAGGGATTGCCACCCAGACAAGTAAGGAACCTTTTAAAGATACATTTAAAGAATTTATTGGGTTAACGCCTATTTCTCTTATTGGTGAAAAAGAATCTTTAAAGGCAATTGCAATAAATGCACTTCTTTCTTTTGTTATCTTTGGTTCATGCTATGTTTTATACGAGCTTACTGGTGACTTTCTTCAATGGACCGCATGGGGAATTGGATCCTATTTAGTATCTACATGGATACAAAGCTTAAGTAAAAGAGATGTCGTAGCTTTTACGTTGATGTTTAAAAGTAAGGCGGCCTTGTATTCTTTTATGGCATTTCCTTGTATACCTTTTGTAGGATATGCCTACTCCGCTTTTACTCCTTCTTTTTACATAAATAATCATGGGATGTCTGCATTAGAAATAGGAACACTTATTGGCCTTATCACAGCAATTGGCTCTTTTATAGGTGTCATAGGAGGAGGTTATTTTGGAGATAAGCTTCGCGAGAGATATGTAGGGGGAAGACTATATGTAATTTTTGCAGGCGGTGTATTAATTACTCTTGTAGGCTGTTTTGGCATGATTTATGCTGAATCGAAGAATATTTCTTTAATATTCAATTTCATATATCACATTGGTAGCTCTGTCTATGTGGGTTGTGCTGCAACGACCGTTACAAATTTAGTATTACCTAGAATGCGGGCCATGGCTGGAGCTTTTTTTATTCTCACTTTAAGTATGGTAGGCCTTGCCCTTGGACCTTATACTCTGGGAAGAATTAGTGATATGTTTGAAACTCAGGGTTATACAGCAGGTGATGCAATGCAAACGTCTATGGCTCTTATACTAATCATACTTATCATCCCAAGCATTTTTCTTTTCTTGGCAGCCAAAAACCTTAAAGCGGATGAAGAATCAGTGGTTGAAAGAGCAAATAAACTAGGGGAAAAATAAATAATCAAATGATTTGATCTTTTATTTCTCTAAAAGAAATCTTTAGTTCTGGATGAATAGCATCGCCCGCTAATTCACACAAAGGTTCAAGCACGAAGTCGTATTTCTCAATGTCATTGCTGGGTATATCCAATTGGTCTGTTTTTTCTACTAAATTTCCATAAAGAATTAGATCTAAATCAATCACTCTACTCGACATACCCTTTTGACTGGGCGTTCTACCCATTTTCTTTTCAATTTCTTTTAAAAATGATCTTAATCCAAGAGGATCAAAATTTGTCTCAAATGAACAAACCAAGTTCAAAAAATCTTGTCCAGAAAAGCCTTCTGCAGGAGTTTTATAGATGCTTGAATAGGTTACTTCAAAATGGCTGTCGAGATGAATCTTAACCTTATCAATATTCTTCTCAGGATCTAGGTTTGAACCTATGCTTATGAATACTTTTTCAGTCAAGGTCGTTCAATAATTATTCCAACAAACTCAGATCCTCTGAGAGCTCCCGGTTTGCTTAAAGTTACTTTAACCTTTCCAACAGGAAATTCTTTAAGAATTATCTTTGCTATATTCTCGGCAAGTGACTCAACAAGTTTAAATTTTGACTTTTGTACGAAAGCCGTGACCCTCTTTCCTACTTTCTTATAATTCAGTGCATCTTCTATAGAATCTGACTTAGCAGCTAACTTATTATCAAATTCCATTTCTATATCTACGGATATAACTTGTTTTACCTCGCGTTCCCACTGAAAAATACCAATAATTCCTTCGACTTCCAAACCTTTAATGAAGACTTTATCCATTTGCTATCTCTGATAGAGGCCATCTGGGCTTAATATCCAGATCAAGATTCTCTTTTGCGTTTTTAATGTAAAAGCTGCTGGCATAAGCAATCATAGCTCCATTATCTGTACATCTATTAATGGGCGGAAAAAAGATTTTTTTATCTTCCAAACCTTCTATTAACTTACTACGAATATGTTTATTAGATGCAACGCCTCCACCTATTACTAATTCCTCAAGATTAGTTGCCTCCATTGCTTCCTTTGTTTTTATTAGGAGTGTATCTGCAACGGCAGCTTGAAAAGAAGCTGCCAAATCTGCTTTTTTGGAATCATCTATTTGTTTTATTTTTTTAAATTCATAATAAACCGCCGTTTTTAAGCCGCTGAAACTAAAATCAAAGTTTTTCTTATTTGTCATTGGTCTGGGGAAATTAAATGATTCAGGATTTCCTTCTTTTGCTAGAGACTCTATCAAGGGTCCACCTGGATATCCTAGGTTTAGAATCTTAGCCACCTTGTCGAAAGCTTCTCCAACTGCATCATCTAAAGTTTGCCCTAAAATCTCATAATCTCCCAGAGCCTTAGCATTGATCAACAAACAATGACCACCAGAAATTAAGAGTGTTAAGAAAGGAAAAGATGGAGCGGGATTTTCTAATAAATTAATTAATAGATGTGCCTCCATATGATGTATACCGATACAGGGTATCTTCAAAGACATTGAAATCGCTTTAGCTGTAGAAGCTCCTATCAATAGAGGTCCTCTCAAGCCAGGTCCAGCGGTGTAAGCAATTGCATCTATAGCCTTAAGATCTTGTCCAGATTTTTCAATAGCAAGATCAATAAGAGGGATTAATTTCTTAAGGTGATCTCTTGAAGCCAATTCGGGAACAACACCACCATATTCGGCATGCTTAGAAGCCTGACTGTATAGTTGCTCAGAAATGATAATATTCGTATCCATATCGAATATGGCGACACCAGTTTCATCGCAAGAGGTTTCTATTCCAAGTATTTTCATTAGCTTAAAGATAGTCATTTTCGTTGAAAATAAAAAAAAAGAAACACTTTCCAAATTAAAAATGGTTCTATAGAATTGCCGCCTCTTAAGAGATTATTTATGCCATCAATAAAAATAAGACCAAATGAATCTTTTGACGTAGGGCTCAGGAAGTTCAAGAGAGCTTGTGAAAAAGCAGGTATCATCCCAGAAGTTAGGAAAAGAGAATTCTATGAAAAGCCGACTTCTGTTTTAAAGAGGAAGAAAGCTGCCGCTGTTAAAAGAGAACAAAAAAATCAAAGAAAAAATAGATTAGGAAGACCTCCTAGATTTTAATCAATAGCCTTATGGCAGATTCAATAAGACATCTCATAGAAGAGGCAGTCAAATCCTCAATGAGAGAAAGAAACAAAGAGAGAACATCTACATTAAGGATGGCCCTGTCTGAGTTAAAAAAAGAAGAAATAGATAACAAAATTGAATTATCTAATGAAGATTCAATTAAGATTCTTCAAAGAATGATAAAGCAAAGAAAGGAATCAATGTCACAATTTTTAAATGCTCAAAGAAATGATCTTGCGGAAAAAGAAGAGTCGGAAATCGTCATATTGCAAGACTTTCTCCCAGAGCAAATGAGCGAGGAAGACATCAATAAACTAGTCATTGAGGCGATTAATGAAACTGATGCCAAAGAACTTAAAGACATAGGAAAAGTGATGGGCTTTTTAAAGACCAAAATTCAAGGAAATGCTGATATGGGAATTGTCAGCAAACTAGTTAAAGAGAATCTTCAAGGCTAGTTTTCTTCCAATCTTGCCTCAGCAGCTTTTACAGCAGCATAAGTCGTCTGATCTACCTCAATATTTAATGAATCACCATCTTTAATATCAGAAAGATTGGTTGCATTTAATGTCTCTGGAATTAAATAAACCGAGAAAGTGTCTTCTGTTTTATTCGCAACAGTTAGGCTAGCGCCATTTAAAGCAATATAACCCTTATGAAAAATGTAATTTATCCACTCCTTTGGACACTGTACTCTGAGCTCAATTTCATCATCCGAAGTAATTAGCTTTGATGGCGCTCTACATGAGATATGCCCAGATAAAATATGACCTCCCACTTCATCGCCAAACTTTAGAGACCTTTCAAGATTAACTTTTGAGTCAACAGATAGAAATTCTATGTTTGTAACCCTTAAGGTTTCAGGTATTACATCAAAAGAAACGATATCGTTTTCAAATTCGATTACTGTTAAACAAACACCATTGACAGAAATACTAGCTCCCTTTTCCAGTTTATTAAGAAAAGTTTTTGAAACTTTAACTTCAAGCCTTACGCCTGATTCTGTTTCTTCTTTGTTAGAAATAATACCGATTTCTTGAACAATTCCTGTAAACATTTAAGTTCCTAAAAGATAGTTTTTTATAATTTCTGCTTCATCTTGACGTTCACAGTCCTCTAAAAATTCTATAAGTTGTGAAATTTTAGCTATAGAAGTCACAGAGATATTAAAATCTTGAAATATTTTATCTCTTGCCAATAAATCATCTAGGATTTCTTCTCTATCTAATGCAACTAAACAACCTATTGCAGTACCGCCTTCTTGAGAAATTATTTCTAGTGACTCTTTAAGAGCAGTACCTGCGGTAAGCACATCATCAACCACTAAAACTTTCTTATCCTTTAACTCCCCTACGATACTGCCGCCTTCTCCGTGAACTTTCGCTTCTTTTCTGTTGAAAGCAAAGGGAGTTGGTTTAGAAATCTTAGTACTTAAAGAAGCTGATATGGCTGCACTCAGAGGTATCCCTTTATATGCAGGACCAAAAATTACGTCGAACTCTAATTTGCTAGAAATGATTTCTTCGGTATATAGATTTGATAACTCAGCTAAGAAGCCTCGATTAAAAAAAGATCCAACATTAAAGAAATATGGACTTTTTTTTCCTGACTTTAAAATGAAATCACCTAACAAAAGTGCATCTGACTTTAGAGCCAACTCAAAGAAAAGGGTTTCATTTTTTAACATAAATTCTAAAAACTTGAATATTTTAAATGTATTTCACCTACAATAAACTTTTTTTAAGCATGGGCAAATTATTTGTTATATCGGCACCATCTGGAACCGGCAAGACCTCTCTAATACAGGCTGTTCTTGAGGATCCAGTTGCCTGTAATACTTATCGGGGAATTTCTTTTACAACCAGGAAGGCAAGACCGAAAGAAGAGAATGGTGTTTCTTATTTTTTCATATCACAATCGAGTTTCATGGAAAAAGTAAAAAATAATGATTTTCTAGAATATGCAGAAGTATTTGGTAATTTTTATGGTACTCCTAAAGATTGGGTACTTTCAGTACTTTCTAGAAAAGAAAATGTGCTGCTTGAACTTGATATTCAAGGTGCATTACAAGTCAAAAAAGCTTTTCCTGAAGCAAAGACTATATTCATTATTCCTCCTTCTTATGAGGATTTAACCAAAAGACTCGAGTCTAGAGATCAAGATTCAAAAACGGAGATAGCTAAAAGACTTAAAGAAGCTAGAAATGAAGTCAATATTGGGAAAGATTTTGATCAGGTAATAGTAAATAATGATTTTGATGCAGCGTTAGAGGATTTGAAACAATTTATGTTCACATCAGAGGGGATAACTAATGAGAGAACTGAAATTATCAAAAATTCTCTTGATCTATTACTGGATTGAAGCTTAAGTTTGCATTAGAATGCGCGTCCACACATTAAAACACTAAGAATATGGCTAGAATTACGGTAGAAGAAGCTTTAGAAAAAGTCAGTACAAGATATGAGTTAATTATACTTGCCGCTAAAAGAGCCAGACAGTTGGCTACTGGTGGAAGGCGCCCTACTCTTGAGTGGGAAGACGATAAACCTACAGTAATGGCATTAAGAGAGATTGAAGCTGGAACCGTTACAACTGATAATATTAATGAGCTAAAAGTTGATATTGCAGATTTAGAACAAGAGTTCTCTGATGAGCTCTCAGCTGAAGATCTACCTCAATCTTAAAAAACCTAAAAATATTCGCATTAAGCTCTAAAAACAGGGATACTTGATCTCTGAATCAATATTATTATGGAATCAATTGGAGCCCTATCAAAGAAACTGTCAGACTATTTAGATCCAAAAAAGGTTAGACAAGTTAATAAAGCGTATAACTTTGCTTGTGAAGCTCATTCTGGTCAGTTTAGATCCAGTGGAGATCCGTACGTTACACATCCAATAGCTGTTGCATCAATCTTGAGCTCTTTCAGGATGGATGAAGATAGTCTTTCAGCTGCTATGCTTCATGATGTCATTGAAGATACAGGTATCCCGAAAGCAATTATAGAAAAAAAATTTAATAGGGATGTTGCCAACCTTGTAGATGGAGTCAGCAAACTAGATAAGCTTTCAATATCCAATCGAACTGAGGCTGAAGCTGAAAATCTCCAAAAAATGGTTTTAGCAATGTCTAAGGACATTAGGGTAATCGTCGTAAAACTTGCAGACAGGCTTCACAATATGAGAACTTTGATGTATCTCCGTAGAGAGAAGCAAATAAAGATAGCAAAAGAAACACTAGAAATTTATGCCCCAATTGCCCATAGGATTGGCATGAATAATTTATATCGTGAACTTGAAGACTTGGCATTCAAAGTTATTTATCCAAAGCGTTATGAAAGGCTCACCTCCGCCGTTAAAAAGAATAGAGGCGGTCAAAAAAGAATATTAAATAAAATACAAAAGGAACTTAGTAAGAGACTTCTAGATCAAGGTATCCCTGCTTTAGTGGAAGGGAGAGAAAAGCACATCTATAGTATTTATAGGAAAATGAAAGAAAGGCATAGGTCCTTTGAAGAGATTATGGATGTATATGCCATAAAAATTATTGTAGACACTCCAGAAAACTGTTATCGCACTATTGGCCATATTCATAACCTATACAAACCTGTGGAAGGTCGTTTTAAAGACTACATAGCTATTCCCAAATCGAATGGATATCAGTCCCTTCATACGGGTGTAGTCGGATTGAAAGGATTTCCCGTAGAAGTTCAAATAAAAACACAAGAGATGAACGATATGGCAGAAAATGGGATAGCTTCTCACTGGCTATATAAATCAGGTGATAAGTCAGATTTTAATCCTCAGATAAGGGCAAGGAGATGGGTAGCTGGTCTTCTTGAGATGAGAGAAAATTATGATTCTACCGAAGAGTTCATTGATTCAATAAAAACTGATATTTTTCCAGATGAAATATATGTGTTTACTCCACAAGGTAAAATCATTGAAATGTCTAGCGGCTCGACTGCTATAGATTTTGCATATGCAGTCCATACAGACATTGGCCATCATTGTAGAGCATGCAGAATAAATAAAAGACTCGCTCCTCTAAGTGTACCTCTAGAAAGTGGTCAAACAATTGAAATACTTACCGAGAAGGTTCCTCAAACCTCACCTGCTTGGTTAAATTTTGCAGTAACACCGAGGGCGAGAAATGGCATTCGTCACTATCTAAGTAACTTAAAGACCTCTGAGGCAAGAAAATTTGGAAAGAAGCTGCTTGATCAATCATTGACGAATATGGGAATTAAGTTAAGAGAAATAGAAAAGAATGACTTACGCAAAGTATTAAAAAATATTGGAGTAAGAAGTCTCAATAAACTGCTTGAGGAAATAGGGTTAGGTCAGAGAGTAGGTAATATTGTGGCTCAGCAAATAACAGGGTTCTTGAAAGATGATGATATTGAGCACAAGGAAGTTGTGCCTCTTGAGATTACCGGATCAGAAGGTCTGATTGTTAATTATGCAGTCTGTTGTAAACCCATTCCTGGAGACTCTGTTATTGGCCATTTCACTGCCGAAAGAGGTCTCGTCATACACCAAGAAAGGTGTAAAAACATCCTATCTGTCAGAGAAGATCCTCAACAGTGCTTCCCTGTAAATTGGGGTAAACCCTCCGGAAGGTCCTTCCTAGTTCAAATAAAGGTAATTGCGAGAGATGAGCCAGGCCTTCTTGCAAATTTAGCTGCTGTAATTACTGGCCTGGATACTAACATAGCTTCTATTCAAACAATGGATACAAATACTGAGTTACATGAATTTATTCTTGACCTTGAAGTGTCTGATAGAACACATCTATCCAAGATATTAAGAAAAATAAGAACAGTAAACAATGTCGTTTCTGTAAGCAGAATACATGACTGGGAGATGAGGCAAGCAGCAGCATTACACTAATATGAAAAAAAAAATTAGCTCTAAAAAAGCACCAGCAGCAATTGGACCATATTCTCAAGGAATAGAGACTGAGAATTTGATATTTTTATCAGGGCAAATACCCTTAGATCCCGAGACTATGCAATTAGTTGAAGGAGATGAAAATCAGATTCGACAAGTTTTTAAAAACATTGATGCTCTTTGTGCTGAAGCTAATCTAAATATGGATCATATTGTTAAACTCAATGTCTCTCTTCATGATCTGTCACTCTTCAGTTTGGTTAATGAAATTATGAAAGAATTATTTACTGAGCCTTATCCTGCAAGAGCCGCACTTGAGGTAGCTAGACTGCCTTTGGACTCTTCTATTGAGATAGAGGCCATTCTAGCCAAAACCATTTAAATAAATGACTGAAGAATCTAAAGATCTTCATTCAATCCAGAAACTTAAGGGCGTAGGTCCAAAAAGTGTAATCTCTCTTAATAATTTAGGAATATTTAATATTCGAGATGCTGCTTTTCATCTTCCCTTTCGTTATGAAGATAGGAGTTTTATAACTCCTATAAGTTCAGCGAATTATCAAACACCAGTTTTGATTGAAGGCGAGATTATGAAATCTACAGTAGTCTTTAGAGGCCGAAGAATGCTTTTTTCGGAGATTTATGACGGCACCGGAAAACTGACTATGAGAATGTTCAATTTTGCAATGGCTCAACATAAGGCCTTAGAAAAGGGAAAGATGATTAGATGTTATGGAAATATTACTCCAGGCCCAAATGGTAAACAAATGATACATCCTCAATATCAAGTATTCGGTAAGGAAGATTCGATAGAAGTTGAAAAGAATCTTTCGCCGATATATCCGACAACTTCGGGGATGCAACAAAATAAACTCAAAAAGATAATTGAGAACGCACTGATTTACTGTGATGAAAACAATCTACTGAAGGAAGAATCGGAAAATAAGGATTATTCTGAATTTGGTAATCTTTTAGAAACTTTAAAGTTTCTTCATAAGCCACCTGTAGAGACCAATCTTTACGAATTAATTGAAGGTAAGCATCCAGCTCAACAAAAACTGATAAAAGAGGAACTAGTTGCACATATGCTATGTGCAGGTATTTTAAGGAATGAACTTGAAGGAAGAAAAGGACCATCAATGGTAAAAAATTCAATCTATGAAAAAGATTTTTTTGACTCTCTGCCTTTCAATTTAACAAATTCGCAAAGAAAAGTTTGGGATGAGATTAGGGATGATATGTTGGCCACGGTTCCAATGAGAAGATTATTACAAGGTGATGTAGGATCAGGTAAGACAATCATAGGAGCACTAGCTTCTCTTCATGCTAAATCTAATGATTGGCAAACCGCAATATTATGCCCTACTGAAATATTAGCTGAACAACACTTTACCTCTTTTTCAGATTGGTTCGAGTCTCTAGGTATAAAAGTGAGTTTGCTAACAGGATCTACAAAAGCTAAAGATAAAGCGCTATTAATTAGAGAACTGGCTGAAGGTAATATAGACATTCTTATTGGAACTCATGCGATATTCCAACAAGGAATTAAATTTAAAAATCTTGGCTTAACAATCATAGATGAGCAGCACAGGTTTGGAGTTCATCAGAGATTTTCAATGTTAGAAAAGGGAGGAGAGACGAATCAGAGTCCACATCAATTAATTATGACTGCCACCCCAATTCCAAGAACTCTGGCAATGACGGTTTACGGCTCTCTAGAAACATCCATAATCGATGAGCTCCCACCGGGTAGAAATCCAGTTCAAACGTCATCCAGACCTGACAAACTTAGAGAAAAGGTCATCAAAAGAGTAGAAGAAGTTTGTTCAACCGGGAAAAGAGCTTATTGGGTTTGTACTTTAATAGAAGATTCTGACGAGCTAGAAGCTCAATCAGCAGAAGAACTATACAATGAGATTTCAAATTCGTTACCAAAAGTTAAGGTTGGGCTTGTGCATGGCAGGCTTAAGAAAGATCAAAAAGATTCTGTCATAGAAAATTTTAGGAATGGAGATATACAACTTTTAGTTTGTACTACAGTTATTGAAGTAGGTGTTGACGTACCAGAGGCCACGCTAATGATTATAGAAAATCCGGAGCGATTAGGATTATCTCAATTGCATCAATTAAGAGGTCGTGTGGGAAGAAAAGCTAACACTGATTCTCATTGTCTGCTTCTTTATAAAGAACCTCTTTCTGGTCTTGCTGAAGAAAGAATAAAGACTATGGAAAAGACCAATGATGGTTTCAAAATAGCAGAGAAAGATTTGGAATTAAGAGGAGCTGGAGATATTTATGGTATTAGGCAGTCTGGTCTAATGGATCTGAAGATTGCAAACCCGATTAGAGACTCAAATCTATTGTTGGTTGCTCAAGAAGAAGCTATTGAACTAAGCAGGAATGAACAGGGGTTCGCTAAGACGCTTGTTGATAGATGGATAGGCAATAGAGTCGATTATTCTGATTCTTAAGAAGCTTTTCCTAATACATAAAATTTTCTTTTAGGTGCAGGGTATCCCTCTACGGTGATAGATTTGTTTTTCAAATTTAAAGCTGATTCAAATGATTTAAATGGCATCCAATTGGTGCTTCTTTGCTCTCTGTCATTTGTTACTGCTAGATCGCTCTCAGCGTAAACTTGTAGACTAAGATCTCTAAAAATCGACTTACACCCATTATCAGTATGGACAAAATGAACATTTGGCATTGATGCATATTTTCCCTTCGAAGGTTCCAGAGCTATGCCGCATTCTTTTGGTGAGATAATTGTTTCAAGAACCAACTTTCCATTTTCTTCTAATAGATCTTTTAAGTTATTCAGGTGCTCGGTAGGATTTCTTTGGTGATACAAGAGGCCCATACTAAATATTACATCGAATTTAGAATTTTTTAATCCTGACTCTTCTATGCGCTCAGGGATCATCCTGATATTTTCGGAGTCAACGAAATGATTAATGGCAGAGAATTGTGAAACGTGAACTAGGTTAGGTTCTAAACAAAGAACTTTATCTGCGCCCATGCCCAACATTCGAAAAGCATAGTATCCATTACCAGATCCTACATCTAGAATGGACTTACCATCTAAGTCAATATTAAGTTTTTGAAATCTTTTCCATTTTTTTGCAGAGTCCCATTCACTATCAATAAATATATCATTTATTCTAAAAGGGCCCTTCCGCCACGGGATTAATTGCAAAAGTAAGCTTTCTATTTCGTCATTGTCTTGAATATCAAAATCTATATTAATCCCATTAATTAATTCCACTTCTGCATTTAGAATAGTAGGCAATCTACCTAATATTTCTAACCAACTTTCAATTCTTCTGTCTTTCTTTTTACCAAATGGATTATTTCTATATTGGTAATACAATGTCTCTACTTCTTTAGAAATAAACATGTTCACTTTGAAAATACAAAGGTCCTGAAATTTAAATTAGATAAAACTTTCTCAGCCCTTATAAAACCAACTTTTCTTGCTCGTGAAATATGTTCTCCTTCACATTCCGTCTTTAGGATCCCTTCCAGAGAATCTCGTTTTCCAGAAATTTCTAAATCTGAGTAACCATTTGCTGATTTAAATAGATGATGTGTATTGATAATTCTTTGATTCTCAAATTTATTTTCATAATGAACTTTCTCTGACAAAATTAGAATCCCATGCGGGATTAAGGCTTTAAATATTTTTTTGAATAGAATATCTCTTTCTTCCAATTCCAAAAACTGAATGAGATAGTTTACAACTATTAGAGAAGCATTCTGTAAATCACTTTCCATGATATCTTCATTCAAGAAAGTTAACGAGCTAGGATTTTTATATTTTTTAAATTTACGCTCACACTCATCTATCATGGCCTCTGATTTATCAATCGCAATTATTTTAGCTTTGTTTGCGCCTTGAAGGATTGAAAAGCTAGAAGCCCCTAGTGAGCAACCAATGTCATAACAATTTGTATCATCCTTATAAAAGTTTTTAGCATAATGCGTAATAATTTTTAAACTAGTTCTATAGCCAGGAACAGATCTTTTTATCATATCTTCGAAAACTTCTGTTACCTCTTCATTGAAGGTAAAGGGCAAACCACTTAAGTTACCTTTTTCATAAATATTATCCTGCTTTCCCATAAGAGCTATTGTAGAATCTAAAGCCTTAATATGCCTAATTACTCCATAAAATCGCCTGAAAGTAATGAAGAATGGGAAAGCTATCTCCTATTTAGATGGGAAGTACTTAGAAAACCTTTAGGTATGTCAAAAGAATCTTTAGCAGATTCGATAGAAGATAAAAGTTTTCATTTGATGGGGATAGATGAAAAAGAAAATGTAATCGCTTCAGGCAGAGTGCATTTCAATTCTGAGAATGAAGCTCAAATAAGATACATGGCCGTAGATAGTGAGTTTAAAAGAAGGGGTATAGGTTCAGAGATTGTTGATAGATTGGAAAAATATGCAACTTCTAAAGGAGCGGGAATTATGGTTTTGAATGCGAGAGAGGAGGCAATAAGATTCTATTCAAGTCTTGGTTACAAAGAGGTATGTCCATATCATTCTGATACAGGCATACCTCATAAAACTATGAAAAAAAGTCTTCTTATTTAAAGCAAAGGAGCAATTACTAAACTTACAATTGCCATTACATTAATTAGAATATTCATTGAAGGTCCTGATGTGTCCTTGAAAGGGTCTCCAACAGTGTCACCAACAACAGCTGCTGAATGAGTATCAGTTCCTTTTCCGCCAAGGTTTCCTTTTTCAATGTACTTCTTAGCATTGTCCCAAGCACCTCCAGCATTTGCCATGAATAATGCCATAAGCACGCAAACTAGAAGACCTCCCGCAAGCATTCCACCCAAAGCTTCAGCTCCAATTCCTAGTCCAACTAAAGGTGGTGCCGAAACAGCAATAACTCCGGGTAGGAGCATTTTCTTAAGTGCTGCTGCTGTTGCAATATCTACACATTTCGCAGTATCAGGCTCTGCATTACCTTCTAAAAGTCCTGGGATTTCTTTGAATTGTCTTCTTATTTCATTAATCATCTCAAAGGCGGCATCTCCAACAGCTGTCATAGTAATTGAAGCTATTAAGAAAGGTATTGCTCCTCCAATAAATATACCTATTAGTACTGTAGGATTAGATAAAACAAGTTGAAGTGGCTCGGCCCTATTAGCAGAAACTGTTTCAACAAAAGCCGAGATGATTGCTAATGCTGCTAAAGCAGCAGCTCCGATAGCGAAACCCTTACCAATGGCAGCGGTAGTATTACCTTGCTCATCTAATTCATCTGTAATTACTCTAGTCTCAGAAGGCATACCTGCCATTTCTGCTATCCCTCCAGCATTGTCTGCAACAGGTCCATAAGCATCTATAGCCATGGTTATACCTACAGTCGACAACATACCGACCGCTGCAATACCAACACCATAAAGGCCAGTTAATTCAGTTGAAATATAAATAATGAGAATAATGCAAGCTATAGGCAGTACTACAGATTGCATACCTACTGAAAGTCCTGTGATCATTACGGTCGCAGAGCCAGTTTGGCCAGATTCAGCGATCTTTATTACTGGGCTAGAGCCAGTATAGTATTCCGTAATTAACCCAATAGCTATTCCACCTACTGAACCACAAACAACAGCCAACCAAACATCAAAACCATTCGTTCCAACTAGAGCATTAGTTAAAAAATAAGCTGCTAAGATAAAAATAAGTGGCGCACCCATGGTGCCCCATCTCATTGCATTTGCAGGTGAAGACTTAGAAAATAGTCTAACAATTACAATTCCTAGAATAGACGCTATCAAACCTATTGAAGCCAATGCCAAAGGTAAGAACATCATTCCATCTTTGTCTGCTTGAGAAAATTCAGAAGTTATGAGATAAGTTGACGCTATTGCTATACAAGCCACCATTGAACCGCAATAAGATTCAAAAATATCTGAGCCCATCCCAGCTATATCACCTACATTATCTCCAACATTATCAGCTATTACTCCAGGATTTCTTGGATCATCTTCTGGAATTCCAGCCTCTACTTTGCCCACTAAGTCTGCGCCGACATCAGCACTTTTGGTATAGATCCCTCCACCAACCCTTGAAAATAGAGCCACTATAGATGCACCCATCGCAAATCCTTCAATTGAATGTGCATCACCACTTAGTATATAGAAGAGCGTACCTAGACCAATCAAACCGAGTGAAGCCACACAAAGACCCATGATCGAACCGCCATAAAAAGCTACGGATAAAGCTGCTTCAGCACCGGAGTCAGAAGCAGCAGTTGCTGTTCTTACATTTGCTTTAGTAGCAGAGTACATACCTATCCAACCAGCTATAGAGGAAGATAAGGCACCTGCGAGAACAGCTATTGCTGTACCTTCACCCAAGGAAAACCATACTAAAACTATGACAATTAATGCAAAAATGCTTAAGTAGGTATATTCGGTCTTCATGAATGTCATTGCACCAAGATGTATTTGGTCACCGATTTTCTTTACACCCTCATCTCCTTCAGGAAACCTAGTAACAACTAGATATATACCCAAAGCAACTAATAAGCCCAAAACACCGAGCATTGGTGGTACAGCAAGATAACTTTCTAACATTATTTCTCCTCAAAAAAATTGGAATTTCTTCTCCTAGCGCGTAGTCTAACGGTATAGAGGTTTAATTAAAATATTATTTTTCAGAATGAAAAGTTTCGAAATCAAATTCATCCTCAGACACTGCAACTACACTTGAAACCATTGCATCTCCTGTAACATTGACAGCAGTTCTCGTCATATCCAACAACCTATCAACTCCGATTATTAAAGCAATACCTTCAACTGGTAAACCAACCTGTTCAAGAACCATTGCAAGCATAATTAAACCAACTCCGGGAACGCCGGCAGTGCCTATAGATGCTAGAGTTGCAGTAAGAATAACCATCAAATAATCGATCATAGATAGTTCAATATTGTAAGCTTGAGAAATAAAGACTGTGGCTATACCTTGCATGATAGCTGTTCCATCCATATTGATAGTTGCTCCAAGTGGCACCGTAAAAGATCCAATTGATGAGTTCACTCCTATTTTGTTTTTTACTGTATCCAAAGTTATAGGCATTGTTGCGCTGCTCGAAGAGGTACTGAAAGCAAAAACAGCAAGCGATCTTACTTTCATGAAAAACTTAATAGGATTTAATCGTGCTAAAAGAGTCAATAGACTGCCGTAAGTAATGAATGCATGGAAGATTAAAACAAAAACAAGTAAAAAGAAGTACTTTGCCAAATCCCCAATCATACCGAATCCTTGAACAGCAAATAGTGAGAAAAGTAACGCAAAGATTCCATAAGGAGCAAGTTCTATGAGCATCCTTACCAAACTCAAGATGACATCATTTATTAACTCAAAAGCATTCTTCAATGGTTCTCCTGCAGATCCAAGACTCTTTAAAGCAATTCCAAATAAAAGCGAGAAAACAATAATTTGAAGCATATTTCCTTCTGCCATGGCAGCAATTGGATTTGTCGGAAAAATATTGATTAAAACCTCCTTTATTGATGGTGCCTCAGTTGAAGCGAAAGTTGTTGGTAAAGCCAGATCAATTCCAATGCCAGGTTGAAATAAAAGAGCGAAGGAAAGTGCTATCGTTATAGCTATTGCAGTTGTTAATAAATATAGAGATAAAGTTTTTATACTTATAGTGCCTATTCTCGAAGTGGAAGAAATTGAAACGACGCCGCAAACAAGAGAGAAAAATACAAGAGGAACAATTACTAATCTTAAAGAGGCTATAAAGATTTGTCCTACAACATCCAATAAACCTTCAGTGAAAAAATCTATTAAAATTAATTGGCCTAAACTCCCTAATAAACCTGCATCGTTAACAAATTTAAGCAAGATTCCACCG
Source organism: uncultured SAR86 cluster bacterium (assembly GCA_902618945.1). GTDB lineage: Bacteria > Pseudomonadota > Gammaproteobacteria > Magnimaribacterales > Magnimaribacteraceae > Magnimaribacter. The sequence goes on from CACNCK010000003.1 coordinate 45,533, forward strand.
GCCATGGCTAAAAGCATGGAAAGAATAATTCTAGAAGTTAGAGTCATTAACTAATCTATTTCAACCATCTCAAAATCTTCTTTGCCTACTCCGCAATCAGGACAAATCCAATCTTCGGGGACATCTTCCCATTTTGTTCCAGGCTCAATGCCATCATCCGGCCAGCCTTCCTCTTCATCATAAATCAGACCACAAACAATGCATTCCCACTTTTTCAAAGCTTACTCCTTTTTCAAAAAAAGATATTCTAACTCAACTTTATTAGCAACTTAGACTAAAGTATCAATCTTCTCGACAAGTATTGTTTGCCGATGTACAAAACAAGGAAAATTTTAAGCTTTATTAAATTAATGAGAGCAGATAAACCAATTGGTACTGCTCTTCTATTATGGCCTACCCTTAGTGCTTTTTTTATTCTCACTAATGGTAATCCAAACTTACTCTTAATATTTTTATTTATGATTGGGACTTTTTTAATGAGATCGGCAGGCTGCGTAATTAATGATTATTTTGATAGAGATTTTGATGGCAAAGTAGAAAGGACAAAAAATAGACCAATGATTACCGGTGAAATTAGACCCGGTGAAGCCTTAGGTCTTTTTACTTTACTGATATTACTTTCTGCTTCTCTACTATTCTTCATGAATCTATTTACCACTTATATGGCTATGGTTGGTCTAGCCCTAGCAACTATCTATCCTTTAAGTAAAAGATTTTTTTCTATACCTCAGATTTTTCTAGGACTCGCTTTTTCCTGGGGGATAATTATGGTATCTGCAGCTGAAACAAATAATATAAGCAACATTAGCCTCTTGTTATTTTTTTCATGTTTTTTCTGGATTATTGCTTATGACACTGCCTATGCACTGTGCGATAAGAGAGATGATTTAAATTTAGGTATAAATTCTTCAGCAATTACTTTTGGAAGTATCGTAGTTCCTCTCTTCTTTTTGTTTCATCTTACTTCTATTTTGATATTAGTTTATGCAGCGGTTCTTCTTAATTTACATATTAGTTTTTACCCTTTCGCACTATTAAGTTTCCTGCTAGCTATTTACCAAACGTATCTTATTAAAGATCAAATAAGTAGCCAGTGCCTTAAAGCTTTCAAAAATAATAATTGGCTAGGGCTTTCTTTCTTTCTAGGTTCCATTTTGGGTGTTTCACTATGAAGATAGATTTCATAGATTCAATAGAAAAGATTAATAAAGAAGACTGGGACGCTGTTTTAAATAGCAAATATCCTTTCTTGAAATATGAATTCTTGAAAGCTCTAGAAGTAACAAATTGTGCGTCTCCAGAGCAAGGATGGACTCCGTTTCATTTGATTGCTTCAGAAAACGGAAGAATTATAGCCATTATGCCTTTATATATAAAAACAGATTCACAAGGAGAATTCATTTTTGATTGGTCATGGGCCGATGCCTATTACAGAAATGGACTCAACTACTATCCAAAGCTAGTAAGTTCGATACCTTTTACTCCTGCAAGTGGTCCTAGAATACTCATTACCGATGAAACAAGAAGCAGGGAAATTATCGAAGAAATATCCAGAGCTCTGAAGCAAATCACTGAAGAAAGTGATTTCTCAGGTGTACATATTCTTTTGGCCGATAAAAGTGAAATTAGAGATTTCTCGCAAGAAGATTTTAGCTTAAGAACAAGTTACTCGTTTCATTGGTTTAATAATCACTACCTCAATTTTGAAAATTTTCTACAAGATATGACTTCACGGCAAAGGAAAAATATTAAGAAAGAAAGAAAGAAGATTAATGATCAAGGCATTACAGTAGCGAGAATACACGGCAGTGCAATCACTATAGAAATGCTTGAGACTTTTTATCAGTTCTATCAAGTCACCTACTTAAAAAGAGGAATGCGCGGATATTTAAATTTTGAATTTTTCAAAAAAATTGTAGCTTCCATTCCAGAGACTATTATGTTGGTGCTTGCCAAAAACAATTCAGGAGAATATGTGGCAGGTGCTTTAAACTTCTTTGATGATGAAAAACTTTATGGCCGTTACTGGGGATGTCTACAAGAATACGATTCTCTTCATTTTGAAACATGTTATTACCAAGGAATTGAGTTCTGCATTGAAGAAAAACTTAAGTCTTTCGATCCAGGTGTTCAAGGTGAACACAAAATTAAAAGAGGCTTCTGCCCCATTGAAACTTTCTCTCTTCATTGGATAAAGGATTCAAGATTTAAAGAAGCCATCGATGATTTTTTAGATAAAGAAAGAGAGCATATTCTAGAATATAACCAAGATCGAAGAGCTCTATTGCCCTTCAAAAAAGAAGTAACTATCGATTTATATGACAAAATTTAAATTGCTCAATGAAGAAACCTTAAAAGAAGGTTTTGATTTCCTAGCAAAAAAAGAGCCAGGTTTTAAGAAAGTACTTGAAGAAAAAAATTATAAAATAAACCCCTTCAGTAAAAAAGATGGTTTTGAAGGACTGGTAAGTTTGATTGTTGAACAGCAACTCTCGGTTGCTTCCGCACAAGCTATCTTTGGAAGAATGAAAACATTAGTAGAGCCCTTTACTCCAGAGAAGTTTCTATCTGTAAATCCCGTGAAATTTAAAGAGGCAGGATTAAGCAAACAAAAAATAGATTATTGTTCCGGTCTAGCTAAAAAAATTATTGATAATGAATTAGATCTAAGAGCTCTCAAAAACAAAGAAGATTCACAGGTAATTAAGGAACTAATTGAAATTAGAGGAATTGGAGAATGGACTGCCCAATGCTATTTAATGGCATGCTTAAAAAGGCTTGATGCTTGGCCTTATTCTGATTTAGGATTAATTGTTGCCGCCCAAAGAATGAAAGGGCTCAAAGATAGACCTGACTATTTGACAATGGAAAAAATATCTGAGCCTTGGTCTCCCTTCAGAAGTTTAGCTGCGTTAATATTATGGTCTACTTATGATAAAGAATAAGATTAACAAATATAAGCATAGCAAGAGAGGTTTAAATCAACTTTTTCGCTTATATGAAAGGAATTATTTAAAACTCGCTCACTTCTTCCCTATTGCAGATCATGAAAAAAGTATGGTCTATATGATTCCTGAAGGTGCATTAAATAAAGAAATAAAAATTTCCTGTAAAAAGCTATCCAGTCATACATCAGTGATAAACATCTATAAATCTAAGTCTCTATCTTTATTAAAAAACATAGAAATTGAAATATATATCTACCATGATGCAAAAATGGCTGAGGTTAGAAAATTTAATGGTAAGAGGCAGTTCTGGTTAAGAAATAAATATCCTAATAAAAATATGCTCAGTAAAGATGAAAAATTCCAATGGAATTTCTTCTTGGAAGAGTTCTTAACTCATACAAAAACACACGGATTGAGCATTCTAAAGGACGCACTATAAAGGTGCTTCTGCACATTTTAAGAACTTTTCAATAGAATTTAATATACTTTTTGCACAAAAATTGTTCTTTTATGCTTTTTGACGTGCTAATATTCGTCGGCTTTTAATTAAGAATGGAGAAATTAATGACAAAATATGAATATATATGGCTCGACGGTTATGAGCCTGAAGCTAACTTGAGAAGTAAAGTTAAAGTAACAGATGGAGAGCCGCCTGCGTGGTCTTTTGATGGTTCCTCTACTTTACAAGCAGAAGGAGGAAGTTCCGACTGTATACTTTTACCAGTTCAACAATACGAGAATCCTACAAATGAGGGTTCCTTGGTTCTGTGTGAAGTTGAAACTGGCGAACATGAAACTCACCCTTCAAACTTCAGAGCTGCAGCAGCTTCTGTTGTTACTGATGAATGGTGGTTTGGATTTGAACAAGAATATTTCTTAACTAACCCTGACGGAACAATACTCGGTTGGGAAGATGGCACTCCTAGTAGGCCACAAGGAGAATACTACTGTGCAGTTGGAGCGGCAAATGTCAAAGGAAGAGAAATAAGTGATGCGCATTTAGATGCTTGCCTAGATGCTGGTATTGAGCTAACCGGAACAAATGCCGAGGTTGCTTTAGGCCAATGGGAATATCAATGCTTTGGAAAAGGAATTAAAGCTGCTGATGATCTCTGGATGAGCAGATATATACTCTTTAAAGTTGCTGAGGAGTTCGGTGTATCAGTAAACATCCATCCTAAACCAAAAACAGGTGATTGGAATGGATCAGGAATGCATACTAACTTTTCTAATGAAGAGATGAGGACTTCGGGTAGCGAAGATCTATTTAGCTCTATGTGTGATAAGTTAGGCGAAGTTCACAAAGAAGGCATAGCGCTATATGGATCTGACAATGATATGCGTCTAACAGGACTACACGAAACTCAAAGCATAGATCAGTTCTCTTACGGAGTTAGTGATAGAGGAGCTAGTATCAGGATTCCTATTTACACTGTAGAACACGATTGGAATGGATACTTAGAAGACAGAAGGCCTGCCTCTAATGCAGATCCTTACAAAATTGTAGCTCATATAGTTGGCACATTAACTTCATAAGTTCTTAAATTTAATATCCGGAGACCAGCTCTCCGGATATACTTTTAGAGTGAATATATCTTTTCTCTCAGAGCTCAGCACTGGCATTGTCATTCTTGACAATAGTCTCGAGATAATTTTTATCAACTCCTCTGCCCTATCAATACTGGATACAACAGAAAAGAACTCGATAGGCAACACCATTGACCAAATTTTTTATGAAGAACCTGAAAGCATTAATGATTTTGTTGGTGCTTTAGAACTCAATAGAAATTTTACCAAAACAGATACCGTTCTTAATCTGAAGAAAGGAAAAAAGGTTTTTTGTACTTATATAGTCCACTCAATAGAAAACAATAATGAAATAGGCCTAATGCTTGAAATAATAGATAAAGAAAGTTCTTCTGAATTAATCGAAAGGTACAGAATGAAAACAAATCAACAGATATCTCAAGATTTCGTTAGAGGCCTAGCACATGAAATAAAAAATCCTTTAAGTGGCATTAGAGGTTCTGCTCAGCTTCTCAGTAACAAACTGGATAATCAAAATTTGCATGAATACACGGACATAATAATAAATCAGACGGATAGACTGACTTCTCTTGTGGATAATATTTTGGGACCGAATAAAAAACCAGATTTTCAGTTTCAAAATATTCACTATCCTATAGAAAATGTTCTTAACCTTGTAGATAATGAGTCTGGATATAAAGATATCAAGATAGTTAAAGATTTTGATCCCAGCATTCCAGATCTATTTATTGATAGTTATTTGATCGAAAATAGCATACTCAATCTTACAAAGAATGCACGAGATGCACTCATTGACTCAAACACATCCAATCCTGAAATAAAAATTGTAACAAGGATTTCTCACGGAGAAATGATTGACGGCCAAAAAAATGCAATGGTTTGCAAGATATCGATAATCGATAATGGACCAGGTATTCATGAGGAGATTAAAGACTCTATATTCTTTCCAATGATAACAGGCAAAGACAAAGGGACAGGACTGGGACTTTCTATTACACAAGGGATCATTTCTCAACATAAGGGCAATATACACTTTACAAGTGAGCCTAACAGAACAGAATTTTTTATTAATATTCCAGTAAATATTCAAAAGGATATAGACTTAAAAACTAGCAATGGATAAAAATGTTTGGGTAGTCGACGATGATGAATCAATCAGATGGGTTCTTGAAAAGGGTCTTTCTGATGGAGGAATGGAGGTGCAAACTTTTGATTCAGCTAATAAGGTAATTAAGAAACTTGAAACGGAAAATCCGCATCTCATACTTACAGACATTAGAATGCCCGGCCCTAGTGGAATAGACCTACTCGATAAAGTAAAAGAACTTCGACCAGACATCCCAGTAATTATCATGACTGCTCATTCGGATCTAGACAGTGCTGTTGAATCTTATGAACATGGTGCGTGGGAATATTTACCTAAACCTTTTGATATTGAGGAAGCACTATCAATGGTTAAAAGGGCTACATCAGCTGATGAGATTAATAAGGAGGAACCAACAGAAACTCAGGCTGAGGTTATTGGAGAAGCGCCTGCGATGCAAGAAGTCTTTAGGGCTATTGGTAAGTTATCAAATTCAAATTCTACTGTTTTGCTTAATGGCGAATCTGGTACTGGAAAAGAGCTCGTTGCCAGAGCCCTTTATCAGCATAGTCCTAGAAAAGATAAAACATTCATTGCCTTAAATATGGCAGATATTCCAAAGGAACTTCTAGAGGCCGAACTCTTCGGGCATGAGAAAGGTGCTTTTACTGGTGCAGATGAAAGAAGAATCGGAAGATTTGAACAGGCAGATGGTGGTACCTTATTTTTAGACGAAATTGGAGATATGCAACTTGAAACTCAAACTAGACTTCTGAGAGTACTTTCTAATGGAGAATTTTATAGGGTTGGTGGCAGGGAGCCGATAAAAGTTGATGTCAGGATCATTACGGCCACGCACCAAAATATCGAAGATTTAGTTAAGGCTGGAAATTTTAGAGAAGACCTTTTCCATAGACTTAATGTAATTAAACTATCCTTACCTAAATTGAATGAGAGAAAAGAAGATATTCCAACTTTAGTAAAACATTTCTTCCAGAAATCTTCTGATGAACTTGCTGAAGAGAAAAAATACCTTTCTGCAGAAGTAGAAGATTATTTCATGACTCTTTCTTGGCCAGGTAATGTCAGGCAATTGGAAAATACTTGTAGATGGCTCACAGTCATGTCTCCAACTAGAGAAGTAAAATTGGAAGATTTACCCGATGATCTTAAAGTAGAAAATATAGAAAATATGAATGACTGGACTAAGGTCTTACAGTCTTGGTCAGAGAATTATTTAGCAAAAGGTAATAATAATTTACTCGAAGAAGCCATACCAGACTTTGAAAGAACCATTATTAAAGTCGCGCTCAATAAAACTATGGGAAGAAAAAAAGAAGCTGCGGAATTACTCGGTTGGGGAAGGAATACTTTGACTAGAAAAATTAAAGAGCTTGGCTTAGATAATTAATTATTTTGCTTTTACAAGGGGCATGCCACTTTGTGTCCAGTTCATGATCCCACCAGAAAGAACATTTACGTTTATATAGCCCTGCTTTTTTAACTCTCCTGAGACTTTGGAAGAAACTGTACCATTTTTACAAATTAGAATGATGCAATCTTCTTCGCCGGCCTTAAAGAGTGCATCTTCTTTTACAAGATTACTAGGTTGAATATTCATAGCACCAGCTACGGTACCTGCTCCAAACTCAGCAGAGCTCCTTAGATCATAAATAAAAGGATTTTCCTTATTGATCAGCCTTGTCATCTCTGAATTATCTACTTTATTACCACCTTTTCTTCTTTCATAAAAAATCAAAGCGAATATGAGTGTTAATAGGACTAAGACAGCCAAAAAATTGTCACTGATAAATACTAGGAATTTATTCATGTAGGGACAGGATTATATAGATTACTAAGTTAAAATATAAAAAACTTTTAATAAAAATATGAATTCAAAACTTGTTCTGGTCAGACACGGTCAAAGTGAATGGAATGCAAAAAATCTATTTACAGGTTGGAAAGATCCTAAATTAACTGATCTAGGAATTCAGGAGGCAATAAGAGCTGGAGAGCTATTGGAAACTAGAAATCTAAATTTCGATCTTATGTTCACTTCAGATCTATTTAGAGCTCAAGAAACCGGTCGCTTGATTCTAGAACAGATAAACCAAAAAGATATAGAAATAATTCAAGATCAATCTCTTAATGAAAGAAATTATGGAGACCTAGCAGGACTAAATAAAGATGAAGCGAGAGAGAAGTGGGGAGAAGAGCAAGTCCATATTTGGAGACGATCTTTCGATGTCCCTCCGCCAGGCGGAGAGAGTCTAAAAAATACTGCCGAGAGAGTGCTTCCCTACTTTGAACGCGAAATCATGCCAAAGGTTAAGAAAAGTTTAAATATCTTAGTTGCAGCTCATGGAAATTCTTTGAGGGCTTTGGTGATGCATTTAGAGAATATTAGTTCAGAGGAGATTGTGAAATTAGAAATAGCTACTGGCGATCCTTTAATTTATGAATATTCGAATGGAGACTTTGTTAGGGTTGATTAAAATCTAACAGTAATACCGGAAGCCTTCATAGCCTCTTTGGCTTCTTTAATGGAGAACTCTGAAAAATGAAAGATACTTGCTGCTAAAACTGCTTCAGCTCCTCCAATTTTTACTCCATCTATTAAATGATCAAGATTTCCCACTCCACCAGAGGCTATAACAGGAATAGATATTCCTGAAGAGACTTTAGAAACCAAGTTATTATCGAAACCTTCTTTTGTTCCGTCTCTGTCCATACTGGTAAGTAGAATTTCACCTGCTCCGTATTCAGTAACTTGTTCGGTCCACTCTAAAACATCTATACCAGTTCTATTCCTGCCTCCGTAAGTGACAACTTCCCATGTATTGTCTTTATCTGTCTTGGCTTTAGCATCAACAGCAACAACAATACATTGTGATCCGAATTTATCAGCCGCTTCCTGCACGAAGCCAGGATTCTCTACTGCTGAAGTATTTATGCTTACCTTATCTGCACCAGATCTTAAAAGTTTCTTAATATCTTCTATCTTCCTTACTCCACCTCCAACGGTAAGAGGGATAAAAACCTGGCTCGCTATACTTTCTACAGTCTTATAAGTCGTGTCTCTAGTCTCGTGACTGGCAGTAATATCTAACATGGTGATTTCATCAGCTCCTTCGGTATCATATCGTTTTGCAATCTCGACTGGATCACCAGCATCACGGATATTTAAGAAATTTACTCCCTTCACTACTCTACCCTTATCTACATCAAGACAAGGAATAATGCGCTTTGCAACTGACATAGTTACTTTCCTAGTACCTCGAGAACATCGGCATAAGTAAAAGCTTTCTCATATAGTGCTCTTCCACATATTACACCTGAGATATTCTTTTTATCTTCAAGTTGGATAATATGATCTAGAGAGGAAACACCTCCAGAAGCAATTACAGGAATTTTTGTTTGGTTAGCTAAGTCCGATGTAGCCTCGATATTGGGTCCCATCATCATTCCATCCCTTGATATATCAGTGAAGATAATAGCTGCGATAGGTTCATCCTCAAATTTTTTGATTAACTCGGCAGGAGAGATTCCAGAACCCTTTAGCCAACCCTGAGTTTTTACAACACCATCAAGGGCGTCAATGCCTAGAACCAAGCGATTTGGGTACTTAACGCAAAAGTCTTTTAACATATCGGGCTCTTCAACAGCAGAAGTGCCCATAATAACCCTCTCGATCCCAGCTTTTAAATATTCCGATGCCGACTCAAAACTTCTAATACCTCCTCCTATTTGTATTCTTTCTTCAGGAAACTCTGAAATGATAGAAAATATGATTTCTTGATTCATAGGTTTACCTTCAACAGCACCATCTAAATCAACTATATGTAGAATTTCTGCTCCCTGAGAAAACCAAGAGCCAGCTGTTGAGATTGGATCTTCAGAGAATATAGTTTCTTCATCCATTTTCCCTTCTCGCAGCCTAACGCATTTCCCATTTTTTAAGTCTATTGCTGGAATTACTATCATCTAAACACTCCAATCCAAGAAGTTTTTATATAACTGTAATCCTGCGCTTTGGCTCTTTTCAGGATGAAACTGGACAGCAAAAATATTATCTTTCGCAAAGGAAGATACAAACTTTTCACCATGAATTGTTTCGGTAAGAGCATCTTTAGATGAAGGACAGCAATAACTGTGAACAAAATAAAAATAACTGGAATCTATAATATTCTTCAGTAGAAAGTGCTCTTTTAGATAATTAACCTGATTCCATCCCATATGAGGAACTTTGATATCTTTATTAGACTGAATCTTACATACTTTTCCATTCAACAAGCCCAATCCTTCAACTCCACCATTTTCTTCACTTGATTCTAAAAGCATTTGCATACCTACACAGATAGCGAGAGTAGGTTTCTTTTTAACCTCTTCAAGCACTGTCTCTTTTAAATCGTTAGAAAAGGCCTCCATGCAATCCTTAATGGCACCCACTCCTGGAAAAACTAATTTATCAGAAGTTTTTATTACTTCCTGATCAGAAGTTATGACTATACTTTCTTTCTGCGAGACAGCCTCTAGGGCTTTGCTCACTGAGTGCAGATTACCCATGCCATAATCGATAACAGCAATTTGTGTCATCTATTAAAGTCCTACAAAGCTCCTTTTGTTGAAGGGATAATATCGGCCTGTTTTGAATCTATTTCCAGAGCCATCCTTAATGCTCTTCCAAAAGCTTTAAAAATGGTTTCAATTTGGTGATGAGTGTTTTCACCATAGAAGTTCTCTATGTGAAGAGTCATAAATGCGTGATTACTGAGTGATTGAAAGAAGTGTTCAAACATGTTGACATCAATACCGCCAACCTCTTCTTTGACAAAATCGACTTTCATGAATAATCCAGGTCTTCCAGAAAAATCTAATACCACTCTTGAAAGAGCTTCATCTAGTGGGATATAAGACTGACCATATCTTCTTATGCCCTTCTTATCTCCTATTGCTTTATTAAAAGCTTCTCCTAGTGAAATACCTATATCTTCGATGGTGTGGTGATCATCAATATGTAAATCGCCCTTAGCTTTAATACTAAGATCAATCATTCCATGTCTGCCAATCTGATCAAGCATATGTTCAAGAAAAGGTAATCCGGTGTCAAACTCTGTTTTACCTGTCCCGTCTAGATTTAGCTCAATAGCTATCTGGGTCTCCGAAGTATCTCTATTTACAACTACCTTTCTCATAATAAATTCCAATAAGGGCGCGCATTATATCTAATATGTTCAAGTTCTTCATTACTAGTACAATTAACGTAATATTTTTATGTCTGAACTAAGTAAAAAACTGATCAAATGGCACAAGAAATCTGGTCGTAAAGATTTGCCTTGGCAGATTCAAACTAATCCTTATAAAGTTTGGATATCTGAAGTCATGCTTCAGCAGACTCAAGTACAAACGGTAACACCTTATTACCTAAGATTTATAGATAGGTTCCCTGATATTAATTCACTTGCCGAATCCAATGAAAATGAAGTTTTAAGTTACTGGTCAGGGTTGGGTTATTACTCAAGGGGAAGGAATTTACTTAAGACTGCAAAGATTCTTCAAGATAATTTCAATTCCATAATGCCTCAATGTCCTGAAAAATTAGAATCATTGCCTGGAATTGGAAAATCGACTGCTGGAGCTATTCTCTCATTAGGCTTTAAACTAAAAGCCCCTATTCTAGATGGAAATGCAAAGCGACTATTAGTCCGGTATTTTAAAGTGGAGGAACCTATTGATTCTACAAAGACAATTAAGAATCTTTGGGAAATAGCCTCCAAGAATTTGCCCCTTCAAGAATGCGATATTTATACTCAGGCAATTATGGATGTGGGCTCCTTGATATGTAAAAGAAAGAGTCCTGACTGTGAAAATTGCCCATTAAATAAAACATGCCTCTCATTGAAAGCAGGCATTCAAGATTTACTTCCGCATAAATCTCCCTCAAAGAAGAAACCAAGCAAACAGCTCTACTGGCTTCTTTTACAAAATAAAGAAGGTGAAATTCTGTTAGAAAATAGAACCTCAAAAGGAGTATGGAAAGGTTTGTGGACCTTTTTAAGTTTTGAAGAAATAGAATCAAGAGAAGAGTTTATTAAAACACTCCCGAAAGGGTATCAATTTATAGAACGAGATTTAAAGCTCAAACACACCTTCACTCACTTTAAATTAGATATAAATACCAGTTTAGTAAGATTAAATGAAGATTTCCAAAATCTAGATAATAATAAAGTATGGTTTAATAACAAAGAATTATCAGAGATTGGCCTGCCAATGCCTGTGACCAAAATTTTAAAAGATCATATATAAGATGCACAAAGTTTTTTGTAGAAAATACGGTGAAGAGTTAGAAGGCTTGGATAAACCTCCCTATCCAGGACAAAAAGGTGAAGATATATTTGATAATGTGTCAAAAAAAGCTTGGGAGGAATGGTTGGAACATCAAAAAATGCTCATTAATGAAGGTCAAATAAACCTTGCAGATAGGGACTCTCGAAAATGGTTAAATGAGCAAATGGATCTTTTTTTATCAGGAAAAGATTATGCGAAACCAACTGGTTTCAAGCCTGTTGAGTAAAACCTACTTTTTTAGAGTCAATTAATTGTATACAATCGCAAAACCTTAAATGCCCAGATAGCTCAGTCGGTAGAGCAAAGGACTGAAAATCCTTGTGTCGGTGGTTCGATTCCACCTCTGGGCACCACTTCCCAAGCATGATTATGCTCGTCTAGCTCAAGAACTAACATTATCCGCATTCTTGTTGACCTTATTCTTTTAGAGTTTTAAGGTTAATCCCTCAACACAAGAAGGAGAAATTATGAAAGTTGTTTTAATCACAGGATGCAGTACAGGCATTGGTTTTGCAACTGCAAAGCAGTTCTCTCTAGGAGATTATCAAGTAATTGCCACAGCAAGAAGTCCAAAATCCTCCGATGAATTAGTCGAGCTTGGGGAAAAAGAAAATGTCTTACTCAAAGAATTGGATGTTTGTGACCAAGAATCTGTTGATAAGCTTTTTGATGAATTAAATAATTTTGAAATAGATGTTTTAGTTAATAATGCGGGCGTAGGAGGATCTGGATCTGTTGAAAATACAGAAATTGAATTTGCAAAACTTCTAATGGAGACAAATTATTTTGGAGCCCTCAGAATGATGAAAAAAGTTATTCCATCAATGCGTTCAAGGAGATCTGGAGCAATAATAAATGTATCTTCTCAAGCAGGAAGGCGTCCTTTTGCTTTGATGAGTCACTACTGTGCCACAAAGTACGCTCTTAATGGATTATCTGAAAGTATGGCTCATGAGCTTGCACAATTTAATATTCGGGTAACGCTAATAGAACCTGGAACTGTTATTACACCTATTTTTGGTAAAGGGAATTCTATACCTGAAGATGAAAAAGATTACTCTATATTTCAAGGAAGAATGATTAGACAAGTTACAAAAGGGCTTACTGAGTTGGGCTGTGGCCCAGACATAATTGCTAAATGTATGGTTGATTTCGTGACAACAAAGGATCCTAAGCTACACTATCTTATAGATAAAGATGCTGTTGATAATGTTGATATTTATAACAAATATGGTCCAGAAACTTGGGTTTCTGATGGGAAAATTCTAGATGATGAAGAGTTTTTTAGTACCATGAAAGATAGGTATGGTTATGAAATTGGTTAGGTGCCGAGCCTAGAAAAGCACGGAAAAGAATAATTAATTGAAATTGCTAATATTTATCTCACTTATTACTGAAATTTAATATGTATTATCCTGCTTTGATAGTCTTTGTTCTTACTCTCATTCCTTTGTTTTTTACAAAGTTGCTTTTTGTTGCTGACTGGGAAAGGCCTAAAGACTTAAATGGGATAGATGCTAGAGTAATTATCTTCTGGGGCTATGTGTTTGGAATGGTTCTACCGATAGGACTTGTAGCATTCAGAGGTTATATTATTTAGAAATATGAAGGCTCCATTGATATTTTTATTGTGCGTAGTGATATTTGTAATCTCTATGGTATGGCTTTCCTCTTAACTAGTCTGAGTAATACATACTAAACTTCCTACTAAATCATATTATCCAAAGCATTCCAGTTTTGAATAATCTTCTTGGTAGAGACAAGTTGAATTGAAAGGAAGAAAGTAGCCAAGCATCCTTGCTTGGCTACCAGACTTAAGAGAAAAAATCTCCGTTCAACAAACCTTGGGGAGAAGTCTGTTGAATGAAAGCATGATACTGTCATAATGTGACAAATAAACTGTCTTAGGTGACTTTCTAGTTAAATATCACGAAGCTTGAGCATTTCTTTCAAAGTTCTACTCCGTCTCTGAGCAAGCATACAAATCTAAATCGTTTCTTTATAATCTAAGATATATGTTGATTAAAACCATATCGTTTTTACTTTTCTTTTTTTGTAGCTTTTTTTTGCTTATAGGCGTCTATTTAATAGGTATCTCGTTGGCTAATTTTCAAGGGGAATTACTCATAGTGAATCTTTTATCCTCTTTAATGTGTTTTGCAATTTCTGGAGCTTTGTACTTACTTAGAAGAAAATTAAACGAAAAGAGTATTGATTAGTTAATTCGATAAATAAATGAAAAAAATACTAGTCGTCTATCTCATTTCATTTGCTTCTCTTAATGTTTATTCAAGCTATACATTAGATCAAGAAACAACAATTGCAGAGATAAATGGAATCTCACTTGCCTACAAAAGTATTGGCATAGAGGAAGATCCGGCTGTTTTGATGGTAATGGGCCTACTTGCGTCACATAAAGTTTGGGGAGAAACCATTGTCAATGGACTTGTAGATTCCGGATACAGGGTTATCCTCTTTGACAATAGAGATACTGGAGATAGCGAGAAGCTAGATAAGCTAGGTAGACCAAACCTTTATTGGAAGTACTTTCTTTACTCCTTAGGTATTGGTTTTAATGTGCCATATACACTTGAAGATATGGCATATGATGGTGTTGCATTATTAGACCACCTGGATATTGAAGAAGCTCATATAATTGGAGCTTCTATGGGAGGCATGATCGCTCAAATAATAGCATCGAAATTTCCAGATAAGACGACCAGCTTAGTATCACTTATGTCATCGCCTAGAATTCCGAAGACCTCTGAGATTTCGCAAGGAAATCAAGAAAATCTCAGAAATATGGAAAATGTTGATACAGAAGGAGCGCGAGAATATGGCTTTTATCCGAGAGCAATGCCGAGGCAATTGACTGCAATTTTTAAAGCTGGAGATAGATCTGATATTGTAAGAAATATCTCTGTACCAACGCTGGTGCTGCACGGAGAAGATGATGCACTAGTGCCTGTAAGCTATGGAAGGCTTACTGCAGAACTCATACCAAACTCAACATTTAAAGTTTATAAAGATATGGGTCATAATTTACCCAGAGAAGTTATACCTATTTTGATCGAGGATATTGTAAATTTTTATAAAAAAGTAGATGAAATTCTTTAATAAAGAAAATAAATTATATCCACCAATCGAACCTTATGATTCTGGCTATATAAAGCAAGGAATCCATAAAATTTATTATGAGCAATGCGGGAATCCCAAAGGTAAACCTGCAGTATTCCTTCATGGTGGGCCTGGTGGAGGTGCTGGAAGTTTTTCTAGAAGATTTTTTAATCCTAAGAAATATCGCATAGTTCTTTTCGATCAGAGAGGATGTGGAAAAAGTAAACCCCACACTTGTCTTGAAAATAATACTACTTGGCATTTAGTTGAAGACATTGAGTCAATAAGAAAAAAATTAAGCATAGATAAGTGGCTTGTTTTTGGTGGTTCTTGGGGTAGTACACTCGCATTGGCTTATGCGCAGAGTCATCCTCAAAACGTAACAGAGCTTGTTTTAAGGGGTATCTTTATGTTGAGACGTAAAGAAATCCAATGGTTCTATCAATATGGAGCAAGCGAATTATATCCAGAAGCATGGCAGGGGTTTTTGAACGAAATTCCAAAAGAAAAGAGAAGCGATTTGGTAGAAGCCTATAGGGAAATCTTTAATGGAGATAATGAAGAAAAAAAATTATCAGCAGCAAAAGCCTGGTCTAAATGGGAAGCATCTACCAGTTTCATTAATCATAATCCCGAAGCTGTAAAAGATTCTGTGGACAGCAAATTTGCACTAGCTTTTGCTCTTATTGAAAACCATTACTTTGTGAATAATGGTTTCTTGGAAAATGAAAATCAACTTCTCGATAATATCGATAAAATCAGAGATATCCCTGCTGTAATAATTCAAGGAAGATACGATGTTGTATGCCCTCCTACGACTGCTTATGAGCTACATTCGAGATGGCCAGAATCTGAACTTAAAATAGCTCCTTTTTCAGGTCATTCTGCATTCGAAAAGGAAATAACACACCTACTAATAGAAACCACAGATAGATTTTCCAAAACCTAATAATCAAAAATGATAAAAATTTTAAAATTCCCAATTCTGATAACTTTAATTTTTTGTAGCCCACTCTTTTATGCTGAGGGTAATCACAAGATATTCAATCTAGGAGATTTTGACCTAGAGAGTGGAATCACATTACCAAATGCTAAGTTATCTTATGTAACTCATGGAAAATTAAATAAGGAAAAGGATAATTTAATAGTTGTTCCTTCTGCATACCTTGGTGATCATCATGGATTTGATTTTTTAATTGAACCTGGCAAAGCTCTGGATCCTGAAAAATATTTCATTGTTGCTACAGATATGTTTCAAAATGGTTTGTCTAGCTCGCCAAGCAATACACTGCCTCCATTTGATGGGCCGAATTTCCCTTTAATTTCAATAAGAGACAATGTGAAGGCAGGATATAAATTGGTTACTGAAATTTTTAAAGTTAAAAAGATAAAAGGTGTTGTAGGATTCTCTATGGGAGCTCAGCAGGCCTTTCAGTGGGCTGTAAGTTATCCAGATTTTGTTGAGAAAATAGTGGGTATAGCAGGCTCAGCGGTAGAGTATCCGCATGGTATAGTAAGACTGGAAGGTTTTATATCTGCAATAAAAGCAGATGCCTCTTTTGCGAATGGTCAGTACATGTCCCCACCTGAGGTAGGACTCAGAGCAGGAGGAGCGCACTGGGCCAGTTGGGGCTGGTCTCAAGAATGGTATCGACTAGGCCTCTACGAAGAAATGGGCTTGAAAGATACTGATGAAGTTATAAATTGGTTTGAAGAATTTGTATTATCTTGGGATGCCAATAATCTAATAGCTCTAGCTAGAACTTGGCAAAATAATAATATTGGTAATACACCAGGATTTAATGGAAATTATATAGAAGCATTAAGATCAATAAAAGCTGATGTCTTATATATGCCGAGCGAAACGGATATGTACTTTCATATTGATGCCTTAACCAGAGAAGCTAATATGATTCCTGGAGTAAAATTTAGAGTAATACCTTCGCTTTGGGGTCACATAGCTGGAGCAGGCTTTACAAGCGAAGATATAGAATTCATGAATAATGAAATAATAGAGTTTTATAAATAATCTCTATTTTTTATCCTGAATTACATATAAGTTCTTTTTGGTTTAAACTTTATCTATGGGGAATATAAAGCACGTAACAACCGTCACTCCGGTTGAAGAAATATTAAATATTTTAGATGAGGATGCGGGTGTTATTATTGATGACTTTCTTGAATCAGCAGACTTAGCTCAAATTAAAAAAGATCTTAGACCCTTCCTGAATGTTACTAACAATGGTCAAGATGAATTCACTGGTTTCGAGACTAAAAGAGTTGGTGCTCTATTGGCCAGATCAGAAACATGTCAAAATTTAGCGCTGGATCCTTTAATTAATAAACTAGCAGACGGATTTTTGGGACCTCACTGCGAAAATTATCAACTGCATTTCTCTTCTGCTATCCAAATTGGACCGGGAGAATCAAGTCAAATTTTTCACAGAGATCGGGGAGTTTGGGGAGGATATATTCCAAGAAAAATCGAAACACAATTCAGTACTGTCTGGGCAATTAATGATTTCACTAAAGAAAATGGAGCAACACAAGTAGTCCCTGGATCGCATAAATGGGATAAAAATAGACAACCACAGATTGAAGAAATTGCTTATGCAGAGATGAAAGCAGGATCTGTATTTATCTATACTGGATCGGTATTACATGGTGGTGGAACTAACACAACTGAGGAAACTAGATTAGGAATTTTCTTGCACTATGCACCTAGCTGGTTGAGGCAACAAGAGAATCAATATCTCTCATATCCTCCAGAAGTCGCTAAAAAATTTACTCCTGAACTTCGTTCTTTGATTGGCTACTCAAAGGGGGGGTATGTTCTTGGATTCTTTACTGATCCAAATGACAAAGAAGGCAAATTGGAGTCAGTATCTCCTGAAAAGTTATTTGGTGATTCAAAAGATAAATATGCAACTTTAGTCACACCTGAAAAGCTAGTAAAAGAATCTTCAAGAAAATAAGCTAAAGAATTAGTGGATAACAGAACCCAAGAGTTTCTTACAAAACCTATCGTGCCATTGCTGATAAGAATGTCAGCTCCAAATACCTTAGCTTTTTTTATCCAATCAATAGTTGTACTTACAGAAGTCTGGTTTATTAGTAAGTTGGGAACAAAGTCACTTGCTGCAGTAGCGCTTGCTTTTCCATTATTGATGCTAACACAAACTATGTCCGGTGGCGCACTCGGAGGGGCTATCAGCTCAGCTATAGCTCGAAGTATGGGGGCTAATGATATAGATCGCGCAGAAAAATTAATTTGGCATTCAATAGTTATCTCGATTTCTGGAGCATTTGCCTTTTTAATTTTATTTTTATTATTTGGGAAAGGTCTTCTTTATTTACTGGGAGGTAGAGGAGAAATTCTTGAAGAATCCTATTTGTATTGCTCAGTTCTCTTCTTCGGAGGAATACTTATATGGTTATCAGGAAGTTTAAGTGCCGTCTTAAGAGGGATGGGAAATATGCGCTTTCCTGCAACACTCATGATCATTGCTTCTCTTCTACAAGTTCTTCTCTCTGGAGGATTTATTTTGGGGTGGTATGGATTTCCTAAACTAGGAGTCGCTGGTGCCGCTGTCGCAGCCTTGATCAGCAGTATGATTATGGTATCGATAATAGTCATGAAGCTATTATCTACCTCAGTTCCGGCGATGCTGAAACGAGAAAAATTAATTTTGAGCAAACCGCTATTCTCTAATATCTTTGAGGTAGCTATTCCAGCATCGGCCTCTCCACTTCTAACTGTAGGCACAATATTAGTGTTGACCGGTTTAGTTGGAACCTTCGGAACAGAAGCTCTTGCAGGATATGGCATTGGTTCGAGGGTAGAATTTCTTATGATTCCTCTTATTTTTGGGATTGGCACGGCCATGACATCTATTGTGGGTGCGAATATAGGCGCTAATAACATAGTGAGAGCAGAGAGAGTTGGTAATTATGGTGGATCAATGGCGGGTTTAGTTTCAGTGCTTATAGGCTTTTCTTTGGCCTTTTTTCCTGACTTGTGGATCCATTATTTTACTGATGACCCAAAAGCTTACGAAGTCACAAAAAAATATATTCAAATTGTCGGCCCTTTTTATGCCTTTCAAGGGATAGGTCTTTCTCTATATTTTGCTTCTCAAGGCGCTAACGCAATGTTTTGGCCGACAGTGGCGACGATTGCAAGATTTTTGATAGCAGGCTTAGGAGGAAGTATTTCAATTTATATCTTAGGATTTGGTATAGAGTCGATTTTCTTATCCTCTTCGATAGCAATGATGATTTTCGGCACTATGATTTTTGTCTCACTAAAAAGAGGAGCATGGAGAAAGCATGGCCCTAAATATTCTTAACTTCGCCAGATTTGAGCATGGCTCTATTTTTTGGTTGATAGGTCACGATATATGCCCTCCTCTCTTGATTAGATTGATTAGGCTTCGAGCCGTGAACTATATGTTGATTAAAAAAGATTAGAGATCCTGCTGAGGCTATTAAATCAACTGCATCATCGATATCGAATGTATCTTGGTCCGTAAAAAACCCTCCTAATTGAGAATTATCAAATGTTCCAGGTAAACAACCTTTCTTATGACTACCTTTAATAACACTGAAACATCCATTTGATTCGTTAGCATCATCTAAACAGACATAAACATTAGGCAAAGTATCAACATCTTCACTATCATGAATCCAGTATGGTGAATCTTGATGCCAGCCAAACCCTGACCCAATTTTTGGTCTCTTAAGGTTCAGCTTATCCGTCCATAAACTAACTTCATCTAGAGACAAGATAGATCTTATTGGATCAGTTAATTTTCTATCTGCAATAATCTTTTCAAGATCTGAATTGAGAGAATGAGCTGGTTCGATAACTTTTAAGAAATCTTCATGAGGCTCTGGTTCAAATTGAAGAGTCAAGTAATCAATATCAACAAATCTCTTTGCATCTAAGAAATACTCTTTGCCTTCTCCGGCTATTGAGTGAGCTTTAGAAACAGTAGTCTCAAAGAAATTCCTGAAAATATCTATTTCAGTTGAAGAAAACTGATTTTCTCTAAGGATATAACCATCATTCTTATATTGAAGTTTCTCGTGATCTGATAGGAAATACGACACCTCGTTTCAAATCAACGATATAGCCATCATTACCAGACAAACAATAGAGACTCCCCAAACAAGTGTTCTAAGATACAAAATACCAAACATATAAGTGAAGTAATAAAGCACCCTTGAGCCTAGCCAAAACATCGCTAGATTATAATTATCAATTTCCAAAACTATAGACAGAATGGCTAGTGCTAAAAATGCAGGTAAACTCTCTAAGATATTAGACCCTGCTCTTCTGGTTCGACCAACAACTGGGGCCTCTTCAACAGACCCTTCTCTATTTGAGATGAGAAAATCTAAGTTTTTGCTATTCAGTACTGCTGGAGTTAAAAGTTGAATTAAGGTTAGTAATAAAGAGAGAATAATTAATGTGATCATTGCAAATTTCCTGTGTTAATCTCCTGGAGAGATTAAACTAGATTCAGCTGATTTCAAAACATAATTTAGAGGTTACATGAGATTTCTGAGAAGAATTTTCACCATCAAAGAAGTGCCGTCTGTGAGTTGGAGTTCTGACTTTCCACTCAATACTAAGCCGAGATCTTATACAGTCATTATGTTGATTACTGGACTATTTTTCTTTGGTTTGGGTGAGGCAATTATCATAGGAAGCGGATCTGGCGTAAGTCCTTGGACTGTTTTGGCACAAGGTATTTCGACAAAGACTGATCTTTCTGTGGGTACAACAACTTTCCTAATAAGTATTACAATCCTTATCTTCTGGTTGCCTCTTAAGCAAGTTCCTGGAATTGGAACGATTCTTAATGCAATTATTATTGCTTCTACTATAGACTTAACCTTGCCTTATCTGCCCCAACCAAATGATACTTACTTAAAGCTATTACAAGCATGCATGGGGATATTTGTTGTAGGTTTGGGAAGTGGAATCTATCTGATCAGTAATCTTGGACCCGGACCGAGAGATGGCTTGATGATAGGGCTACAAAAGCAGACTGGTACTTCAATACCGCTAATAAGAACCATTTTAGAATTGTCGGCTGTAATTTCGGGATGGTTCCTTGGCGGAGTTGTAGGCATTGGGACGGTTCTATTTGTTTTTGGTATTGGCCCTTGTGTAGGGATAGGACTCACACTTGTAGAAAAGATTTCAAAGAAACCTTAAATTAAAGACTTGAAAAGAAGGTTATTGTTCCTTCTAATGACCTAATAACTAATAGAGATACATATGAAAAGAACTGTAACCATACCAGCAACATTTATAAGTATAGCCTTAGGAGTCATTATTGCTCTAGCGGGCAGTCAAGGGTCAGAGCTCTACAACGGAGTAGCACTATTTGCTATATGTGCAAGTGTTAGCTATTTGCTGCACTGGATAATATTCATACCCTCTTATATTTATCAAACAGAACATTATTTTGATCTAACAGGTTCAATTTCTTATCTTAGTGCTATAGGTTTGGGTTTTTATCTCAATCCATCTATGGACCCTAGGGACTTACTCATTGGTGTTTTGATAGTGATTTGGGCTGTAAGACTTGGGACATTTCTTTTCTCAAGAGTTAAACAAGATGGGAAAGATGGAAGATTCACAATCATGAAAACTCAATTCCATTGGTACATCATGACTTGGACTTTGGGAGGTCTATGGGTCTTTCTAACAATGGCAGCAGGATTAGCTGCAATTACATCTAATGTAAATATTCCTCTTGGAGTCATGGCTTATCTGGGATTAGCCTTATGGATTCTAGGCTTTTCGATTGAGGTTATTGCTGATAAGCAAAAAAGGGATTTCAAGAAACAACAAAATAAAGAAAAAGAATATATAACTTCTGGGCTTTGGGCCTGGTCTAGACATCCCAACTATTTTGGAGAAATCACCTTATGGGCTGGACTGACTTTAATAGCACTTCCAGTATTAAGCGGGTGGCAGTTAGTCACCCTCATCTCTCCAATTTTTGTCTATGTTCTCTTAACAAGAATAAGCGGCATTCCAATGCTTGAAAATAGAGGAATGAAAAAATGGGGCTCTGATCCAGAATATATCGACTATTTGGAAAGGACGCCTTCATTGCTTCTAAAAAAACCCAATAAATAGTTTATTTCTCACATTGAAGCCCACCGATCTTTATTCCAACTTGATTGCAGATGGGCAACTAAGCTTTGATAAAGAGCAAAAGTCTCTCCTTAACAAGCTAGATAAATTAAATGGGGCTCTAATAAAGCGCTCTAAGTCTTGGTTTAAACGTAAAAGTATAAAAGGGTTATACATCAGAGGAGAAGTCGGAAGAGGCAAAACTCAAATGATGGATATCTTCTTTGAAACTTTAGATTTAAAAAAGAAGAAAAGAATTCATTTCCATAGGTTTATGAAATTACTGCATGAAGATCTAGATGAGCTTTCAGGAAAGAAAGATCCACTTAAGATTGCAGCCGACAATATATCTAAAGATACTGAAGTGTTATGTTTTGATGAGTTTTATGTTGAGGATATTGGTGATGCTATGCTTCTTGGTAGATTCATTAACGAACTATTTGAAAAAAAAGTAACTCTAGTTACTACTTCTAATACTCATCCCGATAATCTTTACAAAGATGGTCTTCACAGAAGTAGATTCCTGCCTGCAATTGAATCAATCAAGAAAAATTGTGAGATTTACGAATTAGACTCTGCGCAAGATTATCGTCTTAGAACTCTAGAACAACTAGAAATATTTGTCATTGGGAAAAAAGAGGAAGGGGCAAGTGAACTTGAATCAAATTTTTCAGAACTTACAAATGATGACTATCTTGAAGGAGAAAATATTGAAGTTCTTGGAAGAAAGATTAAGACAATAAAGCTTTCACAAGGTTCCGTTTGGTTATCTTTCAGCGAGATTTGCGAAGGTCCAAGAAGTGCTAAGGATTACATTGAAATTTGCAGTGAATTTCATACTCTCTTTGTATCTGATGTTCCGATCTTTCAATCATCTAATGATGATTCAGCACGAAGGTTTATCGCTTTAGTAGACGAATGTTACGAGAGAAATGTAAACCTAATCCTTTCTATTGAGACGGGATTAAGTGAATTATATGCAGGAGAAAGGTTATCTGAACCTTTTAAGAGAACTATTAGTCGTCTTGAAGAAATGAGGTCAAGAGAATATCTCTCGAGACCTCACATCATGTAATTAGACTGATTGAAGCATTTTTATTTCAGGCGCCCCTGCCATGAAAGCACCCATTTTTGCACCAAGCTCTCTGAAATAATCAGTTTTCCCGTGAGCATCTTGTGCCTCTTGGTCTTTATATCTTTCAAGAAAAACATAAGTTGTGTCATCTTCTTTATATAAATCGTAATAGACCACACCATCTTCATTTGCATTCACTTTCTCAACCAGTTGAGATGCTACGGCTTCGAAATCTGCTCCAGAACCCTCTTTAATTTTTAAAGTAGCAACTACTCCTATCATTTTTTTCTCCCTTATTTATAAATTAGATGTAGACTTTAGATAGTTTCAAACAAATAATCGAGAACTTTTTTTAGCATGGAAAACTTACTTATTATTGGAGCGGGACAATCCGCTATCCAATGCATTTCGACTTTAAAGAAAGAAGGTTACTCTGGCTCAATCACTTTAGTTGGAGAAGAGGAACACCTTCCATATCAAAGACCGCCTTTGTCGAAAGGGTTTCTAGAAGATAGTCTCAACAAAGAAAGACTATATTTTAAGAAACTTGAATTTTTTACAGAAAATAAAGTTCAACTCTATCTTGGGTTATCTGCTGAAAAATTGGAAATCGATAATCAAAAAGTTTACCTCTCAGATAATTCAGTGCTTGAATTTGATAAATTAGTTTTTGCTACTGGCAGTAGAGTTAGATTGCTAGATTTTCCGGGCAGTGAGCTTAAATCAATATTCTATTTGAGAGATCTAGATGATGCCGAGGCAATAAAAAAAGATTTAGAAACTAGTGAAAATTTAGTAATCATAGGTGCTGGTTATATCGGGCTTGAGGCGGCAGCAATCGCGGCAAAAAAGAATAAAAAAGTCACTATTATTGAAATGGCTGATCGAGTGATGAATCGAACAGTTGATCCTCAGATATCTGAATATTATTTAAATCTGCATGAAAGCTATGGGGTTAAATTCCATTTCAATACCAGCTTAGAAACTATTAATGAAGTATCTAATTCGTTGGAGGTAGTTTGCTCTGATGGTACTGAAGTGAAGGCAGATTCTGTACTTATTGGTGCTGGCGTTGTTCCTAATATAGAGCTTGCAGAAGAAGCTGGTATCAATTGTGACAATGGAATAATAGTAAATGAATTTGGTCAAACTAACTTTAAAAATATTTATGCTTGTGGAGATTGCACAAATCATCCTAATAAAATTTTAAATAAGAATCTTAGATTAGAGTCAGTTCATAATGCTATGGAGCAAGCAAAAACTGTAGCCTCCTCTGTGATGAATAATCCGATGGAATATAATCAAGTGCCTTGGTTTTGGTCAGATCAATATGATCACAAACTTCAGATTGTTGGACTTTCTGGCGATCATGACATGGTTACCATGAGGGGTAACACTAATGATACCAAATTCATGCTTTTTTATACTAAAGATGAGGAATTAATAGCTGTTGACGCAATAAATAATCCAAAAGAGTTCTTAATTAGTAGAAAGCTTGTATCAAATAAAGTTAAAATAAAACCCAAGGTAATTTCCGATCTAAATACAAACTTAAACGATTTAATTTGATGAAAAAAACTATCGAGACCGAATACGCGCTTGGACAAGTTGTTAAGCATAAATACCTCGACTTCAGAGGAGTGATTTATGATGTCGACCCTGAATTCAATAATACTGAAGAATGGTATCAATCAATTCCAGTTGCCATAAGACCTAAAAAAGATCAGCCTTTTTATCACGTATTCGCTGAGAATGATCAAGTATTTTATTCTGCGTATGTCTCTCAGCAGAATCTATTAGTTGATGATAGTCGTATTCCAGTAGAACATCCTGATGTTCCAATTTTCTTTGGGGGCTTTGATGGAAAGTCTTACGAGATACTGGAAAATAGTAAAAACTAGACTTTTACTGAGCCTGTTCATAGGCCAAACCTATACAACATAAGAAAACATCCATAGCAGTATCTAGCTCATCTAAAGAACAGGCTGTGGGAGCTATTCTGATAAATTTGTCTTCTTCGTCTAAGCCATAAGGATGAGTAGCTCCAGCTGGAGTTAGTTTCAACCCAACCTCTGAAGCCAAGTTAATTATTTTTTTTGCTAAGCCTTTGTTAGCTTCGAAAAGTAAAAAATAACCTCCTTTAGGTCTTGTCCATTTCCCAAATTTTTGTGACTCTAATTTATTGATAACAAGATCAAACTTAGGCTTGATTATGTCAGCATGTCTTTTCATATGATCCTTTAAATCAACTTGATTAAAAAATCTTACATGCCTCGCTTGATTTAATTTATCAGGACCTATCATTAAGGAAGAATAGAATGGTAGAAACATATTCTGATTATTAAGCGACATAGCAATGAATGCTATTCCAGCACCAGCAAAAGTGATCTTAGAACTAGAACCAAACTGGACAACCACATCTTCGCAGCCTTTGGTTTCTGCCATAGCAAATATGTCATCAAAAGATGGGTCATCGTACAGATCATGAACAGCGTAAGCATTATCCCAAAATATCAGTGTTTTATTTTTTGTTTTGCTAAAGATTTCAAGTAAACCATCTATTGTCTGATGACTGTAAATTTCTCCAGTTGGGTTTGAGTATTTTGGTACACACCACATCCCTCTAATAGAATCATCTGAATCAATTAATCTTTTAACTTCCTCTAAATCAGGTCCAGTACCTGTCAAAGAAACTGGGATCATATTAATACCGAATTTTTCGCAGAGATTAAAATGTCTATCATAACCAGGGACGGGACATAATACTGATACTCTTTTCTTGCTATTCCAAGGGCCCTCTCCAATGCCCTCTACAAATAGAAAAGACATAAATTGAGCCATTAAAGATAGGCTGCTATTGCCTCCAGCCCATACATATTCTTTGGAACATCCTAAAATCTCTGCTCCTAACTCACGACAAGAATCTAAGCCTTTAATTTCGCCATAATTTCTTATATCGACACCATCATATAAAAAGTCATTTTCGGAGAAACTCATCAATCCATTTGATAAATCAAGCTGATCTGATGATGGTTTGCCCCGAGTAAGATCTAGTGAAAGTTCTTTAGATTTGAGCTCTTCAAACTTTGAAAGATAGTCCATTTATTTGAGTTGGATAAAAAAAATGAGATTTTAACATTGGCTTTAGTCGATAGATATATAAAAGACGTATGATCAAATTTCATACAATCACTTCTAAAGCTGATAATAATTGATAATCAAGAATCCGTTAACAAACTTATCCACATAAATGGGGGATAAAGATCATATTCCGTGAGACATATTTTAGAGGAAATAGTACAATCTACGTTCAGCAAAGACCCTTGAATAAGAAAACTTCTCTATATCAAAACCACCTGGAAGCCAAGGCTAAAATGGTAGACTTCCATGGCTGGGATATGCCAATTAATTATGGCTCTCAAATCGAAGAGCACCATGCAGTGCGACAAGGTTGTGGTATTTTTGATGTATCTCACATGACAATTCTTGATTTTGAAGGCAGCGAATCCGAACTTTTTATCAGAAAACTGATTGCAAATGACGTAAGAAAACTTCAAGAGAACTATTCTGGTCTTTATTCTGCTATGTTGAACGATAAAGGCTTTGTAATAGATGACCTAATAGCCTATCGCATGGATAAAGGATTTAGACTGGTTGTTAACTGTGCAACCAGAGGTGAGGACTTAAAATGGATATCTGCGAGAGCTAAAGAATATGAAGTAAATATGCTTGAAAGAGACGATCTGTCAATGGTCGCTATTCAAGGTCCTCAATCTCCAAATGTCCTTAAGAACTTTCCTGCACCAATAGATTTTCTAAAAGAGAAAAAGAGACAGCAAGGAATTTTTCAAGATGATGTCTTTGCAGCAAAAACCGGTTACACCGGGGAATTAGGTTTTGAAGTGATACTGCCTGATGAAAAAGCCATAGATCTTTGGAATATAGCAATCAGTGAAGGAGCCAAACCAATCGGACTTGCAGCTAGAGATACACTTAGACTTGAAGCTGGAATGAATTTGTATGGTTTTGAGATGGATGAGACCATCTCGCCTTTCGAATGTAATATGGGCTGGACAGTTTGTTGGCAAGATGAGCAAAGAGATTTTTTTGGTAAAGAAAGTTTAATAAAACAGAAAGAATCAAATGATCTTAAAGAACTTGTTGGTATAATTACAGACGAAAAGGTGATACTAAGGCAAGGACAGAAAATACACCTTGAGAAAGAGAATCATGCACGCGGAGTTGTCACTAGCGGAACTTACTCACCAAGCCTAAAGATGCCTATAGCATTAGCAAGATTACCAAAAAGTGATAGCACTTCTTGTTTTGCTGAAATTAGAGGTAAAAGAGTAAAAGCTATAATAGGTTCACCGAAATTTATCAAAGAGGGAAAAGTTATTTTTAAGGAAAAAGTATGAGTTCAGATAGCGAAGTGAGATATTTATCAAGTCATGAATGGGGCAGAATAGACGAAGAAGGAATTCTTACTGTAGGGATCAGTGATCACGCACAAGATCTTCTCGGAGATATTGTATTTGTAGAGTTGCCAGAAGTTGGTGATATGTTAGAAGCAGAGGGAGAGTCTGCAATAGTGGAGTCTGTTAAGGCAGCCTCTGATGTCTATTCACCTCTTACTGGTGAAGTTATCGAGATTAATGAAAAGCTACTTGAAGAACCGGAAATAATTAATAATTCTCCATTAGAAGATGGTTGGTTTTTCAAAATTAAAATAGATGATGATTTACAATTTACTGACTTGCTAACAGAAGAAGAATATAACGATACTTGCGAAGATTAAAATTATTGGAAAATTTAAATAAAATAAATCTCTTTTCAAAACGCCACCTTGGTTCGAGTGAAGCCGAAATTAATTATATGCTTCGGGAGGTTGGATACGACTCTATGAGCTCTTTTATTGATTCAGTAGTTCCCGGATCAATCCTCAAAAGAAATGCCGTTCAAATAGGTGAAGAAAGGACTGAAGAGGGAGTTTTGGAAGAATTGAAAGAAATAGCTTCTAAAAATAAGGTATTCAAAAGTTTTATTGGTCAGGGTCATTATGATAATTTCACACCATCTGTAATCCTAAGAAATGTTTTTGAAAATCCTGGGTGGTACACCTCTTATACACCCTATCAACCTGAAATATCTCAAGGAAGATTAGAAGCTTTAATTAACTTTCAAACAATGGTTAGTGATCTTACCGCTATGGAATTATCTAATGCTTCTTTACTTGATGAAGCAACCGCAGCCGCTGAAGCGATGACATTAGCTAAGCGCTCATCTAAATCAAAGTCTGATTCTTTTTTTGTGGATGAGAATAGTTTTCAAAATACAATAAATGTTCTTAAAACTCGAGCAGAGCCTTTGGGAATAAAGCTTATATTTGGAAATCCTATTGACCTTCCAAACCATGAGGTTTTTGGTGCATTTCTTCAGTATCCAGGTTCAAATGGAAAAATTACTGATATGAGCCAACATATTAAATCATGCCATGACCAATCTGCTTTAGCCGTTATAGGTTCTGATCTTTTGGCATTAACAATTCTTAAACCCCCTGGTGAAATGGGGGCAGATATTGTCATCGGGTCCTCTCAAAGATTAGGCGTACCTTTAGGGTGCGGAGGACCTCATGCAGCTTTTATGGCAGTTAGCGACAAATTGAAAAGATCTATGCCAGGCAGAATAGTCGGAGCATCAGTAGATTCTAATGGAGATGTTGCCTATAGATTAGCTCTCCAAACAAGAGAACAACATATAAGACGAGAAAAGGCTACAAGTAATATTTGCACTGCTCAGGCATTGTTGGCCATTATGGCGAGTTTTTATTCGATCTATCATGGCAAAGAGGGATTGATTGAGATAGCAAATAAGGTTAACTACCTCACTTCTTTGTTAAAAAAGAATTTCGAAGTTAATGGTATAGATTGTCTTGAAGATAACTTCTTCGATACCTTAATAATTAGATCCGGCCAACAAACAAAAGAGATACATAAACGCTCTCTGAGCAAGAATATAAATCTTAGAAGAATAGATGAAGAACATATAGGTATCTCATTAGACGAGACCACTTCCATGAAGGATATAGAAAATATCTTGGAAATATTCACAAATCAAAAAATAGATTCTAATTTGAATTTTGAATCTTCAATTCCAAAAAAGCTGAAAAGAACTTCTTCCTTCCTAGATCATGAGGTTTTTAAAAGATACAGGACAGAAACAGAGCTCGTAAGATACATTAGAAAATTAAGTGACAAAGATATAGCACTCGATCGAGCTATGATCCCTCTTGGATCTTGCACAATGAAACTAAATGCCACTTCAGAAATGATTCCGGTGAGTTGGCCTGAGTTTTCGAAAATTCATCCTTTCGCTCCTAAAGATCAGCTCCAAGGGTATAAAGAGCTAATTGAGGATATGGAAAAGATGCTTGTTGACCTTACTGGATATTCTAAGATTTCTTTACAACCTAATGCCGGATCACAGGGAGAATATGCTGGTCTTTTAGCGATAGATGCATTTCATAAAAAAAATAATGAATCTCATAGAAATATTTGCTTAATACCTAAGTCTGCTCATGGTACTAATCCTGCATCAGCTCAAATGGTAGGCCTTGAAGTCGTTCCGGTCGAGTGCGATGAAGATGGAAATATCGATATTGATGACTTAAAACAAAAAGCAGAGATTCATGAGGAAAATCTTTCCTCTCTAATGATAACGTATCCTTCAACACATGGCGTTTTTGAAACGAATGTCAGTGAGGTTTGTGATGTTATTCATTCAAAAGGTGCCTTTGTCTATATTGATGGAGCAAACTTTAATGCAATGGTTGGAATTTGCTATCCGGGATCCTTTGGCGGAGATGTTTCGCACCTGAATCTGCATAAAACCTTTTGCATTCCGCACGGAGGCGGAGGTCCAGGTATTGGACCAATTGGTGTTGTCGAAAAGCTAAGTGATTTTGTCCCTTCACATCATGATAAAAGTGACCCAGCTGTGGGACCTGTCTCTGGCACTGACTGGGGAAGCGCAAGTATACTGCCAATCAGTTGGATGTATATGAAGATGATGGGTTCTGAAGGATTGACTCAAGCAACTCAACTGGCCATTTTAAATACAAATTACATAGCTAATAGGCTTAAAGATCATTATAAGATCTTATACAAAGGTTCTAATGATTTAGTAGCTCATGAATGTATTATTGATGTTCGTCCATTAAAGGAAACAGCAGAAGTTGAAGTAGAGGACATTGCTAAAAGATTAATCGATTATGGATTCCATGCACCAACGATGTCCTGGCCTGTAGCGGGCACCTTAATGATTGAACCAACAGAAAGTGAATCTCTGAGTGAGATAGATAGATTCTGTGACGCAATGATTTCAATCAGAAATGAGATAAAAGACATCGAGGAAGGAAAAGTTTCTAATCAAGATAATCTATTAAAGAACTCCCCTCACTGTGCAAAAACTCTTTTACAACATGAATGGGATCATCCCTATACAAGAGCTGAAGCTGCGTTACCTGCGAAGAGTTTACATGAAAATAAATACTGGCCACCTGTAGGAAGAGTTGATAATGTTTATGGAGATAGAAATTTGATATGTAGTTGTCCTTCTATGGAAGACTACGAGTAGTATTTCTTCTGCCTTCAACCAACCAATTTCTTTCTTCTGCAATTTTACGTAATTTCTTATCAGGGCTTATAGCCGAAGGTATGTCAGAAAATTCAAGTAAAGGTAAATCGTGAATTGAGTCTGAATAAGCGAATATCCTTTCAAAATGGTTAGATTTCATCCAAATCTTAATTCTTTTAACTTTCTCCTCGGAAAAGTTAGGAGTTCCTTCAACCTTACCTGTAAAAACACTATCTTTATACTCAGGATCCGTACCAAAACAAGTTTCAATACCCATTTTTTGGCCGATAACTTTCACAAGAAAGGTTAAAGAGCCAGATGTGAGAATTTTTGTATCGTCCCTATGTTTTAATAATAATTCTTTAGTTAATTCATCAGTGAGCCTTTCTATAACATCGGAAGTAAATATATCGATTTTATCCTCTAATTCTTTGAGACTTTTTCCTACTAATGGGCTGAGTAAGAATTCGGAATACTCGTCTACATTTAAGTCACCCTGCCTATAACTTTTTTCAAAACTCTCCATTTTATTGAAAAATTCAGGATCTTCGATCAGTCCAGCCTTATCCATATATTTTACCCACTCACCTTCTGTATCTCCATCAAAAAGAGTGTCATCTAAATCAAATAAGGCTAAATTCTTTTTTTTCATTATTATATAGACAGAACAAGACTGAAATATGGAAGCAACATTATACAGGCCTAATGCTGGCATTATCATTTTTAATAAAGAGGGCAAATTGCTATGGTGTAAAAGAAAGAGTGGAGATGGATGGCAATTTCCTCAAGGAGGAATAGATCATGGAGAGACTCCGGAAAATGCTATCTACAGAGAGGCTTATGAGGAAGTCGGACTTGGAAAAGATAAGATTAAAATAATCAAAGAAAATGAAAAGTGGATAAAGTACGATGTACCTAAAGAAAAAATACCTAGATATTTTTCTTTTAAAAATAGAAAATTTAAAGGTCAATCTCAGAAATGGTTTTTAGCTCAATTTCTAGGGCAAGATAAAGATATTGACCTAACTGTCCATAACCAAATTGAATTCACGGAATGGATATGGGCGAGTTACTGGCATCCGGTATCGGCGGGTGTGGAATTTAAGAAAAATGCTTACAGACAAGTGCTCACAGATTTCCTTCCCTTCTATAAAGATCAAATGAAAGTTTATTAGTCTTTTACATTAAATGAGAAATCGGCACGAGCTCCTTCTATACCCTCTTTCTGATAAGTAAGTTCTGAAATATTGATTAAGCCAGATGGTTCAGATATAAATACTGTAGTGCATCGAGTTCCATATATAGGTGATCTTATAAATCTAAAAGGAATTTCTTCTCCGTCCCTGACTTGCAGTTCTTTTTTTGTTTTCTCATGAAGATTTCCATACTCTTTTCTCATAATATGAAAGCCTTTATCAACTGCAAAACCCTCATGAAGAATTTGGTTAAAATCACTCTTAATTGACTCTATTTTTTCTGTTGAGGAGTTCAAAGTTAAATTTCCTAGGGCATGAATTCCTTCAGAAATAAAAAATATACCTTCCAGTCGATTGCACAAATAAAATAATCCACTTTTATCTCCAACAATCAAATTAAAGCCCGCGTAATTATTTTTGCTAGGCTCTAGTGCTTCAAGGTAAGACTTAGCAGACAATTGAGACTCTAGAAATTCCGTTACAAGTGAACCACGTGAATTTGAGTACTTGATATCAGTTTCCTCTTTAAGATTAGTAATTGCACCAAACTTGCCTTTTTTACTAACACCAAGCCATGTTCCTCCAGCTTCTTCATCTCTTCCTGCAAGTACAATATTATTTGACCACCATTTCATTCCACTAGTTGGTCTTTCATGATACTCATCACGGTTTGCGATTATCTTGTAAAAATATGAATCTTTACCACTCCAATCTTTACTTTTTTCAACTGATAAGGCTATTAAGCACATAAATTAGAGTGTGTGATTACACTTAATGTTAAAATAGAATTTTGGAAATTCTATTATACTTTGTACTAGGAACATTCTCTGGCATCTTAGCTGGTTTATTCGGTATTGGTGGAGGGATAATTATAATTCCAACTTTTTTCTATATATTCTCTTATCTGCAATTTCCTGATCAAATTCTATCACATATGGTTCTTGGCAGTTCGCTTGGAGTAATAGTCTTTAGCTCGTTATCTTCTACTTTCTCACACAACTTTAGAGGGGCCGTAGATTGGGGCCTCATAAAATTAGTAGCACCAAGTATAGTGATTGGATCAGCACTTGGGGGAATTACAGCTGGCGCCTTAGACAGTGATACACTTCAAGGATTGGTCGCCTTATTTCTTGTGGTTGCATCCATACAATTAATCTTTGAGTTCCCTCCACCGCCTCAGAATCCAAGAACTAACTTAATTGGCCCAGTATTAGCAGGGGGAGGAATAGGATGGCTATCAGGAGTATTTGGAATCGGAGGTGGTATATTTTCAGTACCATATTTCTATCATAGAGGTTTGCTGATGATGAAGGCCATAGGCACTTCTGCGGCTTGCGGCATACCTATTGCTTTAGCTGGATCCTTATCTTACATGATCATAGGGTATGAAAATATGAATCTCCCTGAAAATAGCATTGGTTACGTATATTTACCTGCCACTATAATTGTTGGATTAGTTAGCTCACTAACTGCAAAATATGGTGTAAAAATAGCTCACAGAATGAAACAAAAGAAACTTAGGATTGGGTTTGCCTTTTTAGTTATGCTAATGGCATTGAACCTATTAATGCGTTAAATGAAAGATAAAACTCATCAGTATTGGAAGGCAAATTTAAAAATTGTTTTTTCACTTCTAGTAATCTGGTTTATTGCTTCCTTTGGATTTGGAATAATTTTCTCTGATACTCTGGATCAAATAAGATTTGGCGGATTTAAACTAGGGTTTTGGTTTGCTCAACAAGGTAGCATTTATATATTTGTAATAATCATATTTCTTTATGTTTGGTTGATGAAGAGGCTTGATAAAAAACTTTCTGAAGAAGAAGAAATATGACAACCCAGCTTCTAACATATATTTTTGTGGGTATCACCTTTGCCCTTTATATAGGAATTGCTCTATGGTCTAGAGCAAGATCAACAAATGATTTTTATGTAGCAGGTAAGGATGTCCATCCAGTGGCAAATGGAATGGCTACTGCAGCAGATTGGATGTCTGCGGCTTCCTTCCTTTCTATGGCTGGTTTGATTGCATTCCTCGGCAAAGATGGATCCGTGTATCTAATGGGCTGGACTGGAGGTTATGTTTTATTAGCGCTCCTTCTTGCGCCGTACTTAAGAAAGTTTGGGAAATTTACTGTGCCGGATTTTATAGGTGAACGTTATTACTCCAAGACAGCCAGAAAATTAGCTGTTGTATGTTTAATATTCATCTCTTTTACCTACATCGCCGGGCAGATGAGAGGAGTAGGAATAGTTTTCTCTAGATTTTTAGAGGTTGATATTAATACAGGTGTCATAGTCGGAATGGCCATAGTTTTCTTTTATGCGGTTTTAGGAGGCATGAAAGGCATTACATATACTCAAGTAGCTCAATACTGCGTACTTATTTTTGCCTACTTAGTGCCTGCTATATTTATTTCAATCTTGATGACCGGCGAAGTTATTCCACAAATTGGCTTTGGAAGCACTTTAGTTGATAGTCAAGTATACCTTCTCGATAAGCTAGACCAGGTTACAAAGGATCTGGGTTTCATTGCTTATACTGAAAATGCTAAAAGTAATATTGATATTTTTTGTATTACAGCAGCCCTAATGTTTGGTACAGCGGGATTGCCGCATGTCATAGTGAGGTTCTTTACAGTTCCTAGTGTTGGTGCAGCAAGACAATCAGCTGGTTACGCGTTAATTTTTATAGCACTGTTATACACAACAGCTCCCGCTGTTTCTGCTTTTGCAAGAATGAATCTAATCGATTCGATTCAAGATCAACCTTATAGCACTTCACCCTCCTGGTTTAAGAACTGGGAAGAAATAGGTTTAATTGCATGGATAGATAAAAATGAAGATGGAAAAATTCAGTATTCATCCGGTGATGCTCTGGAAAATGTAAAACCTTCATATCAAGAACTTAGAGGGCCTAATGGACAGAGACTTCTTGAAAATGAACCCAATTTATCTAATGAAAATGAGATTTATATAGACAGAGATATAATCGTTTTAGCAAATCCTGAAATAGCTAAACTTCCGAGCTGGGTTATAGCTTTAGTGGCTGCTGGAGGTCTCGCAGCAGCTCTTTCAACTGCAGCAGGGCTCCTACTAGTTATATCTTCATCGGTTTCGCATGATCTTTTAAAGAAAACCTACATGCCTAAAATTACTGAAAAACAAGAACTCAAATATGCAAGAATTGCAGCTGCTATTGCAATAGGCATAGCTGGCATTTTTGGCATCTATCCTCCGGCATTTGTAGCACAGGTTGTGGCATTTGCCTTTGGGCTCGCTGCAGCAACATTCTTTCCAGCACTTTTTCTGGGTATATTCTACAAAAGACTAAATAAGGAAGGTGCAATCACCGGCATGCTAGGAGGACTTCTATTTACTGCTTCTTATATTATTTATTTCAAATTTATTAATCCAGATATCAATAATTCGGACTTTTGGCTCTTAGGTATCTCGCCTGAGGGAATTGGTTGTATAGGAATGATCATAAACTTTGCACTCGCATTAAGTGTTTCAATCTTTACCAAACCTCCGCCAAAAGAAATTTTTGATATGGTGGACGAAATCAGGCAGCCATAATGTTAATTCCTGAATTAGATCCTGTAGCAATACAAATAGGGCCATTAGCAATTAGATGGTATGGTCTGACATGGTTAGCTGCCTTTTCAACTATCTACTTCTTAATCAAAAGATACCAAAAGGACTTAAATGTTGATCAAATCAGTGACCTAATGTTTTATAGCCTTCTAGGTGCGATATTAGGAGGAAGAGCGGGTTATGTTTTCTTCTACTCGATAGAGCAATTTATATCAAATCCTCTATCTATTTTCTTTATTTGGCAAGGAGGATTATCCTTTCATGGAGGTCTTCTGGGAGTTTTAATTGCTTGCTTCTGGCTATCAAAAAGCTGGGGTGTTCAATTCTTTTGGTTGATGGATAGGGTAGCTCCATTTGTGCCTCCAGGCCTAGGATTTGTAAGATTGGGAAACTTTATGAATTCAGAGCTTCTAGGCAGGCCAACTGATATGAGTTGGGGAGTTATATTTCCTTCGGATCCATTAGGAGTAACAAGGCATCCATCTCAGTTATACCAAGCTTTTGGAGAAGGTATAGTGCTTTTTATTTATATGCTTCTTATCTCAAGGAATTCAAAACCTAAAATGAATATTTCTGGACACTTCCTATTAGGATACGGAGTCATTAGATTCGTCTCTGAATTCTTTAGAACACCGGATCACCATATAGGATTTATTTTTGAAATTTATACAAGAGGGCAACTTCTATGCCTCCCAATGATAGTAATTGGTGTCCTTCTAATTTATTATTCGTACAGAAAAATTACATGAATTAATGGAACAATATTTAAATCTACTTACAGAAATAAAATCTAAAGGAACCAAAAAAGAGGATAGAACCGGAACAGGAACAATTAGCATATTCGGACATCAAATGAGATTTGATTTGAATGATGGGTTTCCACTAGTAACCACCAAAAAAGTAAATTTCAATGCCATCTTGCATGAACTTTTATGGTTCATAAAAGGTGAGACAAATATTGAATATTTAGTAAAAAATAATGTAAATATCTGGAATGAATGGCCATTTCAAAGTTGGTTGGAGAAAACAAATCAAATCGAAGGGTTGGCCATGCATTCAAAGGAATGGAAGGAAAAATTACAAGAATTTGTTGATCTAGTAAAAAAAGACAATTCCTTTGCAAAAGAGTATGGAGACCTTGGACCAGTATATGGTAAGCAGTGGAGAGATTTTGAAGGAGTAGATCAATTATCTCAAGTAATAGAGGATCTAAAGAATAGCCCTAACTCTAGACGTCATATTGTCTCGGCCTGGAATCCAAAGGAAATTCCAACCATGATTAGGTCCGGCTTACCGCCTTGTCATACGCTCTTTCAGTTTTACGTGGCTAATGGAAAGCTATCTTGTCAGTTATACCAAAGAAGTGCCGATGTATTTCTAGGTGTTCCATATAATATTGCGTCTTACGCCCTTCTTACTTGCATGATAGCTTCGGTCACAGATCTAGAGGTAGGAGAATTTGTTCACTCTTTAGGTGATACACATATTTATCTGAATCATCTCGATCAGGTTGATGAACAACTATCTAGAGAGCCACATAAGCTACCCAAAATCGAGATAAATAAAAAAGATGTTCTATTCGATTATACCTTTGAAGATTTCAAACTTGTAGACTATAACTCCCATCCCTTTATTAGTGCTCCCATTGCCGTTTAATGGAAATCATATTAATTGCAGCCGTAGATAAAAATCTAGCAATAGGCAAAGATGGAAAAATCCCTTGGGAAGTAAAAGAAGATCTAAAGTTCTTTAGAGAAAATACAGAAGATTCAGCGATCATAATGGGCCGTGCAACATTCGATTCAATTGGCAGACCCTTGCCTAAAAGAAAGAATATCGTTATGACCAGAACATTTAAGGGTAGAGAAGGAGTAATTGAAGTTAACTCTAGTAAGGATGCCTTAGAGCAGGCAAAAAGTTACTCTGAGAAGATTAATATCATTGGTGGAGAATATATTTACAAAGAATTCCTGCCCTTAGCTACAAAACTTCTAATAACAGAAATAGATATTGAAGTGATTTCACCAGATGCATTTTTTCCTGAGTGGGATATAAATCAATGGAAAGAAATTTCAAGAAAGCAAAGTTCTGAAAACGGACTTAATTTTAGTTTTGTGGAATACCAGAGAGATTAGACTCCTAAAGCTTTTCTTTTCAACTTAAGAGCTTCAACTCTTTCTTCTTCACCTTCAGTATATGTCACCCACTTCCTAGCTTGATCTTGAACTCTTTTCTTCTTCTCTTTTTGCTTTTCTTTTTTATCATCAAATTGTCTTTCAGCTACATCAATACATTTTCTGAAAGATTCAATTGCAGATTCCCATTTTTGGTTTTCGAAATTTATCTGTCCTAAGAGCATATAAGCTGCAGCTTCATCTTTCAGCTTGCCTTTTGCTAAGCCATCCTCAATCGCTTTTTTAGCTTTATCAAATTCATCTAAACTAAAATGAACTTGCCCTAGAAAGATGAACAGCTCGCCCTCCTTAGATTTTGTTGCCGCCTGTAAATAATAGGGCTTTGCTCTTTCGAGTTCTTTGGCTGCGTGCCAGTATTGAGCAGCAGCCTTTAATGTCTTCTCTTCTTTTTTGACTATTCCACGATTTAAACCATCCTCTATGACTTTGGCAGCTTTACGTGGGTTTTCAAACATAAAAAGAAGTTGCGACAATGCTGTAAACTCTCTTTGTTTATCTAAAAGATTGTCATCATAAGCAGCTTCAAGGGCACCCATTTGATCCATTTGTCTATCTCTTTGTCCGTATAATCCAGATAAATTAGTCCAGTATCTCTTTTTTGGATAGTATTGAACAAGAATCTCATAAATTGGTAAGACTTCAAGGTCTTTCTTTAATTCGGAGTAGAGCGCCATTTTAAGCAAATAATGATTTTCTTTAGCTACTCCTTTTCTTGTTTCACCTGTCTCAATCATCTCTCCTGTTTCATTGCCTTCATCATCAAGAACTGCCACTTTTATAGGTATATCTCTAGATTCTTGAATTTCTATTGCAGTATCTATGGCTTCAATAGATTTTTGAAAGTTTTCTACTTGATAGTATGCTTGAGCCAGAAGTCCATACCCATCAGAACTTGGCTCTTCTTCATTATCAAGCCACTCTAGCAAATAACTGATCGAGCCCTTGTAATCTTCTGCAATATATCTGAGTTGTGATAAAGAATATATGGCTCCCTGTCTCTCTTGATCGCTAGAGTCTTCTTCTGCAATCAAATTCTTATAAGCTCTTTCGGCAAGGCTATAATCTTCTTTTGAAAAATAGATGTATCCTCTGTAATAGTACATCTTCGACCTGTCTGTGCTGGTAAATTTGGAATCTACGACAGCAACAGGCTCGAGTGCAAGCAGAGCTTCATCCCATTGTTCATTTTCAATTAAAGGAACTATGCCTTGCAAAATTCTTTGCATCTTTTTGCTAGGAAGTTTTGTACGTCTTCTTTTCTTTTTCTTCTTAGTGTCATCATCAGCAGCCTCAAGAGATGCACCTTTGTAGTCTAGAGGTGATACTCCTAAAGTAACTGGCAATAAACTTATAACTGTTGCAATTAGAAATATTTTTAAGGGGTAATTTAATTTTAATCTTTTCATAACTATTTATGCACAGCCTTCAGGAACGTAATCCGCCGGCTTACTTGGATCTTCAATCTTAAATACAATAATTGTTCGGACATTCGGCACTTCTATGGCTTCACCATCTCTTATCTGAGGTTTGTATTTATACTTTAACGCAGACCTCATTGCTGCCCTGTCAAAAATTCCTGGAGGCACAGACCATTCAACTTCGGGTTCTTTTGTAGAACCAACTTTCGTGACAGTGAATTTGAGCATTACACATCCTTCTATTCCTCTTTCTAGAGCTCTTCTAGGATATACGGGTGGAACTTGGAAAATAGGTACATATGAACCATCAGCAAATACTCCTGCCTTCTTTCCTTTGAAGCCTAAGTTTGGTCTAGCTGCAGATGTATCTAGGTCAGCTGGAGGGGTCATATCAAATTCAGGTGGCATTGTTTCAGGCGGAGGCTCCTCTTCTTGAGGACGCTCCATATCCATCATAAGTTCAAGCTCTCTTTCAGGCATAGTAACATCAGCTATTTTTATTGACTTGTCATTTAACTCTACGTCACCAACGTCTATTAACCATTGCATAGCATAAAAAATGGCAACTGTGAGGAACAAAGACCCACTTAAAGTGGCCCCTAACATTTTAAGATTTTGTTCCGCAAAAAATCCCATAGAATCTAAAATTTCGGTTCAGATGCTAATGAAATAGCATATACTCCAGCTTCTCTGGACTGGTCCATAACTTGTATAATTGCATCAGCCTGAGCCTTTTCGTCGGCCTGAATAACAACAGATCCTTGGGGGTTATCAGCCAATAGCTTAGTAATATTTGCTTTAACTTGTCGTACATCTACCCTTCTACCATCTATCCAGATATCATTTGTAGCGCCGATGGCTATGAGAATGGCAGCATTTTCTTGGATATTAGAAGTTTCAGCATCTGGCCTGTTAACTTCTAAACCCGGTTCCTTAATAAAATTAGCTGTTACGATAAAGAATATCAGAAGAATGAAAACTACGTCCAACATAGGCGTTAAATTTATATCTTCTTCTTCAGCTACAGCACTACTAATTGGTGATCTTCTCATAATTAAATTCCTATTCTACGACCAACTGATCAACCAGTAGATCTTTTTCTTTTTGGGCCCTATTGACTAAAAATTGATTTGCTAATGTCCCGGTTAAGGCAACTGCCAAACCTGCCATGGCTGGTATTGTTGACCTTGAAACTCCTCCGGCCATGGCCTTGGCATCGCCACCTCCGGTTACTGCAAGTAAATGGAAAACTTCAATCATTCCAGTAATAGTTCCGAATAAACCAAACAAAGGTGCTATACCAACACACATTTTTATAAGTCCTAGATTTTTATCAATTCTAATTTCATTCTCTGAAATTAACATGTCTCTTATTGCTTTAGAATTCCAAGAGCTTTTATCTTGTCGTGAATCCCATTCTGTCATTGAGACTCCAACATAGTTCTTATGAGTATAGAAATAGAACCACATTCTTTCAAAAATGAGGAACCACATAACGAAGGCTAATAGTCCTATTAAATAGAGAACATCTCCTCCTCTTTGCATAAAAGCGAAAAGAGCATCTGAAAAGTTATAAAAAAATTGCATCCTTTTATTTCTTTATAATTTAATTAGTCCCCTCTGAACGTTTAGCAGCCATTCCTGTACTTGACTCTTCAATAGTACCTAAAATTCCCCTAGAAATATTATTTACTGTCGCGTACATAAAGGTAGTCGGAATAGCGACCATCAAGCCAAGCCATGTTGTTACAAGAGCAGTGGAGATACCACTCGCCATTGTCTTTGGATCTCCAGTACCGAATAAGGTTATCATTGTAAAGGTTTCAATCATACCTATGATTGTTCCAAACAGACCCATCAAAGGCGCTACAACTGAGACAATCTTGAGAACCCAATTTAAGCCCTCTACTGTTGGCCTTTCTTTAAGAATTTGCTCAGCCATTTTTAACTCTAAAGTCTCAGTATCGGCCTCTTTATCATCTTCGGCAATTTTTAGAATTCTTCCTAGTGCATTGTCATTACTCAGCATCGAATTTCCAGCTTGAGCTATCACGCCACCCCTAATATTCCATAGCTCATAGAATCGCCATATAAATAGTAGTGTTGCAAGTAAGCCTATTATCATCAACATATAT
Organism: uncultured SAR86 cluster bacterium; assembly: GCA_902618945.1. Taxonomy (GTDB): domain Bacteria; phylum Pseudomonadota; class Gammaproteobacteria; order Magnimaribacterales; family Magnimaribacteraceae; genus Magnimaribacter. The sequence goes on from CACNCK010000003.1 coordinate 86,985, forward strand.
CCAACTGGCCCACCTTCTTGCATCTTGCCCCATGTGCTTGGCATAGATATCAAACTGGCAAGTAGAGAGCCTCCTTGAGGTCCCGTAGGATCTACAGCAAACTGAACAGGAAATGAATCCCCATCCAGGATATCTGAGGTTTGAGAAGTATATCTTCCTGCAGGTTGTGAAGGAAGTTCTGAATAAGCACCCCTTGAAGGAGAATAAGTCAAATACTGTCCATCGGAAACTACATTAAAGTTACCAACTCTTACTACATCTCTATTTTCCACATTACCATCAGTGGTAATAACTTCGGTATTGAATTTGACAACCTCACCAGATGCATTAATTTCTCTTTGAAGTTCGTACCACAATGTTTCAAGTTCCTGAATTGAAGCTAATTTAATTCCTTCATTCATTTTAGAGCCAAGAGCAGTCATGAATTCTTCTCTTTCTTTACCAAATTGAGCAGCTGTAATTGACTGTTCCATGATGTTTCTAGCTTCAGTAGTACTACCAGCTAGGTGACCAAATATCTCATTTAATGAACCAAGCCTTTCCCTTAATTGCTCCTCTGCCACAACTAATAATGCTTCGTTCGCTTCGAATTGTTGTTCGAGTCTGGCAGCTTCCCTCTCTAATCTTGCTCTTTCATCTTTTGCGTCTGAAAGCAGTTTAGCTTGTTTATTTTTTTCATTTCTAAACGCAGCCTCTCTTTCCCTTTGTTCCTGAGTATCAGCAAACTGACCTTGTTTTACTATTTCAAGTAATTCTTGAGGGTTTGAAGGCTGTGCAGCCTCTTCTTCACCTTCTTCGGAAAAAGTATATGAAGATATTAAGCCGAAACTTACAAGAAATATAAAAAGTTTAATGTTCTTCATTTTAGTTTGCCTCCGTTGCTGCTGGCAAAGGTAATTCCATTAAATCGACCGTTGCTAATTTATTGGCAATCCTAAGACCACGTCTTGTTGGATTCCTATAACTGTTATCTAGTTCTTCCCATGCTCTTGTGGAATTATTCCATGCATGGGTCTGGGTTTCGTCAGCAGTTTGAAAGACCATAGCAAGTCTTCCAACTCTCAATACATTACCTTCTATTAATTCTCCATCAATGACGATGCTGTCTTTGTATGCATCTATCTTTCTACCGTATTCTGCCTCGACATTAAATGCCTCTAGAACTTGCCTTAATCCTTCAGCAGGAGAAACGGTCGGATTATCTAAGGCAGCCTTGGCAAAGGCTATTCTTTCTTTCCTTTCTGCAAGATGAAAAGGAAGATCTAACTCTATAGAAGTCTCCACACCAGCCAACATTCTTCGTGTAAAAGGAGGTATCTGTCTTTGCATTACTTGTGCTTCTTTTAGAGTTCTATCAATTTCTTTTAAGCGTTCTTCTTGACGTTGTATTTGTTGTCTCATTTGAGCGTTATAAACTCTTAAACCCTCTATTTGTTTACTTACAGTTTTGAATTCACTTACAATCACTGAAGTTTGTTCATCCATTTCATCAATTTTCGATTGAGATGTTTTCTCTGCAACTTGTCTAGCAGCTCCTACATCTAACAGAGGTTGTATTTGATCGGCAAATCCTAAGTTTGCTACTGATATTCCGGCCAGTATGAAAACTATTTTACAAAGACGCGACATAGCTATCTCCTAATATCTAAATTCCTATTTCTTATCTGTTCGCAAAGTAGATAAATAATTTGTAAGGCAAATATATATCAAGAGATTTTGCACCACACAAATTCAGCATTCCCCGCTGCGAACGGTTAAACTATAGAGAGAAATAAGGTTCAATGCAACGAGAAATAACTGTAAATCATGAAAATCTAGAAGATGTCAAATTTTGAGTTTTTGTTGATTTTATTATTTTTCAATTCAATTATCTTAATTGTATTAGTCTCAATGTCTATTAAGAAAAAAAGTCCTAGAATTTTAATTAAGTTTTTTTTTCTACCAGTGCTTGCAAGTTGTTTATTTGGCATGATTGTCCAAGCCGTATTTCAAATTTCTGAAATTTCAAACAGACAACTCGCAGCAAATATTTTTCTAATATTATGGTGCTTGAAGTCCTTTTCTTCTTATAAATCAATTAAATCCATTTTGTTAGAGGACTTTCTTGCATTGGTTAGACGCCAAATTTCTGATAAAAAGTATTTTGTACTGTTAATCAACATCATTCGACTCTCTTCGTTCCAAATAATATGCTTCAGCTCTGTTTTTTCTTTAAATTATTTGTCAGGGTTTTCGCTACTAAGCTTTTTTGACAATATCGGGGTAATTTTATGTTTAATAGGGTTCTTCATAGAATACATAGGTAATAAGCAGATAAAAGAAAGAACTAAAAGAGCCGGCTTCTTTATCGAAGGGTCAAAAACCTATGTTCTACATCCAAATATTACTGGCATTATTTTCTTTCTTACAGGACTTCAAATTCTTGCTTTTGGAGGTGTTGGTACAGAATGGTCATTTATAGGACTATTAATTGCAATCTTTATCATTTATAAGATTTTAATACCTAAGATTGAAGGGAATTTATTAAAGAAATATCCTGATTATTCTCCTTATATAAATAAGATGCCTAAATTATTTTCTTTCAAAAAAATTACATGATGCAAAAGATGATCCCTCATATTTTTCTAACATTCATGGCTGGAGCATTAGCTAACTGCAAGATAAAAATCATCAAGAATTTGTTAATAAGAACTTTTGTAGCCTTCTATAAACCAAACCTTGAGGAGGCAATGAATAAGGATATAAATAGTTACAGTTCTTATAATGATTTTTTTACTAGGAAATTAGCAAAAGAGTCAAGAATAATTGAATTATCACAAAACAGTTTCATCTCTCCTGTAGACGGTGAAATTGTAAGTCATGGTTTTATTGAAGGCGGGAAACTTTTGCAAGCAAAGAAACATAACTATGAACTACATGAACTTGTTGGAATAGATTATCAAAACAAATATAAAGGGGGCTATTTCATAACTATTTATTTAGCTCCAACGGACTACCACAGAATACATTGTCCGTGGGATGGGGAGATAGTTCATTCTAATCATCTAGGATCTTCACTATATAGTGTCAATAAAAGAGCCCAAGAATCCATTCCACGTCTTTATATAAAAAATGAGAGATCTATTTTACACATTGTTTCAAACAGTCTTGAATATGCTCTAGTATCAGTGGGTGCCTCTATTGTAGGGAGTATTGTGCCCTTTTGGATTAATAACAAAGAGTGTTCTAGAAAAGAATTAGTCGAAGAGTGGAAAATAGGTCCGCCCAAACATACTAATGTTAAAAAAGGAGATGAATTGGCTTATTTCCGAATGGGATCAACAGTAATACTAATTTTTAAGGACTCATATAAAATAGATTTAGATTCCTTGAAAGAAAATAAGCTTGTAAAATTTGGAAACAAACTAGTTTCATTGAAAAATATATAGGAAGAAATCTTGGTATCGTATTCTACTAGTGACTTCAAAGTCGGTTTAAAAATAATAATCGATAACGACCCTTGCGTGATTATTGAAGAAGAATTCAATAAACCTGGTAAAGGGCAGGCTTTTAGTAAAATTAAGTTTAGAAACTACCTTACAGGAAGGGTTGGAGAAAAAACTTGTAAAGTTGGTGAATCTCTTGAAGCAGCAGATATTGAGGAATTAGACATGCAATTTCTATACAGCGATGGTAGTGCGTGGTTTTTTATGCATCCCGATACTTATGAACAAATTCCAGTAGCTCTAGATATAGTTTCTGATCTTGAGAAATGGGTTACTGAAGAGGATATTTGTAAAGTACTTCTTTGGAATGAAAAACCAATATCTGTAGTCGCTCCTACTTTCGTTGATCTAAAGATCACACAAACAGATCCTGGGGTGAAAGGGGATACTGCCACAGGAGGCACAAAGCCTGCAACGCTTTCAACTGGAGCAATAATAAAAGTACCTCTATTTGTATCAGAAGGTGAACTTGTCACAATTGATACGAGAAATGGAGAGTATCAAGGTCGAAAATAAACTGCCCCATGAAAGAAAAAATTAAGGAGAGCTTGCGTAGCATAATTATAGATTTGTATGGGAGTTCAGAATCTATTCATGATGAATTTGAAATAAGCATCCAAGACAATAAAGAGAATCAATATGGTGATCTCTCTAGCAATGTAGCTTTAGTGCTAGCCAAACCCCTAAAAAGAAATCCTAAAGAGATTGCTGAAGAAATTAAAGGCAAATTTATAACTGACAAGGAAATAGTAAAAGTTGATGTTGCAGGCCCTGGTTTTATCAACTTTTTCTTATCTAAAGAGTCGCATGGCGCAATTTTGAGAGATATTTCAATTCAAAAAGATAAGTTTGGAAAATTTGAATCCAATAATAAAAAGGTTCTTATCGAATATGTCTCAAGCAATCCAACAGGTCCTTTACATGTTGGGCACGGAAGAGGTGCAGTTTTTGGATCTGTATTGTCGAGACTTTTGAAGGAAGCAGGATTTCAAGTAGATGAAGAATATTATGTAAATGATTTTGGGAGACAAATGAATATTCTTTCCGTGAGCTTATGGATTAGATATGCACAGATATTCGACAAGAACATAAAAATGTTAAATAACGGTTATCAGGGCGATTATCTTATTGTCATTGCACAACATTTAAAGAAGTTAAGATCTGATGAGCTGTTTGATGATGATGATGAAATAAAAAGCCTTCTAGAATATGAGAACGAAGAAGCTGAAAAACATACTGACGAGGTTATTGATAGCATCAAATCTAAGCTAAATGATGAATTTTCTTATGTTAGAGATTTTGCTCTCAGAGAAATATTAGAGTTAATAAAGGAAGATCTATTAGAATTTGGCGTCGATCACAATAAATGGTTTTCAGAATCTTCACTTTATGAAAGTGAATCGCATGATCTTAGCAAGGTTGATCAATCTATTGATGAGCTTTCATCTAAAGGTTTTGTATACGAAAAAGAAGGTGCTATTTGGTTTAAATCTTCAGAACTTGGAGATGATAAGGACAGAGTTTTAAAAAGAGGTAATGGTGAATTTACTTATTTTGCCTCTGATGTTGCCTACCACTTAGACAAATATGATCGCGGATACGATAGGATAATCAATATTTGGGGTTCAGATCATCATGGCTATCTTCCAAGAGTGAAGGCGGCCATGGAAGCAAGTGAAAAGAATGTAGAAAAGCTTGAAGTGGTCTTTATTCAATTTGCTAATTTAATTAGGGCAGGGAAAAAAGTGACCATGTCTACTAGAAGCGGTGAATTTATTACACTTAAAGAACTCATAGAAGAGGTTACATCAGAAGCAGCAAGATTTTTTTATATTAATAGAAAAGCTGATCAACATTTAGACTTTGATTTAGACCTCGCGAAAGAGCAGTCTAAAGATAATCCTCTGTACTATATACAATACGCACATGCTCGCATATGCAGTGTTTTACGTAAGTCCAAAGTTCAAGAAGAAGAATTGACTACATCAGAACTTGGATTATTGGATTCCAACAAAGAGATAGAAATACAGAAAATTCTTAAACAGTATCCTCCTTTAATTGAAAGAGCAGCTCTAGCAAGCGAGCCTCATTTAATTTGCTATTACTTAAAAGACTTGGCAAGTATTTTTCATAGTTACTACAATACTGAAAAATTTATAGTTGAAGATCAGAAGCTTATGAACTCTAGATTGTTTTTGCTGAGTGGAGTAAAGCAAGTTATTTATAATGGGCTCACCGTTCTGGGTATAAATGCTCCTCATGAAATGTAGAAAGTGATCTCCAGCAACTTACGCAAGATTAACCAGGATATTGAAGAAAATTGTAAGCTTTCTGGCAGAAAGACCGATGAAATAATCTTGATAGGTGCAAGTAAAGCACAGACGATCGATAGTATAAGAGAAGCTTATGAAAGTGGTTTAACACATTTTGGTGAAAATTATTTTCAAGAGGCTGAAGAGAAAATTGAAAATTTGCCAAAAGAGTTAGTCTGGCATTACATAGGATCTATTCAGTCAAGAAAAGCAAAAAGAATAGCTGAAATTTTTGACTGGGTGCATACCGTCGACAGTGTAAAAGTGGCTATGAAACTTAATAACGCTAGACCCAAATCAAGAGGTTTTCTGAATGTGTGCCTCCAAATCAACATAGATAATGAGGAAAATAAGTCTGGTCTAGATCTAAAAGAAATTGATAGTTTTATTGAACAAACTAAATCCTTAGAAAATCTGAAAATAAGAGGATTGATGATAATACCCAGACCAAGAGAAGCTCTAGAAGCGCAGAAAGAGATTTTCGGAATGTTGAAAAATATATGTTTAGCATTAAATGAAAAAGGAAATAACTTTGATACCCTATCAATGGGCATGTCATCAGATTATGCTGCAGCTATTCAGGAAGGAGCTACAATGATAAGGGTGGGTACAGGTATATTTGGTCCAAGAAAATGAATAATATTAAAGAAACTATAGGGTTTATAGGTGCTGGTAATATGGCAACTGCACTTATATCTGGCTTAATCAATAGTGATCAAAGTGCCTCTAAGATCATTGCCTCTTCACCAGAGCAGGAACATTTAGAAAAGCTTTCTAAAGACTTCGGGATAAAAACTACAAATAATAATCTCGAGATAGTGGATAATTCCGATATTGTCATTCTCGCTGTGAAGCCAAATATTGTCCAAGCTGTAATTGATGAAATAAAAGATGTAGCTACAGATAAAGATATTCTGATAATCTCTATTGCTGCTGGAGTAAAGATTGAGAAGATAGAATCTCAATTAGGATCTCCCATGAGAGTGATAAGGGCTATGCCAAATACTCCTGCTAGTATTATGGAAGGTGTGACTGCAATTTGTGCTAACAGTAATGCACAATCAAATGATATTGAAAATGCCAAACTTTTATTTGAATGTGTAGGAAAAATTACTCATATCAATGAAAAAGATATAGATATTTATACAGCCCTAATTGGATCAGGCCCAGCATATATATTTTACCTAATTGAATCTTTGCTGGACTCCTCGAAAAACTTACATCTTCCCGAACAAGAAAAGAAAGATTTACTTGCATCGATGATTTCGGGTGCTGCAAATCTGGTTCTTAATTCAGATGAATCTCCTAATGTTTTAAGAAAGAAAGTTACATCACCTGGAGGAGTAACCCAAACAGCAATAGAAGAATTTGAGACAGAGGGGTTAAAGGAAATTTTAAGCAAATCTATGATAGCTGCTGAAAAGAAATCAATTGAATTAGGAGAAGATTAATGTCGGAAGCAACCTTTTTCCTTTTCAAAGCTTTAATGGATGTTTTTACTCTTGGTGTAGTTTTTAACTTTATGTTTCGTCTTCTTAAAGTGGATTACTATAATCCTTTAGTCCAAGGAATAATTAGGGCAGTAGACTTGCCAAGTCAATTTCTTAGATCAGCTATAAAGCCCTTCAAGAACATAGACTTCGCCTCATTTCTAGTAGCTGTTTTTATTCAAGCAGGAGCCTTTTATCTAGCTGTCATGGCAGGATCGGTTGATTATGATCCTGTAAAGATTTTAATGTGGTCTACCTACTCAGTTATTTTATTGATGCTTAAAATGGTTTGGTGGATTTTATTGGGAGGAATAATTTTAAGTTTTGTAGCTGGGAATAATTTTCATCCAGCCATAGTTTTAATTAGACAAATGTCGGATAAGTTTTTTAGTCCATTTAGAATATTCTTGCCCCCTATGGGAGGGCTAGACTTTTCACCTATATTCGCTTTCATCTTATTGAACTTCTTGCAATCAATATTTGTTCAGTTTGCTATTGAATCTGGATTGCCAGTTTGGTTGTCAGTTGGTTTCTAAAGATAGTTTCAATATAATAGTGCTTTCGCCGATTTGACACAGCTTGCGGGCGTTTAATTGAAATACAGCTAATGCATTAAATTAAACCTGTTGTGCTGAGGCAAACAGGTTTTTTTATGAGTGATTCGATAGGAAAAGTAAAGGCACAAAAAGTTACTCTAAAGGGTAAATTTGAGCTTGAGTGCGGCCAAAGTTTCAATGATATAGAACTGGTTTATGAAACTTATGGAGTTCTTAATGCAGATGCGACGAATGCGATACTTATCTGTCATGCATTGAGTGGTAATCATCATGCTGCTGGAAAATATGAAAATGAAGAAAAACCAGGCTGGTGGGATTCTCTTATTGGCCCAGAAAAAGCTGTGGATACGAACAAATTTTTTGTAGTTTGCCCAAATAATATAGGTGGTTGTCACGGTTCACTCGGACCAAATTCAATTAACCACGATACTGGAGATTATTATGGACCTGACTTTCCAATTATCACAGTAAGAGATTGGGTAAATTCACAAGCCAAACTTTCTGATTTATTGGGCATAGAAAAATGGCATGCTGTCATGGGAGGCAGTCTAGGTGGAATGCAAGCTCTTGAATGGTCCTATCTTTATCCTAAAAGAATAAAAAAAGCAGGAATTATTGCTGCAGCACCGAAGTTAAGTGCACAAAATATAGCTTTCAATGAAGTTGCAAGACAAGCCATATTAAATGATCCAGATTTTGAAGGAGGTAGATATCTAGATAAAAGTAAGTACCCAAAACAAGGTCTCAAATTAGCGAGAATGGTAGGGCACATTACTTATCTCTCTGAGGAAGCAATGAGGAGCAAATTTGGAAGAGAACTGAAAAAGGAAAAATTAAATTTTGGTTATGATGCGGAGTTCGAAATAGAAAGTTATTTAAGGTATCAAGGTGATGTTTTTTCAGAAAGTTTTGATGCTAATACTTATCTTCTGATGACAAAGATTCTTGACTACTTCGATCCAGCAAGTAATTTTGAAGGCAAATTGGTAAGTGCCTTTGAGTCCATTGAGGCACAGTTATTAGTTGTATCTTTCTCAACTGATTGGAGGTTTGCTCCTGAAAGATCAAAGGAAATTGTAAATGCCCTTATCGAAGCCAAAAAAAATGTGAGTTACCTTGAAATTGATAGTCCTCATGGTCACGACTCATTTTTGTTTGCAAATGAAGATTATGTAAAGGGTTTATCGGCTTTTCTTGAAAATTAAATGAATACTATTGAAGTTATAAAAAATTGGATAGATAAAGAGTCTGAAGTTCTAGATCTAGGTTGTGGAGATGGTGAGATAATAAGTATTTTATCCAAAGAATGGGGGTCTAGAGTACTAGGAGTAGAAATAAATCAAGATGATATAAATAAATGCATCCAGTCTGGTCTAAATGTTATTCATCAAAATATTGATGAAGGTTTAGGGAACTTTAGTGACAATAGTTTTGATGTAGTGATTATGAGCCAAACTATTCAAGTCTTAAGGGAACCCAAGAAAGCTCTTCAAGAGGTAACAAGAATTGGAAATGAGAGCATTGTTACAATTCCTAATTTTGGTTATTGGACTACAAGAATTAATCTCTTACTATCAGGCAAGATGCCTGTGACAGGAACATTGCCGAATACCTGGCATGATACCGATAATATTCATTTATGTACAATTAAGGATTTTGAGAATCTTTGTAGTGAATGTGGAATTAATATAAGAGAAAAATGCTTCTTTAATAAATTTGGGAAAGAAAGTGTATTGGCTAAAGTAGTACCAAATTTATTTGCCACAACTGCCATGTATAAGATCTCTAAATGAAAATAGCAATTGCTACGAAAAATAATGGCAAACTTAAAGAGTTCGAGGAATTGGCAAAGGGCACACCTTATGAATTCATTAAAATCCCTGAAATCATAAAAGATCTACCACCGGAAACAGGAAATACCTTCTATGAAAATGCTCTTATAAAAGCTGAGTTCATTTCAAAAAAACTAGGTATACCTGCAATAGGTGATGATTCTGGACTAGAAGTTGATGCATTAAATGGCAGCCCTGGAATATTCTCTGCGAGATATTCTAAAACGGGTTTAGATAATGATAATTGCTTAAAATTAATGGAAAATTTAGATGGGCTTCAGGAAGACAAAAGAAGTGCAAGATTTCGATGTTGTCTGGTTGGATATTTTGAAGGAAAGATAATTCAAAGTAATGGAACCCTTGAAGGTTCAATTGCCAGAGAATTCAAAGGGACAAATGGCTTTGGATATGATCCAATTTTTATTACAGAAAACGGAAAGCATCTAGCAGAACTTGAGAAAGATGAGAAAAATAGTATATCTCACAGATCTGAGGCTTTTAAAACGCTACTCAACAAAATCTCAGAGTTATTTAACAAGTCTTTTGTAGAATAAGCTCATTTAATTTTCTTTTTGCCTGAAGGGCCTTATTTTCAAAGGATGTCCTAGGGAGGTTCACTAAATATTCCTCGAGATTCTCTTTTTGTAAAACTCTCCAATTTGGATTATTAATTAAAAGCTTCTTCGTTTCATCGAAGTAATGAATCCAGTCTGTTTTAAAGTAGAAGGTGCCATTTAATTTGAGTTTTTTATTTATTAGATCAATAAAGTCTTTTTGTAATAATCTTCTTTTATGGTGCTTTCTCTTTGGCCACGGATCAGGATAAAACATTAAGATTAGATCAAAGCAGTTGTCTGATACTTTATTTTCCAAAAAAGGAACAATATCTGAGTTTAATATTTTAATATTATTTAGTGACTCTTCATTTGCCTTAATTAAAAGAGATCCTATTCCAGACAGATAAACCTCAGCTCCTAAAATTAACATTTCAGGCTTTGTCTTAGCTAAATATGCAGTAGTCTCTCCTGACCCAAAACCTATATCTAAAACTGAAGGGTCTTGGCTCCAGATATTATTAAGTTTTTCTTCATTATCTAGAATGTACCTATCCCAATGCTCTGAGAGTGCCCTTGACTGATTAGAGGTTATCCTCCCTCTCCTCAAGACAAAACTCTTGAGTCTATTTTGAAAAGACAAGTTATTCTCCTGCGGAAAAAGACTGCTTCACTTTTTTCATTGCATTTTTTTCTATTTGGCGAACACGTTCAGCAGAAATACCATATTTTTCAGCTAACTCATGAAGCGTGAGTTTTTCATCTGCTAACCATCGGTCTTGAAGTATATCTCTGCTCCTATCATCAAGCTTGTTTATTGCTTCGTATAATTGACTAGTATTCGTTTCATCCAAGCTTTCTTTTGCAAATATGTCTGCAGGGTTGGCATCTTCATCTTCCAAGTATTGAGACGGGGAATAAGAAGCTTCATCATCATCTGAATCTGCAAGAGGATCAAAGGGCAAGTCATTACCACTTAATCTTTTTTCCATCTCTCTTACTTCTGAAGGTTTTACCCCTAAATCTTTAGCCATGGACTCTACTTCTTCTTCTGTTAACCATCCAAGGCCCTTCTTTTTACTTCTCAAATTAAAGAATAACTTTCTCTGTGGTTTAGTAGTGGCGATTTTGACTATTTTCCAGTTCTTCAGAACATATTCATGGATTTCAGCTTTAACCCAATGTACTGCAAAAGATACCAATCTTACCCCCATTTCAGGATTAAATTTCCTTATTGCCTTCATGAGACCTACATTCCCTTCTTGAATAAGGTCTGATTCAGGTAGGCCATATCCTGAATAAGTCTTCGCAACGTATATAACAAACCTTAAATGTGCTAAAACTAGCTTTCTAGCGGCATCAAGGTCATTTCTATAATATAAATCTTCTGCCAGTTTTTTTTCTTCTTCAGAAGTTAAAACACCAATGCTATGCACTGAATTTATATAAGCTTGAAGGTCACCACCAGGTGCTAGAGCCTCCATTTCCTGAAGGGCTGTACCCGCAGAATTTTCACTCTTAAGCGCTTTTTTAGGCATAATCTAAGCGAATTTTACAGTTTAAGTGATTAAAGGTGCAAATTTTGATTTTTAAATTAAATTGAGAGGACTAGAGAATGGTATTTATAAAGTTATGAAAGCTATAGAAATTATTGAGAAGAAACTAGAAATTAAAGACATTGAATTACCAGTATTAAAAGATAATGAGGTACTTATCAAGGTCAAAGCAGCTGGTTTGAACCGTGCTGATATTGCACAAAAGAACGGCTTATACCCCCCTCCTCCTGGTGAAAGTGAAATTTTAGGACTGGAATGTAGCGGAATAATTGAGAGTATTGGCAAAAATGTAAGCTTCAAGAAACCTGGAGATGAAGTTATTGCACTTTTGGCAGGTGGGGGGTATGCAGAATATGTAACTTGCCCTGAAAACCACGCAATTCTCAAGCCACCAAAACTAAGTTGGGCTGAAGGTGCATCAATTCCAGAAGTTTACGCCACATGTTGGTTGAATCTCTTCATAGAGGCTCATATGAAAAAAGGAGATAAAATTGTCTTTCACGCAGGAGCAAGTGGTATTGGAACAGCCGGGATACAATTAGCCCAGGCTTTTGGTTGCGATAGTTTTGTAAGCGCAGGAACCCAAGAAAAAATCGATTTCTGTCTTAACTTGGGAGCTTCAGCAGGAGAAGTTAGATCAAAAGATATATTTTCAAAGATTAAAGAATGGTCTCCAAATGGAGTAGATATCATCTTAGATCCAGTAGGTGCAGAATATTTTGAAAAAAACTTAAGTGTCCTTGGATTAGAGGGCAAATTAATTATTATTGGTTTAATGGGCGGTGCCAAAGCAAATATAAATCTTGGGCATTTGATGATAAAAAGGCATAAGGTAATAGGATCAACCATTAGGGCCAGAAACTTGGAAACAAAGACTAAAGTTATGGAAGATCTCTCTAGCAAAGTTATGCCACTATTTGATACAGGCGCTCTTAAACCTATTATCTATGAGGTCCTGTCCTTCGAAGATTGCGAAAAAGCTCATTCAATAATGGAATCAGACAAAAATATTGGAAAGATTATTCTTAATTTAGATTAACTTTGCAAAAATGTCTTGCCACGGATATGACGGATCACCCGAGCAATAAAATAAAGGATTTTTTTTCTCTGAAATAAAATCATAAGTCAAAGCTTGGCCATTTAAACTGGATATAAGGCCTCCAGACGCTTCAACTACTGCTTGTCCAGCCGCGATATCCCACTGATAGGTTGGACCTAACCTGCTGTAAATATTTGCTTTGCCTTCTGCAACACGACACAACTTTAAAGAACTTCCAGTTGGTAGTTCTTTAACCTCACTAAATTCTTTTTTACAGAGATTGATAAATGCCTGATCTTTTTCACTCTTATGGCTTTTGCTGATCGTCACAAGACAGAACTCTTCACTCTGTTTTTGAGAAGTTATTTCAATCTTCTCTTTGTCTAATATCTTAAAAGCTCGTCCCGCGAAACCTAAAAAAGTTTCATGAACTGCTGGTGCCGATACTACACCGAGGATTGGCTTACCGTGTTCAATAAGTGCAACATTTATTGTGAATTCTCCATTTCTATTTATGAATTCTTTCGTCCCGTCTAAGGGATCAATCAACCAAAACAAATCTTCTCTATTTTCTTTTGTGTCACCCTCTTCAGACAATATAGGTATATTGGCATCAATAGATTTAAGGGAATTGAAGAGGATTTCGTGACATTTCTTATCGGCTATCGTTACAGGGGATCCGTCATGTTTATTCTCTACTTTAAGAACACCAGAATTGTATATCTCCATAACAATATCCGAAGCCAGTTCTACAGCCTCGAAAACTAAATTTGATATTTCTGTTAATTTTGAAACTTCCATTTCTTGAATCTCTCTTTTCTTCTACAATATATCATCCGAAGGACATATAAAAAATTAATATGGAAAATAAAACTAAGTTGATAGAGAGTGCCCAAGAGCTAAAAAAAGGTTTAGACCTACTTAGCAGGGAAAGAAAGGTTGTGATGCCTCATAACAAAGCGTTTGATCATGTTGATCAACTAAAAGTAAAAGTTGATGAAATCATTGATTTAGCAGAAACTGTCTAGAAATACGGAGATAAAAATGGAATACACTTGCTTTGATTTAGAAATTACAAACAAAATAGCTCATATCAAAATGTCTAGACCAGACGAATTCAATACCATGAATAAAGCTTTTTGGTCCGAGCTTCCTCATTTAGTTGAGAGTATCTCTGATGATGCATCTGCTAGAGTTATAGTATTGTCAGGAGAAGGTAAACATTTTTGTGCAGGAATGGACTTGGCTAACTTCTCTCCATCAGATAAACAACCCAATGCTCATATGGGTATGAGAAAAGAATCCGGATATCGAGTGACACTAGATCTACAACACACAATTACTTGCTTGGAAAAGGCCAGAATGCCTGTAATTGCAGCTGTACAAGGCGCTTGTGTAGGTGGTGGTGTAGACCTAGCTACAGCTACAGATATGAGATACTGCACATCCGATGCCTTCTTCTGTATTCAAGAAATAAATATCGGTATGGCTGCGGATGTAGGTACCTTACAAAGAATTCCCAGACTAATACCTGAAGGAGTGGTCAGAGAATTGGCTTATACAGGTAGAAGATTCCTTCCAGAAGAGGCAATGAAACATGGTCTTGTAAATGAGGTATTTGAAACTAAAGAAGAAATGATGGAGAGGGTTATGGAAGTAGCTGCTGAAATTGCGTCAAAAGGCCCTCTTGCTATCGCGGGAACAAAAGAATCACTAAATTATGGAAGAGATCACACTGTGGAAGAGTCATTAAATCATATAGCATTGTGGAATACTGCAGTTGGAATTAGCGACGAAATGTCCGTAGCATTTAAAGCTAAGGCAGAAAATACTGAGCCAGAATTCGAGGATATGCTTCCAAGAAGAAAATACTTAGACGGAGAAGTAGGCGTTTAAACTTTTCTTAAGAAGACGGGCGAATATTCTTTAGAATCCTTTTTACTAAAGCGATAGCCATCAAGATTGAATTCTTGAAGCTCATCAGCTTTTTTTATCTTATTTTGAATAATAAATCTAGCCATCGTTCCCCTAGCCTTCTTGGCGAAGAAACTTATAATTTTATATTCGCCATTTTTAAAATCCTTAAAAATTGGATTGATGACTGGTAAATCTATTTCTTTATTTTTGAGAACTGAAAAATATTCTACAGATGCTAAATTTACAATTGCTTTTGATTTATTATCTTTAGAAATCCGATTGATAGAGGTGCTAATCTTCGATCCCCAAAAATCATATAGATTATCACCCCGTTCAGTTTTAAATTTAGTCCCCATTTCTAATCTGTAAGGATACATAAGATCCAACGGCTTAAGTAAGCCATAGAGTCCTGATAGTATGCATAGATTTTTTTGAGCGTAATTAATTTCTGACTTGGAAAGAGAAAGCGCATCTAAGCCTTGATAAACATCTCCTTTGAAAGCGAAGATAGATTGCCTAGCAGTACCATTTGGTTTGATAGGCTTAGTCCAATTCATATTTCTTTCAAAATTAAGAACAGATAATTTTTCGCTTAACCCCATTAAGGAAGAGAGATCATCCGGACTCTTTTTCTGTAATTCTTTTATGAGAATCTCACTATCAGAAAGATGTGAGGCTACTGAGAAGTCATCAATATTTATATCAGACTCGTAATCTAGCGTCTTTGCAGGAGATACTAATATCAGCATTAACTTAAACCTAAAACTAGTTTTGCCATTATATTTCTTTGTATTTCATTAGAACCAGCATAAATACTAGCCTTTCTATAATTAAAATATCTAGGTGCTGCAGTATTTGCAAATCTGCTACCTATGGCGGGTTCATTATTTCCGATCTCAGGACCAGGATTATGAAATGGCAATCCGTAGTAACCAACCAGTTCTACTGCCAGTTCTGTTATGGCCTGGCCTATCTCAGTCCCTCTAGTCTTTAAGAGAGATGACTCAGGACCAACATTCTGACCTGCTGATAAACTTCCTAAAATCCTTAACTCAGTTGCTTCCATTGCATTAATTTGGACTTCTAATTTAGCAATTTCTTCCATGAAACTTTGTTCATCTGACAACTTGTTACCATTGACATCTTCTAACTCCGCTTTTACCTTCAGCTGTTGAAGCTGTTGGTAAAGCTCTGAGGAATAGCCATTACCTCTCTCAAACTCCAATAAATACTTTGCATAAGTCCAGCCCTTTCCCTCCTCACCAATTAAATTTTCTTTGGGTACTTTGACATCTTCAAAAAATACAGTGTTGACTTCGTGATGCCCTATTGGGGTATTGTCTAAAGTATTGATAGGTTGGACTTCAATTCCTTCAGAATGCATATCAATGAGTAAAAAAGAAATTCCTTTCTGCCTAATGTCTTCCTGACTTGTTCTAACGAGACAAAAAATCATATCGGCATGTTGCGCCATTGTTGTCCAAGTTTTGGCTCCATTCACAAGGTAGTGATCACCTTTATCTTCAGCTTTTGTTTTAAGTGAAGCAAGATCCGAACCAGATCCTGGTTCAGAATAACCCTGGCACCACCATACTTTTGAAGAAAGAATGTCTGGAAGGTATTTTGCCTTCTGTTCATCAGTTCCAAAAGCCATGATGACAGGGGCAACCATTGAAATACCAAAAGCAGTAAAGCCAGGGGCTCTTGCTGCCGCCATCTCTTTACTAAACAAATATTTTTGTGAGGCAGTAAAAGAAGCACCACCATATTCTTTGGGCCAATTTACACCAGCCCAACCTTTAGAATAAAGCGCTTGCTGCCATTTAACATGCTCTTCTTTAGTAACATGGCCATTAGGAGAGTTCATGAGTCTATCTTTCATGTCTTCAGGATAATTATCCTTTATCCAGTCTCTTACTTCCTTTTGAAAATCTAATTCTTCTTGTGTAAATTGTAAGTTCATAAATACCTCCCCTCAATTATAATTGAATTTGTCGTTAACAAAAATAGATTTACCTTGGAAGGCATTAGCAGATACTTAGATAGATTTTCAGAATTAACTGGAAAGATTTGCTCATGGTTCGTTGCAATAATGGTTCTCATAACTTGTCTCGTAGTTATTATGAGATATGGCATGGATATGGGTTCTGTTTTCTTGCAAGATGTAGTTCTGTATCTTCATGGTAGTTTATTCCTTCTAGGTGCTGCGTTTGCCTTAAAAAGAGGAGCTCATGTTAGAGTAGACATCTTCTACAGAAACTTTAATAAGTCTAAAAAAGCTCTTGTAGATTTACTTGGTAACGTCATTTTCCTCCAACCGGTATGTTGGACAATACTTCTCTATTCATGGGGTTACGTGGAATTTTCATGGAGAATTATGGAGGTTTCACCTGAGCCAGATGGTCTACCCTTTGTTTACATACAAAAATCTTTGCTTATAGCAGTTGCTGTCCTGCTCTCGCTTCAAAGTCTTTCTGAAATCCTAAAATCATATCTAATTATTAAGCACCATGATTGAATTCATACCGCTGTTAATGTTTGGTGTAATTTGCTTAGTCTTACTAGCAGGCTTTCCTGTAGCCTTTTCATTAGCAGGAACTGCACTAATTTTTGCCGGACTAGGAATAGTCACAGGAACCTTTGAAAGTGCTTTCTTAGGAACAATTCCAAATAGGCTTTATGGTGATATGACAAATATGACTCTTGTCGCTGTTCCTTTATTTGTTTTCATGGGTGTTTTGCTAGAAAAATCAAATCTAGCGCAAGACTTACTGAGTAATATGGCTGAGGTTATTGGTGGCTTTAGGGGCAGTCTAGCTATATCTGTGATATTCGTTGGAGCTTTAATAGCAGCAAGTACAGGAATAGTTGGTGCCACAGTTATAGCAATGGGATTGATTTCTTTGCCTATTATGTTGTCTAGAAACTATGACTCTAGTCTTTCTGCAGGAACTATCTGCGCGACAGGAACTCTAGGTCAAATTATTCCGCCTTCAATAGCATTGGTGATATTGGGAGATGTTCTTTCTGCTGCCTATCAACAATCTCAGCTGAGCATAGGTAATTTCTCCGCAAGAACTGTTTCAGTGGGTGATCTATTTATGGGGGCAATTATTCCCGGCCTTATTCTGGTTTTTTGTTACGCATTTTATGTAATCATAAGAGCATATCTATCGCCTAAGATGGCTCCATCACAGGTAGTAACTATAGTCTCAGGAAGATGGAAAATATTGCTGACATCTTTACTACCTCCATTTATCCTCATAACTTCTGTATTAGGATCTATCCTTTTGGGTATTGCTACTCCAACAGAAGCAGCTGGAGTTGGAGCTCTCGGAGCCATTTTACTAGCCGTAAGTAAAAGCAGTTTAACCAGAGCAAACCTCACAGAAGCTGTTGAAACGACAACAGAAATTACTGCGATGGTTTTTATGATACTTTTAGGGTCGTCAATTTTTTCATTAGTGTTTAGAGGATTTGGAGGAGATGATCTCATAACCGGTATCTTTACAGAATTACCTGGAGGAGCATTCGGAGCCGTATTGGTAGTTATGGTGATAATTTTCTTACTAGGTTTCATATTAGATTTTATTCAAATTACACTAGTCGTGGTTCCTATTGTTGGACCGGCATTATTAATGCTGGGAGTCGATCCCATTTGGTTGGGTATAATGATTGCCATAAATCTTCAAACATCTTTTTTGACTCCTCCATTCGGTTTTGCTTTATTTTATTTAAGAGGTGTAGCACCAGATACCCTTGCAACGAAGGCTATATATAGAGGGGTTATCCCTTTTATTCTTATTCAGCTGGGAGTTTTGATAGCTCTAGCTATTTTTCCAGAGTTGGTGACTGCACTACCACAAGCAGTTTACGGAAATTAGTTTTCAAATGAGATGGGCTATTCTATCGGCCCTATAGGATGAACGTACCATTGGTC
Organism: uncultured SAR86 cluster bacterium; assembly: GCA_902618945.1. Classification (GTDB taxonomy): domain Bacteria; phylum Pseudomonadota; class Gammaproteobacteria; order Magnimaribacterales; family Magnimaribacteraceae; genus Magnimaribacter. The sequence goes on from CACNCK010000003.1 coordinate 105,667, forward strand.
CAGAAGCAACTTCTAAAAAGCCAATTTCTATTGCAAGTTTTTTAAAATATTCAAATTCATCCGGTGTATACCACTTTTCAACTGGTAAGTGATTTATAGTAGGTCGCATATATTGACCGAGAGTGAGCACATCTACTCCTACTCTTTTGATATCTTCAAATGCTACCAAGATCTCTTCTTCAGTCTCACCAAGTCCAAACATTAAACTTGTTTTTGTAATAATTTTTGGAGAGTTCTGCTTTGCATGATTCAAAACTTTTAAGGTTTGATCATATCCAGCTCTCGGATCTCTTACACGTCTAGTCAATCTTCTTACTGTTTCAAGGTTTTGAGCAAATACTTCTAAATTTGAATCTAAAAGTATTTCTAAAGATTTCGTATCTCCAAGGAAATCAGGAACTAATGCTTCGATAATTACTTTTGGGGCTTTTTCTTTAATGGCTCGAATGGTATCAGAAAAATGTCCTGCACCTCCATCGCTCAAATCGTCTCTGTTGACAGAAGTTAAAACGGCATATTTTAAACCCATATTAGCAATTGAGTTAGCAACTTTCATTGGCTCGTCTTCATCTAGCTTACCCTTAGGGTTACCAGTATCAACTGAACAAAATTTGCAGGCACGAGTACAAACAGAACCTAGCAGCATAAAGGTTGCTGTGCCATGACTCCAACATTCCTGAATGTTTGGGCACATCGCCTCTTCACAGACAGTATGAAGCTTCTTATCGGTGACAATACTCTTTAGCTCTCTGAACTTTCTTGAGTTTTGTGATTTTACTCTCAGCCATGTAGGCTTTCTTTCAATCGGAATAAACTTATTTGAATTGGGTTTTATGCCATTCTTTACAGCAACTACGCCATTTTCTTTAATAGTTTTAGTAGGTATTAAGTTTTCCATCATGCAGCCTCATAATCATACTCTCTTAGTATGTTCACCAAGTCTTGTTTAATTGTTTTAATTGATACGGGCGACAGATCTTTAAGTTGCGTTACTTCTAGGGAGTCAAATCCACATGTAGCTATTCCTTCAAAAGGCTTTAGGTCCATATCTACATTAAAACTTATACCATGATAACAATGACCTTTTTTTATTTTGAGACCTATTGAAGCTATTTTTTTTTCTTCAACATAGATACCTGGAGCACCAATTTTTCTTTTTGCATCTACTCCGTATTTACTTAAGAGATCAATCATTATATTTTCGAGCTCACAAATTAATTTTTTTGGACCCCAACCCAACCTTCTTAAATTCAAGAGGAAGTAGATCATCAGCTGTCCTGGTCCGTGATAAGTTACCTGACCACCTCTATCTGTTCTCACTACTGGAATATTATTATTTTGAATTATATTTTTCTCTTCAGCAGCATGTCCTAAAGTGTAAACAGGATAATGCTCCGCAAACCATAACTCATCTGGTTCATTTCCCAACTTTTGATTTACTGTGTCCTGCATTCGCTTCCAAGTATCTTGATACTTTTCCAAACCTAAATCTCTAAATTCTAAATTCTTCAATCCAATTCTCTTGTATCTATGTATGCCTTCTCAGAAATCCTATGATAGTTGATTACTTGTTCTTTGAACTCGGTATAAGATTTATAAACTCTCTGTGCCATTGGATCATCTTTTATGAAATCTTCCATAACTTCCTTAGTTATTTTCTTCAATTCTATGAGGACGTTGTCTGGTAACTTCCTAAGATCAACATTATGCTTTTCAACAAGCTCTGTAAGAGCTTTGTTATTTCTGGCAGTATATTCATCAAGCATTTCTTGATTAGCCGATTTAGCAGCATATTTAATTATTGCCTTTAAATCGTCTGGTAGAGCTTCATAAGCTTGTTTATTTATTATAATTTCCATAGTTGAGCCAGGTTCATGCCATCCAGGGTAGTAGTAATAATCAGCGACTTGATGAAAGCCGAAGGTCAAATCATTATATGGTCCAACCCACTCTGCAGCATCAACCACGCCTTGTTGCAAAGAAAGAAAAATTTCATTACCCGGCAGGGTTACCGTTTCTGCACCTGCTCTAGTGAATACTTCACCAGCTAAACCTGGTATCCTCATTTTAAGTCCCTTTAGATCGCTCAAAGAATTAATTTCTTTTTTGAACCAACCAGCCATCTGGACTCCGGAATTACCTCCTGCCAATGGGATTATATTAAAAGGCTCATAAGCTTCTTCCCAAAGCTGCATACCCCCTCCATAGTGAAGCCAACCATTCATTTCTTGAGCAGTGAGTCCAAAGGGTACTGCGGTAAAAAATTGAGAAGATTTTACTTTTCCAGTCCAATAGTAAGATGCTCCATGTCCAAGCTGGACATTTCCTTGTGAAACGGCATCAAAAACTCCTAAAGCAGGGACGAATTCTCCAGCTCCGTAAACTTTTATTTGCATCCTTCCACAAGTCATTTCATTTACGTATTTAGAAAAATTTTCTGGCCCCATGCCAAGCCCAGGAAAATTTTTAGGCCAAGTAGTCACCATAGTCCATTTATAATTCTTTGCTCCATTTGAAAAACATCCTTGATCTTCACTGGTGAATTCTTCTGTGCTCGAGCAAGAAACCAAAACAAAGAAAGTCCCTATAGCTAATATTCTTTTCATATTAAGTACCTTATTTTATATATTTTGCAGTTTAGCGTAAGCAACCATGAGCCATTTAGTTTTACTTGTATCAAAATTAACCTCTACTCTCGCATTGGCCCCTTCGCCTTCGTAATTGAGAATCACACCTTCTCCGAAAGCCTCATGCAGAACCCTTTGTCCTAATTTTAAGTTTGTATCCGGAACTTCTCCAGAAACTCTACTTGAACTAGTTTTTGAAGTTCTAGAGACATTGCCACCTGTGCGAACCTCAACGGTTAGCTCATCGGGTATCTCTCTTAAAAACCTTGAAGCAGGATTAAAATTCTCCGAGCCGTATAAATTTCTCATTTCTGCATGAGTCACAAATAATTTTTCCATAGATCTGGTCATACCTACATAGCAGAGTCTCCTCTCTTCTTGTAACTGATTTGGGTCTTCTATAGATAATTTATGTGGAAAGAGTCCTTCTTCAAATCCGGTTATGAAAACCAGAGGAAATTCTAGTCCTTTGGCAGAATGCAGCGTCATAAGTTGTATCGCTGACTCATGCTCTGAAGCTTGAGTCTCTCCTGCATCAAGGGCAGCATGATCTATGAACATCTTTAATGCACTCTCCTCCAGTTCATCAAATGAATCAGGTTCAAAATCTCGGGCAGCACCAACTAACTCCGATAAATTTTCAACTCTTGTCCTACCTTTTTCACCAGCTTCTTTCTTGTGGTATTCAATAAGCCCACTTCTTTCAATAGCCATATCAACTATATCTCTGAGTGGTAAATCTCTCGTATCTGACTCAAGAGTATTAAAACTAGACATAAACCCTTGAATGGACTGAGATGCTCTAGCTGTAAACTCTTCGACATCTATTAATTCTTCACAAGCTTTCCATAGAGATATATTTTTTTTTGTGGCTTTAGCTCTAATTATATCTATGGTCTTAGCACCTATACCCCTTGGTGGAATATTGATAACCCTTTCAAATGCTGCGTCATCTTCTCTACCATATAAGAGTCTTAAGTAACTCATAGCATTCTTGATTTCCGCTCTTTCATAGAATCTCAAACCACCATAAATCTTATAGGGCAAAGATTCTCTTAGAATTGCCTCTTCAAGTACCCTTGATTGTGCGTTGGACCTGTAAAGGATAGCAACTTCATCAAGACTTCTTCCTTGGTTTACCCAATTCTGTATGCTGCCGACAACATACCTAGCTTCATCATCTTCGTTGTAAGCTGAATATATAGAAATCGGTTCTCCTTCTTTCTGATCAGTCCAAAGTTCCTTTCCCATTCTTCCTTGATTATTTTTAATGACTGCATTTGCAGCATTTAAAATAACTGAGGTTGATCTATAGTTTTGCTCTAGTCTAATTATTTCAGTATTTTTATAATCAGTTGTAAATCTATTTATGTTTTCACTTTTTGCACCTCTCCAACCATAAATTGATTGGTCATCATCTCCTACAGACATAAAGCATGCGCCACCATCAGCTAGAAGTCTCAAAAACTGATATTGGACTTCATTAGTATCTTGAAATTCATCTACCAATATATGGCTAAACCTTCTTTGATAGTGATTCAAGACCTCTGCATTGCTTTTGAGTAATATATAAACTCTAAGAAGTAATTCTCCAAAATCTACTAAACTTTCTCTCTCGCAAAGCTCTTCATAAACCTTATATACTTCGGCCATCTTTTCAGCGAAATAGTCATCTGCTACTTCTACATCTTTTGATCTTCTGCATTCATCTTTTTGCTTATTTATAAACCATTGAATCTGTCGTGGAGGCCACTTGGTATCATCCAATCCCATTGACTTAACTACTCTCTTAATTACCCTGTATTGATCCTCCGAGTCTAGAATCGCGAATTCCTTTCTCAGCCCAGCTTCTTCCCAATGCGTCCTTAATAATCGATGCGAGATTCCATGAAAAGTTCCACACCAAAAATTTCCCATCTCTTCTTGAACAATGTCTTCAATTCTCCCTCGCATCTCTCTAGAAGCTTTATTGGTAAAAGTGACAGTTAAAATTGAATGTGGATTTATATTTTCAGCTTTGATAAGCCATGCAACTCGATGGGCAATAACTCTTGTTTTTCCTGAGCCTGCACCTGCAAGAACGAGTAAATTCTTTGATTCTGAGGTTACTGCATTCCTTTGAGGTTCATTTAAACTTTCGAAGATTTCTGATACATCCACACGTATATTCTAACTAAGAATCGTTTTCCAATCTTGAGTTATTCGGTCTAAATCAGAAAAAAATTGGTTCATTAAAATTTTTTAAAGCACCTATGAATATCATATTCTTTAGGTATCATTGAACTATGAAAAATACAGAAAAATTCTTTGAAACTTATTGTGATTTTGTAACAAAAGTAACCAGTGATCCGAGCTTAAAAATAGAGGACTTAAAAAAGTCTTTAGATGAAATTCAAGATAATTCACCTATCGATACCCCTCGTTTACTTACTGCTGCTCTTGGTCTGGGAAGTGAGACAGGAGAATTTGTAGAAATAGTAAAAAAAATGATTCTGCAAGGTAAGCCGGCCGATCAAGACAATATCTTTCATATGAAAAGAGAATTAGGAGATGTGATGTGGTACTGGGTTACAGCTTGTATGGCTTTAGACCTTAATCCAGTCGAAGTGATTTCAGAAAATCAAAAGAAACTTGAGGCGCGATATGGTGAACAGTTCACAATAGACCAAAGTGAAGTTAGAGCGAAAGGAGATCTGTAGCTAGTAGATTCTTGAAACTGCCTTTTTTTCTGCTTCTGTAGGCTCTGCCCTTTTTAAATCCATAGATTTCCAAACATCATCTAAAGCATTCAAAAAATGATCTATATCACTTGCTTCATGTCGGGGCGTGATAGTAACTCTAAACCTTTCATCACCTTTTGGAACAGTAGGATGGAAAACAGGTTGAATATATATTCCATGTTTTTCAATCAAAAGATTAGCCGCACCTTTACATAACCTAGGATCATATAAATGTATTGGGATAATATGACTATCATTTTCGAGAAAAGGAATTTCAAGATCCCTTAAGCCCGATCTTATTCGGTCTGAATTATGTCTAATGTTATCCCTAAGATGCTCAGATTGCATTGCAATTTTTATACTAGTAATTGAGGCGGCTGCTATAGATGGGTTCATAGAAGAGGTAAAAATAAATCCAGGTGCAAAGCTTCTTATATAGTCAATGATGTCAGAATTAGCTGCAACATAACCGCCCATTTGACCGAAGGACTTAGACAAAGTGCCGTTGATAATATCTATATCTTCCTCGAGCCCTTTTTCAGCGGTAATACCTCTACCCTCTGGCCCATATAGTCCAACTGAATGAACTTCATCTAAATAAGTTAAAGCATCATACCTTTTTGCAAGTTCAATAATCTTTTGAAGAGGAGATCGTAGACCTTCCATTGAATACAATGATTCAAACACAATTATTTTTGGTGTGTTTGCATTAGCTGTCTTTAAAAGCTCTTCCAAATGCTCGGTGTCGTTGTGCCTAAAGACATGGCATTCAACATTTGCATTCTTTATACCTTGAATCAAAGAGGCATGATTCAACTCATCAGAGAAAACTTCAACACCCTCTAGATTTTTACAAAGTGTCCAAAGAGTGGACTGATTGGCAGTGTAAGCTGAAGGGAAGAGTAATGCCGCTTCTTTCCTGTGCAAATCTGCTAAGAGTTGTTCGAGATCAACATGGTAAGTAGATGTTCCGGATATATTTCTTGTTCCACCTGACCCTGTGCCAAGTTCATTTATCACTTGGACGGAAGTTTTGGTAACCTCTGGATGCTGACTAAGATTCAGGTAGTCATTACTGCACCAAACTTCAACTTCTCTTTCATTCCCTTCGAAACGTTCAGTAGCTTTTGGGAAGCTCGTTTTATTTCTATTTATAGCTCTGAATTTACGGTAGAGCCCTTGAGATTTCAATGATATGAGTTCGTCCGAAAAGAATTTTTTATAGTTCATGAATTAATTACTAATAAAAGTTAATATAATTATGGTTGACGCGGACTGCATTGTAATTGAAATCTACTGCGCCAAAGTAATTAAGAATTATTCTCATTTAACCCTATTTTGAAAGTCTTAAAAATTTTATCTAGAAAAAGTCCTCTGGCAAAGATTCAAGCTATGCTTGTAGCTGAACGAATATTAACAGCTTTTCCTAACATTGAAATATTGCATCTGCACAAGAAGACTCTCGGTGATGAAGATTTGACTACTCCCTTAAATAAAATGCCTGATATTGGAGTGTTTACAAACGATATAAGGAATGATCTTCTCAACAATGTTGCGGATATTGCTGTGCATTCATGGAAAGATTTGCCAGTGGACCTTGAAGAAGGCACAGAGATAATTGGTACACTTGAAAGAGCAGATATGAGAGATATGATCTTTTTAAAGAAAGATAGTATCGATAAAAATAACCTCTCAATCCTGAGCTCTTCGCCAAGGAGAGCAAAGAATCTATCCACCTTCTTGCCATCAGCATTACCTTTTGAGTCAAAGATAAAATTTACAGATGTCAGGGGTAATATTCATACTAGACTAACAAAGTTGATTGAAGGAGATGATGATGGTTTGGTAGTAGCGAAAGCAGCCATTGATAGATTCATGCAAGATAAGAGTGGCAAATTCGAAGATGAAAGAAACTCTCTACTTGATATGCAAAAAAACCTTAGATGGATGGTATTGCCCTTATCGCAAAATCCCTGTGCTGCTGCCCAAGGAGCATTGGCTATCGAAGCTAGACAAGAGGATGAAAGAGTAAAAGAAATTATTTCTACTATCTCAAATAAGGAAATTTTTGATTCAGTAGAGAAAGAAAGAACTTTATTGAAATCTTATGGTGGTGGATGTCATCAAAAGATAGGTGTCAGTCATGAAATCCTTGAAACTACGGAGTTATTGACCGTAAAAGGTGAGACTGAAGATGGAGAAGAGTTATCCAAAAGGTCACTTCAGAATAATGACATTAACTATTTTAGTTCTATAAATAATTCTAATTATTTTCCGAGCAACAAAGAAGAGCAAAGGTTCTTTGAAAGAAAACCGATTGTCGATTCTAAGAAGGCCTTGAAGAATGTCAAAAATAAGGGTATTTATATAAGTAGATCGAATGCAATCGAAGACTCTGGCCTCATAGATGACTCGAATATCATCTGGACAAGTGGTATCGATACTTGGAAGTCGCTAGCAAAAAAAGGGTATTGGGTTAATGGAACCTCGGATAGTCTTGGTGAAAATAATTCTCCTGAAGAAAGTTTGTTTGAAGACATCACCTGGCTGAAAGTAACACATAAGGACAATGACGATCGGGAGAAACAAATTTTAGCAACTTACGAATTGAAGGCTCTAGATATATCCAAAAGACTTTTGGAGTGTGATTACTTTTATTGGATGAGTACAAGTTCATTTGAAATTGCCATAAATAAATATCCTGAACTTAAAAATAGAAAACATGCTTGCGGACTAGGAAAGACTTTCAAATCTATACAAAAGACCGTTCCAAGAGTTACACCCTTTCTAGACTTCGATAGCTGGCTCGAAGCCGTAAACAAAAAGATAAGATAAAATACCGGGTTCGCCTGAGGTATAATGGAGATTTCTTAATTCAATTAGTATGAACGTATCAAGAAAATTCCCTCAATCAAGATTAAGACGAACTAGGTTTACTTCGTCCATAAGGAGTTTAGTGGCAGAGAATAGCCTGTCAGTAAACGACTTAATACAACCTATATTTGTAAAGGAAGATTTAGATGGCGTAGAAAATATAGATTCTTTGCCGGGAATTAGCAGATACGGACTTAATGCTTTAGATGAAGAAATAGAAAAGATTCAAAACAATAAAATAAAGGCAGTTGCTATATTTCCCGTCATCAATCCTAATAAAAAAGACGAGACAGGAAGCGACTCATTAAATGAAGATAATTTAGTATGCACTGCCATCAAGCAAATCAAGAAAAACTCTGGACTGGCTGTTATAGCAGATGTTGCTTTAGATCCTTACACTTCACATGGGCATGATGGTGTACTGGATAAGAATGGATATGTTGAAAACGATAAGAGTCTTTCTCTGCTCATAGAACAAGCCCTCACTCTTGCCAAAGCTGGAGCAGATATGGTTGCTCCTTCAGATATGATGGATGGAAGGATATCCGGTATCAGAGATTCTTTAGAATCTAATAACTTTTCTAATACAATCATTCTCTCTTATGCGGCAAAATACAGTTCGAAATTTTATGGTCCATTTAGAGACGCCGTAGGATCCTCCGCAAATCTTGGTGTGGGCAGTAAAGATACCTATCAGATGTCAGTTGCAAATATCGATGAAGCATTGCACGAAGTGAAAATGGATATAGAAGAAGGTGCAGATATAGTGATGGTTAAACCAGGAATGCCTTATCTTGATGTCATCAAGGCAGTTAAAGATACTTTTAAAGTTCCAACGTTTGCTTATCAGGTAAGTGGTGAATACGCCATGCTCAAAGCTGCGATAGAAAATAATTGGTTATCCGATGAAGTAATACTTGAATCCTTATTAAGCTTTAAAAGAGCCGGGGCAGATTGCGTTCTGACCTATGCTGCCAACGAAATAGCAATAAAGTTAAATCAATAGAGACTTGCCTAATAAAAAATTCATAAATGCTATAGAGAGAAAGCCACAGGCCTGTCCTCCTATATGGCTAATGCGTCAAGCAGGCAGATATCATGCTCACTACCAAAACTTAAAAAAGGACCACACTTTCGAGGAACTCTGTAAAAAACCAAAACTTGCTGCTGAAACTGCTATGGGTCCTATTAACGAATTTGATTTTGACGTTGCAATTCTATTTAGCGATATATTATTTCCCCTTGAAGCGCTCGGTATGGACTTATCTTATAACCCAGGACCTCAATTTGGCCTTCACTTAAACGAGGATAATGCTGAAAGCTTAATCATTAATCAGAATCCTATAAACTTTATGGAATTTCAAGGTGAAGCAATAGAAAGAACTATCGAGAGACTGCCCAATGAAAAATCATTAATAGGCTTTGTTGGCGGACCTTGGACTTTGATAGCTTATGCATGCAATATCAGTAAAGAGTTAAGAAATATTCATTTGAATAATTTTCAAATAGGACTTCTAGATAATGTGATTCTTCCGCTTCTAAAAGAAAATGTGGAATTGCAATTAAATGCTGGAGCCGAAGTTGTCATGATCTTTGATTCCACTGCTCATCAGCTCGCAGAAGAAGATTTAAATATTTACCTAGGCAAGACTTTTAATATGTTAGTCAAAGAATTTCCTAGTAGGGTTGGCTACTATGCCAAAGACGGGGTTAACTACGAAACTATAATTGCGAATCAAGATGAACCTCAAATACTCCTAGCTGGAATGGGTATAGACTCTAATGTTGATCTAAGAGATTACTTTAAAAAAACTTCAAATGGATTTGTACAAGGTAATTTTAGTGAGCACTTCTTAACCCTTCCCCATGATCAATTTTTGACAAAATTAGATATTTTCATAGAACAAATGTCAGTGCTATCACCAGAAGAAAGATCGGGTTGGGTTTGTGGACTAGGCCATGGAGTTCTGAAAACAACGCCTCAGGAAAATGTCAAAGAATTTGTACAGAGAATTAGGGCATCCTTTTAAAGAATGGATATTGAAGAAAAAAAATCCTTAACTTCGTCTTGGTTTAGAGAGCTGAGAGATATGTTCTGTGAAGAATTTGTAGATATAGATGGCGGGAGTTTTGAACGAAAAAATTGGGACCATAAATTTGAAGGAGGCGGAGAGATGAGCCTCATGAAAGGTGAAGTCTTCGAAAAGGTTGGAGTAAATATATCTACGGTATCCGGAAAATTTGACAATGATTTTAAATCTGAAGTCAAGGGTACAGAGGAAGCACCTAACTACTGGGCAAGTGGTATCAGTCTTGTGGCACACATGCAATCGCCCAAAGTACCGGCATTTCACTTTAATACCAGATATATAGTTACTGGAGATTCCTGGTTTGGAGGTGGAGGAGATCTAACTCCAACAATTAAAAAAGAGGACGAAATTAAGTTCTTTCACAAATGTATGAAGGAAGCCTGTGATTCGGCTGATCCAGATTATTACGAGAGATATAAAAAGGCTTGTGATGAATATTTCTATCTACCGCACAGGTCAGAAGCCAGAGGTGAAGGTGGGATATTTATTGATCATTTAAAAACAGAAGATTGGAATAAAGATTTTAGTTTTATAAAAGAAGTAGGTTTATCCACCTTAAAAGCAATTACAACAATTATCAGAAACCTTAAGGATGAGGAATGGACGGAACAGGAAAAAGAGCAGCAACTTATCAAAAGAGGTCGTTATGTTGAGTTTAATTTGCTTTGGGATAGAGGAACTGCATTTGGCATAAAAACTGGGGGCAATTCGGATGCTATATTGATGTCTATGCCGCCTACTGCCAAATGGGATTAGATGAATACCTACTTAATTTTTAAGACCATTCATATAATCTCGGTAATTACCTGGATGGCTGCCCTATTCTATCTTCCAAGACTATTTGTATATCACTCCACCAAAGAAATAGGCTCAGATGCTTCCGAGACATTTAAAGTAATGGAGTCTAAGTTACTAAAAATCATTGCGAATCCATCTCTCATTCTGGTTTGGATCTCAGGTCTAGCCCTTCTGAGCTACAAAGGTTTAGAAATTTGGCTGGTTCTAAAAATGTTTCTTGTCATGGGCATGACTCTTTTTCACTTTTATCTTAATTTTCTCAGGGTAAGTTTTGAAGCCGATTCCAACACAAAATCAGAAAAGTTTTTTAGGGTTATAAATGAAATACCGACGATACTGTTACTGATAATAGTAATACTGGTTGTCTTTCAACCCAGATTTTAAAACTCTACAACCTCTCCAGGCGTTAAAACTCGAAAGAATTCTTCAGATAAACCTAGTTATTTAAGGGATTGCTTCTAATGATTATGAATTATTAACCAAAAGAAATTTGCGTTATCTCGATAAAGCTGTATCTATTGCACTAATTTGATCCTGGTCGAGCTCTCCGAGTGATTCTGCTTGTATGCATTCTAAAAGCTCCTCCCTATTTTTTACACCTAATATTACAGACGATACTTTTTCGGCGCTAAGAGCATATCGGTGTGCAAGAATGGATGGATTTATATTCCATTCGGAAGCTAACTTTCTGAAAGGTTCGGCTTTATCATAATCCTCAAAATCTTTTATATCAAAGCCCGATGGGTGAGGTTCTCTGTCCATTTCTAAAGTTAATGCCCCAGCTTGAACCGCTCTAATTCCAAGTATCGGTACTCCAACTTTCTGACTTTCAGTGAGAATTTTTTGAGGATCAAAATCTTGATCAACATATCCTATGGCACCTGCTGAATTCAAGGGATTAACAACACACTGAACAGCTTCAGGTTGAATATCATGATTTAAGACCTCGAGTATTGCTTGAGTTTGACCTAATCCGCCTATACCCCAGCTACCAATCTTTCCTTCATCTTTTAATCTTTCAAAGGCTGGTATAACTGCATTGTAATAACAAGAAAGTGATGTTGTATTAGTCTCTCTATATTCATTAAGTGTGTGTAGCTGGAAATCATCTTGTCGTAACTGTGAATGCAGTAAGAAAAGATCAACCCTTTCCATATTGAGATTATCAAGGCTCTTATTGAGAGATGAAATTAAGCGCTCATAAACTTCATCATCTGGCAATGTTCCCAATCTACATTTTGTAGTAATTTTTACATCTCCTAAATCTTTCCCTTTAAAAACTTCACCAACAACTCTCTCGGCCTCTCCTTTTCCGTACATTGGTGCAACATCGAGGTGAGTTATACCCTTTTCAATGGCAAGATTTACTGTCGCAACTGCTTCCTCTCTAGATGTTTCACCCCAGACCTGTCCAAGGCCTCCACCACCTAGGGTTAAAGCGCTTATATTTTCAAATGGCTTAAAACTTCTTTTTTTCATGTAATAATTTAAATTCAAAAATATTATAACGGAACGCTCATTCTGAATATTGAAGAAAACAATTTTTTCATGCTACCATCATGTTTCTATGATTTTAGAAGATGGTGCAAAACACACAAAAGATTTAAATCAAGCTAAGCTAGACTTAGATAAATTTGGTTATTGTTTAATACCAGATGTTCTAAATGATAATGAAATAAGAATTGCTAAAAAACGACTTCTTGAGCAAGCTGAAGCCGAGGAAGAACTAGGTCTTTCTTTTCGAGATGGAGGGGCAGATCAAGAGGTTAAGTTCAAAGAGGGGCGTGTAGACAAAACTTCATTTACTAAGAGCAACGGAGGGGTGAACCAAAGGCTTTGGATGTTAGCGAATAAGGGTGAATGTTTCAGAGAGATGGTTACTCACCATCTAGTAGATGAACTTGTCGGTCATATTTTGGGTAATGATTTTATTTTATCCACTCACTCAGCAAATATTGCCAAACCCGGTGGAGTAAGAATGGGTTTGCATACAGACCAATGGTGGATGCCTCAACCGGTAAGGGCTGGAGAAAGTTATATAAGGCCCTCAGAAATAACAAGAAAGGCTGATGTAAATTTTGTTGAGCCTGATGTGTCACTTGGCATATCGCCCCCGGTTGTAGCTAATTGCATGTGGATGCTCTCAGATTTCTCTCCAACGAACGGGGCTACCGAGGTAGTTGCAGGATCTCATCTAACCGGGGCGCACCCCAATCAAGAGGACCAAAGTATGTATCCCATAAATCAACCTGAGGCAAAGGCAGGCTCTTTAATGGTTTTTGATGGAAGACTTTGGCATGGTACTGGAGCTAATACTGGCAATACTGACAGACTTGGAGTGTTGACAACTTTCTGCTCGCCTCAGTTTAGACAACAAGAAAACCAAACACTTGGGCTTGATAGAGATCTTTGGGATTCTTGTTCGGAAAAACTAAAGTCCAGACTTGGATTCAAAGTTTGGAATGCATATGGAAGAATTGAAAGCTCTATGGACTATCTTATTGATATTGAACCTGAAAGAATAAAAGAACTAAAACCGACCAAGCAATGAATCTTGAAACACTAGAGTATCCACCCTTAACCGAAGATATTGAAGAAGCAAAAAATCACTTAGATAAATATGGTATGGCTTTGATTGCCAACGTATTGAGCTTTGATGAAATTGACGAGATGGATAAAAGACTCAACGAGCAGTTCTTAGGTGAGGAAAAATATAAGGTAGGTTCAAAAATTAGAGGTGATGAGGGATTGGGAGTAGAGTCATCTGATGAAGAAAAAGTAAGTAGATTAGTTTGGAATTTGATAAATAAAGGTGATTGTTTTTTAAAGCTTATAGATCATCCAAAAATACTGCCGCTCATTCAGCATATAATCGGAGAAAAAGTGTGTCTTTGTTCAATGGGAGCGCATATGAATGGAAGTGGCAACGAGAGAATGGCGCTTCACCAAGATCAATGGCCTTTGGTACCTCATCCTATGGACTTTCCTTTTATGGCGAATGTAATGTACTTAATCTCAGATAACTCTCCTGAAAATGGTGGTACTAGGCTCATACCCGGATCACATAAATGGCCACTTATAGATTATCGCACTGCAAATGGTGAAGAGATTCAAAAAATGGCTAATTCTCTAACCGCACCGAAAGGTACAGCAATAGTTTGGGAAGGAAGGCTTTGGCATGGTAATGGTTTAAATAGATCAGGATCCATCAGAAGCAATATCTCGACAGCTTTTTTGCAACCCTGGGTGAAACCGCAAGAAAATCATCAATATAGTATCCGAGATGAAGTGCTCGAAAAGATAACTGAAAAGCAAAAACACATATTAGGTTTCAGTTCTTTTGGAACTCTCGGAGGGCATGACGGATCTAGCGTTTCACCTGCAGAATTTGATCCCAAAAAGGAGTCCATAGGGATACTTAAGCCTTGATCTAATTGCTTAATTTCCTATATAAAAAATAGAGTAAAGCAGGTAACAAGGCCGCTCCAAAAAAACCTAAAGTTGATGAACCGCTTGATAGAGCTGCAGCTCCTAATCCAGAAAATACTATAGCCACACCTATATTAGATAAAATCATTACATAGAAAAATTTCATAAAGGGCATATTAGTAATTCCGGCAGCAATGGTACTAAGTTCAGCAAATGCAGGAACAGGTCTAGCAATAATTAAGCCCATAACATCGATATCTCTAGCCGAATCTTCAGCTTTTTTTAAATCATCAACACCTACTATCTTTTGAGCTAGCGGTCTTGCTGCAAATCTCCCTACTACGTAGCCAAAAAAAGCCCCTAAATTTAGACCTATCCATACAACAACTGAAGCAAGTGCCCAGCCCAAACTAGCTCCTGCTAAAGTATTTGTTAATCCATTTGGAACAGGGAGAAATACATCAGCAGCTAGAGCGAACATAACTACAATCGAAGTATAGGCAGTATTTTCACCTGCCCAAGCTAGCGCTGTTTCTCCATATCTAGAAAATGGTGTTTCCAAAAAGATTGCTGGAACAACAATGGTAGTAAATAAAACTATAATAAATGTAAGCCATTTAAATAATCTGTTCATTAAGCTCTTTCTTGAATCTGCTGTTTTATTGCTGCGTGTTCTTCTTCACCAAACTTAAATTTTTTATATAAAAGAAAAGCTCCTAAACTATAAAAAACTAAAGGTACAAGGCCATAGAGGCTAATCAGTGCAATTTTTACTTCCATCGTCTGAGGTTGATTAGGGATAAAACCAGAAAACTGCAGAACAAAGCCAGTTACAAGAAGCATAATCCCTGTTGCGCTTTTAAATACGAAATTAAGTGCTGCAAAATAAGAACCTTCTTTCCTCTCTCCTGTTAGGTACTCGTCATAATCTATTACATCACCTTTCACAGAAGGTCCGATTGCTCCTCCACAGCCTGCAGCCATACCACCTAAAGCTGCACCAATAAACATAACAATCAATCTATCTGTTATAGAGTCCAAAAAAGGAATAATAAAAATTCCACCGAAAGAGATACCAGTAAAGGCAAGACTAAAAACCCATAATCTTATTTTTCCAAATCTTCTTGATAATGGTATCCAAAGAGGAACAGATAAAGCTGACGGAAGCATGTAAGCAAATATAATTAAAGGCGCCCAAGCAGGAGCTTCAACTATATATTGAGTCACATAAAGGGTGAGTACGCCTATAACTGCCCCACCTAAATTTTCAATAAATAGAACTATTATTAATATTTTCGCATGTGGGTTTATCCATACATCTCTGAATGCCTTAAATGGATTTTTATTTACTCGGTTTTGAAATTCAGGATTTTCTTTAAGTTTTGAGACTGCAAAAAATATCATTAGCGACATTGCACCGATGGCATAAAAAGCGAGACTACCAGCCAATTGTCTAACATCTCCATCAGGATTATTTTCTTCGCTAATCAGCAAACTCATAGAAACTAGTGCAAGAATTGATCCCAACGTAAAACCTATATGTCTTACCCCAAATAACCGTGTCCTCTCATGATAATCTTCTGAAAGTTCAGCCCCTAGAGCCATATGAGGTACATTAAGAAGAGTTATTGCGGAATAAAAACTGAGTATTGCTATCATCATCCACAAATCAAGAGACTGACCTTGCATAGATTCAGGTGGCGAAAAGACTGCTAAAAATCCAAACGAAATTGGGATAAAACTTATTAACATCCAGGTCCTTCTTCTGCCAAATTTAAATGTGGTCCTGTCGCTCAAATACCCTGCAATGGGATCTGATACGGCATCCCATATCCTAGATATACTAAAAATGACTCCCATTACAGCTGGAGCAATGAGCAGTACGTCGGTAGAAAATTTCATGACGTATAAGCTCATTAAAAGATACATATAGCCTGCACCCAATCCCGGCATCCCGTAAGCTATAGTTGTTCCTAATGTTACTTTTCTCATTTAAATCTTCTTTAATTCAGAGAGTTCTTTAATAAGATTATATGAATGTAGTTTATTCACACTACTGTTCATAATTATTTTTGTAAGTAGGTTTCTTATCTTTGTCAGTATGGGGTTAGAGATATGATTAAATATCCCCTGCAGTTTTGATCTTTTTTGTATCCATCTACTTCTACTATTTCGTAATCTATCATACTTAAGAACTATGCTGCTTAAATCTTCTTTATCTTTTATTAAAGATGCTAAACAGTAAGCATCTTCAACCGCAAGACACCCACCTTGCCCTAGAAAGGGGACCATAGGATGAGCAGCATCTCCTAGAAGCAAGCACTTATCTCGATACAGTTTTTTTGGGAGAGATCTTTCAAAAATACCCCATTTATATATTTCTTGAGATGAATCAAACATAGAAAGTAATCCTTCGTTCCATCCAGCAAAGCAATCAAGAAATTCAGATTTATTACCCTTTATTTTCCAAGACTCTTCAGACCAAATTACATTATGCTCAATAGCAATGAAATTAATAAGATCTCCTCTGCCAGTTGGATAATGTACACAATGACCTCCAGGGCCGTAGTAGACATTGACCTTGTCATTACCTTCGAATTTAGGAAGGTTCTCTATCGAGGTCATGCCTCTCCATGCTACATATTTTGTAAATTGAGGTTTTTGGTCCTCAAAATAATGCTCTCTTAAAGAAGACTTAATACCATCGCAAATTAGGATTAGATCATAGGTCTTTTTTTCATGATTAGATATTGTGATTTCTCCCATAGCAGGATCAATTGACTCAATCTCACTATCGAGGATGATACTTCCACCAAGCTCTTCAAATTTATTGGAGAGTGTTAAAACAAGATCTCTTCTATCTAAAGTTATAAAATTTTTATCAAGTGCCTGGAACTTTATTACCTTAGCTTTCTTATAATCACGTATGAAGGAACCCAAAGGATAGTGACCCTTAGAAGATAAAACTTCCATAAGATCCAGATCTTGCAGCAACAAAGTAGCATTCTTGGAAAGCGTTATACCAGCTCCAAATGCGTCTATAGATTGCGATCTTTCAAAAATTTCGACTTCTAAGCCAATTTTTTTTAATGCATACCCGGCAGTTAGACCAGATACTCCTGCTCCTATTACTGCAATACTTCTTAACACTAGATTGCCTTAGTCTTAATTTGATTCTTTTGCGCTCGTTCTTTTCTGCGCGTCTTATCATTAACTTGTCCAACTAATTGTCCGCAAGCGGCCATGATGTCATCACCTCTTGTTGATCTTATGGTCGTCACATAACCCTCACCTTGGAGATATTTTTGAAACCTTTTCACTCTATTTCCTGAGGGTTTTAGATAATCTGATCCTTCAAAGCCATTAAAAGGAATTAGATTTATTTTGCAGGGTAATTGCCGCAATAACTCTGCTAACTCTTCTGCATGTGCCATTTCATCATTAATACCATCAATCAGAATATACTCGATTGTGGTTATTCTTTTATCTTCGCATGAATCAACATAACGCTTCACTGAATCCAGCAGCTCTTGAATGGGATATTTTTTATTTATAGGAACTAGCTTATTTCTTAGTTCATCATTAGGAGCATGTAAGGATATTGTAAGAGCAACATCACTTACCTTACTTAAGTCATCAATTTTAGGAACGATACCTGAGGTGCTCAAAGTAACTTTTCTTTTAGATAGACCGTAAGCATGATCATCTATCATCAAATCCATAGCATTTACAACAGGTTCAAAGTTTAGCAATGGCTCCCCCATTCCCATCATTACAACATTTGTAATATGTCTTGAGTTAGGCTCTCTAGGTAAGCCAAAGGAATTAGCAGCAACCCAAACTTGTCCTATTATTTCATCTAAGCCTAAATTCCTTGAAAATCCCTGCTTTCCAGTAGCACAAAAGCTGCAATCTACCGCACACCCTACTTGTGATGAAACGCATAAAGTAGCTCTGTTCTTCTCGGGTATAAGAACCATTTCAATTAAATCTTTTTTTCCAACTTTAATGACCCACTTTTTGGTTCCATCTTTTGATGATTTTTCATATAAGACTTCAGGAACCTTTATCTCACAAGTTTCTTCTAGTCTTTGACGCAATGCTTTTGACAGATCGGTCATCTGAGAGATATCTGAAACTCCTCTTTGATGTATCCATTTAATTATTTGGGTTGCCCTAAACGGCTTTTCCTCAATGGAAACAAAAAAATCCTCTAACTCTCTTCTACTTAAGCCCATAAGGTTAATTTTCTTAGAATGATTTTGTTTCATGTCTCTTTTAATTGAAAACTAACTTTTCTGCTCTTCTTATGTAAAGCAAAAAGAATGAAAGGATAATTAGATTTATAACGCCTGACAGGCCAGCAAATGTAAACGCCCAATTATAATTCCCATAAATATCAAAGAAATAACCTCCCAAAAATCCTCCTAACCCCATTCCAATCCAGCCAAAAAAAGAAGTTATACTCATAGCTCTTGCACCATAGTTTGCAGGTACCATCATCCTGGTACAAACCAAAATACTCGACATAACTCCTGAATAGGTGAATCCAAATAATGCAGCCATTATATAAATTATCATTGGGGATATAAGGTCAGGAAACCATATAACAAAAATCGTTTGGCCTAGGGACATTAAGATATATCCTGGTAATGCGCCAATACGATCACCTAAAATCCCTCCAAATATTCTGCCGAATGCACCGGACACCATTAAAACCATCAAAACAGAGGTAGCAAATTCAAGGGAGAATCCTTGATCGGTCAATAATGGAACCAAGTGCATGATTGGAATAGCCATACAAATACAACAGAAAATAACAGCAAGACTTATCCATGAAACTACCTCTTTTTCAGAGAGGACAAAATATCTATCATCTTTATTATCATCTGATCTTGCACTAATTCTCCAGGGCGACTCCTTAATAAGAAAAGAAATAGGTAAAGCAATTACGATATAGATAAAAGCTAAGTTCACGTAGGCAGACTTCCAGCCTGAAGATTCAATCAATATACCACTAATATGAGGAATAAACGCCTGACCAATAGCACCTCCAGATGCGGCCAAACCTAAAGCAAGTCCAGGATTTTCTTTAAACCAAAAACCAACGTTAGCATATAAAGGTGAAAACAAAAGAGCACTACCCATAGCTCCAAATAAAAAATATAAGAGATAAAACTGAAATACGGAATCCATTCCAGATAGGAAAAAAAGAGCTAAACTCATACAAATAGCACCTACAAAACCAAACCAGCGTGTTCCAAACTTATCTGCAACTTGACCCCATATTACTCCGAAAAGAGCAGATGAAAACGAAGCAACTGTATATGCAAAAGAGGTCTGGCCTCTAGTCCATCCAAATTCGAAAGAGACTGGTTTTAAAAATACAGAAATAGATGCCATTGATCCAAAGGCTAATCCGCTCAAAACAAAGACTGCCAGAACCATAACCCATCCATAGTTGATACCTCGATCTTGAAATAGATTTTCTACGTTGCGCATGACATTTATAAAGTTAAGTTAGCTTTATTCTTCCTTACTTAATTCATCAGCTACCCAGCTAATGGACCAATTATGTCCTAATTTATTTCCTTTGTATGTTTTGGGCAGTCTCGTAACATAGCTATTTTTTATATCCACTACTTGAGGGTCATATTCTAGGTCTTTAAAAGCACCATCTAGTTCTTGAATAGTTCTCCATTGATATAGGCTAATCCCAGTAGCTAAAGAGCTTGGAGGCTGGTAATTACATAGTGAAGATAGCATACTCATTCCTTTAAGAGGGCCTGCTACAGAGTGAATATGCAATGGAACATCAATATCCCATATTTTAGAGAGTGTGGTTACTAGAAGGCCTCCGTAACTATGACCAATAAGTATTACCTTATTTAAGTTAGGACTTTGATCAAGCCTGGTCTTGATAGAGTTAAGTAAAATATCAATACTAGAGTCTGGGCAGGAGCCATCATCCCAGCGAAAGAAAGAAACTATATTAGTATCGTTATTTAGGGTCTTTAATGGATATACCCACTCATAACCCTCGCTATTGCTGCCATGAATACCTATTAACAGGGTTCTTTCGGCTGAGCTGCTGATTTCGATATCATGTAAACCAAAATTTAAGTCGGCCAAGTACTCTCCAAGCAAGAAGACATCCCCTTCCAAGCTAAAGAAATCTTTGATGTCTATTTCCTTTGATTCATTGCAAGAAGATAATAGGCATAGAGCCAAAATAAAAGACCTATTGATTTTCATTTATTATCCTTCCATGTCCAATTAGAGTTAATTAAATAGTTAACTACAGCTGCAAAAGCTATGCCAATAAGGTTTGCAAAAATATCATGAACTTCGAGAACAAAGAATAATAATAAAAATACTAAATAATTTATTAGAGCACCTAATCCGCTCACTAAATGAAACTTAAAGAATTTCACTCTGACTCTGCTTTGATTTGATCTGCTTCCAAATGTCCAAAAATTATTTAGTAGAAAGTTGGAAATTAATGCCGCTTCAATTGAGAGTAACGGAGCTATTGCTTCAGAAAAATTATAGTATCTCGTGAGAAAGGCATAAGTTCCAAGATTGATTACAACGCCCGAGAAACCTACAAGAGAGTATTTAACGAAGTCTTCAATGTTTCTAAAACCAAGTCTGGGTATATTTAGCAGGAATTCAATTTGATCTCTAAAAGAAAGCTTTGAATCGCCCGCCTCTCTAGATTTAAAAATAATTGGTATTTCTGAAATAACTGCACCTCGCCAAGCTAAACCACAAATCAATGAGGACTGAAAACTATAGCCTCGTATAGATAAGTATGAGAAATCTAGATCTCTAAGAAACGAACTTTTGATAGCCCTATACCCAGATGTGCAGTCTTTAATATTAACTACACCTCCTACGTACCTAACTAATAAATTACCAACTCTGCTTATTAATAATCTAAAAAGTGAGAAGTCAGGTGTAGAGCCACCTGCGATGAATCTTGAACCTATAACTACATCCTTTCCAGCTTTAATCTCTTTTAAAAACTCGGGTACTAAAGAAGCATCGTGTTGTCCATCTGAATCCATTTGAAATACTACAACTGCTTCCAAAGTATCAAGGGCAAACAAAAAGCCCCTCTTATAAGCATCTCCTAGACCTTTCTTTTGTCCTGTAATTAGATATATATTTTCACTCGAATCTATGACTTTCCTCACTATAGCCTGCGTTTGATCAGTGGAATTATCATCTACTACCAAGATCGAAAACTTATAAGTATTTTGCTTTTTTTCTTCTGCCTTGATTTGTTCAATTGTACTTTCAATAGTTCCTTCCTCGTTGTAGGTAGGTAAAACAAAACAAATATTTTGTTGCTTTTCCAATTTATTTAAATCCATGTTTCGAACCACATTCTTGAATAAAAGCTTTTACTGGAGATTTCAAGACCGAGCTGAAGCGGGAGCCAATACAGACCAGAAGCCAGTATCAGACCCAAAGAAGCATAATAGAGAGACATGTTTGCAATCTTACCTTTATTAATTAGCCTACAAAGCATGAAAGCTAAAGCCATAAAAGCAAAACAAGCTGCAGGTTGATAATGATAAAGAAATGTAGATCTGGAGGCTAATGCCCAAGGCAGAAAGTTGGCATAGAACCCTATCAAAATTAGACTAGTTGGGTATACTTCTTCTTGAACCTTTCTATTGTTAATTGATTGACTCAATATATCTATCCATTTAAATGTTAGTAAAATTACAGAAATTAAAGAAAGAAAGTTGAGGGCTGGATTAGGGAAAAGATGGATGGCCTTAAATAGTTCTGAACTTATCCCTTGGGCATTAATTATTGTTTCAGAATCAAAGAAATAACCTATTGGTCTTATCATAAATGGCCATGTGTACCATGAAGAGCTGTAAGGGTGAGCCTTTTGATCCGTCTTATCAAAGTGATAAGAAATCATCTGTGAGTGCTTATCAGAAAATATCATTTCGTTATGCAAAATATCTGGGAACCACAAGATGAAATACACTAGAAAAGGTGTAAGGAAGACTAATAAGATTTGTCTAATATCTGGATTATCATATTTTCCATTTGAATCTAACATAGATCTTTTGATAAGAAATATCACAAATGAGAAAAACATAAGAGTTAGCCAAAATCCTAAACCATTCCATTTTATTGAGATTACCGCTCCGAGCATAAGACCAGACAAAAGCAACTTACCTATACTTTGAGCTTTAATGCCTGTTATAAAAAATAGTAAAGACATAAATCCAAATAAGGTGAGATAAATATTTATGAGTCCAAATCTTGAATCCACCAATAAAGACCCATCTAAAGTAAAAAAAAGGGCGACTAATAGAGCAAATAATTTTTTATGATAAATCTCTAGGGCAAGCCTGTAGCCAACATAAATGAGACCTATGCCCGAGACAGCCCCTATCCATCTATATGATAATGGATTTAAGTCTCCTAGTTCAGCGAGAGAGAAATCAATAGAACCTGTCCAAGGTAAAAAGTCATAAAGAAGAATACCAAATGTCAGGATATATGATCCCAGAGGGGGGTGTACCGAGAAAAAGATATCTCCACCTAAGTAATTTAAAGCGAAGACTGGGTAAAAGACTTCATCAAAAACTGGTCCTGGAACAAGCCCTAAATTAAAAAACCTTAAAATACATCCTAGCAAAAGGATAGATAAAATTTGCCAATGCGTACTTATGTAATTCAATTTATGTTGTACAAAAAACCCTCCAAGAGGAGGGTTTTTTTTAAAATAATTAAAATGGATAGAAGGTCATCTCTACTGTTTCAGTTTCTAAATTCATAACAGTTTCGCAATAGTTCATATTGCCATCTGTTACATCATCTAAAGACCAAAACTTCATAATGGCCCCTTCTCGTCTAAAGACACCTTGTCGAGATCCGGCTTGTCTTACTCCATCGTTAAACCCCACCCCTCTTCCAGAAAAATAACCCTGATCAGGCAAAGCTGAATTTAAAGTTACATTGTAAGTTAAGAAAACTTTTCCATATCTACCAGCTTCAGAAGAAACAGTTATAGTTCCGCCGTCATCAGTAAGTTCAACTGATGTTATAGTTCCAGACAGTGTAAATGATTCACCTTTTGGATCGTGTGCCAATGCAGACAAAGAAAAAATTCCTGACATGATTATTGCAATGCCGTATTTAATAAATTTCATAATATTCTCCTTTTTTTTATGAAAAGATATACTGAGAATAACAAAATAATCATTGGAGGAAAAATGATAAAAAAAATCAGTTTAATAACCGCCTTTTTCAGTCTCGTATCATGTGGAGCAGATATGAGTGTTTCAGAAAAAAATGGTGAGCCTCAAGTCTCACATGATTCTTCTGAGTGGCAAATTTGGGCTTATACTTCAGCAGCTCCCGACTTTATTGGTGATCTTGCTACAGTAATAGGGGCTGATGGAACAGTTTTAAGAGAGGGTTCCAATGGTTGGAGGTGTGAAGCCTTTATGCCTATGCCTGAAGGAGGATTCGAAGATGCTCATTCTGCTGCCCCAGCATGTTCCGATGCAAACGCAGTTGCATGGGCTAATGCCTATAAAGCGGGAACCGTTCCAGATATGGAAGGTGATGGATGGATGTGGATGATTCACGGAGATTTAGGTGTTGATAATTTTACAGTTGGTACGGACGGCCAAAAAGATGCAGGTCATATGCACTTTATAGAATCAGGCCCTCATATGATGCTAATGCCAAAAGATCCTTCTTCTTTACAGGGTCAATCAACAGACTATACGACTGGTGCTCCTTATGTAATGTTTGAAGGCTCACCTTATGCTCACCTAATGATTCCATTAGTTGATTATTATTCTTACCAACCTGAATCATCGCCTAAATAATTAAAAATATATGAAAATTAAATTAATAAAACGAATTGGCCTTTTGGCCATAACAACATTTTTATTAACAAATGTTAGTGCATTATTTGCCTTGGATGTCCAAGGAGATTCATTTGATGCTGAATTTAAAATAACTTCATGGAGTGCAACTAATACGGATAGCACTATTACATCTGAAGGAATAGTCGGAGAAGGTTTTGGAAAGGTGTACCTTACCCATAACTTTAGATCTAGATCTGGTGATAACACTCAGGGAGATTTTGATGGTCAAGTTAGATCCATTAATAATGATGGAGTCATGGTTACGGCTACCCTCCAAGGAATATGGAAAAGAGAAGGTAAAATTGTGAACATGTATACACTTGATACTTTCTCTGACGGAGGAATGATTTATGCTGAAGGAAAAGTAGATCTTGTTGAAGGGACCTTAAAATTTAAGGCGTTCGAATTTTGATACTTCATTCAAACAAAAAAATAGGCCGTGAGGCCTATTTTTTTTGCTCTTACCTGGAAGAACTATGTCATATTAAGAATTCCACAAAGTTTATTTCCAGAAGGATCTCTTAAGTAAGCAAGATACATCTTCATTCCCATACCTTCACGTATACCTGGAGGGTCCTCACACGCAGAACCTCCATTATTAATTCCCACTTTATGCCATTCATCTCCCTGCTCTGAACTTTTTACAGAGAAACCTATGGTGCTTCCATTGCCATGAGTTGCAATCTGATCATCAATTGGTTCAGAAATGAGAAAAACATTTCCATCCAAAAAATACATATATCTTTTATGACCAGTTGGATTTACGGAAAGAACTCCTGGCTCTCCGCCTAGGACAGCAAAAGTGCTGTCATAGAATTTTTTAGACTCTTCAATGTCATTAGCTCCTACCATTATGTGACTGTACATCTTTCCCCCTTAATTAGTTGGTATAACTTGTTTTTTATATAGCCTGGTTTCTGCCAGAAGATCACTGTGGTACTCATTCAAACTAATAATTTTTCCATCAGCAAACTTATAAACCATAGCATAATTATTATTATAAGTTCCGTTAATTCCTTGCGCTTTTCCAGAAACCCTTAAAACAACACTATCACTATCTCCAATGGTGTCGACTACCTCAAGTGCTATTCCTTCTGGTATTAGACGTCCTACTTCAGGAAGAAACTCATTAAAAAAACTATCTGTATCTGCTTTTGTACATAAAGAACATATTCCCATAAACTCGAAAGAAAAATTCTCATGAAGAAGTGATCTTGCTTTATCTGGGTTAGAAAATGCCGTATCTAAAAATTCTTGGGCTTTACTAATATTATCTTTTCTCTTGTTGGTAAGAATATTATCTCTGGTATAGCCAACTCTAGTTGTTTTAAAGTGTTTGAATGGAAACCCGAGAGCTGTTACAGCTTCAAAGGCCTCTTTGGAAATATTACCGTAAATTTCTATTTCAAAACTATCTGCCAATCTGTCATGCGCACCTACATATTCTGGAATATAAGGAGCATTAAGATGAAATAATAAAGCTTCACTATTTTCATAAACTTCACTCCAGGTAAATTTCAATGGATTCAAAGGGTCTGAATCAAAGTTATGAAACAACATGCCAGGTTCAGCTTCCTGTACCGCATTATCTACGGTATCTGCTATCTCTAAATATTCATTTACCTTTCCAGGTTTAACCTGAATTCTTGCAATAAGAAGAAAAGGATTGTCTCCTTTTACCCCTTCATGATGCATTGGGAAAATCATTGTCAGTGGGGCAATCATACTTATTACCAATAAAAACTTTTTCATTTATTTCTCCTATATAAACGGATGATTGATTCAAACATAATTATTTTTTAAACAAAACAATATTCTTATCTGGAAATTCTAAGGTCCAAGACATATTAGATGCAATATTCGTGAGAGTTTCTTTAGAGTAAAAGGCTACATGAGTTGGATCTTTGCGATAATACCAAGAGGCAAAATCTATATTTTCATCATAAAAATTAGTCATGACTCCTAACCATCCATCTTTTTTTAGTATTTTATTTAAATCAAAGATTACTTTTGCGGGATCAAAGACATGCTCTAAAACTTCTGTGCAAGATATAAAGTCATAGGGTTTTGAAAAAATAGTTTCATTCGGGAAAAAATAAGGATCATATACATCCATAATATAACCCGCGTCATTAAACATTTTTGCCAGTGCTGGCCCGGGTCCGCATCCAAAATCCAACCCCTCTTTATGATTAGATAATCTTTCTTTCAGTGGAATGAAGAGCTTTGAAAGAAATTGTATATATTTCTCATCATCAACAAAGTTTTGATGCTGCTCATATCTAATTCGCTCATCTTTGTTTGATAAGTAATTTTTGCTATCCAGGAAAATAAGAGAGCATTTAGGACACTTATAATATTTTTTTTGATTCTCTCTATAAAATAATTGAGTATCAGGATGATTGCAGAGTATGCATTTCATCAGCTAATTATCTTTATTGAATATGATCGCATTTAGACTAATCATACTAAAAAAAGGGAGGCTATTGCCTCCCTTTTCTTCTTAATAAAAATTAAGCAACTCTTTCGACGCCGCGGTAAATTCCTTTACCTGGCTGAGTTGACTTACTTTCTACGATTTTTTGCTGAACGCCTCTGTAAACAGTGTTAGCAGGTGTTTCGCTTCCTGCTGCATTGTTTAAAGGAGCAACTTCAACACCTCTGTATATAGTAGTCATATCGTGCCCTCCAGTTTTCGTATCGATTTCGTACATATATCTTTCGATATACACCCTTCTCAACGCGTTCCTTCGGTAGATATTCGGTCTCGTTCCCTTTCGGTACTTGCTTGCCTTTCTTTGATCAAAGAAAGAGGTTTTCCTATCTTCCTACTTCCGTCTTAACCTGCAGATTAAGATGAACGTGCCTGCATTGTAGTATAAATATAATCAATGTACAAACTTTTTTGGCATCATTAAAATCTATATAACTAAGTTTTATTTCTGTATAAACTCCTTCAGGACCTACTTTATAGAACTAAAGAATCTCGCATTTGAGTGAATATATGCATCTGGATTGGGGTGTTTGGACCAAACTTCTTCCCATTCTGGATCAACATCTAAATTATTAAAGAATGCATCTCTGTCTTCACGACTACTGTACTTCGCTACCCATGTGACATTTGGCTGACCATTGGGAGATACAATAGGATTGGTACCTTCCACGATAGCCTCATCACCCCTACTTACCCAAAAATCTATTATTTCAATTCTTTCTTCTCCGTAAGGCATGAAGTGGTTTTCGGCCCAATAAACATATGCTTCGAAAAATTCTTCTTCAATTGTGTAATCTCTTATCTCATAGACAGCAGACTTTAAATTGAATGACAAAATTAGCCCTGTAATTAAAAATATTTTCATTATTTTCTCCAGTTATAAGAACAAAAACTAATTTCTATTCTAACGCTAGTTATTAAGTTTCTTCATAAAATAGAAATATTTTCTAATTTTAATTAGAATTACGTAGTGCCCAGAGAAGCATATTAGTTAAAATCCTTTTGGTAAATTTATGAAAAAAATAGTCCTGAGTGTAGGAATTTTATTAGCTGTCCTTTTGATAAGTTCTTGTCTGTACCTGATGAACTTATATTCACAAAAACCTTTTTCGATAGATCACTATTTAACAAAAGATTTAATTGAGAAAATTACTGACTCGCCGGAATATATGACTAATCTTGGTGTGTTTGATAATTTTGGTTTCATCTTTAGGCATAACGAAAGGCTATCAGTGCAAACCTCTGATAAAAGAAGTGAGGATTACAAGCACAATCTAAACCGCTTAAAGATTTTGCAAAGTTTTGACAAAAGCAAACTAAGCAAAAGTCAAAAGATTACTCAAAAGATAGCTATATTTGACACTCAAAATGATATTGAAGCTTATGAGCGCTTTAAATATCACTCGTATCCATTCAATCAAATAAGCGGCAATCATCTTAACTTGGTAGAGTTTATGACTGATACACATCCTATGAAAACTTTAAAAGATGCACGCAACTATATAGATAGGGTTGAAATGTTTGATGAAGTTCTAATTGAAAACCTAAGCTGGTTAAAAGCACAAAAAGAGCAAGAAATTTTTCTTCCAAAATTTGTTATGGATCATGTCATTGGACAGCTTGAGGAGCTGATTAGCTACGAAGACTCCAACAACCCCTTAATGCAAATATTTATAAAAAAAATTGACAATATTGGAATAATTGAAGGCGAAAGAACTAAGCTAATAAATGAATTAAGTGAAGCTATCAAAGTTAATGTTAAGCCGGGCTATCAATCAATTCTCAGTTTTATGATTGAGAACTATAAATATGCTAATCCATATCATGGTGTCTGGTCATTGCCTGATGGTGATGATTTCTATGCTCTCAGACTCAGAACTTATACAACAACCGACTACTCGGCAGCAGAAATTCATGAAATTGGCTTGCAAGAAGTAGAAAGAATTGGAAACAGGATGAAAGAAATTTTCATAGAGCTTGGTTATGAAGTTAATAAGCCAATCGGAGAGATGATGAGTGATCTTAATGAAAATCCAGAATTTTTATATGAGGATACGCCTGATAGAAAAGAGATAGTTATTAAAGACTATAATCAAATGGTTAAAGAGGCAGAACAAGACGTAAAGCCTTACTTTTTCAATTTTCCAGAAAGCCCAGTAGAAGTAAGGGCGGTGCCTGAGTACTCAGAAAAGACCGCTGCAGGGGGTTATTATCAGTCACCCAGTTTGGATGGTTCGCGACCTGGAGTCTTCTATGCAAATCTCTATGACATAAAGCAAACACCAAAGTTTGGAATGAGAACATTAACATTTCATGAGGCCGTACCCGGACATCACTTCCAAATAGCATTGAATTTGGAAAATGATGAACTAACTTTGTATAGACGTCTTGGATACAGAACTTCAGCTTATACTGAGGGCTGGGCTCTTTATGCTGAACAATTAGGAGTTGAAGTAGGGATGACTAAAAGTCTCTATGATGAGTTGGGAGTGCTTCAAAGTGAAATGTTCAGGGCTAACAGATTGGTAGTAGATACTGGCTTACATTACAAAAAATGGACTAGGGAAAAAGCTATGGAGTATATGAAAAAAGTAACCGGTATGTCTGATACTGAGGTGAGGGTTGAGATTGAAAGATATATTGTTTGGCCTGGACAAGCAACCAGTTACAAGATGGGTATGATAAAAATCTTAGATTTAAGGGATAAGGCCATGAAAGAACTGGGTGCAAAATTTGATCTCAGAAAATTTCATTCAATAGTTTTAGATCAAGGCATAGTCCCTTTATTTATCCTAGATGATTTAATAGATGAATGGATAAATGAAGAGAAAACTGTCAATTAGCTTTTAATTCAAAAAAACTGAGCCACTAGGCATATTTAGTATTTATGAGAAATTATTTAAATAACTGATTAGGCTGAGTGACAAGAGTCACATTCAAGTTTTCGGCAAAGTTTATAATTTTTATAATGCGCAAAAACAATAAGTGATGCTCCGATAGTAGTAAATAATTTCTCTCCGAACTCACCCCAAATAGCTGTGCCAATAGTTACAGCAAAAATTAAAGCAATGATCCCGAGCAGTCCAGTGACAAAAAAGCTTAATTTTGAATGATTTTTCATTCCTCTAAAGAGAGCATAAAGGCTTACTGGTATTGCAAGTAACAATAGCAGGTAATGTATCAATTCATTATTATATGAAAGCGTTACGTAACCTGAAAACAAAACTAACAATATAGGTACCAACAGACAATGAGCCAAACAAATAAGCGATAGGCTAATAGCTGTTTTATCCGAATATTCTTGTGTAACTTTCATTATGTTTTGAGGACGTTGAACTTTAAATTATTAAATCTAATAATACAAATTTTAATTTTTTAAATTTTTACTAAACAATGTTGCTATCAATGAGAACAGCGATTAATAATGCTGGTTCAGTACCATTATTTACCCAAGCGTGATTTGTGCCTCTTTGAACAACAACATCATGCGGTTGGAGAGCCACCTCTTCTTCATCCAAAATCAGAGTGACATCCCCTTTGAGGAGAATAATATAATCAATCGTATGTGTCTCGTGCATTGCTGCATTTCGAGAGGTATCAACCCTATGATGAGCTGCTCCCATTTTCTCAAAAGCCTCTGCGGTAGCCGCCTCTATAACATCCTGAGGAACTCCTTCTGGAATTGGATTAATCTGAAAATATCTGAATTTTGTTCCACCTTTAACGGGCGATAACATAATATCTATGTCTGCTCTGTCATTATCTGACTTGGTTTCGAACCCAGATCCGTCAGTATTCCAGATTTCAAATAATCCTCCAGCATCCTCTCCCAGGGATCGGGCAGGAGGTCCGTCTATTGAAATGATGGATTTACCATTTTCATTGTGGCCAGTAATTATTCGTCTCATTTTATTCTCCCTTTTATATTTATTGACTATGTTCTAAAAGAAACTGAATGGAGTCTTTCATAGATGATCTCCTTGCTTGCCAGTTACAGCCCAAATGAGCCCCTATCTTTGCCTTATCTTTAAATAATTTTGTTCTCTCATGCGGCTCATTCATCATAGTTTTTTTTCCTTTATCATCTTGATGATAGTGTGTGCCATCTTTTCCGACTATTGTATGTCTTCTCCCAACTGCTATTGCATTAGGCACGAATACTACTGGATCTACAGAATCAAAAGAGTGATGACTATCTTCATAAACAATTGTCTTACTATTCCCTCCATTCTCATTAATGGCTGGAGATAATTCTTCTATCAGAATAGATGGAGTGTAATCATCATCTTTACCAATCAGAGTTAAAATAGGTGCATTGCTCCAACGCATTTCCTCAGGCCACATAAAGGCACCGGGATAAAATGCCAAGTGCCCAGCAAATCTTTCTCCTGACGCTGCTAATTTTTCAGCCAAAGGCTCCCAGGCTGAATAAATAGCTGCACTCCCACCAAGACTCCATCCAGCAATGTAGATTTGATTAGAATCTATATCAGGATGATCGGATAAAAGTTTCAGCGCATTAAAACAATCAGCCAGAACTGTAGCTAAAGTTACTTGTATTTGATCCTCCACAATAGAGATAACACCTCTAGCGTCAAAACTATTTACTCGAAATACTGCAAAGCCATTATTAAGAAAGTTTACTGAGTGCTCATGGTGATGTCCTCTCCAACCCATACTGCCATGCATACATATAACAAGAGGATACTTTTCTTTCTTTTGCTCGGGAAAGATAAGAGATCCGTACATCTGTTGCTCTTCAGAAGGCTTGCTATTCAAAATATGAAAGAATTCAAATGGATTAGATGACTTGTAAGCGATTACACCCTCATCACCTGATTGAAATCTATGCATCTTTTCTAGTCTAATCGTTTCTTAAAACGTTCTCCGCGTTCTTTTGCAAATTTAAAGGCAGCTTGTGTTTCGGCCTTAACCTCATCATTTTGTTTTTGACGTAATTCAGCATATTCGTCCGCCCACCAACGCCTAGTTACCTGCGGAAAGGTCCCCATACGATTTACGCTAGCATTTGCACCTCTGTCTCGTCCAGATTCGTAGCCTGCCGCCCCTAAAGAATCAGCCTCAGATTTACCAAAAGGAATCAGATCTCCTTCCATTTTGGGCAATAAAAAATAAGGCATAGAAACTCTAGTTTCTCCTTCGGGTATCAAGGTTGTATTAACACGGTGCAAGGTAGCTGAATATCTTCCTTCGCTGAGGTGCATTAAAGTTCCACCGGTATTTACGATAACTGACCCCGGAATAACAGGTACGTGATATTCACCAGGTGCTGTTTGACAAGTAACAGGAGCATCGATCCATTGCCCTTCTCCTGCTACAACTTGTAATCCAGGACGATCATTGATCAGCAGAGCTATAAACGGGGGCCCATCTATATGAGCACCTACTTTATCACTTGTGAATTTTTGATACTCTTTTCTTACATTTTCCCGATCCTTTTCGGCAAAAGCGTGAAGACTAAAATTATGATTAAGACTCGCAGCCAGATCCGGATCGTCAAAGTCAAAATATTCATGGAATGAGTCAACACTTTCCCCTAAAGACTCAACAATGGCCTCCCCTAGCTCATGAGTGAGGCGGTGATAGCAATCATTGAGCTCATCTATTAAAGGTTTAAAGCCAGGTAATGACTCGTCTTCAGGCCACGTATTTGGTCCACGAAACAGTCGGCGGTGAATTGGTTGAGATTTATCATCGTAGTCACATAATGATTCTTGTTCGAATCCATACTGAAAAGCTTCTATAACTTGACCGAAACCACTATCAGCAGGAGTAGGCAAGCTGTAGCCTCGAAAATAAGGCGTATTGGAAATATGAGCAGTTTTCTTTAATTCCATTGGTGAATCGAAAAAACTACGCACTTCTCGAAATGCACGTTTTTGAAATTCATCCGTCAATCCAGGTGCATTAGTAAGAACCATAAATCCAAATTCAGATAACGCGTAAGACAAGTCCTTAAAAAACTTTTCTGGGTTTGTCCCACGATCAAGCCAATCAACTTTAGGTAGCTCAAGACTTGCGGCTTTACCATCTATGTTTTCTTTCATCACCTCATCTCCCCCAGACTCAAATATGGTCTATTTCATCCATATTTCTTTATTAAGTTTATAGCCCATTTCCTTACATTTGGATTTTTTTCAATATCCAGAATGAATTCTTGGCCAAATCCTCTGTAAAAAACTGTTGATTCATCTTCATTCTCCCACTTCATTCTATTTAAAAAAAGGTCTTTTGAATCTTTAAAATATTTGGAGGGTAACTTCCATCTAGATCTAGTTTTATTTTTTTCAGTCAGAATTAAATCTGTATGAGTATATCTAAATAATCCATGGCCTCGGTCAAAAATTTTTCTTTTATTAAGTTCCAATCGTTTCTTAGCTATGTAAATTGTATTATTAGAAAACCTGGAGGTGTCTCCATATCCATGAGGGTGTTGAATATTATTCTCACGAAGATAACTTTTAATTTTTTTTGACCCTTCTATGATTTTATCTATTTGCAACCAGCCAAATAAATGATGCAAATCTCTGCCATCTGCAGAGAAATTTTTAAACCATCCAAAAAATAAAAACACATCTCCAGGACCTACATGATTATTCTTTAATTCAGTCTGAGATGAGCTGGCTTGTCCAAAAATACCTATTCTTTCGTTGAGCAACGGATCATAATGACAATAATCCGTATCCTTCACTTTAGCCGAGACCTCTTTCAATAAATCAGAACCTGATATGCCATTAAAATCCAGGTCTTTATATTTTTTTGGTGAACAATGATTTTGGGGGATAGGTATTGAAAAAAAGCTTCCGTCATTAAATATAGGTGAAGCACTACCACCCGCTTTTGAGTCAAAACCCTTTCTACTTAATATTAATCTCCTCAACTATCCTTTATTTATAGTTAACCAAAGCCAATAGAACAGAAACCAGAATATATAATCAACATTCCATCATCAATCGTACTTAGTCTCCCTTCTACACCCATATCTCCTCCAACGAGATAAACTGTTCCTTTGTCGGTTTCGCCTGCTCTAAAAATTTCCTGTGTATCCAGATTGGCCAAAAGTGAGTTTTCCATAGGTAGTGATAAACCATCACCAAATATGTCGCATATATCTTCATAGCCAGCGGTGCCAATCCAGGCTCCAGAGTAAATATCATAGGCCTCACCAGACATAAAGCTACAACTTACGGTTGCTGCCTTGATGTTGGGCGATAAAAATAAAGCTAAAAAGATTAACTGTATTAAATAATTTTTCATACAAGTCTCCCAGTGTGATTCAATTTTAAGAATAGAGATTATCACTAATAATTAACTGCGTCATTTTATGAAAAAATTGTAAAAAATTAATTCTTCAGTTAATGACAAATTATCATTATCTATACTGAAATAACTGATATTAGTGAAAGTGAACTATTCCTCAGTTACTGATTGTTTAAGAGTAAATATTAAAACAGTACTTTGAATTAAAAACATTGTAGAAAACATAAAGACATTAAGTGGGATCCCAATTATCAATGGCTCAGGTACGCCCTCACCGGTTGCAGCTCCTCCATAAAGTGACATAGTTGCAGCTGAAAAAACAAAGCCTAAATGTATACAAAGACTAAGAAATGCAGGCAATAACTTGTTTTTTTTCACCCATAACAAATATATGCCTAAACAAAAGATAAGGAAATTGGTTGAAAGTCTCCATACTTCATGAACTCGCGCGTGTTCATCCCAGTCAGGGTTAAATAAGTGGCTTGAACCTATATCAACTATTATTGGAACTATTCCTCCAACAATTAAGCAGAGAGTAGTTATATATTTGCCCATCTATTTAACTTTGTAATCTAATTCTCTGTTCAAACTTACTCCCCCGTAACGGACTAAGTTTAATCGGTCGTTTGTTTTCCACTATTTCTGTGGTGTTAGAAAGATTTTGAATTTTTTGCATGAATTACTCATATGACCTCTTTGATTTCTAGCATCTTATTATGAAGTTCTGAAATATAACCTAAGATTTCTGGAACTAATTCAAGTTTGCTGTTGTCATCTTTTCTGTAATAGAAAACCTCAACACCATTGTATTCAATACTTATTGGGTAATTACTCAAAATCATAGTTTGTAAGTTTATGTTTTTAAAAATATCTATTATTTTCTTCTCATCATCTTCATCACATTTGCCAGGAATTTCTAATAAATATTTTTCATCAAAACTTTCATTTATATGAATTGTCTTCTTGAGATTCAAAAAAAAGTTTTTTGGTTTTAATATAAATGGTGGTAATGACTTGTCCTGGATTTTATATGAAAAGACCCAAGTATGATCAACTCTTGTGGGTTTTCGTCCAATCGCCCATTTAAAAATTAAAAGACTTTCATTTAATTCCGATTTTATTGGAAATGCTAAAGTGCCTTTATTTAAAGACTTTCTTGAAGGTATGTGAATATTATTTTTGAATGTATAAGGGGGTTTTAATTTTTCAATAACCAAACCTTTGGATTTGAATATTTTATCAATTTTTTTAAGTTCTTTACGATCATAAAGAATTCCAAAAAGTATGAGAACAATGCAAATTAAAAATAATAATCCTATTTGAAGCGGAGTAAGTATATCCAGAATATCTGGCATTTTGGTTTTAGTTAAAATATTAAAATATTAAAATATTAAAATATTCTGGCATAACTTCTTATGAATGTCGTATAAATACACATAATAGGTCCCAACAAGTCATATCAACACCTTATGACTTCCTCCAGCACGGAAAAATAAGTGAAAATTATAGTGTTATTTTTACCGGGGTTAAATTTTGGTGATTCTTGAAACCCCTCAGATTGCGAGGTTTGAACGAAAATTCGGTTGAACTTACTCTGCCGTCACTGATTAAGTTTAAACAGTGATTTACATATCTAGTAGGGGATTCCTTCCCCATTTATTTTCATCTTCTTTTGCAGGAAGCATATTTAAAATTAAAATAACAAATATCCCAACAATTGTGATGTAGGATAGTTGCCACCATCCGGAAATACCTCTGTCTTGAAGTCTTCTTGATACGACTGCAATACTAGGAATAAAAGTTATGATTTGAAATAATCCTGAAAGTGGTCCGTAACCAATTTCTTCATTAAATATTCCTAAAAATACTTCTAGAAATGCCAATACGAGTCCAATTAGAAATACTGAAAGAACGAAATACCAATACTCACTTCTGCATGCTCTTCCATGAAAATTTTTCCAATTAGTAAAAACTGAAATAAATGATTCTTTTATATTCATAATCATCTCCTATATAAATCACTGTTTAAACTTACTCTACAGTGACTGACTATTTTCGAACAGTGATTTTATCTATTCCTTTTCTTCGTGTAAAAATCACCATCTTTTTCATAAATTATTTCAATATTTTGAGAAAAAATAAGATCTGCCAAATCTTTTCTAGGATAACTTGGCAATAAGACTGCTAAACGCAAAGGTTCTGGGTTTATATGTCTCTTGTAATCCAGGAGTTGACCTATTGCCATTCTTATATTGGGTCTGCTTGAAGATGCTTTTGCTTCAATCAGGGTTCTTGTTGATTCTATCCATCCATCTGTTTCTTGTTCTGAAGATTCACCTGCTGGTCTAATTCTGTTTCTAAGCAAAGGTCCCTCATTTTTCTTTTTTAAAAAATTTTTATACTTTTTTATTAATTTCATTTCTTTCTGCTCTATCTCTACTTCTCTTTCAACTCTTATTGTAGAGGTATTTAAAACAGTTCCGTCGGAGTGTTCAATCGTGGATGTCGAAGTTTGTTCAGCAACAGAGGATCTTGATGATAGAGAAATGTTTGTCTCAAAATCTACATTCGAAACATTTATCAAATTAACTGCGTCCAACAAAAGTTCTGCTTTTTCGTTCTCCAGGCAGGTATAACCTCGAACAATATTATTTGGTTTGTGACCGTAAATCTCATTATAAGTTTCAATACCGATGTCTATTTCTTTGAACTCTTTTAACAAAAAGATGTTTTCCCAGGTTTCATAATCTCCTTGATCCCCAAGATTTTCGTTAAACTTTCTATCCCACAAGTGCACTGCTAAGTCTTCACTATGAAATTTTGAATGGATCAAGCAAGAGGTGAAAAATCTTTTATTTTTATAGAATAAACCTATGTCATTCTTTTCCATTTTCATCCACAGTTTTTTATTTCTATCTTTATCCCCGTTCGTTACACCCCAACATGGGTAAGATTGATTTCGTAAAGAATTTTTAATCGAAGAATCATTAATGAAATTTAACAAAGTGTCTGTTTTACAGTTTTCTTTGTAATTAACGATTGTTTTTAAGAAATGTGAACTTGATATCGGTCCTGAGGAAGGAAAAAGATGGACTCTCATAGTTTGTTATATTTATCAGATTTACCTTTAAATTTATT
>CACNCK010000004.1 GCA_902618945.1 uncultured SAR86 cluster bacterium
CACACAACTTCCCAATTTGCTCTTTCCTTGGCTAAAGATAGTCCAATTGCACCTGAACCGGTTCCTAAATCCAAGACTCTAATTTTTTTCTCATCAAATATTTCTAAGACTTTTTGAACTAAGATTTCTGTTTCTGGTCTAGGAACTAAGACATTCTGATCGACGTAAAGGCTAAGATTCCAGAATTCGATATTATTTATTAAATAAGCTAGAGGCTCACCTTTTTCTCTTCGCTGAGTGAGTTCTTTAAGTTTATTTATAATGTCACCTGTTAATCGAGGGTTATCTCTATATAGAGTATTCCTATCAATTTCTAATAGATGTAATAACAATAACTCAATATCCAGTTGAGAGCTTACAATGCTTGATTGCTTGAGAAGTTTTATCTGGTTTAAAGCAGACTGATCATCCATCAGCTTGAAGATTCAAGATTAGCCAGGGCTCTTGCTTGGTTCTCTTCGAGTAAAGCTGTGATCATAACCTCCATATCTCCATCTAAAAAACCGGGTAAATTATGAACAGAAAACTCAATACGATGATCAGTGATTCTATTTTGTGGGAAGTTATAAGTTCTTATTTTTTCAGATCTATCCCCTGACCCTACCATGACTCTTCTATTTTCAGCCTGTTCAGACTCTACTTTCTCTTTCTCAGCATTTTGTAATTTCGAATGAAGTAATGAAAGGGCTTTTTCTTTGTTTTTATGTTGTGACCGACCATCCTGGCACTCTACTACTATACCTGACGGTATGTGAGTTAATCTAACAGCAGAATCTGTTTTATTAACATGCTGACCTCCAGCACCTGATGCTCGAAAGGTATCAACCCTCAAATCATTTTTATCTATGTTTATTTCCGCTAAGTCATCTTGTTCTGCTAAAACAGCAACCGAACATGCTGATGTGTGCACTCTTCCTTGAGACTCTGTAGATGGAACTCTTTGTACCCTATGAACCCCAGCTTCAAATTTTAGTTGCTTGTAAACATCGGAGCCCTCTATTCTTGTAACAAGTTCCTTGAACCCACCATGATCGCCCTCTCTCACGCTGACTATCTCCATCTTCCAGTTATTCCTTTCAGATAATCGAGAATACATTCTATACAGATCACCGGAGAAAAGAGCAGCTTCATCGCCTCCTGTACCGGCTCTTATTTCAAGAAAAACATCTTTTGAATCATCAGGATCCTTGGGAAGTAGTAACCGTTTAAGCTCATTTTCAAGATCATCAATATTTTGCTTTAGTTCCTCGAATTCCATTTCTGCCATTTGTTTTATTTCAGGATCAGAATCTTTCATAAGTACTCTGGCTTCATTCATATCATCTTCAGCTTTTTTGAATACATTGAATGCATTCACAACAGGAGATAAATCTGCGTATTCTTTTGAAAGTTTTATAAACTCTTCCTGATTAGAGGTTATATCTGGCTTACTCAAAAGAGATTCTATTTCTTCATATCTTAAAGAAACATCACCTAATTTAGTTAAAATACTCTCTATCATTTATATAAACCTTTGTTGATAATAGAATTAATGACCAATCTACGAAGATTATTTTCACAGTATGTAATCGTTTTATCACTAATAATTATATCTCTTGGATGCACTTCAATCCCTACGGAATCACAAAAATTTTCGCCCGAAATAAAAAGTGTACAAGAAAATTTCAAAATCGAAGGTAAGTTTAAGCTTTCGTATATGGATAGCAAGGAAACAGGTTACTTCGTTCTAAGCAAAGAAGGTAATACAGTTTCGCTGAATATTGGGAAAAACTACCTACTACCAGAGAAAGTTATCATCCTAGATAGAAGGAAGACACTAAATATGAATGAATTTATTGAAATTAATATCTTGCCTTACAACTTACCTATATTAAAGGTTGAGAGGTTTTTAGAATTATTATTAGGACTTGAATCAAAAGATCTACAAGATGAGGAAATAGGATTGGAATTAGAAACTAAAGCATCTGATGGTTATCCTTCAGAAGTCACTCTTTTATATAAAGACTTAAATCTTCTCATAAAAGTTAATAAAATATGGAAGAATTAAAATTAAGAGCACCCGCAAAACTTAACTTACATCTAGAGGTATTAAAAAAAAGGCGTGATGGATTCCATGACTTATCCTCATTATTTACTCTAATTGAATTATTTGACGATATAACGCTCAGAAAAAATTCAAATTCTATTGAATTAATTGAATCTGATCCTATAAAACAAAATATTGTTTTAAAAGCGGCAAACCTCCTAAAGGAATTATTCTCTGTTAAGGAAGGCGTCAAAATTGAACTCGTAAAGTCTATACCTGATCAAAAGGGTTTAGGGGGTGGAAGTTCCGACGCAGCATCAACACTACTAGGCTTAAGAAAATTTTGGAATTTGGATATATCAGACCAAGATCTTGCAAAGATTGCTCTAAAGTTAGGTTCAGATGTTCCTTTCTTTATATACGGTAAGACTGCCTGGGCAGAAGGAAGAGGTGAAATTCTGGCTGAATATCCATATAAAAAGAAATATTACTTGTTATTTTTGCCCTCATTAAAGATAAGTACTAAAGATGCTTTTGAGCAAGCTAGTTTTATATCTAGGCCTAAAATCAGTAAAAAGAACTTTACTAATGATCAGTCATTTAATAGCTTTGAAGAATGGATAAGAAACACTTATTCGGAAATGGATGAAGCTTTTGAGAATCTTAGATTGATTGGAGAACCTAGATTATCTGGAACTGGTTCTACCATTTTTATAGAGTTTGATAATAAATCTGCTGCGAAATCAGCACAAAAACATTTTCCTGAGTTAGTTCTAACAAAAAGCTTAGAACGTTCACCCTTAATGCAAATAATAGAATAAAATACGCAAAATATATGAATGGGGTGTGGCCAAGCGGTAAGGCAGCGGCTTTTGATGCCGCCATGCGCTGGTTCGAATCCAGCCACCCCAGCCATCTATAGGAGATATAAATGGAGAAAAGACATCAAAAAATAGCTGTCTTTAGCGGAACAGCCAACCTCGAGCTTACTGAAAAAATTTGTAAAAAACTTTCTTTAAAGCAAGGTAAAGCTGATATCGGTCGTTTTAGCGATGGCGAAATCAGTGTAAAAATCAATGAAAATGTAAGAGGTAAAGATGTTTACATAATTCAACCAACTTGCAGTCCTTCTCATGTAAATTTAATAGAATTAATATTAATGGTTGACGCTCTTAGGTGGTCTTCTGCAGGAAGAATTACAGCTGTTATTCCATATTATGGATACGCAAGGCAAGATAGACGGGTAAGATCTCAAAGAGTTCCAATCAGTGCTAAAGTTATTGCAGGTATCTTAGAAAGATCCGGAATTGATAGAGTTTTAACAGTAGAGCTTCATTCTGAACAGATTCAAGGATTTTTTGATATACCAGTAGATAATATATACGGGACAAAAGTTATCTATGAGGACATAAAAAAACAAAAATTCAAGGACATATTAGTTGTAAGTCCCGATGTCGGAGGCGTAGTTAGGTCAAGGGCTCTATCTAAATTC
Organism: uncultured SAR86 cluster bacterium; assembly: GCA_902618945.1. Classification (GTDB taxonomy): domain Bacteria; phylum Pseudomonadota; class Gammaproteobacteria; order Magnimaribacterales; family Magnimaribacteraceae; genus Magnimaribacter. Next base: position 3,519 of record CACNCK010000004.1, read on the forward strand.
TTAGATATTGGTGACTTAGCAATTATCGATAAAAGAAGAGACGAAGCAAATAAATCTGAGGTGATGAATGTGATAGGAGATGTTTCAAAAAAAGATTGTTTGCTTTATGACGATATGGCAGACACATGTGGAACATTATGCAATGCAGCTGATGCATTAAAGGCCAAGGATGCTGAAAGTGTGAGTGCTTATATCACTCATCCTGTTTTATCTGGTGATGCAATAGAAAAAATAAATCAATCTTCACTTGATCAATTAGTTGTAACAGATACTATACCGCTCTCGGAAGAAGCTAAATCCTGTAAAAAGATAAGATGTATATCCTTAGCACCGACTTTAGCTGAGGCCATAAAGAGATTAAATAAAGAGGAATCTATAAGTGAAATGCTTATGTGATCAATTGAATTATGAGTGAACAAGTCAATTTAAATGCAACCAACAGAGAAGTTGAAGGTAAATCTTCAAGTAGACAGTTGAGAAGAATGGGTTCAGTACCTGCCGTGATATATGGTGGAGAAAAAGATCCTATGAGGATATCTATTTTAGAGAAAGATATTGCAAAAGCATCCGAAATCCCTGGATTTGCTACTCAAATATTGAACATAAATATTTCAGGTGAAGAGCAAAATGTTATTGTGAAAGAAATTCAAAGGCATCCGGCTACTCAAAGAGTTCTTCATGCTGACCTTCAAAGAGTTAATCCTGATACGAAAATTAATATTTCAGTTCCTGTAAGGTTCTTAAATGAAGATAACTGCATGGGCGTAAAAATGCATGGCGGTGCAATCTCACGTTTGATTAATGACATTGATATAAGTTGTCTAGCTTCCAATCTTCCAGAATATCTTGAAGTAGATGTAGCTGAACTTGATGTTGGGGACTCAATATTTTTATCAGCTCTTAATCTGCCTGAAGGAGTAGAAATTCCATCACTCGCACTTGGCGATGATAGAGATCAGGCTGTAGTTTCAGTAACGGAGGCTAAAGTACTTGATGTTGAGCCTGAAATCATTGAATCCGAAGAAGACGGAGAATCTTCTGAAGAACAAGATGCTCCAGAATCTACTGACGGTCAAGAAGAGGCTGACGAATAATACTTCAATAAGATTTCATGGAACCACTATTGATATTAGGGTTAGGTAATCCTGGTAAAGAATACGCCCTTACTCGTCATAATGCTGGTGCTGATTACGTTGAATTGCTTTGCAGAAAATACTCGTTAACTCTAAAAAAAGAAAGACAAATCCATGGTCAATTTGCTGAATTTGTTAATGAAAACTATAAGTTAATTTTTGTAACGTCTTCTACCTTTATGAATGAAAGTGGCTTGTGCGTGTCAAAAACAAAAAAATTTTTTAATCTTAAAACAGAACAAATTCTAATAGCCCATGATGAAATAGATCTACCTAATTCAGAAATAAAGCTGAAAGAGTCAGGCGGACATGGTGGTCATAATGGTCTTAGAAACATAATCGATCATTTACAAGGAGATAGTTCTTTTAAAAGATTAAGAATTGGAATAGGCAAACCAGAGAAAGGTGAAGATATCATTTCATATGTCCTAAAAAAGGCTTCAGTAGAAGAAAGAGAAAAATTAATGTGTAATCTTGTTAATTACCTAGATCTGGGGGAAAGAATAATCCAAGATGGCTGGCAAAAGACTGTAATGAATTATCATACAAATAAGGATGAAAGTAATGAGTCTTAAGTGTGGGATAGTTGGACTTCCTAATGTCGGCAAATCAACATTGTTTAATGCTTTAACAGCTGCGGGGATAGAAGCACAAAATTTCCCTTTTTGTACTATTGAACCTAATAAAGGTATCGTTCCTGTGCCGGATCCAAGGCTTAATAAGGTCGCTAAGATCGTAAATCCTGAAAAAATAATACCTACAACTACAGAGTTCGTTGATATTGCTGGGCTAGTGAAAGGTGCATCGGAGGGAGAAGGTTTAGGAAATAAATTTCTTTCACATATAAGAGAAACTCAAGCAATTCTGCATGTTATTAGATGTTTTGAAAATCCTGATATTACACATGTGCATGAAGAAGTTAATCCTGTTGTAGACCTAGAAACTGTGGAGACCGAACTTCTTCTTGCCGATATTGAAACTTTGTCAAATGCGTTACTTAGGTTGGAAAAGGTCACTAGATCAGGAAATAAAGAGGCAATGATTCAAAAAGATAAATTCCAGAACCTATCTGACGAATTAAGTAGCGGAATTTTAGGAAGGAATACAGAGAGCTTTAAAAAAGATCAAAATGCCTATAAAGAGTTAGGCTTGATAACCGTAAAACCCTGTTTATATGTAGGAAATGTTGAAAATTTAGATTCTGATAATATTTTACTTGAGGATTTGATTAGCTATGCTCAAGAAAGAGATTCCACAGTTATTCCTTTGTGTAATCAACTAGAGGCTGAAATTGCTGAACTTGATTTTGAAGAGGGTATGGAATTCCTAAAGGATATGGGACTAGAAGAGCCAGGGCTCAATAAACTTATAAGGGAAAGTTACAAGATGTTATCTTTGATAACTTACTTTACTGCTGGGGAAAAAGAAGTTAGGGCTTGGACAACAAAAGAAGGTTCTACGGCTCCTGAAGCTGCTGGAGTAATTCACACTGACTTTCAAAAGGGATTTATTAGAGCTGAAACTATCGCTTATGATGACTATATTGAATATTCAGGTGAGTTAGGAGCTAAGGAAGCAGGAAAACTTCGTTCTGAGGGTAACGAATACATTGTTAAAGATGGCGATGTGATGCACTTTAGGTTTAATGTTTAATAGTTTACTCGACTTTATCCTAACTGATCTCTAAAATTCGCAGCAAGGTTGTGTAGCTCAGCTGGTTAGAGCGCGGCATTCATAATGCCGAGGTCGGTGGTTCAAGCCCACCCACAACCACCATTAGTCTTCTAATCCTTTCATCGTTAATCTTATTTTGCCTTGCCCATCTACCTCTAGAACTTTAACCTTTACTTCTTCACCTTCAACAAAATAGTCTGAAACATTTTCTACTCTTTCTTCTGAGATTTCTGAAACATGAACTAGTCCATCTCTTCCAGGCATAATTGTAACGAAAGCTCCAAAATCTTTAATATTAGCTACAGTCCCTGTATAAATCTTATTGACCTCTGGTTCAGCAGTTATTTCCTCAATCTTTTTTTGAGCAGATTCTCTGGATTCTGGAGTATCTCCATAAATGGTAACCTTACCGCTATCCTCTACTTCAATAATTGCGCCAGTCTCTTCAGTAAGTCCTCTAATAGTTTCACCGCCTTTACCAATAACGTCTCTAATCTTTTTAGTATTAATCTGCAAGACAACCGCTTGAGGAGCTTTTTCAGACAACTTTTCTCGAGAGGAAGAAATGACCTCATTCATAGACGAGAGTATATGATTTCTTGCAGTATGTGCTTTTTCTAAAGCAACTTCGAATATTTCTTCAGTAATTCCGTCTATTTTGATGTCCATTTGAAGAGCAGTTATGCCCTCAGAAGTTCCAGCAACTTTAAAATCCATATCACCAAGGTGATCTTCATCACCTAGGATATCAGTAATTACTGCGAATCCTTCTTCTTCCTTAACTAATCCCATAGCTATACCTGCCACAGCAGCCTTGAGAGGAATTCCTGCATCCATTAGCGCTAGACTTGAACCACAAACACTTGCCATTGAGCTGGAACCATTGGACTCTGTTATTTCGGAAACTACTCTAATTGTGTAAGGGAAATCATCTGGTGAAGGTAAAACAGCCTCTAAAGCTCTCCTTGCGAGTTTACCATGTCCTATCTCTCTTCTTTTTGGACCAGACAAGAATCCTGCTTCTCCTACCGAATAAGGAGGGAAATTATAATGAAGCATAAATTGATCCTTGAACTCACCTTCTAAAGCATCTATTAGTTGAGCTTGTCTAGGAGAACCAAGAGTCGAGGTTACAATTGCTTGAGTTTCGCCTCGAGTAAATAACGCAGAACCATGAGTATTCTTTAAGACACCAGTTTCAATGAATAAAGGTCTAACAGTGTCTAAATCCCTTCCATCAATTCTCGGGGCACCTTCGATCAATCTAGTTCTAACAATGTTTTTCCCTACTTTCTTAAATGCATCAAGCAAATCATTCTGTGAAAAAGAATCTTCTTCCTCTGATTCATTCTCTTTAAGAATCTTTTCTCTTACCTCTGATAGGGCTTGGACCCTTTCTTGTTTGATTTGCAAAGCATAAGCGGCAGAAATTTGATCACCATAATTGCTTCTCACTAACTCAACAACTTCCGAGCCTAAAACTTTTGGTTCATATTCAAATCTAGGTTTCCCTATATCGGTTACCATTTCTTTTATTGCTTCAATTGCTACTTGCATCTCTTGGTGAGCAAATAAAATGCCTCCCAGCATCTGATCTTCAGAAAGTTCTTTAGCTTCTGATTCAACCATAATTACAGCTGCATCACTTCCAGCAATAACCATATCTAAGTGAGATTCTTTCAATTCGCTCCTTGTTGGATTGATACAATAGTTGCCGTCAATAAATCCAACCCTTATCGCTCCAAGGGGGCCATTGAATGGCAGTCCCGATATAGCTACAGCAGCTGAGGCAGCTAGGAAGGAAAGGATATCCGGATCAACATCCTTATCAGAGGAGATGACGGTACAAATTACTTGAACTTCATAAAGGAAATCATCATTGAATAAAGGCCTCAAAGGTCTATCAATTAGTCTAGAAGTAAGTGTCTCCTTTTCAGTAGGTCTGCCTTCTCTCTTGAAGAAACCTCCAGGTATTTTACCTGTAGCATATGTCTTCTCTTGATAATTAACAGTCAAAGGGAAGAAGTCTTGATGTTCGCCGGGTGCTTTACCTACTACAACTGTGGCTAATACTTGTGTATCCTCGCATGTAGCAATTACTGCACCAGTGGCTTGTCTGGCAACTTTTCCAGATTCTAAGGTAATTTCTTTTTCACCCAAAATGAATGATTTTTTATAACTTTCCATTTTATTTTCCTATTTTACAGAGCCCTATTGCCCAGTAATTAAATGATCAATGAAATTAGGGATAGATTATCTTCTTAAACCCAAGTCCGAGATTAGCTTTGTATAAGTCTCTGGTTTGGATGTTTTTATGTAATCAAGTAGTTTTCTACGTTGATTCACCATTCTAATTAATCCTGTTCTGGAATGATGATCCTTAGCGTTAGATTTGAAATGAGATTGAAGTGCATCTATATTTGCTGACAATAATGCAACTTGGACCTCAGGCGATCCTGTATCTTTATCTGTTCTTGCGAACTTTGATACTATTTCTTTTTTTTCTGTATTACTTAGTGCCAATTTTTTTTCCTCTAATTGAAAAGATTCTTAGATAAAAGTCTTTTAGGTTGCAATTTGTTATCACTTACCTCCCCTATACCCAAGAATAGTTCTTTTTCAGTATATATTCTTACTAATCCTTTATATTTAAGGAGCGCATTATAGTCTATTGATAGGCCATTTCTAACTTTTTTTACATCTTCTTTTTTTATCTTTACTTTATCTAAATCATTCAACATTGCATCACAAGGTAAAACTTTATCGATTAGAGATTCATCTGAATCTTCAAAACTACAAGATTGATGATTTAAATGCATAGTTCCAACTTCTAATCGCCTGAGAGATATTACCGTAGCGAAAGTATTTAAATTCCTACCTAACTTTTCAATAAGGCTTCTTATGTATGTACCTTTAGAGCAGGAAACTTTCAAGATTGCTGTGTTAATAGATTTATCTATCAATTCAATTTTCCGTATTTCAACCTTTCTAGGCACTCTATGGAGATAAACTCCCTTCCTTGCCCAATAATATAAGGGATTACCATTTATTTTTATAGCAGAGTGCATGGGAGGTATCTGATTTTGAATTCCTTCTAGGTCAATTAAAAATTGATAAAAGTCTTCTTTAAAGCCAATAAAATTACCTTTTGAGACTATATTTCCTGTTATGTCTCCAGTGTCCGTTTCAATTCCAAATTCTATTCCTACTTCATAAACTTTGTCCTGATCAGAAACAAAATTACTAAACTTTGTAGCTTCTCCAATACATATTGGAAGAAGGCCTGTTGCTAATGGATCAAGTGTTCCACAATGTCCTATTTTCTTGATTCCTAGTTTTGAGCGAAGTTTATATACACATTGAGCAGATGTTAAACCTTCAGGCTTATCTAAAATCAGAAATCCATTCATTAAGTTAAAAAAACTCTTCTATCTTAAAGAAAATCTCTGGAATTCTTCTCAAGTTTAAATTTTGGCTGAGCTTTTTTCTGATGAAGCCTTTTGCCTTTTCTAGACCCTTCTTTAATTCTTGTAGATCGATTTCGTTAAAGCTATTAATTTGCGAAATGAATATATCAGCCTTCTTCATATCAGGCGTCAACATAACATTCATGACTGTTATTCCTTGAATTCGGGGGTCTTTTACCTCTTTAGATAAAACTTGAGAAATTTCAACTTTTATTAGATCAGCGATCCTATCAGAACGCTTAAAGTCTGGTGATGGCATCTAATCAAGTGTTCTTTTTACTTCAATCCTATCAAAGACTTCTATTTTATCTCCAACTTTCACATCTCTGTAGTTGGCCACACCGATTCCACATTCAGTTCCCATAGGAACTTCATTTGTATCATCTTTAAACCTTTTTAGAGAATCTAGCTCCCCTTCGAATATAACTATATTGTCTCGAAGGACTCTTATTGGTTTATTTCTTTTAATAGTGCCCTCAATAACGATTGAACCAGCAATCTGTCCAAATTTGGGAGATTTAAAAATATCCTTAACTTCAGCAGTGCCTAGTATCTCTTCTTTTACTTCTGGAGCTAAATGGCCTTCTATCGAAGTTTTTATACCGTCTATCAGGTCGTAGATGATGCTATAGTAAAGAATTTCGATAGATTCTTTTTCTGATAAAGATTTAGCAGCATTATCGGCTCTAACATTAAAGCCCATCACAAATGCACCAGTAGTCATAGCTAGGTTAACATCATTTGCATTTACGGAACCCACTGACTCGTGGACAATATTTATTTTTACTTCTTCGTTTTCTATATTCTTTATAGAACCTATGATTGCCTCTAAGGAGCCATGTGTATCTGCCTTCAAAACAATATTCAAGATTGTATGATTTCCTAGCTCAGATTCAAAAAGCATCTCAAGATTTGAGATTTGGTTGCGGGCCAATCTTTCTTCTCTAGCTTTTTCTGCTCTTTCACTAGAAATTTCTTTGGCCATTTTTTCACTTGAAACAACAACAAACTCTTCTCCTGCCTTAGGCGGAACGTCAAGACCAGTTATAGAAGCAGGCACTGATGGTCCAGCCTCTTTCAAATCTATACCATTCTCGTCAACTAAACTTCTTACTCTTTTTGTCTGTTCTCCAACAAGAATCATATCGCCCTTTTTTAGGGTCCCCTTTTGTACAAGTATCGTTGCAACAGCGCCTTTACCGACTTCTGTAGTTGAGTCTAAAACCACACCAAATGCCGGACCTTTATGGTGTGCTTTAAGCTCTAACACTTCAGCTTCTAGAGAGACTGCTTCAAGTAATTCTTTTATACCGTCACCTTTGAGAGCCGAAATTGGTAAAAACTGAGTTTGTCCGCCCCAATCTTCTGGAATAAGTTCTTTAGTAGAAAGTTCTGTTTTTACTTTTTCTATGTCAGCTTCTTCTCTATCCATTTTGTTTACTGCGACAACGATAGGAACTCCAGCAGCTTTGGCATGGCTAATTGCCTCCTCTGTTTGTGGCTGCAATCCGTCATCTGCAGCAACTACTAATATAACAATATCAGTAGAATTGGCTCCCCTTGCTCGCACTTCTGAGAAAGCAGCATGACCAGGAGTATCAATAAATGCAATTGTGCCTTGATCTGTATTTGCTTGATAAGCTCCAATTTTTTGTGTGATACCTCCATCCTCTCCTGCTGCAACATTAGCATTTCGAATAAAATCCAATAAAGTTGTCTTGCCATGATCTACATGGCCCAGAACAGATACAACTGGGTTTCTGGGCTCTTCTTCTCCAGCATAGGTAACCAGTTCCATTAATTTATCTTCAACTTCAACCTTTACAGCGGGTTCTCCCTTATGACCTAGTTCTTCTGTAACTAAAATGGCAGTGTCTTGGTCTAAAGGTTGATTTAAAGTAGCCATAACACCCATTGACATCAATTTTTTTACTACCTCAGCCCCTTTTACAGAGAGACTTTGGGCAAGCTCACTTACTGTGATGGTTTCAGGAATTTGAATATTTTTTGAAACTAAATCAACAGGTTTTTCAAACTCTTGCTTTTCAACATTAGAAAGGAAATTTTCTCCCTCTAGCTCTCTTTGCTCTTTTTTAGATAGTTCTGTTCTAGAGGATTTGAGTGTTCTTTTTTCAATTTGAACTGCCTTCCTAGGTCCAGATGTCGTTACAGGAGATTCACCAGTCTTTGCTTTTCGCCTGGTAACAAGTGTCTTTTGTTCTATTTCTTTTTTTCTTTGCTCTTCTTCAGCCTTTTTATTGGCTTCTCCAGCTTGTCTTTTTTTCTCTATTTCGTCGAAATTGATTGTTGAGGAAGTTCTTTTAGCTTCGGAAGTCTGTTTTTCAGAAATCTCTCTTGTAATAGTTTTTCTAGTTATTGAAACTGTTCCAGATGAGACGGGTTCAGTCATTGTTGCACTTTTATTTAGCGAAATAGTCTTAGAAGATTTATTTTGCTGTTCTTTAAGAAACTCTAATAGTGTCTTTTTATCTTTATCAGTAACTTCATCTTTAATATCAGTATGAGAGAGGCCAGCTTCTTTCATCTGAGAAAGGAGAGTTTGCCCTTCGGAACCAATTATTTTTGCTAAATTTTCTACTGTTACTGCTGACATTTTCTTTAATCCTCAAACCAATGAGCTCTTGCTCGCATAATTAAATCTCCAGCGTCTTCTTCAGAGATATCTATTATGCTAGTAAGTTCTTCAATTGATTGCTCAGCTAGTTCTTCTCTGTCATTAATTCCCTTTTGAGTCAGTTCCAATGCAAGGGTCATTTCCATTCCTTCAACTGACATAAGGTCTCCTGACTTTCCATCGTCAGTAGAAACTTCCATCGCCATTGTTAACAATGCATCTTTTGCTCTATTAATTAAAAGGCTACTAATATCATCATCAAAGCCATCAATTTGTGAAAGCTTCTCTATTTCTGAAGAAGAAATAGATTCTAAGGAGTTATACCCATTAGAAATAAGCGTATTTGCTAAATCTTCATCTACATCTAATTTTTCTATTAAAATATTTGAAATACTCTCAGATTTCTCCTGTTTTTCTTGATCAGCAACTTCCTGATCAATAACATTTAATTTCCAACCGGTAATTTGGCTACTAAGACGTACATTTTGTCCACTTTTCCCTATTGCTTGGGCCAAGGTATCTTGAGTAACCGCCACATCCATTGAGCCTTTAGTCTCATCGAGAACTATAGACGTTATCTCAACAGGACCCATTGAGTTAATTAATAATTGAGCTGGGTCATCATCCCAAATTATAATATCCAGTCTTTCATTACCTAATTCATTTGATACAGCTTGTACTCTAGACCCTCTCATTCCCACACAAGCTCCAACAGGATCTATTCTGTTATCATTGGTTTTAACTGCAATTTTGGTTCTTGAACCTGGATCACGAGCTATAGCCTTGATTTCTATTACTTGTTCAGAAATTTCGGGAACTTCTAGCTTAAATAATTCTCCAACCATTTCTGGACATCTTCTACTGAGGGCTAGTTGAGGACCTCTATTTTCTCTCTCTTCTTCTTGAAGAACTGCCCTAAGTCTATCGCCAATCCTAAATACTTCTCCAGGTATTAACTCATTTCTAGATAAAATTGCTTCAGCCCCTTCACCTAAGTCTATGATCAAAAATTCTCGAGTGACTTTTTTTACAGTTCCATTAACCAATTCGCCTAAGACATTACGATATTTTTCAACAACCACTGCTCTTTCAGCTTCTCTTACTTTCTGAACTATTACTTGTTTAGCAGCCTGCGCAGCGATTCGACCAAATTCGACATTTTCTACCTTCTTTTTTAGAAATGAACCTAACTCACTGTTTTCACCATCATGAATAACTTGGATGCCTTTGTCTTCGATATCTTCTTCGGAAACCACCTCCCATAAACGAAATGTCTCATAGTCCCCAGTTTCTGGATCAATTATCACCTCTATATTTGAGTTTTCAGAGTACCTCTTTTTTGTAGCAGTTGCTAAAGCTTGCTCTATAGCCTCGAATATAGCTTCTTGAGGTAGACCTTTTTCCCCTGAAACTGCTTCTGCTACTAATAAAATCTCTTTTTGCATAATATATCCTCTTAGATTATAAGATTTGCTCGAATAATAGAAGAAAAAGCAATTTGCATTGGGCCTTCTTTCATTTCAAGCTTTATACTCGTTTTGTCTACGCCTTGTAAACGACCTTGAATTGTTTTTTTGTTTCGACAATCAAAAAAAGTTACCTTCAGTGGTTCATTTATATAATCTTTATATTGATCATTGTAAAAAAATTTCCTATCCAACCCTGGAGAGGAAACCTCTAAAATATAGTTTTCGGAAAAGCCATTCACTGTATCAAGTACTTTACTTACGTGCTTGCTAACCATTTCACAATCTTCAACAGAAATACCTTCATTTTTATCTATGTATATTCTTAAAGTTTGATTGGATCTTCTTCCAAATAACTCAAGACCCCAGACTTTGCAGCCTAATCTTCCAATATCCTCTTCCAATACCTCTTTTATATAATCAATGTCCATCTTTTACCTATAAAAAAAGCCCATAAAGGGCTTATTTGGTAGCGGGGGCAGGATTTGAACCTACGACCTTCGGGTTATGAGCCCGACGAGCTACCAGACTGCTCCACCCCGCAACAAAGGGATCGCAGTATAGTTAGATGCAACGAAAGAATCAAGAAAGATATTGGTGCCGAAGAGAGGATTCGAACCTCCACGAGCAATGCTCACTACCCCCTCAAGGTAGCGTGTCTACCAGTTCCACCACTTCGGCAAGGTGCTTTAATTACCTTCTGGAAGGATTCCTGTTTCATCAATTTCTACTTCTATGATGGGTGACTCTTCGATCATAGAACTCCGAGAGATATAGGTAATAGACAAACTAAGAATTAGAAAAATTGCAGCGAGGATTGCGGTTACTTTAGTAAGAGGATTTGAAGAAGAGCTTGATCCAAACATTGTATTACTAGAACCTGCTCCAAAAGCACTTCCAATATCAGATCCCTTACCTTGTTGTAATAGTATTATTAATATGAGTGAAATAGAAATAAGTATGTAAAAGAGTATAAGTAAATTTTCCATTAGCTAAGATTATATATTTTAGAAAAGGTTTCTGAATTCAAGGAAGCTCCTCCAATCAAAAGACCGTCAACATCGGTTGAAGAAATAATTTCTTCACAATTATCCAAGTTTACACTACCTCCGTAAAGAACTGCAGGATAAATATCTAGTTGACTCCACCCAAGATGGTCATTTATATATTTTTTAATAAACTCATGCGTTTCCTCTATGTAGTCTTTCTCTGCATTAAGCCCAGATCCAATGGCCCATATCGGTTCATAGGCAACTGTAATGGACCTAAGTTTATTTTCGTGTGTAGAATGAAGTTGACCTAATGCATCTAATTGCTCACCTAAGCATAAATATGTTTCACTATTTTCCTTGCTTTGAAAATCTTCTCCAACGCAAAAAATTATTTTCAGATTTTCACTTAGAGCCTTTTCTACATCCTCCGTAAGGAAATTATTATTAATTTTTCCTAAAAAATCTCTTTGTTCAGAATGACCAATAATTACATACTCAGCTCCCACATCCTTCAGCATTTTCGCACTTATACCTCCCGTCAGAGGTTTATCGTAATTAGTACCATTTATTATCTGAGATCCAAGTTTTATACGATTATTATGCTTTTCAATTAATTTTCTCGCATGCTCCAGATAACAAGCTGGTGGACAGAAAATACATGGATTTATGTTGTCGATGTCAATATTTCCAGATACCGAATCAATCCACTCTGTCACAGATTGTCTTGTTCCGTTCATTTTCCAATTCGCAACGATCATATAGTTTGAGCTAAATCAGCCAATGCATTGCAGAAGTCGTCAGAGGCACCAGATTTATCTGACTCTACCATAATCCTTATCAAAGGTTCTGTTCCAGATGGTCTTATAAGAACTCTACCATTCTCTCCAAGTTGTCTTTCAATACGAGTTACTTCCGACCAAAATTTATCACTTATTATTATCTTATTAGGATTATTTACCTTTAGATTGATGAGAGTTTGAGGAAACTTACTAAATCCCTCCAATGATTTTTTTAAGGAAAAGTTATTATCTTTAATAGCATGAAGTAACTTCAATGCGGCAATGATAGCATCACCCGTTGGAGCACAATCCAAACATATTACATGACCTGATGGTTCACCACCCAAAAACCATGATTTCTCTACTAATTTATGTAAAACATACTTATCACCTACTTCTGCACGCAAAAAAGGAATATCATTTTTTTCAAAAAATAATTCCAAGGCCTTGTTAGTCATTAAAGTTCCAACAACTCCTGTATCAGGAGAAATACTATTAGATAGGATATATAAAATATCATCCCCATCAAGAATATCTCCTTCAGAGTTGATGATTAAAATCCTATCTCCATCTCCATCAAAGGCAATTCCTAAATCATAAGAGCCCTTTAGCATTTCTTCCTTTAAGAAATCAGGATTAGTAGAGCCGCAATTTTGATTAATATTAATTCCGTCAGGAGATGAGCCGATTGTTTCAACTTTTGCTCCTAGCTCTGAAAAAACTTTTGGCGCGACTGAATAAGTTGCCCCATTGGCACAATCTAAAAGAATTGATAATCCATTTAAATCTAAGTCAGTAAAAGATGATTTACAGAATTCGATATAACGCCCCTGAGCATCATTCATCCTAGAGGCTTTACCAAGATTTATTGATTCGACTGCAACCATTTCTTGAGTAAGTTTAGTTTCGATTCTTTTTTCTAATTCAGCTGAAAATTTCTGACCATCTTGATTAAAAAATTTTATACCATTATCTTGAAATAGGTTATGTGAGGCACTTATAACTAAGCCTACTTGGTTATTAGAATTTGCTAGATAAGAAACACCTGGAGTAGGTAGAGGGCCTAATAATGCAACATCCATTCCAGCAGAGATGAAACCTGCTTGTAAGGCTGATTCGAACATATAACCAGAGATTCTTGTATCTTTTCCTATAAGAACTTTGGACATACCCTCTTCTTTAAGAATTGATCCTGCAGCCCAACCAAGTTTGGTAACGAAGAGAGGGTTCATTGTAGAGGTTACAGGTCCACGAATACCGTCAGTACCAAACTTTCTATCCTTACTTAAAGTAGAAAGGACTGACAATTCGTTATTTCTTATAGACACTAATTTACTCATTGAGAGTAGATTTTAGTTTATAGATTTTATTTCACAAAATTCTAATTTTGTTCGGCTGTATCACCTACGGTATTCCCATCTTCAGGATTGACTGGCTTGGAGTCTGTATTTGATTTTGGTGCCCTAGGTTTTCCCCCAGCCATAATATCGTCAATTTGATCAACATCTAAAGTTTCGTAATCCATTAAAGCCTTAGACATTCCATGAAGAGCGTCGATATTGTCAGTGAGAATGTCTTTTGCAGTCTGATAACAACCGGATAAGATTTCTTTTACCTCATTATCAATCTCGTGAGCAGTGTCATCAGAGATACCTTGTTTTGAAGCTCCCGCGGACCTTCCTAAAAAGGGCTCATCAGTTTCATCACCGTATTTTATTGGTCCAAGTTTTTCAGAAAGTCCCCATTTCGTGACCATGTTATGTGCCATTTCTGTTGCTCTTTCAATATCATTTGATGCCCCAGTAGTCACACCTTTTTTTCCATAAATTAATTCTTCAGCAATTCTTCCACCATATAGACCGCAAATTCTATCGAGAATGCTTTGATGACTGTAGCTATACCTGTCTTCTTCAGGTAAAAACATCGTAACTCCTAAGGCCCTACCTCTTGGGATTATAGTTACTTTATATACTGGATCATGTTCTTCAAGTGATCTACCAACAATCGCGTGCCCTGATTCATGGTATGCCGTTTTGAGCTTTTCTTCATCAGACATGACCATTGATCTTCTTTCGCTGCCCATCATTACCTTATCTTTAGCAAATTCTAATTGTTCCATACCTACGAGCTTTTTAGCTGTTCTTGCGGCAACTAAAGCAGCTTCATTGACCAAGTTAGCTAAATCAGCACCCGAAAATCCTGGTGTTCCTCTTGCTATTAGAGAAGCATTGACATCCTGAGCTATTGGTACTTTTTTCATATGAACTTTTAGTATCTGTTCTCTTCCTCTAATATCTGGAAGAGGAACAACCACTTGTCTATCGAATCTTCCGGGTCTTAATAGCGCTGGATCAAGAACATCTGGTCTGTTTGTTGCGGCAATGATAATAATTGCTTGGTTATCCTCAAAGCCATCCATTTCTACTAAAAGCTGATTAAGTGTTTGCTCTCTTTCGTCATGGCCTCCACCCATTCCAGCTCCTCTATGTCTTCCTACAGCGTCTATTTCATCAATAAATACAATACAAGGAGCTTGTTTTTTAGCTTGATCAAACATATCTCTTACTCTAGATGCACCGACTCCAACAAACATTTCAACAAAGTCTGAACCAGATATACTGAAGAAAGGCACTCCAGCCTCACCAGCAATCGCTTTAGCTAAAAGAGTTTTACCAGTTCCAGGAGAGCCAGTCATCAATATTCCAGTTGGAATTTTTCCTCCTAGTTTTTGGAATTTTGTAGGATCCTTTAAGAAATCAACTACCTCTTGTACTTCTTCTTTAGCCTCTTCGATACCTGCTACGTCAGCGAAAGAGGTTTTAACTTTGCCTCCTTCAAGCATTTTTGCCTTACTCTTGCCAAAGCTCATTGGACCGGACTTTCCCCCTAATCCACCTTGCATTTGCCTCATAAAAAATATGAAGACTGCCAATATAATAAGAATCGGAAAACTAGCAATAAGAAGTTGTTTAAATATGGATTGCTCTTCTGGTCTCTCACCAGTCACAGCAACTCTATGATCACTCAGTATTTCACTCAAATCATCTTGTAAGAAAGGCGGCCTAACTGTCTCGAAAGATTCGCCATTTACAGTCTTGCCCTTGAGAGTGTAATTATCTGATGAAAACTCAACACTCAGCACTTGGTCACTCTCTACCTGTGATATGAATTCAGAATAGGATAATTCTTGATTAGATTGCTCTGTACTAAAATTGTTAAATACAGAAAAAACAGTGATAGCTATAAAAAGCCACATTAATAAATTTTTAAGAAGTTCGCTCATGATATTTTTTTAATTCCTTTCCAATTATATAAATTTCTCTAGAGTTTGGTCTAGACGCTTTAGGTTTAGAAATTTTTACTTTATTGAATCTTTGCTTGAGGGCCCTCCTAGTATAATCCAAACTTTCACCTTGGAATACCTTTATTAAGACAGAACCTTTAGTTTTTAAAAAGTTATCAATCACTGATAGGGTGCTGTTCACTAAACCTATCATCAAAGCGTTATCTCTTTCTCTAATACCACTAATATTGGGGGCCATGTCAGATAAAACAAGGTCAAATGGAATAAATTCAGAAATTTCTTCAAAATCACTTTCTTGAATTTCTTCAATTGACTTATGAAGGAAGAAACAATTTTGTAATTTCATTTCTTGTATGTCAATTGCGGCTACTTTCCCGGTCGGACCTACAAGTTCGTAAGCTACTTGCGACCAACTACCAGGGTATGAACCTAGATCAAAAACTGACTGGCCTTTTTTTAAGCTAAAATCAGTTGTGAGTATTTCTTTTAACTTATATGAGGCTCTTGATCTGTAGCCTTCTTTTTTAGATTTTTTTGAAAAAAAATCTCCATCTCGATAATTTGATTTAATTGACACCACAGAATCAAAGATATTCTACTTTCTCAATCTCATATTCAGTAAGTCCGCCTGGAGTTTCTAATTTGATTAAATCTCCTTCGAACTTTCCAATTAATTTTTTTGCCAAGGGTGAAGCAAATGAAATTTTACCTGCACTAGCATCTGCTTCATCCTCTCCAACAATTTTATAAGTAAGTGATTTTTCTAAATTGGAGTTATAAACTTTTACTGTAGTTCCGAATATTACTTTATCCGAAGATTCGATGGTTGTGACATCAATTACTTGAGCACTAGAGAGTTTTGATTCAATGTCGCGGATTCTGGCTTCAGCTAAACTCTGTTCTTCTTTTGCAGCATGATATTCTGCATTTTCTTTTAAATCGCCGAATTCTCTAGCCGAGGCTATAGCATCAATTATTCTAGGCCTATCTTCCGATTTTAGTTTTTTGAGCTCTTCTCTTAGAAGAACTTCTCCTTCTTTTGTAATTGGATTCATTTTGAGATTTTATCATGAAGGTCTTGAAGTCTCTCAACCGACCAAAGGTCTTTATTGCGTATTACTGAGCAAACTGCCCTTCCGCCTTCTAATGTCGTGGTGCAATAAATTTTTTCTTCTAAGGCAGTTCTTCTGATTGAGGAGGAATCAAGAATAGATTGTTTCCCTTCTGTGGTATTCACAATAAGGTCAACTTGTCCATTTTTCATCGCATCTACAACATGAGGTCTTCCCTCGGCTACTTTTTTAACAATCTCAACCTTTATCCCTGCTTCATTAATGTGCCTTGCAGTACCTTTGGTAGCAATGATATTAAATCCTAAATCAAGAAACTCCTTTGCAAGTTCTGCTACGAAAGGACGATCTGAATCCCTCACACTTAAAAAGACAGATCCTTCTTTGGGAATAATCTCTCCTGCACCTAACTGTGCTTTAGCATAAGCTTCAGAAAAACTGGAGCCGACTCCCATTACTTCTCCAGTTGATTTCATTTCAGGTCCTAAAATTGGGTCAACGCCTAAGAATTTATTGAAAGGAAAAACTGCCTCTTTAACAGAAAAATATTCAGGAACTATTTCCTCATTGAAATTTTGATCCTTGAGGCTTATGCCAGCCATGCATAATGCTCCGGCTTTAGCTAATGATCTTCCTATACATTTTGACACAAAGGGTATTGTCCTAGACGCTCTTGGATTTACTTCAAGTAAATACAATTCTTCATTGTAATATGCTAATTGAACATTTATCAGTCCTATTGCTCCAATTTCAATGGCTATTTTTTTAACCATATGAGTGATTTCAGTAACCAATTCTTCAGATAAATTATAAGGAGGTAAAGAACATGCAGAATCACCAGAATGTATCCCTGCCTGCTCAATATGTTGGAGAATCCCACCAATAACAACTGATTCACCATCGCATACTGCTTCAATGTCCATTTCTACCGCTTGATTGAGAAATCCATCGAGAAGTACAGGACTTTTTGCACTTGCTTGCACTGCCTCAACAAGATAATTTTCAAGGTCTGTTTTTTTATAGACCACTTCCATAGCTCTCCCGCCAAGAACATAAGAAGGTCTCACTACAAGAGGGAAACCAACCTTTTCGGAAACTTCCATCGCTTCCTCAACACTAGAAGCAATTCCATTTGGAGGTTGTTTCAAGGAATGTATGCTTACAAATTCTTGGAATCTACCTCTATCTTCTGCCAGATCAATTGAATCAGGGGATGTGCCCAAAATTGGAACACCATTCTTTTCGAGCTCATCTGCTATCTTCAAAGGCGTTTGTCCACCATATTGAACAATTACACCCTCGGGATTTTCGATGTCCGTAATGGCAAGAACATCTTCGACGGTGATTGGCTCAAAATATAATCTATCTGATGTATCAAAATCAGTTGAAACTGTTTCGGGGTTACAATTGACCATTATTGTTTCGTATCCTTCTTCTCTCAAACCAAGAGCAGCATGAACACAACAATAATCAAACTCTATACCTTGGCCTATCCTATTGGGTCCTCCCCCCAAGACCATAATTTTTTTATTTTGAGTAACATTAGCCTCGCATTGTTCTTCATATGTTGAGTACATATAGGCGGTAGAGGATTCAAACTCAGCAGCACATGTATCAACTCTTTTAAATACCGGATTGAGATTTAATGATTTTCTCAGATCTCTAACTTGATCTTCTGAGCTTCCAATCAACTCACCGATTCTTGAATCAGAAAAACCTTTTCTCTTTAAGGCATATAATTGCTCATAGTCTAAATCTTTTAAGGAAACATCTTCAAGACTTACTTCTGCATCTATTAGGTCTTTGATTTGAATCAAAAACCAGGGATCAATCTTAGAGTACTCAAATACTTCTTCGGATGTTAAACCATTTCTAAATCCATCTGCTACAAACCAAAGTCTATCAGGGCTAGGTATGCTTATTTTTTGCTTGAGCGTCTCAAATTCATCATCCTCATTAAAAATCGGATCAAGACCACTGCGTCCGGTCTCAAGACCTCTGATAGCTTTTTGCAGGGATTCTTGAAATGTCCTACCAATAGCCATTACTTCTCCCACAGATTTCATTTGAGTTGATAAGACTGGATCTGTTTGGATAAACTTTTCAAAGTTGAATCTGGGAATCTTAGTTACTACATAGTCTATAGAAGGTTCAAAGGACGCCGGTATAACACCGCCAGTAATATCATTACTCAACTCGTCAAGTGTATAGCCAACAGCTAGTTTTGCAGCAACCTTAGCTATCGGGAAGCCAGTTGCTTTTGAGGCTAAAGCTGAAGATCTGGAAACTCTTGGATTCATCTCAATAATTAGCATCTCACCATCTTCTGGATTAATGGTGAATTGGACATTTGAACCTCCAGTTTCGACACCGATTTCCCTGAGAATATCAATGGAAGCATTTCTCATAATTTGATATTCCTTATCAGTAAGAGTTTGAGAGGGAGCAACAGTTATTGAATCTCCAGTATGAACTCCCATTGGATCAAGATTTTCAATACTACAAACGATTATGCAATTATCATTCTTATCTCTGACAACTTCCATTTCAAATTCTTTCCAACCACCAAGAAATTTATCAATAAATATTTCAGAAGTTGGTGAAAGTTCTAACCCTCTTTTACAAATTTCGTCAAATTCCTCGATGTTGTATGCAATTCCTCCACCAGAACCACCCATAGTGAAGTTTGGTCTTAACACACAAGGAAAACCAATTCTTTCCAAAAGAATGTGTGCCTCTTCTTTATTGTGCGCTAAACCAGATTCGGGAACCTTTAATCCTATCTTCTCCATACAAGCTGCAAATAACTCTCTATCCTCAGCCTTATCAATTGCCTCTTTAGTTGCTCCTATCATCTCAACATTATGTTTTTTTAATATACCCCTACTATCTAAATCTAGAGCAGCATTCAACGCAGTTTGACCCCCCATTGTTGGCAATAATGCATCTGGTTTTTCTTTTTCAATTATTTTTTCAATAGTCTCCCAATGAATTGGTTCGATATATGTGGCATCAGACATACTTGGGTCTGTCATAATTGTTGCAGGATTTGAGTTGATTAAAATAACTCTATAACCATCTTCTTTTAATGCCTTACATGCTTGAGCTCCAGAATAGTCAAATTCACATGCCTGACCAATTACGATAGGACCGGCTCCTATTATTAAAATTGAATTTATGTCCGTTCTTCTAGGCATTTTTGGTCATATTTTTATCAAATGTTGTGAATAGATATGCCAGATCATGAGGTCCAGGGCTAGCTTCAGGATGGCCTTGAAAACTGAAAAAAGGTTTAGATGAATGCTGGATTCCTTGGATAGTTCCATCGAATAACGATTTATGAGTTATCTCAACATTTGCAGGTAAGGAATTTTCTTCGACTGTGAAGCCATGATTCTGAGAGCTTACTGAAACTTTTCTAGTTTTAAGATCTTGGACAGGATGATTTGCGCCATGATGACCAAATTTCATTTTTGATGTCTTGCCACCCAATGCTATTGCCAGTAGTTGATGACCTAGACAAATACCGAATATGGGCATACTGATTTGTATTAATTCTTTAATTGTCTCAATGGCATAGATACATGGTTCAGGATCGCCAGGTCCGTTAGATAAAAACACCCCGTTTGGTTTGAAATCTAAAATTTCTTCGCAAGAAGTTTTTGCGGGAAAAATTTTTAGTTCATACCCTTGATCGACTAATATTCTTAATATATTTTTTTTTATTCCGAAATCTAAAACTGCAACTCTAAAATTAGATTCACCATTACTTCCTCTCCATGTTCCTTCTTTCCAATCATAACTAGATTCGGTCGTAACTTCTTTTGCAAGATCTAAACCGGCCAAACCTTCAAAATCTTTCGCTAAAGCTGCTGCTTTCTTTAAGTCAACTGAGTTACCAGTAAATATTGACGCTGACTGAGCACCTTTTTCTCTTATTATTCTTGTCAATTTTCTTGTATCTATATCAGATATTCCCTGAATATTATTTCTAATGAGGTAATGGGATAAAGTTTCAGTATTACGCCAACTACTCTCCACCAGAGAAAGCGACCTTATAACCAATCCAGAACACCAAATTTTATCTGATTCAGTATCCTCACTATTTGTTCCTGTATTTCCAATATGTGGGTAAGTTAAAGTTACTATTTGCTTAGCATATGAAGGATCTGTAAGAATTTCTTGATAACCTGTCATAGAAGTATTGAAAACAATTTCACCATTTACCTGTCCTGAAGCGCCAATACTTATTCCTTCGAAGATTGTTCCATCTTCTAATGCAAGTATTGCTTTATCTTTACTCATGCAATTTTTAAATTGATTTCATCAAGAGCGGCTCTGGGATTTTGTGAACCAGTAATGGGTCTTCCTATAACAAGAAAATCAGAACCATTCTTAATTGCTTCTTCGGGTGTTGATACTCTAATTTGATCATCTGAATCAGATCGGAATGGTCTTATTCCAGGAGTCACTGTTAAAAAATCTTGACCAAATTTGTCTTTGATATCTTTTGTATCTGAAGATGCACACACAACTCCATCTAACTCACATTCTTTAGCCAAGGTGGCCAGTCTTAAAACCTGCTCTGAAACTCCCTGCAAGCCAACTTCTTTAAGAGCATCTTCTGATAGACTTGTTAAGACTGTGACAGCGATTAATAAGGGGGGTTGATCATAGCCTTCTAAGGCCCTACTTGAGGCTTCCAACATTTTAATGCCACCAGAGGCATGAACATTTACCATCCATACTCCAAGATCTGCAGCAGATCTTACTGCTTCGTAGACAGTATTTGGAATATCGTGAAACTTTAAGTCTAAAAATATTTCAAATCCCAGCCTTTTCAGATCATTAATCACTTGAGGACCTGCAGAAGTGAATAATTGGTTTCCCACCTTTAGTCTGCAGATTTTTGGATCAAGAGTTTTGGCAATATTTAAAGCATTAATATGATCAAGGTCTAACGGAATAATGATTCTATTTTTCATACTTTAATCAAGAGAATTGATAAAATTTGACGAAAAAAAAGCGAACCAGAAAGGTATCTGAAGTTCGCATTTTTGATTTTTAAGGCCTAATGGCATTAAAACCACACTATAATAAATGTATGTTTCCCTGTCTATCAAAACCTAAGAAAATTAAAGAAAAGTGATAAAAAATTTAGAAGAACTCAATGGAATGAGAAAGGCAGGCAGTCTTGCTGCTGAAGTATTGGAGATGATTGGAGAATTTATCAAACCAGGAATCTCAACTGGAGAATTAGATAAAATTTGTCACGACTATATTGTTGATGTTCAAAAGGCTATTCCTGCAAATATAGGATATAGGGGTTTTGAGAAAACATTATGTACTAGTATCAATCAAGTTATATGTCATGGTATACCAGATGATAGTCGAATTCTTAAAAGTGGAGACATTATGAATATTGATGTCACAGTAATCAAAGATGGATGGCACGGTGATACTTCAAAAATGTATCTTATTGGAAAAGTCCAAGCCCACAACGAAAGACTTGTAAAAATTACACAAGAGTGTCTCTATAAAGGTATTGAAGTTGTAAAACCCGGAGCAAGCCTGGGAGATATTGGTCATGCAATACAAACTCATGCGGAAAAAAATTACTACTCTGTAGTTGAAGAATACTGTGGTCATGGAATTGGTAAAATCTATCATGACGAACCTCAGATACTTCATTATGGGGAAGCCAATACAGGACAAGAAATTATAGAGGGCATGTGTTTTACAATTGAACCTATGATCAATTTAGGCTCCAAATATACCAAACTATTAGAAGATGGATGGACAGTCGAAACTCATGATGGCAAGAATTCAGCACAATGGGAGCACACTATTTATGTAAACAAAGATGGCGCAGAAATTCTTACACAAAGAGCAGAAGAAAGATAAAACGCTTAGATGTTTGAGAATATAGTTGAGCAAAAGAATATTGATAACGAAGAATTGTCAAAACAATTTGAAAAATGGCTTTTTGGCGACAGAGGAAGACAGGTAAGAGGTATTAAATATTTTTTAAATAAAAGATCTGATAATACTGATGCTTTAATTCAATCCATAGCTAATCAAACTAAGCTTAATGAGATTAAAAACTTTGGTATCTTCTCTGTTGGCGGCTATGGGAGAAGAGAACTTCATCCCTACTCTGACATAGATTTACTCCTGTTATCAAAAAGTAATTTATCGAAGTCTGACAAGAAAAAAGTTGGAGCGTTCATTAGCTCATTATGGGATTTAGGTTTAGAAATTGGACATAGTGTAAGGACTACAGATGAAGCAAGGAATCAGGCAAGAGAAGATATCTTCACAATGACAAACATGCTCGAGTTTAGGAGACTAACTGGCGATGATCAATTACATAAAGAATATCTAAGAATAATTGATACTAAAAACTTGTGGAGAAATAAGTCTTTTATTCAAGCAAAACTTCAGGAACAAATAGAGCGTCATGAGATTTTCAACAATACTTCGTATAATCTTGAACCAGATATTAAATCCTCGCCAGGTGGACTTAGGGATATTCACACAATTGATTGGTTAATAAAAAATAATCTCAGGAATACATCTGACGGTGAAAAGTTTATTGGTGTTCTGACTTTCGATGAAAGGCAAGAGCTAAATAAATCTAAGTATTGGCTTTGGGTAATCAGATATCTGCTCCACATCGAAGCTGGTAGAGAGGAAGACAGGTTACTATTTGAGCATCAAATACCAATTGCTCAGAAATTATTCCCCACTATTAAGAGCCCAAATCAAGCGGCTGAAAAATTGATGCATAGATATTATCGATCCTCATTAAATATTTCTGAAATTAATTCTACATTTATTAAGAGTTTGAAAGAAAATTATGGGTTAACTAGATATTCAAGAAAAAGGAAAATAGATAAAAATTTCTTTGTTAAAGATAATCTCATTCATCTGTATGATCTAAATGGTTTTAAAAAGGATCCCAGTCTACTCTTAGATCTCTTTATCAAATTGAGTGAAAATACTTATATTCAAGATATTGGCTCTGAAACATTAAGAGCTCTTAAAAGAGACAGGGATCTGATTGATTCAAAATTTAGATCAAAAAAACAAAATATTAAACTTTTCTTAAAACTTCTTAAATCCAAAAGACTTTTAGTTACGCAATTGGAAAATATGAAAAATTTAGGGATCTTGGGAAGATACCTTCCAGAATTTGGAAGGATTACGGGACAGATGCAGTACGACTTATTTCACATATACACGGTAGATGCTCACACCCTGCAAGTTCTGAGAAATATGCGATGGATGTCACTTGGAAAATCAAAGGAAAAATTCCCATTAGCATCTCAATTAATTGATAAGCTTCCTAAACTAGAAGTGCTTTACATATCTGGTTTATATCATGATATTGGTAAAGGAAGAGGTTCAGATCATTCAGAATTAGGAAAAAACATCGTAAGGAATTTCTGTAAAAAACATTTTTTTTCTGAAGAAGACACAAAAAAAATTGAATGGTTAGTCGAAAATCATCTTTTAATGTCTGTTACTTCACAAAAAAAGGATCTTACAGATAATGAGGTTATTAAGGATTTTGCGAAAAAGATTAAAGATCTAGATACTCTAAATTATATGTATTGCCTTACTGCAGCTGATATAAGTGCAACAAATCCCAAATTATGGAATTCTTGGAATGCCTCTCTTTTAAAACAGCTTTATGACCGAACTAAACTTTATTTTGAAGACGAGATCCTGCTTAATACATCCATAACAGAGGAAAAGGCTAAAGCTATGGAGCTTTTGGGAGATTTTAGGAAACAGGATGTAAAAAAACTATGGAATAATTTTTATGAAGATTACTTTGAAGCTTCAGATCATCAAGACCTTCAGATTCATGCTCGAAACATCCTCCTTTCTAAAGGAATGTCAAATATAAAACTTTTTCAAAAAGATGATGATTCTTTGACTACGATTTTCATAAATACTCAAGATAGAGTTAACCTTTTTGCGACAATTATAGGAGTCTTGGATTCTGAAAATATTAATTTTGTTGATGCTAAACTCTTTGGCATGAAAAATGGGTATTGTACTGATCTAATAACTATCAGTGATAACGGAAAAAGGGTCGAATTGGATTCTGAAAAAGCTAAAGTTCTAATCGATAAATTAGAAGAGGCAATAACTCCAAGAATCCTGAAACCTAAAATTGTACAAAGAAGGCAACCGAGAAACCTAAAGCATTTTAAAACTGATACTGAAATCAGTTTTAAGCACGATATGAAAAATAGATGGACAGATTTAGAAATTAGTACTGCGGACAGACCCGGTTTACTGGCATCAATATGCCAAGTCTTTTTAAAGCATGGAGCATTGATTAAAAAAGCAAGAATAGCAACCTATGGTGAAAAAGCTGAAGATAGATTTAGCATAACTTCCAAGCAAGATACGCCTTTTGTAAAGAGAAATGACTTAAATAATCTTATAGAAGATATCAAGGTTTCATTAAATTGAGAGGATAAATGAATAAACAATTAAATTTTTTAACAGAGTATCCATTCCAGTACCTCTCAGATTTGCTCAAAGACATAAAAAAAGATCCATTAGATGTCATAGGACTACATATAGGAGAGCCGAAAGAACGAGCGCCAATACAAGCACTAGATATTATCAATGAAAACTCTTTATCCTATTCAAAGTATCCGACTTCTTCGGGTGAATTACATTTGAGAGAAAGTTATTGCGGTTACTTAAAAAATAGATTTTCTAGAAGTAATATTAACCCAGATATTCATGTTTTACCCCTTTCAGGCAGTAGAGAAGGAATTTTTTCGTTCATTCAGTCGACAATAGATTCTACAAAAAAAAGGCCAAGGGTAATTTTGCCAAATCCGTTTTACAAAATTTATGAAGGTGCTGCGATTATGGCAGGTGCAGAACCCTACTACTTAAATTCCATTGAATCCGAAGGATTTAAACCTGATCTGGGAAGCATACCCGAGGATGTCTGGAAAGATTGTCAACTTTTTATAATTTGTTCTCCCTCAAATCCCACTGGATATTGTTTCGATAAAAATGAGTATGAGGAACTATTAGAAAAAGCTGAAAAATATGATTTTCTCTTATGCTCTGATGAATGCTATGTAGATATCTATGATAGTTCATCAAATCCTCCTTTGGGATTACTAGAATGTGATGATGTCACTATGAAAGATTCAAAATCAGTCATATTTCATAGTCTTTCTAAAAGATCTAGTCTTGCCGGTCTCCGATCAGGATTCATTTGTGCTTCGCAAGCGATTATAAAGAAACTAAGTTTATATAGAACTTACCATGGTGTTACTCTTTCTTTACCAACTCAATTAGCCAGTACTTGGGCTTGGCAAGATAGTAAGCATGTAGAGTCTAACAGAGCTGAATATGATAAAAAGTACCAAGCAGCCATTTCTTGCTTAGATAACTTTGATGAAGTGAAAAGACCTGATGGAGGTTTTTATATTTGGTTAAAATTACCTTGTGATGATCAGGCCTTCGCAAAGTTGTTATATGAACAGGAGTCAGTGCTTAGTTTGCCTGGATCCTACTTAGGTAAGAAGATTTATGGCATTAATCCTGGAGAAGGATTTTTAAGATTAGCTGTAGTGCATGATGTTGATACTATCAATAAGGCCTTTTCTGCAGTAAATAGAACCATGCAATCCTTAAATTAGATTTTTTAATCTATCTCTAAAGTTAACCAGAACTTATAATATACAAATGAATATTTTTCCATTGGCTGCCGTTGGTGTTTCTACATTGAATTCAAGCGATGATCTGTTGGATGTTAGATATCACTTAATTTTAAATGAAGATCAGGAACTGCTGAATACTTTGAACATTCATAATCCGGGATTTGATAATCTTTATTCAATGGCAAGCGGAGCAGAAAACAAAAAGTTTTTTGAGAGTATCAGCAGTTCATTATCTGTTACAAGTAGACAGAAAATAATATTTCATAAAATTTATAAGGATGTGCCTATCTCAAATATATGTGATGCTTATTTGAAGCTTTATCTTTTATCATTAAAAGTCTCTAAACCAAATAGTATTAACCTAGAAAATATATTCGGATCCTTAGCTAACGTTGCATGGACTAATCTTGGTCCTGTCGATGTGAAGGACTTGAATTTAATTAGATCAAAAAATGGAGAAGTCTTTGTTAGATCGGTAGATAAATTCCCTTGCATGACCGATTACATAATTCCTGAAGGTGTAAGAATAGCTGATAGTTCCAGGGTGAGGTTAGGAGCCCATTTGTCTGAAGGAACAACAGTAATGCATGAAGGTTTTGTTAACTTTAATGCAGGAACACTTGGCTCAGCTATGATAGAAGGTAGAATTTCAGCAGGTGTGGTTATAGGAAAAAATTCAGATTTGGGCGGAGGTTGTTCAACGATGGGTACTTTATCGGGCGGAAATGAGGTAAAAATTTCTGTTGGCGAAGATTGCTTATTGGGTGCTAATTCTGGGTTAGGTATTCCTTTAGGAAATAGGTGTGTATTAGAAGCGGGCTTGTACTTAACAGGAGGATCTAAAGTAGAAATTCTAAATTCAAAAAATGAGTTGATAGAAACTGTAAAGGCATCCACCTTATCTGGCCAAGATGACCTATTATTCATAAGAAATTCCCTTACTGGTGCCATTCAATGCAAACCTAATGGAAAAAGTGTTGTTTTAAACAAAACACTGCATAAAAACGACTAATAAAAAAGATGAGTAAAGTTTTAGAACTTACAAAAGAGCTAATATCAAAGAAATCTGTGACACCCGATGATGCTGGATGCCAAAGCATTATTTCTTCAAGATTGGAAAAAGTTGGCTTTTCAGTGGTGAACCTTAAGTATGGAGATGTGGACAACCTTTGGGCTACATATGGAGATTCCGGCCCTATTTTTGCTTTTCTAGGTCATACTGATGTAGTTCCCACAGGTCCACTGGAAGATTGGGAGAGTGATCCTTTCATAGCAACTGATAAAGACTCTTTACTCGTTGGAAGAGGAGCAGCAGATATGAAAGGAAGCGTTGCTGCTTTTGTCACTTCTATTGAAGAATTCTTAGCTGAAGAACCTACCTTATCAGGAAGAATTGCTGTTCTACTGACCAGCGACGAAGAGGGTCCTGCTGTAGATGGAGTAACTAAAGTTGTTGATTATCTTGAAGAAAAGAACGAAAAAATTGAATGGTGCCTTGTTGGAGAGCCCACAGCTGATAATAGTGTGGGAGATGTTATAAAAATAGGAAGAAGAGGTTCAGTTTCAGCCAAGATTATTGTCAAAGGAACTCAGGGTCACGTAGCCTATCCAGAAAAAGCGAGTAACCCTATACATAATTTTTCCTCTTCTCTTGCTGAAATATCTAAGCTCAGCTGGGCAGATGAAACAGGTAAGTTTCAAGATAGTGTTTTACAAATATCTAATCTTAACTCAGGTACCGGAGCAACAAATGTTATACCTGGAAGCTTAGAGTTAAGTTTAAATGTACGCCACTCACCCTCAACTGCCGTGCAACAAATAAAAGATGATGTTGAGTCCATAATCAATAAATACAATGTTGAATGTGAGGTTTTGTGGGAAGTTGGAGGAAAGCCATTTCTTACTACTCAAGAAGAGCTTATCTCAGCAGTGAAAAGCTCAATAAAAGAAGTGACAGGGTCAGAACCCAAATGCACTACTGATGGAGGTACATCAGATGGTAGATTTATTGCACCTACCGGATCACAAGTTGTTGAGCTTGGGCCAGGTAATGCATCTATTCATAAAGTAAATGAAAGCGTAAAAAAAGAAGATCTCGAGGAATTGCATAAAATATACAAAACAATATTAAGTAAACTCCTCACTAATTTATAGAATTATTAGTATTTCCCTAATTCCCTTCCTTTATCTCAGTTGCCTTTAAGAATCTATTTGATATAAGGAGTAAAATTCCTACTACTGACAGCGCAATAATAATTTGCATAAAGAGATCCGGCATTGAAGCAATACCAGCCTCAAATGATTTGCTTGCAAGTAAGCCTGCAAGACCAGCCGCCAAAGAAGACGAAAGAAACCAAATTCCCATCATTTGACCTCTGTATCTAATTGGAGAATATTTCGCAGTAGCTGAAAGGCCCACTGGACTCAAACATAGTTCGCCTAGTGTGTGAAAAAGATATGTTATAAGAAGAAACTGAATACCAGCTTTTTCATTCTTCATAGCAGCCTCAACACCAAAAATAATTACTAAAAAACCAATAGCCATAAGGAAACATCCCAAAGCAAATTTTTGAGGTGTATCAGGATCTAAGTTCTTTTTTCCAAGAGAGATCCAAAATGCTGCGAAAAAAGGAGCAAAAATTACTACCATCAAAGGATTTGCGACCTGAAGAAAGGTCGCTGGCATCTCCCACCCAAAGATAAATAGATCCGTGTAGTCTTTAGCAAAAAGATTTAAAGATGAGCCACCTTGGTCAAATCCGGCCCAAAATAATACAGCTCCGAAAAACAATAATAATAACATTTTGATATTTTCAATTTCATCAGTGCCTAGACCTGCAAAAAAGAATAAATATATGAAGTAAGAAATAGCCACAATTAATATCAAATAAACAGTAAGTTGGTTGAGTAGTTGTGGATCAACACTCCAAAGTCCAGCAAAGCCTGAAGTAACTACTAAGAAAATAGCTATTGCACTATATTTTAATATATTCATGTACTTTGATTCATCTTCAGTGGGAGCCAAATTAGCAATTTTTCCAGCTTCTCCTAATGAATTTCTTGTGAAAAGATATTGTAAAACACCAAAGGTCATTCCTACACCAGCGGCTCCAAAACCCCAATGCCATCCTACCTTCTCGCCAAGATAGCCACAAACAAGGAATCCGAGCATACTTCCTATGTTGATAGACATATAAAATATCGTATAGCCAGAATCAATTCTTACATCTCCTGGTTTATAAAGTTGCCCTACGATAGTTGAGATGTTTGGCTTTAAAAGACCTGTACCGATTGAAACAAGAACCAAACCAAGAAAAAAGGTTTTATCATAAGGAATTGCCAGCACATAGTGACCGAGAGTTATAATAACTGCACCGTAGAGAACTGTTCTCTGGGCTCCAAAAAGCTTATCTGCAATCCATCCGCCGGGCACGCATAGAAAATATACTGATGCACCATATATTCCGTAGATCGCCATAGCCTCAGGAGCATTAAGATTCATACCTCCTTCAGTTACCTCCCTTGTCATGAACAAAACAAGCAACCCTCTCATTCCATAGAAGGACATTCTTTCCCACATTTCTGTTAAAAAAAGTGTTACTAGACCTTTGGGATGGCCTAAGAAAAAAGTATCACTAGATTTGGATATATCATGCATAATAAACTCACAATTTTATATAGAATAATCAAAAAAAATATCTTCTCCAAATTATTATGGAAAATTCAGGTTTTTTTAAGAGAATCTTTTCTCTTATTTATGACAGTTTACTGATTTTAGGGATAATCTTTTCTTTAACTTTATTACTCGTATTTTTAAATGGCGGAGCGTCTGAAAATGGTGGATTTATTGATTTACTGCAGCTTTTCGTCACTATTTTCTCTGGGCCAATCTTTTACTCTTATTTTTGGTTGGTTAATGATGGACAGACTGTAGGCATGCAGGCATGGAAAATAAAGCTTATTTCTGAAGAGAAGTTAACAATAAGAATTTGTCTCTTGCGTTGCGCTTTTTCTACCTTTTCTTTCTTGTTCTTTGGTCTTGGCTACTTATATATTTTTTTTAACGAAGATAAAAAGTCGCTGGCTGACATAGCAACAAAAACAAGGATTGCTAAGATTAACTAGATTTAAGTCTCCAAAATGAAGCTGTTAAACCAATAACTGCCGCTATAGGAAAAGTAACTGCATAGAAAGGGCTTAGCAGTGAGACAGCTGCCATGCTAGCAAAAAGATTTTGAAAAATATTCAAGGAAAATGCGAATAAGATTCCAAAAAGAATTCTTTTACCAATAGAGTCATCCCTCACTCTCCCAAAAACGAAAGATGCAGCTAGTAAGATTAATGATATTGTTGTGATGGGATGGAATATTTTCTTCCAATACTCCAGAGATAAGTTATTTCTTCTATATTCAGATATGTTTAATTTTAGAGCTTCATTAAGCTCACCAATAGACAGATATCTAGGAGATAGAATTCTTCTCATATCACTATCTTTAGGACCTTCTTGCCATATTTTTTCTTCTTGAAGGCGAATAGAATTTGTTTGAAAGTCCGTTATTGTTAAATCAAATAGAGTCCAGATTCCATTTTGACGCTTAGCATATTTCGAATCTATTATTTGGTTAATACTTCCCTCTTCTCCAAATTGATAAGTCGTGACGTCATTAATAGAATCTTTACTTGGAGAAGTTTTAAAAAAATTAATTGATGAATCAGAAGCAAACCAATAACCATCCTCTGTATTGATTCTGTCTTGCTTCAATAATCTATTTTCCTCGTTGGCTTGTGACAATGAAGGGAGTAAAGTCTCTTGAAATAAAAAGGCTATTGCTATTATCACTATCGCAGGCCTTAAAGATGCTATCGCCATCCTAAAATTCGATTTACCTAAAACTTTTGACCCTATAATCTCCCCTTCTGAGTTTAAGCTTCCTAAACCAACGATCGCTCCAATAAGGCAAATATATGATAAATATTCATAAATTGAACTTGGAATTGAATAAAAACAATAAATTAGTGCATCAAATACAAGATAAGAATTTGATATATCAGAGATTTCAGAAATAAATTTAAATAAAAAGTCCAGCAAAGAGATTGCAACTGCAACAATACAAATACTGTGAAATATTCTCTTTGAGATATTTCTTTCTATTATGTCTCCAAATAAATGAATCATGATTTTATCTTGTGCATATATAAATTCAAAAGAATAGAAAAAACTAAAAAAAGCAAATGAACCAAAAGAATTGAAATTACATTAGAGGATTCTGAACCTTTGAATGTCAACAAAATCCCTAAGTATGCTGAAAATATTAATAAACCAGGAAGTATTTTCGAGTATCTGCCTTTACGCGGAGATCTTTCTGATAATGGCACGGCGATGAAAATACTTAATAATGTCATAAAACTTAAAGAGCTCGACCATAACAAAGGATTTACTGAATCCTTTGGCTCAAAATTAACTTCACCATAATTTTTCGACATGAAGTCAGCTTTTAACTTGAGATTATCAAACTTGACGGAAAATATTTCGTCAGGTTCTTCTTTCGAATATGAAAACCCTTTATCAAAATTCAGATCTCCATTTCCTGACCTATTTGGGCTCAATCCCTCAGCTACGATAGTCAAACTTGATTCCCTAGTGGAATCCTTCACAAGGAGAAAAACATCCTTCAATCCGTCATTTCGCTTTTCCTTCGCATAAATAAGATAAGAATCATTTAATTTGTGAAATTCACCTGGAAGTAGAGCATCTAAGGTTTCTTCTAGAGATTGAACTTCAAGTAAACTCTTTACCCGCAAATCTAATCCAGGACTAAGCACTAGAGAAAAGAGAAATATTAACAAAGCTATCAATACTGCAGGAATTGCCAATAGTGAGTAGATTCTTGAGTGACTAAAGCCAAGCTGTTCCATGATCGTAAGTTCATTTTCTGAGCTAAATTTTCCAATTGTCAAAACAACGGACATAAAAAAACTTAGAGGCAAAATTAATTCTAAAAATTCTGGAAGCCTATACAGGACCACATAAAAAACAACTTGAGGATTTATTTCACCTCTGGATGCTTGCTCTAAGTATTGTATAGACCTCGAAGAAACGATTATGAGAATAAAAACTACGCTTATAGCCAGAGTATATGAGAAGATAGTCTTTAAAAAATAACGATTTAAAATCATAAACGAGTATTTGAGAATCTATATAGTCAATCCTACTCTTTATTAGAAGAATATTCTCTATTTGGAGATAACTTTTATTATTTATTGATAAAATATTAAGACAGCAATCTTTTTTAAAAGGAGAAATAATGAAAAAAAGACTCACACTAAGCCTTAACCAAGAACTATCAAAAAATCTTTTAAAAACAAAAATAGATGTTTTAGTTGTCGGTGTTTCCGAGGGAAGGACTTTAAATTCAATCGCTGAAAATGTTGATAAAGCAACTCAAGGTAGTATTAAAAAGCTTATAAAAAGGGGTGAGTTTGAGTCAAAGGTGGGTCAGACAGCTTACATTGCAACTAATGATGGTACTTCTGCTGAAAGGATTTTCTTAATTGGTTGTGGTAAACCAACGAAAGGTCTTAGCAGTGAAGATCTTGATAAGATTGCAATGTCTGTAACAACTTGTTTAACAACAAAAAAATCTTCAACAGGTATTGTTACATTACCTTCCATAAAACATGAATCTAAAGAAAATACCGATGAGACTTTGCTGCAGAAAATAGGTACTGCTGTTGAAAGCAAGGCTTATACCTACGACGCGAAACTTAATAAGAAAAATAAAAAAATTAATTATCTTAAAAAAGTCTCAATTGTTATTGATTCAAAGCAAAGTGTAGCTAGATTGCGCAAAGGGCTCAAAACTGGACAAGTCATAGGACAAGGAATGAATGTAGCCAAAGATTTAGCAAATCTTCCTGGAAATGTGTGCACTCCATCCTACCTGGCAACAAGTTCTAGATCTGCAGCCAATAAATATAAAAAACTTAGTTGTAGAGTTTATGGCGAAAAGGAGATGAAAAAAATGGGTATGGATTGTTTGCTTTCAGTTGGAAACGGAAGTGCGCAAGAGTCAAAACTCATTTCAATGAATTATCAAGGTGGAAAAAAAGGCGATAAACCATATGCCATTGTTGGCAAGGGTATTACTTTTGATACGGGAGGAATAAGCCTCAAGCCTCCTCCGACCATGGATGAAATGAAATTTGATATGTGTGGTGCTGCGAGTGTTATAGCGACTATGCAAGTAGTTTCAGAACTCAAACTTCCGATCAATATAGTTGGTGTTGTGGCAAGTGCAGAAAATATGCCAGGTAGTAAAGCCACTAAGCCTGGTGATGTCGTACGCACAATGTCTGGTAAGACTGTTGAAATATTAAATACTGATGCTGAAGGACGATTGGTCTTAGCTGATGCTTTGACTTATGTTGAAAGATTTGAACCCCGATCAGTAGTAGACATCGCTACACTTACCGGAGCGGTGATAATGGCTTTAGGTTATTCCACATCTGGACTAATGTCTAATAACGACAAACTCGCAGAAGAATTATTAGAGGCTGGCCGTAAAGCTTCAGATAGAGCTTGGCAATTGCCCTTATGGGATGTTTACCAAAAAGATTTGGATAGTAATTTTGCAGATATCGCAAATATAGGTGGTCGAGCTGGTACGATTACCGCTGCATGTTTTTTATCAAGATTTGCAGAGAAATACCCATGGGCTCATCTCGATGTGGCCGGAACTGCTAGTTATAAAGGAGCTGCAAAAGGTGGTTCAGGTAGACCTGTACCTCTCCTGAGTCAATATCTCATAGATAAGTCTTAGTGATGGTAGAAGCTACTTTTATAGCTTCTGGCAAGAATATGGAAGAAGCTTTGAACTTCACTTGTTCTCTAATTAGTAAATTAATTATGGGCGGAATAGATCTAATTCATGCTAGTAAAATAGATATTTTTTGTGATGATATAAATGACGCTAAATATTTAGATGAGAGGTTATGGAATGAGCCTAAATATGGACTAATTTCTCATAATCTAGTTACTAATAAAGCGGATGATCTCATAAATATTGGTTATCCTGGCACTAAGTTCGCTTTAGGTTCTGATTTGATTCTTAATCTATCTCCAGATATGCCGAAAAACTTAGATGGATATGAAAATTTTATACAGCTAGTAATTATGGATGGTGCCGATCTCAGAGAGAGAGCAGCGAGTACGTGGTCTAAATGTAAAGATCTAGGATTAAAAACAAAATTCGTAGAGTCAATATGAAGAAAAACTACGAGCCGAGTTCTACTGAAACAGAAATTTACGAGAATTGGGAAAAATCAGACTTCTTTAAAGCTCAACCTGACGAATCAAAAGAATCCTTTTGCATCATGATTCCTCCACCCAATGTTACTGGAACACTTCATATGGGTCATGGGTTTCAAAATACTCTAATGGATGCACTTATTCGCCATAAAAGAATGTCGGGATTCGATACACTCTGGCAAGTGGGCGTAGATCATGCCGGAATAGCAACTCAAATGGTTGTAGAAAGACAACTTGAAGCTGAAGGATTATCTAGAGAGGAGATAGGTAGAGATGAATTTGAAAAAAAAGTATGGCTTTGGAAGGAAAAATCAGGAAATAAGATAACACAACAACTGAGAAGACTAGGCGCTTCTGTTGACTGGTCAAGAGAAGCTTTCACCATGAGCGATGATTTAAGCACAGCAGTCAAGGAGGTGTTCATAGAACTTTATGACCAAGGATTGATTTATAAAGGAGAAAGATTGGTCAATTGGGATACAGTACTTGAGACTGCTTTGTCAGATCTTGAAGTTTCATCTGAAGAAGAAAATGGATCTCTTTGGTATATTGATTACTTTACTTCAGATGGTGAAAAATTAACTGTTGCAACAACTAGACCGGAAACATTGCTTGGAGATACAGCTCTAGCAGTAAATCCTGAGGATGAAAGGTATAAGGGACAGATAGGAAAAATGGCACTTTTGCCAATTGTGAATAGAGAAATACCTATCATTGCTGATAGTTATGTTGAAGCAGAATTTGGGACTGGTTGTGTGAAGATTACACCTGCACATGATTTCAATGATTTTGAGATGGGCAAAAGACATGGACTTGAAGTGATCAATATCTTAAATTTTGATGGCACTCTAAATGACAAAGTTCCAGATAAATATCAAAACTTAAATATTGAAGACGCAAGAAAACTTATCCTAGAAGACCTTAATACAATTGGTCAACTGAATAAGACTGAGCCTCATAAAGTCCAGATCCCAAGGAGTGAAAGAAGTAATTCTATCCTTCAACCTTTGTTGACTAATCAGTGGTTCGTTAATGTTGAAAAACTCTCCCAAGAAGCTATCAGAGTTGTAAAGGAAAATGAGACAGAGTTTATACCTAAGAACTGGGAAAATACCTATTTTGCTTGGATGAAAGATATACAGGATTGGTGTATCAGTAGGCAGTTGTGGTGGGGACATAGAATACCCGCCTGGTTTGATAAGGATGATAATTTATATGTTGGGGAATCTGAGAAAGCCGTAAGAGAAAAATATAATCTCGATAATATAGAATTGAAACAAGACGAGGATGTTCTAGATACTTGGTTTTCTTCTGCTTTGTGGACGTTTTCAACTCTTGGATGGCCAAAAAAAGAGAACTTACTTTCAAGATATCATCCTACAAGCGTTTTAGTGACGGGGTTTGATATCATTTTCTTTTGGGTAGCAAGAATGATAATGATGACTACTCATTTCATCAATGAAGTACCCTTCAAGAAAATATTAATTCATGGTCTTATAAAAGATTCAGAAGGTCAAAAGATGTCTAAATCTAAAGGTAATACCTTGGATCCCTTGGATATCATAGATGGAATTAACCTAGATGACTTAATTAAGAAGAGAACTGAAGGGTTGATGCAACCAAAAATGAAGGATCGGATCATAAAACAAACCAAAAAAGAATTTCCGAATGGTATCGAAGCTTATGGAACTGACGCATTAAGACTAACTTTCTGCTCGCTAGCGACAGGTGGGAGGGATATCAATTTCGATATTAAAAGAGTAGAAGGTTACAGAAACTTTTGTAACAAGCTTTGGAATGCGGCCAGATTTATAGATTTAAATATTGACAACTATGGTATTTCCAAAAAGAGAAGTGAAAGTTCAATTGATTCCTGGATCGACTATAAATTCAATCAAACGGTAAAGAAAGTAGACCAATCAATGAATGAATTTAGGTTTGATTTGGCCACTAAAGCAATCTATGAATTTATATGGTACGAATTTTGTGATTGGTTCATAGAGCTTCAGAAAATAAGTCTCAGAAAAAATGACATGAATAAAGCAGAGATTGTTAGGTCTTTGGTCGATATTCTTGAAAAAACTCTAAGACTTGCACATCCAATCATGCCTTTCATAACGGAAGAAATTTGGAAACAATTTAAGGTGCATCATAATTCAACCCATGAAAGCATAATGATATCTGAATACCCATTAGGTTCAGAAAATACTTCGGAACGAGACTACCAATCAGTAGAATGGCTCAAAGACATAGTATCTGGGATAAGAAATATACGTGGCGAGCTTCTTATCAAACCTTCAATTAAAATTTCTTCAATCTTTAAGGGAGGAGATCAATTAGATAAGGAAAACTTAAATGAAATTGGTGGTTATATACAAAAGCTATGTGGTCTCAAAGAGATTATTTGGGTTGAAGAAAGTTCTCAGGATATTCCCTCATCAATATTTACTCGAGACAATCTAAAAGTAATGATACCTCTTGAAGGACTGATAGATGCAAAGGAAGAAATGCAAAGGCTCAATAAGAGAATATCTAAACTTATTCAAGAAAAGGAAATGCTAGGTAGGAAACTTTCTAATCAGAACTTTGTTGAAAATGCTCCAAAAGATCTAGTGGAGGCTCAAAATGATAGATTTTCTGTTTTATCTAAAGAACTAGAAAATCTTGTTTTGCAAATAAAAGAAATTAAAAAAATGATTTAGGGTTTATGAAATCATTTTGGTTATAATTTAGCATTATGTTTTTCAGAGCTCTAATAACAAGCTTCATTATATCAAGCCTATTCACTGGGCTAATTTTCTCTATCGGGGATCTTACTTTTGGGAGTAGTCTTATGTACCAAGCTCTTGTGACGTTCTGGAGCATTGGATTTCTTTCAATTATTGGTTTTATATATGGTAGAAAAATAAAGAGAAATTTTAGAGGAGAAACTGGAACCATAAAATGGTTTGACCCAAGTAAAGGATATGGGTTTTTAATTCGAGACAAAGGTGGGGATTTATTCGTTCACCTTAGGGCTGTTCAAAATCAAGACAGGAGAAAACTCAAAGAAAATACAAGGGTAAGATTCTCTGTTGAGGAAACAGAAAAAGGGCCTCAAGCTGAAAATATCAGAATAATCTAAAATAGTCTCTCCAAAAACCAATATGTTCCTAAGCAGGACAAAGCTGATGCAGCACAAACTCTTATTGTGTTTATACTCTCTCTGATGTATTTAGTTATCTGAGAAAAAATTAGATAAACAACTAAAACTATCAAAAGTTGTCCGAGCTCAACTCCAATATTAAACCCTGCGACTGCAGGTAAAAGCCTACCCTCCATCAAACCGATAGTCGATAAATTTCCTGCAAACCCAAATCCATGTATTAATCCGAAAAAAGAAGTTACAAGTAAGGTTATTGAGGAGCCTGGATGCCTCCTTACAAGATTTAAGTAACAAAAAGAAAATATGCTAATACCTACCAAACCAATTATGAATTTTTGTAATCCAAAAAAAGCCAAAAGAATAACAAGAGATGAAGAAAAATAAATCAATAATCTCCCATATAGGCTGTGATTTTGAGTAATTGAAGCAATACACTCTGCAGCTATAATGACTATGGAGTATCCAATTAAAGCTTCAACAAATTGCGAGGAAGGTGTGACTAAACCCAAAGCCCCTAACGCTAAAGTGATGCTATGGCCAATTGTAAAACCTGTAATTACTATGATTAAATTCTTTAAGGCAAAACCTAGAATTAATATAGCAAGAAGGAATGCTAAATGGTCATATCCGGACAATATATGATTGAATCCAAGTTCAAGATAATCTCTAAAAGAATTAAATCTTGATTCGCTTTTAGATTCATTATCAGTTTCTTTCCACTCCCTTCTAGAAGATGTGAAAACCTTTTCAGGACTAGCTACAGAATTAATGTAAAAAGTGGATATATGAGTATGAGTCGGATCTTCATCAAAAAAGAGCTCAAAATTTATCGTGGATTCTTCAAGTTCACACTCCATCGTCCAGAGCAAAGTTAAGTAACCTGTAGAAAAAGAATTTTTTAAAAAAGGTGTCTTGGAGATATTGCAATTTTTATTAAAATTAAAATTATCTATAACTTTATTTGTAAATTCTTCCTCCCAGTTTTCAGTAAAATTTAAATTTAGTCTTTGTAATACTGATGTTTGAATACTAAATTCTACTTCAATAAATTTTGATTCAGCAGTAGAGTCTATATTGATCTTAGAATAAGACTCACTTCTTTGATGCGAGAATAATACTGTACTTAATAAACAAGTTATTAGACCTATTGATAAGAGTTTCGACATTTATTCAGGTAAGTTCCTTGAAATATCGTACCAATTCTTGAGATTCTCTAAATATTCTCTCAAGGAATTATCGTCTCTCCTTTTAGAATATTCCGCCAAAACAACATCTCTTACTTGATCAAAGTTTGGCTGTCCTGCCAACTCTTTTTCCAATAAGAAAATGATCTTATAACCGCCAGGAACCTTGATTGGTTGACTGAATGAACCAGGTTGTAAATTCCTGGCTAAATTCATGAGGCTGGGACCAATATACTCTCTAACTTTTGATAATGTCATTAAACTATTTGGAATTTTTAAGGCAGAGTCACTCCCTAAATTGGATACCTCAACAAAGCTGCTACCAGAAATTAAAAGATCATAAGCTCGAGTTGCATCTTCAAAGGATGAGTTTTCGGCCCCTTCATCAGAGAAATAAAGTTGTTGAATTCTTAACCTTGATGATTTGGTAAAAAATCCTATATTCTCTTCAAAAAATTCATTTAATTCTTTATCAGATACTTCGTATCTCATATTTTCTGCAATGATAGTCTTTATCATCTGCTGAACAATTGTTCCTCTTGCTATGGGATTATTTTCAAGCATCCCAAGGTCTAAAGCCCTTTTAATTAAAAGTTCCTCTTCTATCATTCGCTCAAGAACATATTCTTTATCTTTTTGCGTTATGGGTGATTTCTTGTCTTTTGCAAGACCTTCAAGTTGGACTAAATATTTCTCCATAGAAATCGAAGTATCTTCGATTTTCGCAGCATATTTGAAATTTGTAATATTAGATTCTTGAATAATAGAAAGCCCTGCCAGTAAAGCTCCAACAATTAAGCCTGCAGACAAAACTAAAGTATAGAGCTTTTCTTTATCCATTTCTTATCCATTCCTTGTCATTTGAATATGAGGAATTCCATCTTCGTCATACACTTCGCCATTTACTTTAAAGCCGTGTCCTTCATAAAATTTAATCAGATATTCTTGAGCAGAAATAGTTGATTTATCAGTCATATAATTTTCTGAACTTCTCTTTAGGCCTTCATCAACTAATCTTGATCCAATGCTTAGACCTCTCAGACTGTCAATTACAGCAATACGTCCTATAGATGGTGTTTTGTACTTAATTCCAGGAGGAGTTAACCTTAAATAACCTACTAAATGTCCTTCCTTTTTCAAAAGAAGATGATCACTAATTTCGTCTAATCCATCCGCATCTTGATACCAAGATTTCTGCTCTACAACAAATATGGATTGTCGAAAACTAAGAACCTCATAAAGTTCTAACTTTGAAAGCTCATCAAAAGATTTCCAAAAACTCTGTAAATCTAAATTTTCAGAGTTCAAGGACATATATTAGGATTTTTTCTATGTATCAAAGAAATTTGTTCTAAGTCTTCATCAGATAATTTCACATCAATACTTCCAATGGCTAGCTTTAGCTGCTCCATAGTAGTTGCACCGATGATATTAGAAGTTACAAAATCTCTTGAATTCACAAAAGAATTAGCCATCACTGATGGATCCATATTTATGGAACGAGCATAATTGACATAGGATTTAACCGCCTCATTTGCGCCGGGAACCTCATAACGATCTCCTCTTTCAAATAAAGTTGTTCGGGCTCCGTCAGGTCTAGCACCATCGATATACTTTCCTGTCAAATAGCCTTGTGCTAGAGGGGAATAAGCTAGAAGACCTACTTTTGATCTATGATGAAATTCAGACATACCGATCTCGTAAGATCGGTTTAAAAAATTGTAAGCATTCTGAACTGATACAACTCTTGGTAAATCATACATTTCTGAAAATTTGATAAATTCCGAGAGGCCCCATGGTGTCTCATTTGATAAGCCAATGTATCTAATTTTCCCAGAATCTACTAATTCAGAGAGTACTTTCAATGTTTCAAGTATTGGAACTGTTTCAGCTTCATAATGCTTATAACCTAAACCATCAGCACCAAACATGCTCATTCTTCTGTCAGGCCAATGTAATTGATACAAATCAATATAATCAGTCCTTAGTCTTTTTAAGCTAGAATCTATAGCACTTTCTATATTCTCTCTATCCAAAAGAGTCCAGTCTCCTCTAAACCAATTCATAGGCGCCCTTCCAGCTACTTTAGAAGCAAGAATTATCTCTTCTCTCTTCCCGGTTCTCTTAAACCAATTTCCTATACATTCCTCAGTCTTCCCTTGTGTATCAGGCTTCGGAGGTATTGGATAGAGTTCAGCTGTATCAAAGAAATTTACTCCTTGCTCAACGGCATAATCCATCTGCTCATATCCTTCCTCAAAAGTATTCTGTTCCCCCCAAGTCATGGTACCCAGACAGATAACGCTTACATCTAAATCAGTATTTCCTAATTTTCTATACTCCACCCTTCTCTCCTTACAAAGTTGTTATAATTAATATTATAAAAAATTAAATTCAAAAATGACTAAAAACATTTACCAATTCTCCTGTGAGGACTCATCTGGTCAAAACGTAGACTTAAGCGATTTCAAAGGAAAAACCTTACTGATAGTTAATACTGCCAGCCAGTGTGGCTTTACACCACAATATAAAGGCCTAGAGCAACTTCAAAATAAATTTTCGAATGAGGAATTTTCTGTTTTGGCCTTCCCTTGTAATCAATTTGGTGGTCAAGAGCCTGGGACTAATCAAGAAATTGTTGAATTTTGCAGCTTAAATTATGGAAGTACTTTTCCAATCTTTAGTAAAATTGACGTAAATGGAGACAATGCCCATCCCTTATATAAATTTTTAACTACTGAAAAGAAAGGCCTACTCGGAACGGAAAAAATTAAATGGAACTTCACAAAATTCCTTGTCAATAAAGATGGTGAGCCTGTGAATCGATACGGATCTTCAACAACGCCGGAGCAGATCGAGACTGATATTGAAAAGTTGATTAACTCTTAGAAAAAAATAAATTACTTACAAAACCCTTTTTGAGTGTCTTGGACATCACATAAGCATCTTCTCTGCCTTCAGGAAGCCTATAATATTTTTTCCTCGCTCCAATCTCAAGAAATCCTAGTTTCTCATAAAGTCTATAAGCTATTTTATTTGAGACCCTTACTTCAAGAATTAT
Organism: uncultured SAR86 cluster bacterium; assembly: GCA_902618945.1. Classification (GTDB taxonomy): domain Bacteria; phylum Pseudomonadota; class Gammaproteobacteria; order Magnimaribacterales; family Magnimaribacteraceae; genus Magnimaribacter. Next base: position 45,444 of record CACNCK010000004.1, read on the forward strand.
TTTCTTACTTCCCATGACTTCAGCAGCAATTATCATTTTTTTTAATATTCTCTCCCCGTAACCAGATCTTCTAAAATCTTTATTAACGCCTATATTAAGAAGATGTGACTCTTCAGATGAAATAGCCATAATAGCGAATCCTATCAACCTTTCATTGTCCTCAAGGGCCAGAGAGTAATAACCTTTCTCTAAGCAGTCAGTGAAGTTTCTTTCTGTCCAAGGGAAAGGATTAGATTCTCTCTCTATTTCGAGAACTGAATCTAAGTGACTAAAATCTAAATAAGAGTAGTCCATAAAATATTTTTATAAATTTAAAGCTTTTAACTTATTCAAAAATAGCTTTTTAGACTCTTTTGATGAACATATTTCTGTCATGGAATCATAAGATGATATTTTAGAATTTAGATATTGCTCGTAATATTGTGGAAGGTCTATTCCTAAAACTAGGATGTTGTTTATTAATTCTGGATTTTCTAGTTTATTTATTTTTAGGGGTTTATTTTTTCCAATAGACTTAGCAAGCGTCCTTAAAAAAAATATTTTATCTTCTTCTGAAACTTGCTCGTCTTTTTTTCCAAAACATAGAATACAATTTCTATCGATTAAATAGACTTCATCTTGAAAAATAATAGCCTCTTGCTCAGGTCTTTTTTTCCATATATCTATGCCCAGCTCTTGGAGTTTTTGATATTTTGACAAAACCATATTTTGTAATTTTACTCTTTGGAAAAAAAGACTCAACTTGACCTTAATTGCTCGCAAATATAAGCTAGCGTCGATGATTTTAGTCGCTAAAAAAATTATTCAGCTACGACTGATTATCCCGGTCTCTTTTTTTAAGAGTTAACCGGGCATTACTTCGTGCTTTAAGCACCAATCTCAATAATTAAAATATTCTGGAGATACAAATTGACTAAAATAATTAATGATTCAGCTTCTAAATATCGACCATTCAAGTCTATTGATATAGATAATAGAACTTGGCCTTCAAATACAATTACTCAATCACCTATGTGGTGCAGTGTAGACTTAAGGGACGGTAATCAAGCTCTTATAGAGCCCATGGGTGAAGAAAGAAAGCTTAGGATGTTTAGTCTCTTAATTGAAATTGGTTTCAAAGAGATTGAAGTAGGTTTCCCCTCCGCGTCTCAAACAGACTTCGATTTTGTCAGAAAAATAATTACGGAAAATCTTATACCAAATGATGTAACTATCCAGGCCTTAACTCAAGCCAGGCCTGAGTTAATTAAAAAAACGTTTGAGGCTTTAGAGGGAGCAAAAAAGGCTATTGTTCATGTCTACAATTCTACCTCCACTTTACAGCGTAAAGTTGTTTTTAAGAGCGATGAAGCAGGTATTAAGAAAATTGCAACTGATGGTGCTAAGTGGGTAAAAGAAGAGTCAGAACAATATGATGAAACTGATTGGTCTTTTGAATATAGTCCAGAGAGCTTTACTGGAACAGAACTCCCTTATGCGGTTGAGGTGTGTAATGCGGTCAATGAAATTTGGCAACCGAATGATCAAAAGAAGACAATCATGAATCTACCTGCCACAGTGGAGATGGCTTCTCCAAATACTTATGCAGATCAAATAGAATGGATGTGTAGAAATCTACAGGATAGAGAAAATGTAATAGTTAGTCTTCATCCACATAATGATAGAGGAACTGCTGTGGCAGCTACTGAACTAGGGGTTATGGCTGGTGCTGATAGGATAGAAGGGACACTTTTTGGAAATGGAGAAAGAACGGGTAATGTTGATTTAGTTACCCTGGCTTTAAACATGCTTACACAAGGTGTTGATCCTCATCTAGATTTTTCTAATATAAATCCAATAATGAGAGAGGCAGAATATTGCAATCAATTGCCAGTCCATCCAAGACATCCTTATGCAGGTGATCTTGTCTTTACAGCCTTTTCTGGCTCTCACCAAGACGCAATAAAGAAAGGTCTTGCAGAATTAAGAAATTCCAATCAAGAGCTTTGGGAAGTACCCTATCTTCCAATTGATCCAAGTGATGTAGGAAGATCTTATGAGGCAGTAATAAGAATAAATAGTCAATCTGGTAAAGGAGGTGTTGCTTATCTTCTTGAGAAAGATCATGGATTAAGTATGCCGAGGAGGTTACAGATTGAGTTTAGTCAAGTGATACAAAAAATTGCAGACGAATCTGGAAAAGAAATCTCTCCTTCAGACATTTGGGATAACTTCCAAGAAACTTATCTTAATAGCTCAGGAAGCTACGAATTCATTGAGCATCATATAAATTCAAGTTCCAACAAAGATGGCACGCAATCTGATGAAATAACGATAGGACTAAAACATAATACAGATATCGTTAGTATAATGGGCTGTGGGAATGGTCCAATAGATGCGATGATAGATGCCATCAAAAAGAGCTTCAATCTTGAAATTAAGATATCTGATTATCATCAACATGCCATCAGTTCCGGCTCAGATGCTAAAGCAGTTGCATATTCTGAATTAGTACTAGGAAACAAATCTGTATGGGGAGTTGGTATGCATCAAAATACTGTTATTGCTGGATTACTCTCTGTAATTAGCGGCCTAAATAGATTGTCTTAATAGCTCAAAACTATAATATGAGCTTGAAATTTATTATTTCTAGGGGAGTCCATGCGTACTGCGACAGTTCAGCGAAATACAATATTAGCTTATGGAGGGCTTGCAACGCCTTTAGCAATGATTGGCTATCCAATAGCAATCTGGCTAATTCCCTTTTATTCTGAAGTTGTAGGCATCCCTCTTTATATCATTGCCAATCTCCTTTTAATTGCAAGGTTCACAGATGTAATTACTGATCCAATTCTTGGGCAGTTAGGTGATTCTACTAGGACTTCAATAGGAAGAAGAAAGCCTTGGATTATATTAGGCGTACCTTTGATGATGTTGGCTATTTACAAGTTATTCATCCCTGACTCAGAAGTCTCAATTGCCTATTTTGTAATTTGGATGATGCTTATGTATTTAGGTTCAACCATAATTAATATTCCTTATGGTGCATGGGGTGCTGAAATATCAACTGACTATCATCAGAGATCAAGAGTTGTCAGCGGTAGAGAGGGATGGACTTTAATTGGTTTGTTGATTTCTGCCCTTATACCTCTTGCTATTGAAGTCTCAGGACAGGGAATAGGATTCCTGGAATCACTAAAGAGGATGCTTGCAGCAATTTTTATTTTTCAAGATTTTTCTACTTCGGGAAAAATGTCAGATATATTGGCAAGTATGGGGATTGGTATTGTTCTGTTGCTGCCGATCTTTGCAGCGTGGGCAATTTGGAAAGTGCCAGATCCTATGCCGAAGGTAGAAAAAAAGATTCCTTTATTTGAAGGACTAAAATATGCTGCCGAAAATCCTTTACTAGTAAGAATCTTATTAATCATTTTCTTAGTGATTGCAGGAGAGTCATTTAGAAATACTTTATCTCTCTGGTTTGTAAGAGATGTGATTGGAATCGAGACTGTTGGTGCCTCTTATGCAAGATACTTTATTGCGGGATTGATAGGAATTCCTTTCTGGCTTTGGCTCGGTAAAACTTTAGGTAAGCATAAGGCTTTTTGTATAACTCTTGTAGGCACCGGAACAGTTAGTTTCTTATGTTTTTTTCTTGAAAGAGGCGATTTCTCTCAATTTCATATCCTTTTTCTTCTCAAAGGATTCTGTTTTGGTGGCCTTCAATTCCTCCCCGCCTCTATGTTGGCAGATGTAGTTGACCTAGATTCTTTAAAAACTGGAGGGAGACGTGCTGGAACATTCTTTGCATTGAATGGAATGATAGCTAAAGTATCTGCAATGATAGCCGTTTGGGCTGCGGCTATATTAGTAGACTTCTCTGGATTTGTACCTGGAATAAAAAATTCAGACGATGCGATGCTAGCTTTAAGAATTTATTATTGCCTTGGTTGTGCCATATTTTTCCTACCTGCTTTATTTCTAACTTGGTATTACCCTCTTACTAAGCAGAAACACAAAGAGCTTAGGATGGAACTTGAAAGTCAGAACAAATAAATTTTTATTTAAAGTTAGGTTGTCTCTTTTCCATAAAAGCTGTGACTCCCTCAATATTGTCTTCTGAACCTGTAAGTGTATTTTGGGTTTTAGCCTCAAGGTCATAAATATCGCTATAAGTCGTGTCTAAAGCCTTTCTCATTATCTGTTTCGTAAGTTTTAAAGATTGAGAAGACCGAAGACTCAATCTATCTGCCCATGACAGTGCCTCGTCTAGTAAAGCTTCACCAGGAACTATTTTATTTATTAACCCTAATTCTAAACATCTACTAGAGTCTATTCTTTCGCCCTCTATTGCAATTTGATATGCAAGTTTATAACCAACTGTATTGGTTAAAAACCAATTAGCTCCTCCATCAGGAATTAGACCAATATTACTGAAAGCTTGAAGTATATAAGCTTCTTCAGACATGATGGTTAAATCACAAGCCATTGCGTAAGCACTTCCTATGCCTGCTGCAGCACCGTTTACCGCAGATATGACAGGTTTAGGTAATGTCATTATTTCTTGCAGACTTGGTAAGTACCCTTCAACTAAAGCAGCTTCGGTATCTGACCACTTATTATCTCTTGCAGAGAGATCTGCACCCGCTGAAAAGCTTAGCCCTTCACCAGTCAACACTAAAACTCGGATATCACTATCCAATTTAGCCTCTATCAATGCTTTAAGAATATCCTCAGTCATCTTAGCATTAAATGCATTCCTTACTTCAGGCCGATTAAACTTGATCAATGCAACAGCTCCTCTTTTTTCATAAATTACTGTATCTAAATTCATAATTACTCCCTATTTGTTTACACTATCATTCCACACTATAGAAATACCACTCTCATCTAAATTAGTATGAAATTCATCACAAACCCATAAATCTCCCACTGCAGCTATCTGACCGTTTATGTAGATTAATGGGATAGAATCCCTTTTCCAATCTGGTATCTCAAATTCTTGAAATAGATTCTTTATTTTTTGACTCTTGTCTCTTCCAAAAGGCTTACATCTCTCTCCTCCAACTCTAGCCTTAATAATTACATCATCTCTGAGATATTTTTTATCCAATCCTTTTCCATAGGACTCTTGAGTTGAAAGTTCTCCAGAAGGAATTTTTATGGATTTTTTTAAATCCCAATTGACTCTTAAATTTTCCGGTAAAGGTCTTACTGAACCTTGATCTAATATTCTTATCTCTTTTGAAGATACAATAATTCTTATTTCAGTGTTTAGTGAGTCTGAATGAATAATAAAACAACTAGATTCTGGAGATGGCTCTGAGATAGATGATAAGATCTGAAAAATAAATTTAGAAGAAACATAAAAATCATTTTCGTTATTTAGCCAAAAAACTATTGCATTTTTCTGCCTCTCATAAGATAAAGATTTCAATCTTTTCATATTTATCTTATCTTTGCTTGCATCAATACTATCTAAATCCTCTCTAGCGACTTCTGTAAGTATCTTTTGATTCCATTTGGCCTCTGCTGAAAGCTTACCTATTGATTTACCGATAGTAGGCCATCGAGAAATAATTTTTGGCATCAATTCATTTCTAATCATATTTCTAGAAAATTTAGATTCTCTATTAGAGTCGTCTTCAATCCAACTAAGATTTCGTTCTTGGGCGTATTTGAGTATTTCCTTTTTTTTATTTTCCAAAAAGGGTCTATAAAAGTTCATGCCCCGAACTTTAGAAATTTCTTTAATTCCTTCTAGACCTTTAATGCCCGTTCCCCTAAAAATTCTAAATAAAACTGTCTCAATGTGATCATCTAAATGATGACCCGTAATAATTAAATCATTGTGATCTGCCCAGCTTTTAAATACTTCGTGCCGTTTATTTCTTAAGATGTCTTCTGAGATTTTATCTAAATCTTTGAGTTTCCAGGACTTAAAATTAACACCCAATCCAGCTGCAATTTGAGCACAGAATTCTTCCCACTTATCTGAATCATTGTTGATACCATGATTTACGTGAAGGGCTGTAATCCTGTCTTTTTGTATGTCTTGTTCTGAAATAAGTTTAAGAAGGACAGACGAGTCAAGACCTCCTGAAAAAGCAATACCTAATTTATTAAAATCATTCAGAATTTTATTATTTAAAGTAAAATGTACCATTAAATAGATCCATAACTCATTAACCTTTTGTATCTCCTATCGAGAAGCGAGTCGATAGACATACTAGTTAAGTCATCTAAGTTTTTGATTAAAACTTTATATAAATTCGATGATGCCTGGTCAAAACTTCTATGTGCACCACCCAAAGGTTCCGGAATAACTTCATCTATCAAACCCAAATCATAGACACTTTCCGCATCTAATTTCATAGCCTCTGCAGCGAGATCTGCTTTAGTGGAGTCTCTCCAAACAATGCTTGCGCAAGCTTCAGGCGATGCTACTGAATAGGTAGAATGCTCAAGCATAGATATATGATCTCCTACACCTAAAGCGAGAGCTCCACCAGATCCACCCTCACCTACAACATTCACAATAATTGGAGTTTTTAATGAAGACATAACCCTCAAGTTGTGAGCTATTGCCTCGCTTTGACCTCTTTCTTCGCTATCAATGCCTGGATAGGCTCCAGGTGTATCAACAAGAGTAATTATTGGAAGCGAGAACCGCTCTGCTAACTCCATTAACCTACAAGCTTTTCGGTAACCTTCCGGTTGAGACATTCCAAAATTATGTAGAATCTTTTCTTCAGTCGACCTGCCCTTTTCATGCCCTATAAACATTACTTTATATTCACCGATAGACCCAATCCCACCTATGACTGCTCTATCGTCTGAGAAATGCCTATCACCATGAAGTTCATCAAATTCATCAGAAATTCTTTCGATATAGTCTAAGAAATGAGGCCTTTCCGGATGTCTAGCAACTTGAACATTTTGCCAAGGACTTAAGTTAGAGTAAATTTTTTCGGTAGTCTTCAAGATAGACTCATTGAGTCTAATAACTTCTTTCTTTATTAACTCGTCATCTAAATCAGAATCTTTTAGATCTATAACTTGTTGTTCAAGATCAGCAATAGGTTGTTCAAAATCAAGATAACTTTTTAGCATTTAGGATTATTAATTTATGTGATATTGGCTATGATAAACGAACTTAACATTTTCTGGTCCAAAACGTTTGCCCAAGGCCTTTATTGAAGAATCATCAAGTCTCACTGAGAAATCACTTGGTAGAGCAATATCTGCTACTGCTGACTCTCCCTTGTAAGATATTAGAACTTGATTACCTTCTTTGCTATTTGCAATTAATTTTAAAGAATTAATCACGTCTTCTGAGCTGATATCGTTATTTTCAATATCAATTTTAATGTTCTTTACATACTCATGACGAGCTTGATCAAAAGTTAAAATCTTATCGGCGATCATTTTGTATTTTGCAAAGTTAGAATATTCATCCTTCTCGATCATGCCTTCAACAACCAAAACCTGTCCTTTTTTTAGCAAGCTCCTATATTTTTCAAACACATCTGGCCAGATGGAGACTTCTATTTTTGAAGAACCATCATCTAATGTTGCGAAAGCAAATCTACCTCTTTTGCCCTGTCTCACATTAAACTGCATTAAACATCCTGCAATTCTTTGCATGTGTTCTTCGGATTGAAGTTCAGAAATAAAAAAACCACACATATTCCTAACCTCTTTCTTTTTACTTTCTAGAGGATGAGAATCTAAATAAAAACCTAAAGCACTCCATTCAGATGATACTTCATCAAATTCTATGTCATCGTTAACAATATCCTCTGCAGGAGAAATAATTTCTCCCCCAAAAAGATCTTGAATATTACTCTTATTCCTCTCAGAAGCCTGTTCTGCATTCTTAAGATAAGAATCAATTCTTCTGAAAAGATCTTCTCTCTTTCCGAAAGAGTCCATGGCACCAGACCCAATTAATGTTGTTAAAATTCTTCTATTAATTCTATTAGATCCAATTCTCATACAGAAATCATGCATATCTTTGAATTGTTCAATATTGCGTTGAGAAATAATTTGTTCTACTAAAGATTCACCTATACCTTTGATTGCACCCAAACCATATAAGATTGTTCTTGAATCTAAGTCTTCAAATCTATATGAACTTCTATTTATATCAGGTTTCTCAATTGATAATCCTATGTTTCTGCAATCATCTACGAATAATTGAATATTATCTGTATTTCCTAAATCACATGATAAGACTGAAGCCATAAATTCAGCAGGAAAATGAGTTTTCAGCCATGCAGTTTGATAGGCAATAAGTGCATAACCTACGGAATGAGATCGATTGAAACCGTAACCCGCAAATTGCTCTATTTGGTCAAATAAATTTGCAGCATATCTCTCGTTTACATCTTTCTTAACTGCTCCGTTTATAAATGTGGACCGCAGACTTTCCATTTCTTCTTTCTTCTTTTTCCCCATTGCCCTTCGCAAGATATCTGCTTGGCCGAGAGAAAAACCTGAAAGTTCCTGAGCTATCTGCATTACCTGTTCTTGATAGACTATTACTCCATAGGTAGTACTAAGTATTTTTTTTACTGATTCATGACCATAGGTAACTTCTTCCCTACCATGCTTTCTATTTATATAAGAATCTACCATGTTCATACCCAAGGCGCCTGGACGGTACAAAGCGTTCATGCTTACAATGTCTTCAAAATCATTAGGGACTAATTGTTTCAAATAGTCCCTCATACCTCTTGATTCAAGTTGAAATATACCGGTAGTTTCCCCTCTTTGAAGTAGTTCGAAAGTTTCCGAATCTTTCAACGATAAATTATCAATATTTATATGATCTCGCTCGCTTTTTGCCTTTGCATTAATTCGTCTTACAGATTGATCTATTATGGTAAGAGTTTTTAGACCAAGAAAATCAAATTTAACTAAGCCTGCAGACTCAACGTCGCCCATATCAAATTGTGATGCAACTGTTCCTTTATCAGAATCTAAAAAAAGAGGTGTAAAATCTGTCAAAGCTGTTGGCGCTATAACTACTCCAGCGGCATGAGTTCCAACACTCCTTGATAAACCTTCCAACTTAAGTGCCATATCAAAAACTTCTTTTGATTCATCTGACTCATCGATAATCTCTTTGAATTGCTTATCCTTATATGCCTCTTCAAGACTTATTCCTAAAACATCTGGTATTGCTTTTGCAAGTCTATCGCCAAATCCATAAGGCTTACCCAATACTCGAACTACATCACGTAATACAGCCCTTGCTGCCATTGTTCCTCTTGTACTTATCTGTGCTACTGAATCTTTACCATATTTGTTTGTGACATATTCTAGAACTTTGTCTCTACCCTCAATGCAAAAATCTATATCGAAATCAGGATTACTTACTCGTTCTGGATTAAGAAATCTCTCAAATAAAAGATCATATTTGATAGGATCTATAGCGGTTATGCCTAAGGCATAGGCGACTATAGACCCAGCGCCAGAACCTCTGCCAGGACCAACAGGGATATCATTCTTTTGAGCCCAATTCACAAAATCAGCTACGATTAAAAAATAACCTGCGAAATCTAGCTTACAGATCATATCTAATTCGTATTCTAGTCTTTTTATATAAGTATGTTCATCCAGTTCATAAGAATCGGCAGACCCTTTAAGTTCATTTATTCTTTTGAGTAGACCTTCATTTGAAATTTTTCTTAAGAATTCTTCTCTAGAATAGCTATTTGGAACTTCAAAATCAGGGAGATAAAATTTTCCTAACTCCAAGTCGATATTACATTTTTCTGCGATTTTTACCGTATTAATGAGTGCTTCAGGTATATCAGAAAATAGGTCAAACATCTCCTCTTTACTTCTTAAGTATTGCTCTTCGGTATAATTTTTAGGTCTTCTTGGATCATCCAGAACATCCCCTCTTTGAATACAAACTCTCGCCTCATGAGCTTCAAAATCAGAAGGAGAAATATCAGGATCAACCGCTTCTAAAAACCTTACATTATTGGTTGCAACAACAGGAATCTCCATTTTTGAAGCAAACTGCAATACTGCTTCATTGTATTCTTTTTCGTTAGGCTTGCCTGTTCTTTGAACTTCAATAAAAAAATTATCCATATAAATCTTTTTAAAGAAATCTATACGAGACTCCGACAATTGCTTATTTCCTGCCAAAATTGAATTCCCAATATGTCCCTCCATACCTCCCGATAAAGCGATTATTCCTTCTGAAAATTCTTCAAGCCAATTAAAAAGAACAATAGGATCGCCATTTACTTGACCTTCAACATAAGCTTTAGAAACTAACTTTGTTAAATTTATGTAGCCTTGTTTATTCCTAGCTAAAAGCACAATAGGAGCTGAAATTGAGTCTTTATCTTTTGCTACATTAATCTCCGAACCTACAATAGGTTTAATGCCCTTACTTCTTGCAGATCTATAAAATTCAATTAATCCAAAGAGATTAGTTAAATCTGTCAAAGCAACAGAGTGATATCCAAGACCAACAGAATGATCTAGTAATTCATCAACTCTTATGATTCCATCAACTAAAGAGTATTCCGAATGGACATGAAGATGAACAAAATCTAAATTATTTAATTGACTCATTAATATTTCTAACAGGTTTAAAACTTAACCTATGTTCTAAAGTTATACCATATGATTCTAATGCTTCTAGGTGCATCTTTGTAGGATAACCTTTGTGTTGTTTAAAGCCATATTCTGGAACGGACTTATCTAATTCTTTCATATAATTATCTCTATAAACTTTAGCAAGGATTGAAGCCGCCATAATATTCTCATTTGACTGGTCTCCTTTGATTATAGTCCGTACTTTCAAATCCGTTTCAGGTGAAAACTGGCCATCGACAGATAAAAGTTCGGGTCTCACATCCAAACCATCTATGGCTCTCCTCATAGCTAATAAAGATGCTCTGAGAATATTAATATCATCGATCTCTTTAGCTGTACTCATTCCTATGGACCATGAAATAGCATGAACTTTTATATCTTCTGCTATCAGTTCCCTTCTTTTCTCAGAAATCTTTTTTGAGTCATTTAGATTTGATATTGAATGTTTCTTGCCTAATATAACTGCTGCAGCAAAAACCGGACCAGCTATGGAGCCCCTTCCTGCTTCATCAACTCCAGCTTCAATCAATTTAATAACTTTAAAACCTCAACAGACGCCTTATCTGCTCCCCCAGCCTTTAGCTTTTCTTTTATACAATTAAACTCGTTTCTATAGAATTCAAAGCCTCTATCCTGTAGTAGATTTACTGAAGAGATTATCTTTTCTATAGTTACTTCAGACTGCAATAGCTCAGGTAAAATTTTCTTACCTGAAATTAAATTTGGTAACGAAAAAGAGTCAATTTGAAGTAAAGGTTTAATTAATAAATAAGACAACCAATTAGTCTTATATACAGCTATACAAGGAGTGAATGATAAGGCGGCCTCTAAGGTTGCTGTTCCAGATGTAATAATTGCCATAGAAGATTTCTTTAAAATATCTTGAGAATTTTCATATGAAATATGAACGAAATCTTCCATATCCTCCTTAAAAAGGCCTAGATGAGATGAATCTGATAATGGCATAAAAAATTGGTAGTTTGGATTCATAAGCTTCAGTTTCTTTGCTGCCTTAATCATTAAATCACCCATTAGTAAGATCTCTGACTTCCTGCTTCCTGGTAATAACGCAATACTATTTTGAACTTTGGATTCTATTTCCGTATTAGTAATATCAATTTTGTAAGATAAAGGGTGTCCTACATAACAAGTCTTAATCCTGGAATTGGAATAAGCAGTCTCTTCAAAAGGAAAAAGGGTTAAAACAGAATCTATTGATCTCTCCATAGATTTTATTCGACCTTTTCGCCATGCCCAAACTGAAGGACTGACGTATTGTATTGTCTTGATTTGAAGATTCTTTTTCAAAAAATTTGCAACTGAAAGATTGAAGTCAGGTGAGTCAATGCCAATAAAAATGTCGGGATTTTGTTGTAGCAAATACTTTTTTAAACCCTTTCTAAGTCTTAATAATTTTCTTAAGTTTAACAAAGGTTCAATAATACCCATTACGGATATCTCACGCATATCAAAGTAAGATTCAAGTCCTTCAGCTGTCATCTTCGAACCCCCAACTCCTATAAATTCAATTGAAGGATTGATCGATTTTAAGGATTTCATCAGAGGTGCGCCTAATTCATCACCTGACCTTTCACCTGCTACTATTGCGATCTTTAAAGGAGTTTTTTCTAGGGTATTCCCCATCAACGAGATATGCCTCTCTTAGAGTCTTCAATTGAACTTAAGAATATATCTACTTCTTTAAAATCTTCTCTTAAAGAATCAAGATCCTTTACAGCCTCATCGACTGTAAGTTTCTTTCTATAAATTGATCTATAAGCAGATCTTAAAGCTTCTATAGTTTCTTTAGAATAACCGATTCTTTTTATTCCTGTTACGTTTATTCCAAAGGGTTTAGCTGGATTACCTCTGACTTTCACATATGCAGGTATGTCCTTATTTACTGCGCTTCCCATTGCACAAAAACTATAACTACCAATAGAGCAAAATTGATGAACTATGGCATAACCTCCAAGTATTGCACCATCTCCAACATGAACAGAGCCAGCTAGCGCAGCCTGATTAGTTAGAACAATATCATTTTCTAAAACACAGTCATGTGCTATGTGAGAATAGGCCATAATAAGATTTCTATCGCCGATAAGAGTTTCACCCCTATCTTGAATGGTGCCTCTGTGAATAGTTACACCCTCCCTAATGATATTATCATCTCCAATTACTAGGGTAGTAGGCTCATTCTTATATTTCTTATCTGGACTTCCATCACCTAAAGTAGAAAACTGAAATATGTGATTTCCTTTTCCTATCTTTGCTGGTCCTTTCAAAATAACATGAGACTCAATTTTGGTTCCTGCGTCTATTTCCACCTCCGGACCGATAAGACAAAAAGGTCCAATTTCTACTGAATTATCAATTTTGGCAGAATCATCAACTATTGAAGAAGGGTGAATCATGATTATTTTGGTCTATCAGCACAAAGTATCATAGCCTTTGCTACAAGCTCATTCTCCACAGTTGCCGAACAATCAAACTTCCAAATTCCTTTCTTATTAGTTATTACCTTTGAATTCAGAATGAGTTTATCGCCAGGAATTGCAGGCCTTTTAAATCTTAAATCATCAGCTCCTACAAAGTAGTATATTGAGCCATCTTCAGGCTTTTTATCCATTGTTTTGAAACCCAGGATACCCGAAGTTTGAGCCATTGCTTCTACAATCAAAACACCAGGCATGACCTGTTTTCCAGGAAAATGCCCCATAAAAAAAGGCTCATTAGTAGTAATATTCTTATAAGCTTTAATAGATTCACCAAGCACCATATGTGTAACTCTATCCACAAGAAGCATGGGATATCTGTGAGGCAAAAACTCTTGAATTTCTTCTATATTTATTTCTACTTCCATAATTTTACTTTTTAATTAATCCGTGAAGTCTTTTAAAGGCAACTGCATTTTTTTTCCAGTCAGAGTTTTTCATAAATGGTGTACCTGACGAGTAATAACCGCTCTGTTTTATAGATTTTGTAATCAATGACATTGCTGTAATGTGCACCTCATCTACGATCTCGATGTTATCAACAATGGCAGAACATCCTGCGAGTGTACAATTCTTTCCAATTTTTGTACTCCCTGCAATTGCACTGTTACCTGCAATAGCAGTACCAGAACCAATAACTACATTATGGGCTATATGAACTTGATTATCTATTTTTACATTATCTCCGATCAGAGTGTTGCCGATTGATCCTCTGTCAATTGTACTATTTGAACCAATTTCAACATTAGCTCCAATTATCACTTTTCCTAAGTGCTCAACCTTTATCCATGAGCGGTTATCTTTGGCAAAGCCTAAGCCATCTGAGCCAACTACTACTCCCGAATGCAGAATGCATTCTTCGCCAATATTCACGGAATCATATATTGATACGTTCGCGTATATTACTGAGCCCTTCCCAATTCTGCAGCCTTCGCCAATAAAAACTCCAGGCATTAATACAACCTCGTCTTCTATAACAGCATTTTCTGATACTGTCACAAAATTTCCTATTGAAGCAGTGTCAGAAATTATTGCCGTATCTTCAATGGCCGCTAAGCTAGAAATTCCAGTTTTGATAGAAGGTTTGTCCTTGAAGAGCTCAGTACATCTGGCGTAAGTTAAATAAGGATTTTCACATATTAATTTATTGCCTGTGAAAAATTCAGAGTAATCAGTGCTGCAAATAACTGCACCGGCCTTAGTAGTAGATAATTTTGTTAAATAGGACTCTCTGGCAATAAAAGAAATTTCTTGTTCTAAAGACGTTTCAAGGGTATTTATTCCAATTATTTCTTTAGAAGGATCACCTTCCAGTTCTGCTCCAAGGATTTCAGCAAGTTGCGATAACTTAAAGCTTTTTAGGGAAGACACGAAAAATTAATCTTCTTTTTCATTCATAGCATCGATTACTTCTTGAGTAATATCATAGCTTTGATCTGCATGAAGAAGTATTTGCTGTTGAGCTCCACTGTTTATTAAGAGTGTTATTCCTTTTGCTCTAATTAATTCAGTGACGATGACTTGAAATTTTTCTGCCTGTTCTTGAGAAAGCAATTGAAGAGTTTGATTCCTAAATTGATTAGTTTTTTCTCTTAAAAAATTAATATCTTGCTGGAGAGACTGAAATTTCTGAGCTGCCTCTTGTTTTTCTTCATCAGACATTGTTGGACCATCCTTTTGAGTTCTTTCTTGGATCTCTCTAGCCTCAGTTGCTTTCGCTTGAAGTTCTTCAACAACTTCTTTCCATTCGTCTGAATTTTCTAATTCTTCAAGCTCTTTTTTTGCAACATTAGTACTAAATAAAGCTGCTTGGGGATCTAGAGTGGCTATATTTAAATCAGCCGACTGAAGAGTAAAAGTAAAAAAGGATGCCGTAAGTACGGTAAATAAAGTTTTAAAAAATTTCATAGTTTTTCCCATTAAGTAACCTGTCGTCGAATTCTACAGTTTTGTAAGCTAATTTAGTAGCATTAAGAGAATTTAAAATTGTGTTCCGATTTCAAATTGAAAATTTTCTGTTTCATCTAAAGGGCCTTCGTTCGAAGGAGCAGCAATAGCAAGAGACATTGGACCCAACTGAGTTATCCAAGTCACTCCAACTCCATAAGAATACCTCAACTCCCCTAAGTCTAGTTCGCTACAATTTACGTTAGATTGATCGAATCCACAGTCCTTTGAAAATACATTTCCGATATCCACAAAGAAAGAGCTACGCATTGATCTTTGGTCCTCAATGAAGGGTAGCTTAAATATAAAATCGAATCCGCCTTCTACTAAGTAAGCTCCTCCTATTGACCTATCATCTCTGTAATATGAGTAGGGATTTGCAATCGGATTGCCATCGTCACCAATTATAGGATTACCTTCATTATCTAGGTAAAACTGTGAGGGTATAGCTCTGGGACCAAGGGTATTTTGCTTGAAGCCTCTTACTGAACTAATTCCACCAGAATAATAATGCTCAAAGAAAGGGGCTACTTCTGTATCTCCATAAGCCTCTAATACTCCAAGCTCACCTCTAAATCCTAGTACAAATCTTCCATCAAAAATTGGTCGAAAATATTTATGTCTGTAGGTTAGCTTAGAGTATGTCAAGGAACTCCCTGGAACAGCAACTTGCAGAGCGAAAGATTGAGATTGGCCCGCGGTTGGAAATAACCCCCTATTCAAGGTAACTCTTGACCAGATGAATTGGGTCTTAAATACTTCAAATTTAGTACCTTCAGATTGGGTAAAAGCTAGAATCTGCGATGCTGGTGTAGAACCAGTATCTATACTTGTATTATCATAATTTAAGTTGAGCCCTATTCGCTCAATATCGCTTATTGGCAGACCAAATTGTATGCCTGCACCAAATGAATCAGATGTATAACTTGCAATATTAAATTGACCATAGTCAGACTCTCTAAAATAGGCACTATAACCTCTGCTAACTCCATCTATATTAAAATATGGCTCTCCATAGCTGAAAGAATAGCTACGTTGCCAGGTGCTATCATTAATACCTATGCCAATTGCTCGCCCTGTTCCAAAAGCATTATTTTCATTGTAATTGAGGCCTAGAACTAAGCCATAGGCTCCATATCCTAAACTACCTCCAATTGATCCTGAAAATTCCTCTTCAACTGTGAACTCAACATCGATCTGATCATTCACTCCAGGAACAGGTATAGTCTCTGACTCAACTTCTTTAAAGAATCCTAACCTCTCGAGTCTTAACTTTGAATTTTCTATAAGATTATTGGATGCCCAGGCACCTTCCATTTGTCTCATTTCTCTTCTTAGCACTACGTCATGCGTCCTCTTATTTCCTTTAAAAATAATACGTCTAACGTACGTTCTTTGTTGAGAATCTACATAAAATGTTAAATCTACATTTCCTGAATCTTCATTTACATCAGGGACACCGCGTACTTCAGCAAAACTATAGCCTTCATTACCTAGTATATTTTTAAAAATCTCTTCTGTTTCTGTAACTAAAAACTGATTAAAACGCTCTCCTTTTTTAATCAATATAAGCGATTTAAGAACTTCTTCTTCAATGGGTAGGTCTCCAACTATCTTGATTTCATTAACATCATAAGTTGTTCCTTCGGAAATATTAAGTGTAATAAAAACGCCTGATTTATCTGGCGAAACGCTGACTTGAGAACTTTCTAAACTAAATTCAACATAGCCTCTATTTTTGTAAAATGACTCGAGTGATTCAATATCACCCTTTAATTTCTCTCTTGAATATCGATTATCATTTGTAAAAAAAGAGAACCATCCACCGGTGGTTAGCTCAAAATCCTGTAAAATATCTTCATCAGAGAAGGATAGATTACCTATTACATTTATAGTTTTAATCTCAGCTACTTCTCCCTCATCTATTTCAATATTTAAAGACACCCTGTTTCTAGGCTCATCCTCACTAGTTACTTCAACCTTCGCGCCGTAACGACCTTGAGAAACATACTGCCTTTGAATTTCTAATGCTAAACTATTTACAATTGAACGTTTAAAAACTTGCCCCTCTGAAAGTCCTGCGTCATCTAATCCTTTTAGCAGATCTTCAGTTTTCAAAGCCTTGTTTCCGTCAAGGTCTATAGATGCTATTGAAGGTCTTTCTACCAAACTTATTATTAAAGTATTCGCCTCTCGACCGAGTTGAATATCATCAAATTGTCCTGTCTTAAATATCGTCTTTGCAGTTGTTTGGAGGTCGTAAACATTGACAGTATCACCAACAGCAATTGGCATAACATTAAATACACTTCCTGCTGACACTCGCTGCAAACCGCTGATTCTAATATCACTGACAACCCACTCTTCTTCGGAGCTGATATTTTGGACTTGAAAAAGACCAGCTAAAAGTAGGATAAAAAATACTTTAATATGTATCTTCATAACTAGATCAACCTTGCAATATCATTTGCAAAGGCAAATATCATCAAACTTACAACGAGAACTAATCCAATTCGCATGGAATATTCAATTACAATTTCAGAAATGGGTGACCCTTTAACTTTTTCTATGGCAATCATTAGCAATTGCCCACCATCTAATATGGGTATTGGCAAAAGATTCAATAATCCCAGATTGATACTCAATAATGCCACCATTGATAAAAAAGTAACATAGCCTGCTTTAGCAGCAGATCCCGCAAGGACTGAAATCTGTATTGGACCTCCAAGGTTATCAGCTGAGATTGATCCGCTTAACATCTTACCTATTGAAGTAATAATCAAAATTGTATATCTGTAAGTGTCCTCAATACCAACTAATAAGGCTGGAAAGAAGTTTTCTTTTTTTTCAACCACAAAATCTGCAGGCCAATTATTAAAATTATTAGAAGCAAGTATACCTATCCTGCCCTTTTGAACTCCTGTCTCATCAATAAAACTAGAGCTCTCAAGCATCAGTATTTTCGATTCTTGACCTCTCAGTACTTTAATCTCAATAAGCTGATTAGGCAAAAGGCTAAGAATTCTCGATAATTCTTGCCAAGTTGAAACATCTTTACCATTAATGGCCTGTATCAAGTCTCCTTCTTTTATACCGTACTTAAGTGCAGGGCCATCTTCTTGAAGTTTACCGACTATCGGAGGAAGAAATGGCTGAAGTCCTAAGGCTTGACTTGGAGCAATTTGATCATTATTCGTCAGCCAATCGTTTATTGGTAACAAAGCTGTTCTCTCCTTACCTTCTCTAGTATATTTAATATTAATAACTCCAGTATCTCCGACCCTCTTCGAAAGTATAAGATTTATATCATTAAATACCGTGACCGTTTCGTTATCTATCTGAACTATCTTGTCATTAACTGAAATGCCATATTCTTCAGAGAGACTCTCAGGAATAACCTCACCGATTAAAGATGAAAGTTGGGTCGTGCCAACTAGTGCTAAATAAAAATAGACAAAGGCAGCAAGGAGAAAATTAGCTATTGGACCTGCTGCTGTTACTGCAGCTCTCTCTCCTAGAGAAGCCTGCAAATAAGATTTTTTATTTTCAAAAGATCCTTCAGATCCTTCTTGAACAGGGTTATTTTCACCCAACATTTGTACATAGCCACCTAATGGTAGTACCCCGAATGAATATGTACAATCTTTCTTATCCTTGTAAGAAAATAATTCTTTACCAAAGCCTATCTTAAACTTCAGAACATGAATATTACAAAATCTTGCTGTTAAGAAATGGCCAAGCTCATGAATACCCACAATGATGCTTATAAGAAAAATAAAGGAAATTATGGTAAATAATAGGTCCATTAATTTATATTTATAAGTTCTTTAGTCATCTCTCTAGATTGCATATCTGCTTCGAAAATATCTTCTATTTCTTCGACCATCTTTATGTCTGATTTATCCAAAACTTCTGAAATAATTTTATGTATATCTAAGTAGCCTATTCTACCTTCAAGAAAGGAAGCTACACACTCTTCATTTGCAGCATTTAAAATAGAAAAGCTTGTTCCGCCAGAATTAATACAACCCTTTGCAAGAACTAATGAAGGAAATTTTTTTAAATCTGGTTTTACAAAAGAAAGATTGCTGATCTGTTCAAAATCAAGTGAATCACATCCAGAATTGATTCTTTCAGGGAAACCCAAACCGTAAGCTATTGGGATTTTCATATCTGGAATAGAGAGTTGGGCTATCAGAGATTTATCTTTAAACTCAACCAAGGAATGAATGATACCTTCTGGATGGATAAGCACATCTATATCGTCAAATCCAAATAACCATTTAGCTTCTATTATTTCTAGGCATTTATTCATCATGGTTGATGAATCAACCGAGATCTTATCTCCCATATTCCAGATAGGATGTGCGGTTGCCTCTTTAGGAGTTATATTCTTAAAGTCGTTGATGTCTCTATTGAGAAAAGGACCACCCGATCCTGTTAATATTAGCCGTGATATTGATTCTTCATGTTTAACTCCCATCAAGCATTGATGAATTGCACTATGCTCGCTGTCTATTGGAAAAATTGTAGCACCGGTTTTTTTAGATAAATTATTTAAAATTTCTCCGGCTACAACATAAGACTCTTTGTTTGCTAATAAAATATGCTTTCCATGCTTTATTGCGTGAAATACAGGCTTTAATCCCACTATTCCAACCATAGAAGCAACAACTATTTCTAAATCTTGTGAGGCAATAATTTGGTTTAATTCCTTCTCATCAGATAATAAAGTCACTTGAGAATTATTTGTTCCTAGTTGATCTACAAAGGATTTTTGAGCTTCTTTATTTTCTAGATAAACAAATTTTGGAGTAAATTCTTTACACTGTTCTGCCATAAGGTGGAAATTAGTTTGAGCTGTGAGTAATTCTATTTTAAATTTGTGCTTATTTTCTCTTATGACATCTAGAGTTGATTTTCCAACAGAGCCAGTTGAACCTAAAATAGCTAAATTTTTCATATCTAAACTATATTCAATAAAAAAACAAAACAAGGAAAAGTTGCAATATGGCTGTCTAAACGATCGAAGAGACCGCCATGTCCTGGAATCAAATTAGAATAATCCTTCACTTCCACTACCCGCTTCATCATGCTAGCAAACGCATCTCCTAAAACAGAATATAACGAAACCACTAGCAATATACATAAGATCAAAAAGAACGGTAAATTGAAAATATAGAAAGATATGGTCGATAAAAGAAGAGGAGTAACAATAATTGCTGTCATAAAACCCTCAAGAGTCTTGTTTGGGCTAACATTTGTTATAAAAGGTCTTTTACCAAGACTTTTACCAGCAAAGAAAGCAATAGAGTCCATGAGAATAGCAATTAAAACAATATAAAATATTAAATATTTACCGCTTTCTAACTCAAGAACTGTTACTGGAAAATTATTGTTAGAAATTATCTGAATTAAGGATGCAAAGAATCCAAGATGGATAACAAATCCGAATAAACTCCAAACCATAGATATTTTTAGAAAAGTCTTATTCAAAGGAAAACTTAATATGAGAATTGAGGATAAAAAGTACGTTATTACACTCAATGTGATAAATAAATAACCGAAGAAAGATGAAAAAGAAACAAACATCAAAATGAGGAAGAGGATTATTCCTAAAAGAGAGTAAGCGTCTGTGAATCTTACCTTCAAGAATTCCCAAAGAGAGATGGATGAGATTATGGCAACAAGATATGTTAAGTATTGGTTATTTAAAAAGAGTATAAGAAGGCTGATTCCAACTGTTATTATAAAAGCACTAAGAAACCTTTCTTTAAGCATCTTTACAACTGAAAGTTAGATTTGTCTCCGAAACGCCTTGATCTTTTTGAAAATTCTTTCAGTGCGTTATCGAAGTGTTGATCATCAAAGTCAGGCCAAAGCACATCTGGGAAATATAGTTCAGAATACGCTAATTGCCATAACAAAAAATTACTTATTCTAAGTTCATTGCCAGTTCTAATGCATAAATCAGGATCTGTAAATTTTGATGTCGATAGAAATTCATCAAAACTTTCCTCAGTAAGTTCTTCATTTGATCCTGAATCGAGATGTTTATTTATTGCGTTGACAATATCCCATCTTCCTCCATAACTTGCAGCAACAACTAAATCCAATTTTTTTCTTTCGTTATCGCAATAAGTTAATCTTTCTGATTCTTTCATCTGCTCTATAAGCTCCTGATCAAATTGAGACAAATCACCTATAAAGCTTAGCTGGACGGAATTTTTAACTAGATTAGGCACCTCTTCATGAAGAGCAGTATTTAATAGCTGCATCAGCAAGTTAACTTCTTCTGATGATCTGCCCCAGTTCTCGCTACTAAAAGCAAATAAAGTAAGTGTAGATAGACCTCTTTGGACAGCATATTCGACTGACTCTCTTGCCCTTTCAACACCTTTTTTATGTCCTGCAACCCCGGGGAGATTTTTCTCTGAAGCCCATCGGTTATTGCCATCCATTATTATGGCAACATGTTTAGGTAAGGTTTCAGTTTGACTACCTTCCATTTTTAAAAATTAGAAGTCTAAGAGATCCTTTTCTTTAGAGTTCAATGCTAAATCTACTTTTTCTACGAAAGTATCCGTTAATTTCTGGATTAATTCTTCTCCTTGTCTTTCTTCATCTTGAGATATCTCCTTCTCTTTGAGGAATTCTTTTAATTGAGAATTACCCTCCCTTCTTACATTTCTTATTGATACTTTTGCATTCTCTGCTTCAGCCTTTGCTTTTTTTATGAAATCCCTTCTGGTTTCTTCTGTAAGATCGGGCAAAATTACCCGAATGGTGTCTCCTGATGTTGCCGGATTTAATCCAAGATCAGATTCAGAGATTGCTTTTTCTATCTGTTGCACGACACCCTTCTCCCATGGAACTATAGCTAAAGTTTTTGCGTCTTCTATGCTTATACTAGCTACTTGCGCTAGAGGAGTAAGCTTATCGTAATAATCTACCTTAATACTATCGAGTAAGGATGGTGTTGCTCTTCCAGTTCGGATCTTCTTGAATGCTGCGTCTAAAGCATTCAAACTCTTTTCCATGCCTAACTCGGCATCTTCAACAATTTCGTTTAACATTTATCCTTCGAGCTGAGACATTACTTCACTAGCAAAATCTACTTTTTCCACCTCAATGCCCTCTCCGACTTCATATCTTGTAAAGCTCAAAATACTAGCATTATTATCAGCTAACAGTTTACTTATTTTAACATTTGGGTCTTTGACAAAGTCTTGCTCAGTTAAACTAACTTCAGCTAAAAATTTTGATATTTTACCTTCAATCATTTTTTCAATAATTTCTGGAGGTTTACCAGACTCTTCTGATTGAGCTTTGAATATTTCTCTTTCTTTATCTACTGTCTCTTTTGGTATATCCAAAGGAGAAACTGCCATGGGATCAGTTGCAGCAGCGTGCATAGCAATATCATTTGCAAGAGCTTCGTCTCCACCCTCTAAAGAAACAATACATCCAATTTTATTATTACTATGTAAATAGGAACCGCTAATAGAAGATTCATCACTTTTAGCAAGTCTTCTAACAACGATATTCTCACCTAACTTCTGAACTAATTTTTCTCTATTATCTTCTATGCCACTTTCTAAAAGTTGCTCTAATGAATACGATGGATTGTTGGAATATATATCAAGAGTTTCTTTCGCGAAATTTATATATGAGTCATCTCTTGCAACAAAATCAGTTTCGCAATTCACTTCAATCATAAAAAAATCCTTATCTTTATTGGTAATACCAATTAAACCATCCGCAGCTGACCTACCTGACTTTTTACTTGCTTTTATACCGCTAGTTTTTCTTAACTCTTCTACTGCTAAATCTATATCTCCGTTTGCTTCTTCCAAAGCTTTTTTACAGTCCATTAGACCTAGACCCGTTTTTTCTCTTAATTCTTTAACTTGTGAAGCTGAAATAGCACTCATAATTATTCCTCGTCCTTTACTTCTTTATTATCTTCTTCAGAGATGTCTAGTTTTGCTGCTTTATCATCTGAGGGTTCTTGTATCTCTTGTGATTCATCAGCAGCTTCTTCATTTGATATTGAATCAGACACTTCGATGTCTTTTTTTGGAGATTCTTCTGTAGTTTTTTTAGTATCAACTTTACGAACAATTGCAGGTCCCGATTGAGGTTCATCCTGCTTAAGTCCAGTAGCCGCCTCAGAGCCTTTCAAGCAAGCATCTGCAACTGCTTCAGTGAAAAGGGCAATTGATCTTATGGAATCATCATTACCTGGTACTACATAATCAATGCCTTCAGGATTACTATTTGAGTCCACGATAGCCACAATGGGGATACCCATTTTACTTGCCTCAGACACTGCAATAGACTCTCTTTTAACATCGATTATGAATAAAGCGTCCGGTAAGCCGCCCATTTCAGTCACTCCACCGATAGACTTTTCTAGTCTATCGATGTCGCGTTGTATCTTTAAACCTTCTTTTTTAGTGAGCTTGCTGAATGTTCCATCTTCCTTTTGTCTTAAAAGGTTTTCTAGCCTAGTGATAGATGATCTTATAGTTTTATAGTTAGTAAGCATTCCCCCTAACCATCTTTCATTTACATAGGGCATAGAGCATCTTATTGCTTCGTTTTTGATGATATCTGTTGCTGTTCTTTTCGTTCCAACGAAAAGAATTTTGTTATTTTTTGCAGCGACTCCCTCAATAAACTTTAGGGCTGGTTTAATCATTTCTACCGTATGCTCTAAGTTAATGATGTGAATCTTATTTCTGACACCAAAAATATGTTGATCCATTTTTGGGTTCCAGTACTTGGTTTGATGTCCAAAGTGGACACCTGCTTGTAGCATCTGTTCTAGCGTTATTTCCGCCATTAGCTCTCCTCAATTTATGAAGAACATTACATTCCTCAGGTTATACTTCCATGAACTTACAGAACTTACTAAAGATGAGCAATCCTTAGCACCTTAGATCTGAAACAGTTTCATGTGTTTCGTTATAGGCACATGCCTTAAGGATGGCTTTATATCATATTTATACTAAATCAAGAAGTATAAATATCACCCATAGAATAGAAGCCTGCAGACCTTTTAGTTAACCATACCGCTCCTTTTAGAGCTCCCAATGCAAATATTGATCTGTCTTCTGCTCTATGAGTAAATTCTATTATCTCCTTATCAAGTGCAATACTTACTGTATGTTCCCCTGGATTATTACCTTCTCTAAAGCTTTCTATCACCACGTTAGCTTCTGGATAAATAGAAATAATTACTCTTTGTAAATCCAATGCAGTTCCTGAAGGTGAGTCTTTTTTCTCGATATGATGGGTTTCACTTATAGAGAATCCATTGTCTTCAGAAAATAGCTTTTTCGATGTGTTTAGAATATTCTTTAATATCGCTATACCAGAGCTTGTATTAGGAGCAAATAAAACAGGGATCTTAGTGCTAGCGACCTCTATTTCTTTGAAATCATCTTCACTAAAGCCAGTTGTTCCTATGAGAATTGGAATTTCCTTTTTCTTGGCAAGCTGTAAAATTTCCATTGAGCTTTTTGGAGAAGAGAAATCGATAATGATATCTGCACTAAGATCTTCAGACATTTTTCCTGATATTTGGATCCCTGTTTCTTCTGTTTCAAGCAATTCTCCAACATCTTTTTCAATAAAGGTACTATCAGGTGAGCAGCTCCCACCAACTAATTTGAATTGATTGCTTTCTAAAGCATAAGAAGATAAAAGCTTGCCAACTTTACCTGTTATTCCTGAAATAAAAAGATTCTTCAAAACTCTTAATTGCTAGTATCAAAGAATGATTTTACCTTAGAAAACCATTCATCTCTTAATGGATTCTGCCGAGAATTATCAGAGATTGAAGCTTGAAATTCTTTAAGAAGTTGTTTTTGATCTTTTGAAAGGTTTTGTGGTGTTTCTATCACGGCTCTGCATAGAAGATCACCAGTGGAGCCTCCTCTGATTGGACTTATGCCTTTACCCCTTAGTCTGAATAGTTTTCCGGTCTGTGTACCCTCAGGTATTTTTATTTTTACTTTACCATCCAAAGTGGGTATTTGAATTTCCCCTCCCAATGTTGCGTCTATAAAGCTTATGGGAGCTTCGCAATAGAGATGTTTACCATCGCGTTCAAATACATCATGAGGTAAAACTTTAATTTGAACAAATAAATCGCCTGAAGGACCCCCATTCAATCCAGCCTCACCTTCTCCGGAAAGCCTAATTCTATCTCCTGTATCGACTCCTGCAGGTATTTTTACAGATAGAGTTTTGCGTTTTTCTACCCTACCTTGGCCCCCACATGTCTTGCAGGGATGACTAATAATTTGGCCTGAACCACCACATTTTCTGCAAGTCTGTGCAACTGAAAAAAAACCTTGTTGCATTCTAACCTGGCCAGTCCCTCCGCATGCATCACAAGTCATTAGCTTACTATGCTCTTCTGCACCTGTTCCTCCACAAGAAGAACAAGTATCGAGGCAAGTTATGGCGATCTTTTCTGTCACACCCCTAACTGCATCTTCAAGAGATATTGTCATGGAGTATTGTAGATCTGAACCTTTATTAGATCTTTGCCTACGCCCAAAAGGATCTCCGCCACCAAATATATCACCGAAGATATCGCCAAAAATATCATTGAAGCCTTGAGAGCCGCCGCCTCCAAAGCTTGAGGGGTCTACACCATCATGACCAAACTGATCATATGCATTTCTTTTTGATCCATCTGATAAAACTTCATAAGCTTCTGAAGCTTCTTTAAATTTTTCGGCGGCTGAGGGATCATCCGAATTCCTATCAGGATGGTATTTCATTGCAAGCTTACGATAAGCTTTTTTTAAATCATCATCAGATGCTCCTCTTTGAACACCTAAGACGTCATAATAATCCTTTTTAGACATCTGTTAATTGCAGCCTAATAGGACGAATACTTAAGAATTTTGACTTTCTTTTTCTTCGGTTACTTCCTCAAAGTCAGCGTCTACAACATCTGAATCTGAATCTTGAGCTTCTTGCTCTGGAGACTCTTTACTCTTAGCTTCCTCCTCATACATTCTTTGTGCGAGAGGTGCAGAAGCTTCGGAGAGGGCTTTTACTTTATTGTCTATTTCTTCTTTATCTTCACCCTTTAAAGCCTCTTCGAGTTCTTTAATTCCATTTTCAATAGCTTCTTTTTCACTATCTTCTACTTTGTCTTTGGCCTCTTCTAAGGTTTTCTTGCAACTATGAACAAGATTTTCGCCTAAATTCTTAGCTTGAACTAACTCTTCAAACTTTTTGTCATCTTCAGCATGTGCCTCGGCATCTTTCACCATTTGTTCTATCTCTTCGTCTGATAAGCCGCTTGAAGCTTTAATCTCTATAGACTGTTCTTTTCCAGTTGCTTTGTCTTTGGCTGATACATTGAGTATTCCATTTGCGTCTAGATCGAAGGATACTTCAATTTGAGGCATTCCTCGTGGAGATGCAGGTATATCTGTTAGATTAAATTGACCAAGTGTTTTATTTTCAGTGGCTTGCTTTCTTTCACCTTGTAACACATGCACAGTGACGGCAGTTTGGTTATCTTCAGCAGTTGAAAAGACTTGTGACTTATTTGTAGGAATCGTCGTATTTTTATCTATCAAAGGCGTCATCACACCTCCCATAGTCTCGATGCCCAAAGTCAGAGGAGTTACATCTAATAAGAGTACATCAGTAACATCTCCAGCTAATACAGCACCCTGAATCGCGGCACCAACAGATACGGCTTCGTCTGGATTAACATCTTTTCTTGCTTCTTTTCCAAAGAAAGCTTTAACTTTTTCTTGTACAAGTGGCATTCTTGTTTGTCCACCGACCAATATTACTTCGTCAACTTCAGATGCTTTCAGGCCAGCATCTTTGAGAGCAATCTCAGTAGGTTTTATAGTTCTATCAACTAGGTCTTCAACCAGGGATTCTAATTTTGCTCTAGTTAATTTATGCACAAAATGCTTTGCACCTGATGAATCTGCTGTTATGTAAGGGAGATTAATTTCAGACTGTTGATTGCTTGAAAGTTCAATTTTAGCTTTTTCAGCAGCCTCTTTTAACCTCTGTAGGGCAGCCGAGTCATTGTGCAGGTCTAAACCAGACTCCTTCTTAAATTCGTCTGCGAGGTATTCGATTAGGGCAATATCAAAATCTTCACCTCCAAGAAAAGTATCACCATTTGTTGATAGGACTTCGAATTGATGTTCTCCATCAATTTCTGCGATTTCTATGATAGAAACATCAAACGTTCCGCCACCTAAGTCATACACAGCAATCTTTTGATCACCTTTACCTTTATCCAGTCCATAAGCCAGAGCAGCAGCTGTTGGTTCATTTATAATCCTTTTTACTTCTAAGCCAGCTATTTTTCCAGCATCTTTTGTTGCTTGTCTTTGTGAGTCATTAAAATAAGCGGGTACTGTTATAACTGCCTCCTTAATTTCTTGCCCAAGATAATCCTCAGCAGTCTTTTTCATTTTCTTTAGAATCTCAGCAGAAACTTGTTGTGGGGCTAATTTTTTTCCTTCGGCCTCAACCCAAGCATCTCCATTATCTGCAGCAAGAATTTTGTATGGCACCATATCACTATCTTTTTTAACAACGTCATCATCGTGCTTTCTTCCAATAAGGCGCTTTATGGCATACAAGGTATTTTCAGCATTAGTGACAGCCTGGTTTTTAGCTGAATCACCAACCTTTATTTCATCCCCGTAGGCAACTACCGAAGGAGTAGTTCTTTTACCTTCAGAATTTTCTATTACCTTAGCTTGATCCCCTTCCATAACCGAAACACATGAATTTGTTGTTCCTAAGTCTATACCAATTACTTTAGCCATTTTTTCGCTCCAATTAAGTTCTAATACATAAGTTGGGGCTTATGCATACTATTTCAAGTTTTTTTATGATTTTTCTTGAGATTTCTTTGAAACTACAACTTTTGCGGGCCTGAGTGTTCTATCCATTATTGTGTAGCCCTTTTGCACAACATCAATAATCGTATTAGTATCGAGGGAATCGTCTTCTATTAATGAAATAGCTTCATGTTTTTCAGGATCAAAATTTTTGTTGCTAGTATCAATAACCTCAATACTTGATGAATTTAAAGAGCCTTCTAGACTCTTAAGTGTCAATTCAAGACCTTCTTTTACAGAGAGAAATTGTTCATCATCGCCACATGATTCTATTGCTCTTTCTAGATTATCTGCAACAGATAAGAAATCTTTAGCTAATGACTCTACCCCGAATAACCTTGCTTTGGTTACTTCCTGTGCGGCTATTCTTCTTACATTTTGAACTTCTGCCTTAGCTCGAAGAAGCTGATCTTCTAAATCTTTGATTATTTCTTCTTGAGAAATTTCTTCTGGTTCCTCAATGGAGTCATTTTCTTCAATATCTAGAGAAACTTCTTCTTCTGCACTATTTTCTTCTTTTTCTTGATTTTGTTCTTTAGTATCTTTGTTCAATGTTTTCTCCATTCAAACCCTATATGGGGTTTAAAGCGGCCTATTCAAGTATTTTTATTTTTTGATAGGTTTTACATATAAAACCATACTATGATCTATAATTTCATAGCCATGCTCTGTAGCTAGTATTTTTTGCCTCTCTTCTATGACATCATCTGTAAACTCAATTACATCTCCGGTATCCAGGCAAACCATATGATCATGATGATCAGAAGGAGTTAATTCATAAACTGCATGGCCTTCTTCAAAGTTATGTCTTATACAAATTCCGGCTTGCTCAAATTGAGTTAGAACTCTGTAAACGGTCGCTAAACCTACTTCTTCACCTGCATCAATAAGTTTCCTATAAATATCTTCTGCGCTCAGGTGAGCTTGATCTTCTTCGAGGAGCTCAAGTATCCTTAACCTTGGAAGGGTTACTTTTAAACCAGCCTTTTTTAATTCTGCGTCATCTGTCAATTTGAGTACCTTTAAATAATTAAGAATAATTGATAGTTAATATTATAATGGCCTAAGACCCATAATAGAAAATTAATGAACACAAAATTGAAAGTAAGCACTTTATTGCTAATTGCTCTTTTTCTTACAAATTGCAGTATACCCAGAATTTTTCAAGTTGTGGTGAGCCAAGGCAACTTAGTTGATCAAGAGATGTTAGATAAACTTGAGATAGGAATGACAGAATCTCAAGTTAAATTCGTTATGGGAACTCCTTTGATATCTGACACTTTTTATCCTAATAGATGGGATTACTTCACATCAGTAACTCAGGGTGAGAATACTTATACTAACCAAAAAATCACTTTATTCTTCGAAGACAATAAGCTGTTAAAATGGGAAGGAGAAATAGATATTCCCGAATAAATTAAATAAAAAAGTAGAGAAAGACACAACCAACCATTACGGGCGAAATATAACGAATACTAAAATACCAAAATTTAAAAATTAAATTTTCTTCAATATCAAGTTCTTCCAGAACATTCTCTTTCTTCATTACCCAGCCAACAAAAATAGCTATAAATATTCCACCTAAAGGGAGCATGATCTGATTAGTTAAAAAGTCTGTGGCATCAAAAAAGTTTTTTCCGAAAATTGTAAATTCGGAAAGTAAATTGAAAGATAAGGCACTAAATAATCCTATAAACCATGCGATAAATCCTAACAAAAGAGTTGCTGTAATTCTTTTAATTTTAAGAGATTCAATCAACCAAGCTACACCGGGTTCAATCAGAGAGATTGATGAACTTAAAGCCGCAATGCTTAGTAAAACAAAAAATAAGGTGCCGAAGAAGACTCCTAAAGGCATGGAGCTAAATGCAATAGGTAATGTAACAAAAACAAGACCTGGACCCTCAGATGCGGCTAAACCATTTGCAAAAACAATTGGAAATATCGCTATACC
The DNA here is from genome assembly GCA_902618945.1 of uncultured SAR86 cluster bacterium. Classification (GTDB taxonomy): domain Bacteria; phylum Pseudomonadota; class Gammaproteobacteria; order Magnimaribacterales; family Magnimaribacteraceae; genus Magnimaribacter. The sequence goes on from CACNCK010000004.1 coordinate 75,356, forward strand.
TGCTAATAAGGCTACTCCGGTGTCTAATGCAGCTACAGAAATTGCTGTTTTACCGATATTTTGACTTGCTGGCATATAGGCTCCGTAAGCCATAATAGCTCCCATACCTAAACTCAGAGTAAAGAAAGCCTGTCCTAATGCCTCCAGCATAACTTCAGGAGTAATTTTACTAAAGTCAGGTTGAAATAAGTAAATTAAACCCTCTACAAAAGCTCCAGATTGAGTTGCATAGATACATAAAAGTATAACTAATACGAATAACATAGGCATCAGAGTATTTATCCATTTTTCGAGACCCTCTAAGATCCCTCTTGCAACTACAAATACCGTGACTGATAAAAAGAGTGTATGCCAAAAAATTAGAGAAGTTGGGCTGGCGAGTAATGAATTGAAACTTTGCGTAGAACTCTCAGCGGTTATGTTTTGAAATCCATTAAAAACATAAGAAAGTGCCCAGCCAGCAGCAACACTATAAAACGATAAAATTAATAATCCAGCTACAGCGCCAGTTGCGCCTAGTAAAGTCCATGCACTATTGGTATTTGCTTCAAACGCTAAGGCTTTCATGGTGTTGGCAGGACTGCTTCTCCCTCTCCTGCCAATCATAATCTCACCTAACATTATCGGTAACCCAATAATTGCTATGCAGGCCAAATATACCAATACAAAAGCACCTCCCCCATTATCTCCAGCCATGTAAGGAAATTTCCAGATATTTCCTAAACCAACTGCTGAACCTGTTGCGGCTAATATGAATGTCCAACGGCTAGACCATGTTCCATGGATAGACTTTCTTTCTTGTGACATATTAATTATAGGTTTCTAACGGATAAGTATAAGGATTCACCCAATAAGTAAAGATTAACACAAGACAAATACACAAGATAATGCTTATTTTATCGAATAAGTTGTTATAAGAATCGTCAAATAAAGAGATCATCGAATTTATAATTTTTAAATGTCTTGTAGTAAAAGTAGAGACTAGTATCAAAAGAATTCCCCACGCAGGATTGATAAAAATTGAAAAAAAAGCTCCTGTAAGTGCTGCAGCTAAAGGTATCAAAGAAATAATAATAATCCTGCTTTTATAGTGATTATTATCATAGTTACGAAATGACCATATACTTCCACAAAGAAAGAACATAAGAACAGAAAAATAGATTTGAGCTAAATGAGCCAAAATGTATGCACTTTCGTCATCCGTAAACCATAGAGAAGCGGTTAGCAATATTAGTGGCCCAACAGAAATATATGCAATTCCCTGAATTGACCTAAATAAAACATCATGTTCTTTCATGTCTGATACAATTTTATAACAAAGTTGAGATTCGAACTGTGGCAAAAAAAAATAAAAAAAGTGCAAATACAATTTCTGAAAATAGAAAAGCAAGATTTGACTTTGAGATTTCTAAAAAGTTTGAAGCTGGCTTATCTCTCTTAGGCTGGGAAACAAAAAGTATAAGAGAGAATAATGTTCAAATTGCAGAAGCTTACACTCTCCTTAAGGATAGCGAAGCTTATCTAATAGGAAGTTACATTGATCCTTTAAAGAATAGTAATCAGGAGATGGATCCGACTAGATCAAGAAAACTTCTCCTGAATAGAAAGGAATTAAATGAAATAATCAAATCTACCTCTCAGAAAGGAAATACTTGTATACCAACAAAACTATATTGGAAAAATGGTCTCATAAAATGTGAAATTGCACTTGCAATAGGTAAGAAATCCCAGGATAAAAGAAATACGATTAAATCGAGAGATTGGGAACGTCAAAAAGCTCAAGAATTAAGAGAAAGAAACAAAAATTAGTTAAGTTTCAACAGGAAAGGTATAATCATGCAGCTTTTTTGGGGGCGAACTGGCTTCGACAGTAGATATAAAACCTCAAGTGCATGTCGAGAAGGTAATAATTCTCGTTAAAAAATTATTGCAAACTTGTTAGTTGGCGAAAACGCAGACTACGCTCTAGCCGCTTAATTGGCTAGCTGTCATTGGTAACGTGCTCGTGCGCCTCCAGTGACAGACGATTACACGAGATGCTGAAGTTGCTCTTCTCATTAGTAATTTCTTAAGAATAAATTGAGATCGTCTTTTAATCCCTGTTTATCGGGTGTCTAAAGATTAAATTAATAGATAAAACTAAACATGTAGATCTTGTGGCAGAGTACTAGTGGACGCGGGTTCAATTCCCGCCGCCTCCACCAAAAAGTGATACCATTAGACTGGAGAGGTATCGAATGTCTAAAATTAATAAACAAGATGGTCCTGTAGCAGTAACAGGTGCTAGCGGTTACATCGGGTCTAGGATAGTAGAAGACTTATTAGGTCAGGGTAACGACGTGCATGCCTGCGTTAGAGACGCCAGTAATGTTAAAAAAGTAGATCATTTAGTTAAATTAGGCAAGGATGCCCATAATTGCGATGTTCAATTATATGAAGGAGACCTCTTCGAGAAAGGAAGTTATGATGATGCTTTTTCAGGTTGTATTTCAGTTATTCATGCCGGTGCGACAGTAGGTTTCAATAGAGAAACGCCTCAAGAAGTATATGATGGTTGTTTCACAGAAAATGAACATGTAGTTGAGTCAGTTAAAAAGTCTGGCAGTGTAAAGCGTTTGGTATTCACCAGTTCTTTTGCCGCTGTAGCTCACCCAAGACCAGAGGGATATATATTTACAGAAGAGGATTGGTGTGGAGATAACGTTGAGGCATATAAAGGTGCTTGGACTGAAGAAAATATTTCTAAAAACAGAGACATCGCTTATGCAATGGCTAAAGCTAATACAGAGAAAATGATCTATAAAATAGCTGAAGATGATGGGAATTTTGAGGCTATATCCATTAATCCTTTACATGTCATAGGACCTTTAATGACGGAAAATCATAACCAGTTCTTTAGTTGGCAATTCTTTATTTGGCAATTATTAAAAGGAAATAATTTTGGACTTTGGGATGGCAAACAAGTTCGTGGAGATAGAATGCTATGGAACATGGTAGATGTGAGAGATGTGGCCAAAGCTCATAGACTGGCCGCTGAAAGTAATATTGCCAAAAATGGATCTAGGTACATACTTTCAGCAACCGATAGATCAGGTGAAAAGTTTACCTGGCAACTACAAGCAAAACTAATGGAATTATTTCCTGACATAGAAAATATTGGTGGGGAAATGATGGATAATGGCAGACCGATGAAGTATACCTATGATTCACCAAGATCTTATTGTATAAAAGCTACAGATGAATTGGGGCTATCGACTTACTCTATTGAAGATACATTGAAAGATACCGGTAATTCTTATATAAAAATAGGACTGCTTTAAGGTGTGCCTGCTCCAGGTACATCAACTTTTACTATCTCTATCTTTCCAGATTTTTCTCTAAGAGCGGCATCGGGATCTACACCTGAACCATTTGAGGTGCAAATGAACAACGTTTTTCTATCCTCTCCTCCAAGCATACAAGCAAATGCGTTGGTTTCAACAGGAATTCTTTCAGAAATCATGCCTCCCTTGTGTACTCTAATGACTTCTGCAGTTGATGGGGAGGCGACCCATATTGCTCCCTCTTCATCTAAACACATTCCATCGGGTAATGGTACTAACCCCTCTTCTGCATTTTCCTTTAAATCTGCCCAAACTCTGCGATTAGTTAGGCTACCATTGTCTGCCTTGTCGAAAGCAGTTAATCTGGCTGCGTAAGTCTCACCTACTATCAGAGTTTTATCATCAGAGGTAATGACCGTACCATTTGGAAAAAGTAAGTCATCTGCTGCGATAACTGGATCTTCACCTGGCTTTACAAGTATCAAATTCGTAGGCTTAATTTCTTCACCTGCATAAGTATTAAACCCAAAATTTCCGATATAAGCATTTCCAGAGTGATCCACAACCATGTCATTGCAATGAAAACCTGCAAATTCAGATAGGTCAGCTTCCTCTTTTAAGCTGTCATCTTTAAAACTAAGTAACTTCCGGTCTTTCATTGAAACAATTAGCATTGTGCCATCTGGCATCCAGCCCAGCCCTGAAGGTTGATTAGGAACTTCAACTATTACTTCATAATTTCCTTTTAGATCTAAAGAATAGACCTTGTGACTATAAAAATCAGAGAAATAAAATCGGTTGGCATACCACCTTGGACCTTCACCGAAGGTCAGGCCATCCATTAATGTTTGCAGTTTTCTTTTCATCCTTCTCTCCTCATGATTAAGGGTATATTTCCTCAACAAGACTCATTACATCTTCAACTTCGATGTTCTTCATATCATCTCGTACGATAATCTTAGCTTTATCAGACCAAGGCTTCCAATTAATTGGATTACTTGGTCCAAATAAAGTTATAGACTCCTTATTCACTGAAGCCGCTATGTGAGATGCCACAGAATCTAAACCAATAAAAAATTTACCACCTTTAATGAGAGCAGCTAAACCTAAGAGGCTAGTTTTGCCAGCAAGGTTTGATACTTTATTCTTAACCTTATCAGTACTCCTTAATATTTCGCTCACATAATTTATCTCTTCTTGATCGGGGCCAGAAGTTATAACAACTGAAATGTTTTTTTTAACTAATAGATCAATTAGCTGTGCAAATTTTTCTTTATCCCACAATTTTTTTTCTCGTCTTGAAGTAGGATGAATTACACAATAAGAATTGTCTTGATTTAGATACGGAAAACTATTGGACAGAGCTTTATATTCTATTTCTAAATGAGTTTGATCTAGAGCTAAATCCCTTTTAAAGATCTGTAATCCTAAACTCTCCAAAGCAGATAAATTTCTTTGAACAATATGATTTTCTAAAGCTTCAGGAAAAATGGTGGAAAAAGATTTGGTCCACAGTTTTTTTCTTCTTTTTTTATCATCTACCGCTGCCTTCATTGCTTTACCCATAGCCCAACTAATAGGAACTACTCTCCATTGCGTAGTTAAAAAGAAAGCATATTTGTATTTTTTTGATCTAACTTTGGCCCATAACTTGATCTCTTTCTTAATCCTAGAAAAGAAATTCTCTTTGGAGGCATTGTCTATTTCGATAATTTCCTTAATATTTTTTTCTTGCTCTAAAATAGAGCCTGTACCCTTATATACAAGAAGATCAATTTCCCCATCAGGATCATTGAGCTTGATGTTATCTATCATGGGCTTAGTAAGCAGAACATCACCATGAAATCGTAGTATTACAATTAAATACTTATTGGATATATCAGACATTGTTACTTGACACTTTGCTCTTCAGAATGCATTATGCGCGCCTCTCAGTGATATACAAGATTTATGGCAAATATTAAATCAGCGATAAAAAGAGCAAGGCAAAATGTAAAAAGAAATGCTCTTAAAAGCTCTCAAAGAGCATCTACCAGAACAGCTGTTAAGTCTGTTCTAAGCGCTATTGAAGCAAACGATAAAGAAATGGCAAAAAGTGCATTGGCTGGAGCAGAAAAGGCACTTGATTCAATGGCTGGTAAAAAAGTAATCACAAAAAACAAAGCCTCTAGGACTAAATCTAGATTATCAAAAAAAGTTAAGGCCCTTTAACTTAAGACCAAGTTATTACGATGGATTACCTCTTCTTGGGTTAGATAGCCTAGTGTAGAAGATATTTCTTCAGAATTAAGGCCTTTAATCGCCTTAACCTCTTCATTATTGAAATTAATTAGTCCAGTAGCAATTTCATTTCCTCTTTTATCTGTGCATCTTACTAAGTCACCTTTATTAAAATTACCTACAACACCAGTGATGCCAACAGATAGAAGACTTTTGCCTTTTCTTGATAAAGCTTCAATTGCTCCATCATCCAACTTTATGGTACCTGAAACAGAGCCAAATGATGAAATCCAAAGTTTTCTGGAAGATAGAGTAGATTTATTTGTAGTAATTTGAGTTCCAACCTTTTCTCCATTATATATCTTCAATAAAGTATCTTCCCCAAATCCGCTTACTACCCATGTAGCAGCTCCAGAATTGAGAGAGATTCTGGCAGCTTCGATTTTTGTTTTCATCCCTCCTCGACCTAAAAGGCCTGAGGTACTATTTAATTGTTGAGAAAGATCAATATTTTCATCATCTAAGTTTATTAGACCTAATAATTTAGCTTCTTTGTTTTTTGAAGGATCATCAGTAAATATTCCATCTTGATCCGTCAACATCACGAATCTATCCGCTCTGATCAATCCTGCTAGTGCTGCTCCTAATCTATCATTATCACCAAAAGAAATCTCTTCTGTGGCGACGCAATCATTCTCATTAACAATAGGGATGATTCCAAGCTCCAAGAGTTTTTCTATAGTATTTTTGGCATTCAAGTATCGTGTTCTATTGGCAATATCATCATGTGTTATGAGTACTTGACCGGTAGTGTATCCAAGCTTTTCAAAGGTTTTTTGGTAAATTTCTGAGATACCTCTTTGACCAACTGCAGCACAAGCTTGAAGTGTTGCCAGCTGATCGGGTCTTTTTTCTAAACCTAAATCATTCATACCTTTAGCAACAGCTCCAGAGGAAATAATGATAACCTCTTGCCTATTCTTTCTTAAAAAATCTATTTGAGAAGCTAATTTAGATATAAAGTCTATATTTAGACCTTCATGATTGCCTGATACCAGACTACTTCCTGCTTTTATTACCCACTTATCTTTATTCATTAGATGTCTCCATGAATTCTCCAATATCTCGCATTAGTTGCTGCGTGCCTTCTTTTTTTGCAGCGGAAATACAGTATATATTTAAATTATCTTTATATTGGTTTTCTAACACTGATTTTAATTCTTCAAGGTTGTCTCCACTGATTAGATCAATCTTGTTTAAAGCTAACCATCTAACCTTATTTATTAACATCGGATCAAAATTGGTTATTTCTCTTGAGAGCTCTTTTATCTCCTCGATTATTTCGTCAGGTCCTTTTTCATATACGTCAACTATCTGCACAATAACTTTAGTCCTTGATAAGTGTTTTAAGAACTGAATCCCTAGACCAACTCCTTCAGATGCACCTGCTATGAGTCCAGGAATATCGGAGATAACAAAACTAGAGTCTGCTGAGTAATCTACTACTCCTAAACTGGGATGAAGTGTGGTGAAAGCATAGTCAGCAACTTTAGGTTTTGCACTAGAGACTGCCCTTACAAGTGACGACTTGCCAGCATTTGGTTTTCCAAGTAATCCAATATCTGCCAGTAGTCTAAGCTCTAATCTTAATGAAAGACTTTCTCCTAACTTACCTTCAGTAAATTTTGTAGGAGATCTATTTGTTGAGCTCTTATATCGTAAATTTCCTAAGCCTCCTTTTCCACCTTTGCAAATAAGAAACTCATCTTGATTATTGACTAAATCTATTAAGGGATTTTCTGTTTCTAGATCATATAAAAGAGTGCCGCAAGGAACTTCTATAATGAAATCTTTTCCATCTGATCCGGTTTTATTTTGACTCCCCCCTCTTTTGCCATTTTCTGCTTCAAATTTTCTTTGAAATCTGAACTTTGATAACGTATTGAGATTGTTTACAGCTCTGAAGATTATACTTCCTCCGTGTCCACCATCACCGCCGTCAGGTCCCCCTTTAGGAATATTCTTAAGACGTCGAAAACTTGCAAGACCATTTCCGCCATCACCAGCTTTCACATCAATAGTGACTTCGTCAATGAACTTCATTGAATTCTTGAATTGTAAAATTAAAGAAGTACTTTTATAAGTTAAACAGGATCTACGTTTACAAACTGCTTTAACTTAGGACCTTTTTTAACAAAAGAGACTCTGCCGTCGATCTTCGAAAAAAGAGTATGATCTTTACCACAACCAACATTTTTTCCAGGGTGAAATTTTGTACCTCTTTGTCTGACTATAATTGAACCAGCAGTAATTAATTCACCGCCATAGCTCTTAACTCCAAGTCTCTTAGACTGCGAATCTCTTCCGTTTCTACTACTTCCGCCAGCTTTCTTATGTGCCATCTTACTCTCTCAATTATGAACTTATAGACTCTATATGAATTTCACTAAAATTTTGTCTATGACCATAGGTTCTTCGATAGTTTTGCCTTCTTTTCATCTTAAAAACACGAATTTTGTCATGTTTACCGTTGGAAACCAATTTAGCAGTTACTTTCGCATTATCAACGTAAGGGTTGCCAATCTTAGATTCACTTCCGTTTGATATCATAAGGACTTTGTCAAATTCAATGGTCGAACCTTCGTCAGCAGATAAAAGTTCCACTTTAAGGCTTTCGCCTTCTGAAACTGTGTGTTGCTTTCCTCCGCATTCTATTACTGCAAACATATTTATCTCCTAAGAGGAATTAAGGGATGTGCACTATACGAAAAAGATGAAGTATTCGCAATATAATTCCTCGATTAACTCTACTTAATTTAAAATAGTCTCAGAAATGGAATTACTATACAAAAAAGTCATATGTAATGAATTAGAGCAACTTGAGAATACTCTAGCTGAATCAATTTACTCTGATATTGAATTGGCTATGAAGGTTTCAGGCTATATTGTAAAGTCCGGAGGAAAAAGAATCAGACCAGCAATATGTATTTTAGTTGCTAAAACACTAGGTTATTCAAAACCGGACCTAATTCGTCTTGCAAGCTCTATTGAACTTCTTCACACTGCCACCTTGATACATGATGATGTGGTGGATGAGAGTCTGGTTAGAAGAGGAAAAGAGAGTATTCAGGCAAAATGGGATGATGCTCATGGGGTATTAGTTGGAGACTTTGTCTATTCCAAAGCTTTTCAATTGATGGCTAGTTTTGACAACCCCAAAATTATAAGAGAATTAGCTAATGCGACTAACAAAATCTCAGAAGGTGAAGTTTTACAACTTTCACTTAAGACGCAACCTAACCTTTCAGAGGAAGATTATTTCAACGTCATTAATAGGAAGACGGCTGAACTGTTTAAGGTATCTGCACTGACTGCAGGTATTTTATGCGAATGTACAAAATCAGAACTTGATAGTCTAAATAATTTTGCAACTTCATTGGGTTTAGCTTTCCAGATACAGGACGATATTTTAGATTATTATGGGCAAGAAAATCTGACTGGGAAAAAAGTTGGTAAAGATTTTGAAGAAGGAAAATTTACTCTACCTATTATTTTGTCTCTCAAGACAATGAATCAAAAAAATAAAGCTAGACTATTGTCATTGTTTGAAACCAAAAAAATTGAAGACTTTGATGAAGTGCTTGATCTAATGGAAGGTGAAAAAACTACTGAGCAACT
>CACNCK010000005.1 GCA_902618945.1 uncultured SAR86 cluster bacterium
TTTGATTGATGATTCAGAAGAATACTGAGCCGTTCCCTCAGGTAGTAGCTGTAGGATGGATAGTGCTGTAACAGATTTACCTGATCCAGATTCACCTACTAAAGATAATGTTTTGCCCCCTTCAATAGTAAGTGAAATATCATCTACAGCTCTAAAAATTGAGTCGTTTGATTCAAAATCAATTACTAAATTATTAATTTCTAATATTTTATCCACGCTTTTGTACCGTAAATTTAAAATTTATAGGATCTTCACCGGAGATATTGAACGAACAGTCTAAATAATTCTCAGTAGAGTCACTCAATCCCCAAAGCATGATATGTTTCCCTCCAGGGACAAAAATTATTTTTTCTAAAGGATTTAAAACAAATGTATCCTTTTTTTCCATTGTCATGATACCTGAAGCATTTACTTTTGTTTCATGAATCTCAGCTCTTGACGACGAACATGATATTCCTGTTATCACGAAAGATTTATTGGCAGTATTTTCCATACTTAAGTATCCGCTAGTCATCATCGAGCCTTTTAAGGGAACATAAAGATGTGCATCCTTTATAATGACTTCTTGAGGAATTTGTTTAGAGCAACTAATGATTATAAAAGTAAAAAAACCTATAAAAATAACTTTGAAAAAATATTTTGTCATTGTTCCTGTCTTTGTGTTCGCTTCTTACTCTTTAACTACAGAATCTTTTCTAGAAAAAATTACAAACAATAAAGTTCTTTCTGGAGACGAAGCTTTTACCTTTAGCTCTCATATAAAAGATGATGAAAGCATCATACTTACATGGACTATTAAAGAAAACTGCTTTTTGTATAAAGATAAATTTAAAACTTTTTTAAATACCAATCTTGTTGAAGACCAAAAAATAGAGGGTGAGGCTGTACGGATAAATGATATTTACTTTGGTAATGTCGATGTCTTCTACAATAGCGTTATACAAACAATAGAAAAGACAGAAGATCTTGGTTCCATAAAGGTAGTTTATCAGGGGTGTAATGAGAAAGGGTTTTGTTACCCTCCTATAATTAAAGAGATTCAGGTTGACAATTTAGAAAATTTCTAAAACCCAGATACCTTTTTCTTATAAATTCATTTAAAATCGTCGAAAATACCTCATAAAACCCTAATGACAAACTACATGCTCCTAAATGGTCCAAATTTAAATTTATTGGGAACAAGAGAACCCGATTTATATGGATCTGAAACATTGGAAGATATAGAAGCACATCTGGTGAAAATTTCTAAAGTTAAAAAATGTAATTTAATCTGCCATCAAAGCAATGCTGAACACGAGTTAGTAGATCTGATCCATTCTGCAAAAGATAATCAAGTGAAATGCATCATAATTAATCCAGGAGCTTTAACTCATAGCAGTATAGCCTTGAGAGATGCATTAACAGGTGTCAACATTCCTTTCATTGAAGTTCATATTTCGAATATTTACGCGCGAGAAGATTTTAGACAGAAATCTTACCTATCTGATATAGCTGAGGGAGTGATTTCAGGTTTAGGTGTAGAAGGTTACGAACTAGCTCTAGTTAAAGCAATGAAAAAATTTAATTGATAATTTAGGAGACATAATGGACATAAGAAAAGTAAAAAAACTAATAGAAATGTTGGAGAATTCAAACCTTGATGAAATAGAAATACAAGAAGGCGAAGAGTCGGTTAGATTGGTAAAGAGTCATGGAAATCTTCAAAAGATTCCTCCTCAATCTATCGTGGTACCCCAAGAGAATAAACAGGAAATTATCCCTGAAGAAACTCAATCTAATGAAGAGACAATAGAAGAAAGTAATTCAATAAATTCTCCAATGGTTGGTACATTTTATGCTTCAGCCTCACCTGGCGCTAAACCCTTTGTATCGGTTGGAGATGTCGTTGCAGAGGGAGATGTGGTTTGTATAGTCGAAGCAATGAAAATGATGAATGAAATTAAGTCTGAGTTCTCTGGTAAAGTTTTATCCATAAATGTTGAAAATGCTGAGCCGGTTGAATATGGTCAATCACTTTTTGAACTTTCAAAATAATGCTTAGTAAACTTTTAATCGCCAATAGAGGCGAAATAGCACTTCGTATTCTAAGAGCTGCAAAAGAGTTAAAAATTCCAACTGTCGCAGCTTATTCAGAAGCTGATAAAGATCTGATGCATGTGAAAATGGCAGACGAGTCTATTTGTATAGGACCAGCAGATTCTTCTCAAAGTTACTTAAACATACCAGCGATAATCAGTGCCATGGAACTGTCAGGGTCCGATGGTGTACATCCAGGGTACGGTTTTCTCTCAGAAAATCCTGATTTTGCAGAAAAAGTTGAAAAAAGTGGCTTTGATTTTGTGGGTCCTTCAGCGTCAGTCATTAGAATGATGGGAAATAAGGTTTCTGCAAAAGAATTTGCCTTAAAATCTGGCCTGCCCATTGTTCCTGGTACTTCTGGAGCAGTAGATGATAATGTCAATGAGGAGGCAGAAAAACTTGGTTATCCAGTAATAATTAAAGCGGCTTCTGGCGGTGGCGGTAGAGGCATGAAAATAGTTTACTCGGCCGAAGAGTTAGATAGTGCGATTCAATTAACTCAACAGGAGTCAGCAGTGGCTTTTGGTGATTCGACAGTTTATCTAGAAAAGTTTTTAGAGAATCCCAGGCATATTGAAGTTCAAGTTCTAGCTGACAGGCATGGAAATATAATTCACCTTGGAGATAGAGATTGCTCTTTGCAAAGAAGGCATCAGAAAGTTATTGAAGAGGCTCCAGCACCTGGAATCAAAGAGGAAAAAAGGCAAGAAATATATAAGCAGTGCATAGAAGCATGTCGTCAATTAGATTATGTAAGTGCTGGTACTTTTGAGTTTCTCTATGAAAAGGATAATTTTTATTTTATTGAGATGAATACTAGGATTCAAGTAGAGCATCCAGTCACAGAAAGTGTTACGGGAATTGACTTAGTTAAACTCCAGTTGAGGATAGCAAGAGATGAAGAGCTTAAAATTAAACAAGAAGATGTTGTCCTAAAAGGTCATGCCATCGAATGCAGAATCAATGCAGAAAACCCAGAAACATTTTTGCCTTCACCTGGTAAAATTCTTGAATATCATGCGCCTGGAGGAATCGGAGTTAGAATGGATTCTCATTTGTACAAAGATTATGTAGTACCTCCATATTATGACTCTCTTATTGCAAAAGTAATCTGTCGAGCCAATGACCGTGAAGATGCTAGAGCCAGATTGGAAAGAGCTCTAGATGAAATGTATGTACTTGGTATTGATACAAATTTAGATATGCATAGAAAATTAATAAATGATCCTAATTTTATTAATGGCACTTTCAATATAAATTATCTAGAAAATCTCAATAAGGAAAAATAATGCTTGATAAAGATCTTCCTTATGAACCGGGAGACGTAGAGCATCAGGTTCAAGAGTATTGGAAAGACAATGAATCGTTTTCAGTAACCGAAGACCATAGTAAAGAGAAGTACTTTTGCCTGAGCATGTTTCCTTATCCTAGTGGATCAATTCACATGGGCCATGTTAGAAACTACACCATTGGTGATGCAATAAGCAGATTTCAAAGAATGCTTGGAAAAAATGTACTTCAGCCAATGGGTTGGGATGCATTTGGTCTACCTGCTGAAAATGCTGCAATAGATAATAAGGTCCAACCATCAGATTGGACTTCAGAAAATATAGAAAGTATGAAAAAACAGCTTACAAGGCTGGGGTTTGCATATGACTGGAAAAGAGAATTTGCAACATCAGAAGCAGATTACTATAAATGGGAACAATGGTTCTTCCTGCAAATGCTTGAAAAAGGCTTAGCTTATCAAGAAGAAGCTGAAGTTAATTGGGACCCTGTAGATCAGACTGTACTCGCAAATGAACAAGTAATAGATGGAAAGGGCTGGAGATCAGGAGCAGAAGTAGAAAAAAGGATTTTGAAGCAATGGTTTCTAAAAATCACAGACTATGCAGAGGAACTCCTGCAAGGAACAGATAAATTAGACGGTTGGCCGGATCAAGTAAAAACCCAACAAAAAAATTGGATAGGGAAATCTGAAGGTATGAATTTCAGTTTTGGTATTGAAGACAGAGAAACAGTGATTGATGTGTTCACAACAAGACCTGACACAATAATGGGTGTCTCCTTCATAGCTATATCATCGTCTCATTTTCTAATTTCAGATCTTGCAGAAAAAAGAGATGATATAAGGGAATTTGTCGAAAAGCAGAACAAAATAAAAGTATCAGAAGCTGAATTTGCTAAACAAGAAAAAGAAGGCATTTTTACAAATTTATTTGCAATTCATCCTTTCACAAAAGAAAAAATACCCATTTGGATTGCTAACTTTGTTCTGAGTGACTATGGCTCTGGTGCTTTGATGGCAGTTCCAGCTCACGATCAAAGGGATTTTGAATTTGCCAAAAAGTATAAGTTACCCATCTTGCCGGTTATAAAAAATAATCATGATGAAGTTAAAATCCAAGAGGCAACTACTGAAAAAAATATTCTCATTAATTCAGGCGAGTTTGATGGATTGAACTTTGATGATGCATTCAAGGCGATAGAAAAAAAGGCAACAGCACTTAGCTGTGGTTACAAAGAGACTAACTTTCGTTTGAGGGATTGGGGAGTGTCAAGACAAAGGTATTGGGGGGCACCGATCCCAATTTTGAGTGATGGTGAAGAAAATTTCCATGCCAAAGATTTGCCAGTTGAGTTACCTTCCAAGGTTGAATTCAAGGGTGTCAGTTCTCCTTTGAAGGATATGTCTGAATTCTTAAACGTCGATCAAGAAGGTAAATCTCTTATTAGAGAAACTGATACTTTTGATACATTCTTTGAATCATCTTGGTATTACGCAAGGTTTGCTAGTTTTGATAGTCATGATTCTATGCTTGATGATAGAGCTAACTACTGGCTTCCAGTAGACCAGTATATAGGTGGCATAGAACATGCAGTATTACATCTTCTATATTCACGTTTTTTCTTTAGATGCATGAGAGATTTGGGTCTAGTTGAAGGAGACGAACCTTTCACAAACTTGCTTTGCCAAGGTATGGTTTTGAAAGATGGTGCCAAAATGTCTAAATCAAAAGGAAATACGGTTGATCCACAAGGTTTAATTGAAAAATATGGGGCAGATACTGTCAGACTTTTTGTATTATTTGCTGCTCCCCCTGAGCAATCTCTCGAATGGTCTGATCAAGGAGTACAAGGTGCTCATAGATTTATTAACAGAATATGGAAACTGGTTAATAAGCATATACATGCAGGCCTGTCAGATGATTTTGATGTAAATCATTCAAATAAAGATTTGAAATTAATGCGATCAAAGATTCATAAGACTTTATTTAAGGTAAAAGATGATTATTTAAGAAGGCATAGTTTCAATACTGCTATAGCAGCTGTAATGGAGCTCTCTAATGATATTCCTCAAGAATGGTTTGACTCAAGTGCGAGTCCAGAAATGAGAAAAGTTGCCAATGAAGCTATTGAATCAATTCTATTAATGTTAAATCCTATTACGCCTCATTTATGTCAGCATCTATGGTGGAAACTTTATCCTCAAGAGTCGATTATTGATAAGCCTTGGCCGGAAATTGAAGAATCCTTACTGATAGATGACAAATTAAAAATTGCTATTCAAGTAAATGGAAAGCTGCGATCTGAGATCGAGATAGATACAGAAATTGAAGATGATTCTGTTAAATCTATAGCTCTAAATGACGAAAAAATAATAAAGCATTTAGATGGTGCAGAAGTTAAAAAAATAATTTATGTTCCAGGAAAAATACTAAATATAGTTATATGAAAATAACTCTGGCATTGGATATTAAATTACTTTTAACTTTAGTTTTAATAGTTAATTCTTGTGGCTATGAACTCAGAAATCACTCAAAAAGTTTGTCTAATGAAGTCCTAAATTATGATGCCAAGAAGTCTGAACTGAATCTAGAATTAGAAAATCAGCTTAGTTCAAAGAATTACGTCCTATCTAGAAATGCAGATTCTGACACACGGCTTAAAATAATTAGTCATTCTATAGAAAAATTTGTTGGGTCTGCTGGACAAGGTGCAAGAACAACACAAGTAAGATTAGATTATAAATTGAAATATCAAATAGGAAATGAAGGTGGTAATTTAATAATGCATATTTTTGAGGACTCTTCTTTTATTGATTTTAACCAGTCAAATCTTCTGGCATTTGAAGAAGAGATTCAATCAGTAACCAAAACTTTTATTGCAAGAGCGATAAGGAATATAGAATTTATTGCATCTACTCAATTCAATGAAATTAAGTAAAGCTCAGTTTATAAAAGACTTAGGAACAAAATTAGGTTCTGTTTATTCTTTCTTCGCAGAAGAATCAATTCAAATTTCTGAGTTAACTGATGAGGTTATAAAGAAAGCAAAAACAGCTGGTTTTGAGGATAAGCAGACTTATATAGTCACTAAAGACATAGATTGGAGCTTCCTCAGTTCAGAAAATGAAAATTTTGATTTATTTGGTTCAAAGAAAATAGTTGAAATTAAGCTTATTGGAACTGGTCCAGGAAACAAAGGTTCAAAAGCTATCAAGGATTATTGTCTTGATGTGGATGAAAATAAACTACTTATCATTTCAGCTGAAAGGCTTGAAAGAAAGCAACAATCCAGTGCCTGGGCTAAAGCCTTAGATGAAAGTGGCATTTTTATAGTTGAACCACCTGTTAATAAAAGCTCTATGCCTAGCTGGATTAAAACTAAGGCTTCAAGTTTAAACCTTGATTTAGATGATCAGGCCATTCAACTTTTATCGGAGAAAACAGAGGGTAATCTACTGGCAGCGTCCCATGAATTAATGAAACTATCTCTTTTATTTTCTGAACAAAAAATTACATTAGCAAATATGGAAAAATCTATTTCTAATTCTTCAAAATTTGGAATATTCGATCTCTCTAATTCCTTTCTTGAAGGAAATAGAAAAAGAACAGTTAGAATCATTGAGACTTTGAGAGCAGAAGGAACACAACCTCCCTTAGTATTGTGGGCACTTTCTAAAGAAATAAATAATCTATATAAAGTCCTGGAACAAGGTACTACAAAAAATATTTGGGGTCCTAGGTATTACTTAGATTTACTTTCTAAACGTTCTAGTAGTCTTTCTTATTCTAAAATAAAAAATTCACTTAAAGATATTGCAGAAATAGATGCCGCTATAAAAGGTTTATCAGATAAGAATCCATGGCAGTCAATTAGAGATCTGGCATTGGATTTTTAATGTGGATTGAAAAGCTGCAGAGCTTTATACCAAATTAATTGTTCAGTTTTTTTTATAGGAATTTTATAGTCATCAATAAAAGCAACGGGTTGAATTTCTTTAGTTGAACTTGTCAACCAAAGTTCATCACATTCGTAAATTGAATCTACAGAAATCTCCCCCTCAAAGACCTCTGTATTATTTTTTTTAAGAAGATTGATTATGAAATTTCTCGTAACACCAGGGAGAATATTCTGATTCAAAGATGGAGTGTAAACCTTACCTTGTTTTACCAAGAAGATATTAGACTTAGACCCTTCGTTTAGTATTCCATCTTTATGGAAAAGTATTTCATCTACTGTTTCAAGAAAGGGATCATGCATTGATATTATATTACCAATGAGGGCCGTTGTTTTGATATCGCACCTTTGCCATCTAATATCGTCTTCTAAACGAACTCTTAAACCTTCTTTATTGGCATTGCCTCTATAGGGGTTGATATCTAAATTTTGCGAATTAATAAATAAAGTTGGGATAATATTTTCACATGCAGTATGTGATCTTGACTCTTGAACTCCTCGAGAAATTTGTATGTAGAAAGACTGGTTGTGATATTCATTCTTAACATGTAACTTCTTCAAAATATCCTCAAGATTATCAAGTTCAGCTGGAGCAGGTATAAAAGTTTTGGCTAAGGATATCTTTAATCTTTGTAAATGTTCCTCAAACAAGAATAATTCTTGGTTATATGAAGGAATAACCTCATAAACGCCATCTCCAAAAGTAAAACTTCTATCAAGAGGAGAAATCTTCGCTTCATCAGCAGGAATTATTTCTCCGTTTAAATAAACCCACATTAATCTTGTTACTCTTCCATAAGAAACTGATATGTAAGTAACTTAATATTTGACCATGCTCTGCCAAAGAAACCTAGCGCAGGAACATCTTTCATGGCCACAAGATCAACAGAAGCAAGGGAGTCTCCATCAAGAATTAAATCAACCTTACCTACCACCTGACCTCTTTGAATTGGTGCTTGAAGATAGTCATTTAACTTAATCTGAGGTTCAACTCTTGGAAAGTCTCTGGGTGATAGGGTTAGATATAATTCTTCCGCGGAAGATAAATTTACCGAATCTGCTGCACCGCCCCACACTTGCTCATTGACAAGAGATAAATCAGCTTCAAGAATCCGTTTTGTTCTGTAGTATCTGAAACCATAATCTAACAAACGTCTGTTATCAGTTAATCGAGATTTTTCCGAGGCGCTCCTCAAGGTAACAGCAATTAACCTTGTGTCATTTCTAACGCCCGAGGAAACTAAACAATATCCAGCACTTTCGGTATGGCCTGTTTTTACCCCATCAATAGACTCATCCTGCCATAGAAGGCTATTTCTATTTCTTTGTTTGATTTCATTGAAAGTAAAGTACTTCTCTTTATAAAGAGCATAGTGATCAGGAAATTTGTCTATAAGATTTTTTGTTAAAATTGCTAGGTCTTTCGCTGAAGAATAATGTTCAGGGTCTGGCCAACCACTGACATTTTTAAATTGGGTATTCTCCATGCCCATCTCTTCAATATAGAGCTGCATAAGCTCAACAAAGCCTTCCTCAGAAATGGCCACGTGCTCTGCAATAGCACAACTAGCATCGTTACCGGACTGTATGACCATTCCTTTGATTAAATCTGACAAAAGAACTTTTGTTCCTTCTCTAATAAACATCTTAGATCCGCCTTTCCTCCAACAATTCTCGCTAATTAATACTTCATCTTCTAAACTTATAAATCCTTGAGCTATTTGATCTGCAGCAATATAGCCAGTCATAATTTTAGTAATGCTTGCAGGTTCAATCCTCTCATCAGAATCATTTTCAGCAAGTATTCTTCCTGATACTGAATCCATCAAAATATAATTTGAAGCATTTAAGGAGGGAGGCTTTGGAATAAAGCTCTCTTCAGAAAAAAGCGAAATAGCTGAAACAACACTTAGTAAAGCTATAAAAAAAGGTAATTTCTTTAATTTTTTCATTTTATAAAAACTTAGATAGTGAGTTGCTAAATTCAAAGACAGCCATCACATACAGCTTACTTCTATTGTATCTGGAAATAGATTGATAGTTATCAAAACCAAGCCAGTACTCGTAACCATCTTCAAGATTAAGTGAGATAGGAACAAATTTAAGATTACTAGGAATAATTTTGGTCGCTTCTAGCCCAAATTTTTCCAGCTCAATTTCTGTCATATAGGGTTTGAATGATGACTTAATTTCTTTTACTTCGCTTATGGCTTTAGCTCTCATGGCTATAGGCACATTTGGTTTCCATTTGCCTTTCTTGTTAAGGAAATTAGCGACACTACCTATAGCATCAATAGGATTATTCAAAATATCTCTCACTCCATCATTATCGAAATCTACGGCATAGTCCCTATAACTATCGGGCATAAATTGACCATACCCCATAGCACCAGCTATTGAACCCTCTATCTCTTCCAGATTAAAGCTCTCCTCTCTACTCAGTAAAAGGAATTCTTCTAGCTGAATTTTAAAGAATTTAGACCTGCGAGGATAATCAAAAGCTAAGGTGGATAGCGAATCTATTACCCTAATATTACCTTTAATCCTCCCATATCTAGTTTCGATTCCAATGATAGATGCAATAATTTCTGCTGGAACACCATATATTTTTTCAGCTCTTTTAAGATCCTGTTTATGCGACTTAATAAATTCTTTACCTGCTGAAATTCTAGATTCATTAACCATGATCCCTCTGTACCTTTCCCATGTCATGGTGCCTTCAGGTTGTCTATTCATTATCCTAACGACCCTTTCTTGATATTTTGCACGTTGAAAAATATCTTCTAGATAAGATTTTTCATATCCATGTTTTTGAGCCATATAATTTATAAATTCAATGGTCTCATCGTTTTCGGAATAATCAGAATATATACTTTGCGAAGCAAAAAAGGCAATTAGTAGGATTTTGTAATATTTTCTTATATTCATAACTGAGGTCTCTTGGCAGAAAGAATAACTCCAAAAGCCAATAAATGCACAATTATTGAAGTTCCCCCCTGGCTAATCAAGGGTAAAGGCACTCCAACAACTGGAATTATACCGATAACCATAGATACATTGATTAGAATAAATAAAAGAAAGATGAATCCCAAAGAACAGCAGGCAAGTCTTTCGAAAGGAGATTGTGCTGATAGACCTATCTTAAAAGTTCGCCATATGATCACTCCATAAACAATAAATAGGCAAGTTATTCCCAGTAAGCCAAGCTCCTCTCCGACAACAGAAAAAATGAAATCTGAATGACTTTCGGGTATAAAATTGAGCTGACTTTGAGTACCCTCTAAATAACCCTTACCAAAAAAACCTCCAGAGCCTATGGCCGTTTGTGACTGAGCGATATTCCATCCATCTCCAAGTGGATCAACGTTACTATCAAAATAAGTAAGGACCCTCTGTTTTTGGTAATCTAATAGGCTAGACCAAATAAAAGGAGAAACAATTGCCAAGATACCTCCATAAGCAGCTATAACCTTGTAAGGTAACCCGGCTAAATATATTGGAATAATTCCAGACGTAAAAACTATTATAGAAGTTCCTAAATCAGGCTGTTCAAAAACTAAGTATGAACATATAAGAGCAGCTAAAGTTGTATATAGCCAATCTTCTAGTCTTATTTTTGATTCCTTCCTATGCAAATAAGCAACGATTGATAATGGCAAGATCAATCTTATAATTTCAGATGGTTGAAACTGAAAAAAACCTATATCTATCCATCTACTCGTTGTATAGCCTTCGGCTGGATTAAACAGAACATAAATTAGAAGTAAAAGACCGATCCAGTAAGAATGCATCAAAATATTTTTATAAGAATCAGGTTTTAAATGAGAAGTGAAGATCATCATTATCAAACCTGCAAAAACATAAATCGACTGACGCATGACCATCGAAAAGGATTGACCACTTGAGCTGTACAACATTGCCAAGCCAAAGACAAGGACAGCAATAAGAGCTAACACCAGTATTATGTCCTTGAATATGTAGCTAAAAGGGTTAAAACTTGTAACTAACGGTTTATTTAAAGAATAATCAAGAGGATTTCTATTGCTCATGATTCATTAATATTTATTTGATATTGTTCAATAAGACGCTTTGCAATAGGTGCAGCTACGGCACTTCCAGATTCACCATTTTCTACTATAACAACAACAACTAAATTAGGGTCAGGGATAGGACCATAACTCACAAAAAGAGCATGATCCCTATTTTTTATATCTTTTCGTATTCCCTCATATTCTTCTCTTACAGTAAGTTCTTGATCAATAAGACTTTTAATTTGGGCAGTTCCAGTTTTACCAGCTATAGTTATACCTCCTTCTTCGTATAAATTATGAGCTGTTCCATTCCAAGAATTGATCACAGAGATCATTGATTTTTCAATAATATTCCAATGTCTTGGATTTTCAAGTTGCACTTCCATCAAAAGGTCAGGCCCATAATCATCGAGCTGATTGTTGGTTATGAGTTTAGGCTGAAAAATCTTTCCTTTATTTGCTATTGCAGAGAGTGAAACTGCTAATTGGAGCGGGGTAGAGCTTATGTATCCCTGCCCAATTCCGATATTTACTGTATCTCCTACGAACCAAGCTTCACCAATATTTCCTAACTTCCAATTTCTAGTTGGTAAAATACTTTTTGATTCATTAATCAAATCTATACCGCTGATTTCTCCAAAACCAAATCTCAATAAGAATGATGAAATCCTATCAATGGTAAGTTTTGAAGCAAGTTCATAAAAATAAACATCTGAAGATTCAACGATTGCCTTCTTAAGATCTACACTACCATGCCCATCCTCTTTCCATCCTCGATATTTTCTTCCGTCTTCTTTTAGCTGAAAAAAACCTTTATCTTCAACTATTGTTGACTCAGTAATTAGCTCTTCCTCAAGACCAAGCAAACCAATAAAAGGTTTTATTGTTGAAGCTGGCGGGTATAGACCAGATATTGCTCGATTAAAGAAAGGTGATTCTTCCAGGTAAGATTGCGAAAAGGTTAAACCACTTTCTGATCCATTTAAAATATTGGGGTTATAGTCTGGTGAACTTACCAGGGCTTTAATAAATCCAGTCGTTGGGTCTAAAGCCACCACAGCACCTCTTCTGTTAGCAAGTTCTTCTTGGGCAATTTTCTGTAATCTTAAGTCTAGAGTAAGTATGAGATTTAAAGGCTTGTCGGGGGGAGCTCTATTTATTTCTCTTACCTTATTACCGTATACATCTACCTCCATCAGGCTAATACCAGCCTTACCTCTAAGAGATTTTTCGTAAGACTTCTCTAATCCTACTTTCCCAATAAAGGAATCATCTGGATATTCTGCTCTTGAGAGAGAAAGTCTTTCATCAGCATTTACGAGGCCTAAATGACCAACAACATGAGAAAAGAGATTTTTATGCGGAAGATATCTTCTTAATTTAACTTCAAGTTGAATATTAGGTATTAAATTTTTTTGTACTTCATACTTAGCTAATTCTTGTTCACTTAGATTTCGTGCAAGCCAAATCTTTTCTTCTCCTTGAATTGGAACCTGCAACTGATCAATATTTCTATTTTTATCTAAAACTTTGTCATGTAATTGTTCAATTTGGTCCGTTGAGATCTCGTATAACTTGGTTTTGATATAGAGGTCTTTTGTAACTATATTTTTAGCAATAAGTGTGCCATCTTCCAGCTTTATAAGACCTCTTGCTGGATATATAGGTATGTTGATTATTCTATTTTTATCTGATTCCGCAGCGTAACTAACTCTATCTAATACAGTTAATTGAAGTATTTTAAATACTCCTGCAATGATCAGAATTAGTAGAAAAAAGAAAATTACACCCGATCTGCTTCTCAATGATTGAGCATCCTTTTCATCTCTTCTTAAATCCTGGATGGTCCTCATTACTTCTACTTATGATAAGGATGATTTTGGGTCATTGACCAAACTCTATAAATTTGTTCTAAAACTAAAACCGGAACAATAGAATGGGGAAAAGTTAATTGAGATAAGGACCAGCAAAAGTCGCATTGCTTAATAAGGTTTTGACTTAAACCTTCAGGACCACCAATAATAATAGATATATCTTTTGAGCTGGAGATCCAATTATCAAAATGAAATCTTAATTTCTCAGTACTCATGCTCAGTCCTTCTTTGTCTAGGGCAATCACAAATTCATTCTTCTTAATTTTTGATTGTAATAAATTGCTCTCTTTATCGACAACGTCTAGAACATTATAGTTCCCAATTCGGTTGACTGGTTTTAATCCAAGCCAATCAATGTTTATTGATTGATTAAATTTAGATTCATAAGTGCTAAAGGCTTTTTTTGCCCAGTCGGGTCGGCTCGATTCTATAGAGATTAACTTAATTTTCATTAAAGTTCAGGATCCCATAAACTCTCTAGGTCATAAAACTCTCTAGCATCCGCTGACATAATGTGAATGACTACATCTCCAGCATCAACGAGGACCCAATCTTCTCCACCCTGTCCTTCAATCTTGATTCCAGAAATATTTGTTTCTTTTAGGTCCTCCAAGATATGCTCACTCATAGCCACTATATGTCTATTTGATGTCCCTGACGCAATGACCATAAAATCTGTTAAAGAACTAATCTTTGTTACATCTATTGCTATAGGATTTACTGCTTTGATGTTTTCTAAAGAATTGATAATTTTATTTTTTAGTTTTTGAGTCATAACTATTTATACAAATTTTGATCTTTTATGAATTGATAAACATCGCGATTTAATAAGGCAGATACATCTTCATTATTTGATATCAACTCTCGAATCTCAGTAGAAGTAACTTCAATAGGATCTATTGGCAAAATAAAAATTTTGCCTTTTGAATCCTTAAACTTTTGAAAATTTGAAATTCTTTTAGTTCTTAGTAGATTTTGTACGAATGAAGTTTCATCTACTTCATATCCCGGTCTTTCCAATATTAATAAATTAACTTCTTCTATGAAGTTCTCGTACTCATACCAAGTCTCTATTTCCAAAAAAGAGTCCATCCCCATTATCCATACTAAAGTATCATTTGGATTCTCTTTCTGAATCTCTTTTAAAGTTAAGTAAGCATATGAGGGACTTCTTTTTAAAATCTCTCTTTCATCAATTATTAAATTATTTATATGACTTAGCGCAAGATTAACTAACTTAATTTTATTGAGTTCATTAATTCTTTTCTCTTTGTGAGGTGGAGTTCCATTTGGTAAAACAATTAGTTCATCTATATCGATTAAATTAAGAAAGTTCTCTATTACTTGGACGTGTCCTTTATGTATGGGATCAAAAGTGCCACCAAATATACCGATAAGTTTTTTGTTGGCTATTTTAAACTCCTCTTAAGTTTGAATTACCTTTCACAATGAACTTTTGTGACGTTAATCCCTCTAAGCCCACGGGACCCCTTGCATGAATCTTGTCAGTAGAAATTCCAACTTCAGCTCCTAGTCCATACTCAAACCCATCAGCCCAGCATGTCGGCAAATTATGCATGACAGAACTCGAGTCCACATTTTTAATAAAGTATTCAGCTTTATTTTTGTCTTCAGTGACAATTGAATCAGTATGTTGTGATCCGTACTTTTGAATATGATCTATGGCTTCGCTCACATCTTCAACAACTTTTATGGAGAGTATGGGGGCAAGATATTCAGTTGACCAGTCATCTTCATTAGCTTCAATTACATTTACAATTTGAAGAGTTTTTTGACAGCCTCTAACCTCTACTCCTTCAGAAGAAAATCTTTCTTCTAAGCTTGGTATAAGTAAAGATGCAACTGAAGAATGAACTAAAAGTGTTTCCATGGCACCGCATATTCCGTATCTGTAGGTCTTAGCATTAAAAGCAATATTTTCAGCCTTTTTTATATCTGCTGCTTCGTCTATATATACATGACAAATACCATCTAAGTGTTTTATTACAGGCACCTTTGATTCATCAGAAATGAGCTGCACCAAACCTTTGCCTCCTCTGGGAATGACTACGTCCAAATAGTCGTCTAATTGCAATAAAGTTTTTACCGCCTCTCTATCAGTAGTCTCTACGAGCTGAATACATTCTTTAGGCAAGCTGGCCTTTTTGAGGCCTTCTTGCAAACAGTTCCAGATAATTTTATTAGATAGAATGGCTTCTGATCCTCCTCTTAACAAACAGGCATTTCCAGACTTAAGGCAGAGTGCTGCAGCGTCTGCAGTAACATTTGGTCTGGATTCATATATTATTCCAACGACTCCTAAGGGCACTCTCATTCTACTAACTTCAATTCCTGAAGGCGTAGGATCTAAATCTGTAATTTCTCCTATGGGATCAGGTAACGCAGAAACAACCTGCAATCCGTTGATCATAGAATTAATTCTGCTGTCATTTAGTTCCAATCTGTCGATGAGAGCCGATCCAATAGATTTTTCTTTAGCTAAATCTAAATCTTTTTTATTTATACTTAATATTTTATCTCTATCAGATTCTATTTGTTCTGAAATGCAGCTCAGTGCCTCATTTTTTTGCTCTAAGGAAGCTTGGGCTAGGATCAAAGAAGCTTCTTTTGCTTCAGATCCTAACTTATTCATATAAGTATTTATTTCTTTACTCTGAGTCATTGTTGAATATTCTACCTAAGTATCTATGCTTTCAAAGACTTAAGATGTTCGAATTTAACGAAATAATAATTTGGCTTGAAGACAATCCTCAATGGATTGGCCTAGGAATTATAGGAGCTTCATTTATAGAATCCTTTGCTTTAATAGGAATTCTTATTCCTGGTGTTGTTTTACTTGCTTTGATATCTGGACTAGCTTCTTCTTCTATAAGTATTTATGAAGTAGTTTTATTAGCATATGTATCTAGCTTTCTTTCAGATATTGCTAGTTTCTTCTTGGGCTATAGCTTTAGAAATTCACTTAGGAAAATCTGGCCGTTTACAAAATATCCTCATTTTCTTGAAAATGGTCAGGCATTCTTTAGAAAGTATGGGATGTTTGGTCTTTTTGTAGGAAAGTTTATTGGACCAATTAGGCCGCTACTTCCCATTACAGCAGGATCATTAAACATGAATATAAATAAATTTTTCTTAGTTGAGATTCTTTCATGTTTTTTATGGGCATTAGTTTATACGGTACCTGGCTACTATGCTGCACAAGCCCTTATCTCAGACAACATCAACCTAGTTGACTCCATTTGGATTTTGCTTGGGGTTGTTGTTTTATTCATGTTAATAAGATACTTTAGTAAAAAATATTTATAGCTATGACAAATTTATATCCAGATCATCCAAATTTAAGAGGTAATTACGCTCCTTTAAGAATGGAGTGTAATATTCAAGATCTCATAATTGAAGGAGAGGTTCCTAGAGATTTATTTGGTAGTTACTACAGGAATGGTCCAGATCCGCAATTTCCTCCCATGGGAGGAGACTATCATTGGTTTGCAGGCGACGGGATGATCCATGCTTTCCATTTTGAAAATGGTAGGATTTCTTATTTAAACAGATGGGCTCAGACCTCTAAGTGGAAACAGGAAAGGAAAGCTGGTAGGTCACTCATAAATGCTCTCAATCCAATGAATCCTGACCCAGAATTTAATTTTGAAGATGAAGATGGAACTGCAAATACCAATATAGTTTTTCACTCTGGAAAACTATTAGCCCTCGAAGAAGGTCATAAACCTTTTGAACTTGACCCTTTGACCTTGCAATCAAAAGGGGCCTGGAACTATAAAGGAAAACTGGACTCAGCTATGACTGCACATCCAAAGATCGATCCAAAAACTGGAGAGATGATAGGTTTTAGCTATGGTTTTGGGGTAAATAAAATGAGCTACTTTGTAGTCAATTCCGAAGGGATAATGACTACATACAAAGAGTTTAAAACGCCTTACTCAAGTATGGTGCATGACTTTGTTGTTACCACCAAACATGTTATTTTCCCGATATTTCCTTTAATTATTGATTTTAATCTAGCAGCAAGCGGTAAATCACCTATTGCTTGGGATGTTAATCGCCCAAGTCAAATAGGGATAATGCCAAGAGATGGTTCAACTGAAGATATAAAATGGATAGAGAGCGATCCATGTTTTGTCTTCCATCCGATGAATGCCTACGAAGATGGAGATAAAATAATTGCTGATATGATGCAATTTGAAGAAGCACCTATGTTTCCTCATTTAGATGGATCAAGACCTGATCTTAAAAAAGGTGAAGCCAGGCTAAATAGATGGGAGATCGATCTTAGTTCAAACTCGGGTTCTATAAAAAAGCAGTATCTCGATGAAAGTATTGGCGAATTTCCAAGACTAGACGAAAGAAAAACAATGTCTAAGTATAGATATGGATATTATGCTTCAAATAATGGAGATTCTCCTAAAGGGGTAAGCTTCAATACAGTAACTAGTTATGACTATGATACAGGCCATAAAGATAGTTTTACTCTCTCTGAGCTTGATGCTGTAGGTGAACCTATATTTGTTCCAAAAAATCAGGAATCTAGAGAGGGAGAAGGTTATTTAATCGCACTTTCTTACCTGGGCAGGGAGAATCGTTCAGATTTAATGATCTTTGATGCGGAAAATGTTTCCAGTGGGCCGCTTGCAAAGGCTATGCTACCACATAGAATTCCTTATGGTTTCCATGGAAACTGGAGACAAGGTTAACCGCCTAATCTTTTAATCAAAACCTTCAAATAATCTAGCTTATCTCGGTTGTTTTCGAATTCTAGAATTGTTTGTTTCTCTTGAGGCCGAAGAGGAAGCACACTCGCAAGAATATAACAAACACTGATCGAACTATTGAGATCTAGATCCAAGTTAAGCTTCTTAATTTCAGGATGATTTGTAATTTCTTTGACCATATTCCATAAATCTAGGTATTCCGGCTCATTTGACAGATTGTCATCTTCTTCGTTAATCCTTTCTATTTTTCCAAGCAATAATTCATCTTCCTGTTGCCATACATCTTCAATCCTGATTTTATATTTGCCCTGCACCGTTATACCTAGCAAACCATTATCTAGTTTATTGAAATCGACTATCTCAACATAAGTAGCAATTTTGTGATGAGGAAGATAATCATTATTTTCTTCGTTCACGTCATTTTTAAAAAGGACAATACAAAAACCTTCAGAATTAGCCAAACATTCACTCACCATATCGATATATCTAGGCTCAAATATCTGCAAAGGCAAATAAGCACCCGGTAAAATATTTACAGATAAAGGAAATAAAGCTGAAGAGGTTTCTTTTTTCATTAATTATATTTTTCCAAAAGTTTTTTGGAGAGATTATCAAAATTGCCATTAGACATAATAAGCAAAATATCACCTGCAACAAATAATGAATCGATACCATCCACAAAATTGTCAACATTACGAATATCAGAAAATTTTGATGGATTCTTATCAATAAGTCCCTTGACTTGTTCAGAATCATCTCCTTTCCAGAAGATAAGGTCAGCTTCGGAAACCGAATGCAGTAATTGCTCATCATGAAAACCTGATTTCATAGTATTTGATCTCAATTCAATTGCTGCGAGTAAGCGTTTTTTTGGAAATTTCTTCTTCAGACCATCTAGAGTTGTTTTTATAGCTGTTGGGTGGTGAGCAAAGTCCTCCATAATAACAAGGTCTTCTGTATCCAAAAGAATATCTTGTCTTTTTGAAACACCTTGAAACTTTTCTAGTGAGGATAAAGAATCTTTCAGCGAAATTCCATATTGTTTTGCTGCTAAAGCTGCTGTGATAGCATTTCTTGCGTTATGCTCACCAAACATCTCCCAATCTATTCGACCTTGTTCTTGATCAATTTTATAGATAGTTTGCTTAGAGTCATCATTGAATATTACCGAATTTTTATTATTACTATTAACGTCATAACTTATTAATTTACTCCATGTACCCATCTCGAGAACTTTTGAGATGTTTAAATCATCATTTGGAAAAATAATCTGTGCTTCCTTTTTCAAAGTCCTTAGTAAGTGATGAAATTCTCGAAAAATATAAGTTATATCAGGAAATATATCTGCATGATCAAATTCTAGATTGTTTAAGATCAAAGTATCTGGTTTGTAGTGAATGAATTTTGATCTTTTGTCAAAGAATGCAGTGTCATATTCATCCGCCTCAATGACGAATATATCTTCACTCCCAAGTCTCGCAGACTTTTCAAAGTCTTTTGGTTTTCCTGCTATCAAATAGCCGACATCAATATTATTATCTTCAAATATCCAAGCGATCATAGCTGTTGTGGTAGTTTTGCCATGAGTTCCGGATACTGCGATAACTTTCTTATCTTTTATAACCGAATCATAAAGCCATTCGGGACCCGAAATAAGATTAGACTTTTTAGAGAGTAAATATTCCAATGCTGGATTGCCCCTGGAGATTGAATTACCAATTACATAGTAATCAGCGACAGGGAGATCAGAGGAGTCATAGCCTTCGATTATTTCTATGCCCATGTCCTTAAGATGATCTGACATTGGAGGATATATATTTTCATCACATCCAGAAATCTCTATACCCTTCTCTTTCCCCATCAAGGCAAGACCGCCCATAAAAGTTCCGCAAATACCAAGTATATGAACTCTTTCTTTAGACATGACTTCATTATAACTATCAAGAATGATTACAAGATAGATTTGTTTTAAAGTATTATTCTTACAATGAAATCTCAGAATGCAATCTATGCTCAATCAGGAGGGGTTACTTCTGTTATCAATGCAACTGCCTCTGCGGTAATAGAGGCTTCTAGAAAATCAAAGAAAATTAATAAACTTTATGCTGGCAAGGATGGAATCATTGGGATACTAAATGAAGAGCTAATTGATACCAGTCTAGAAAATTTTTCCGATATCAAAAAATTAATGCACACTCCAGGAGGCGCTTTTGGTTCCTGTAGACATAAACTCAAAGACGTCAATCAAAGTAAAAGAGAATATGAAAGACTCATTGATGTTTTTAAGGCTCATGACATTGGTTACTTTTTTTACAATGGCGGAGGTGATTCTCAAGATACCTCATACAAAATCGCCCAATACACAAAAGATGCAGGATTTCCCGTTACCTGCATTGGCATACCAAAAACAATAGATAATGACTTGCCCTATACGGATAACTGTCCCGGTTTTGGATCCGTTGCAAAGTATATTGCCACATCAACTAAAGAAGCGGCTTTGGATGTAAAAAGTATGTCTAAGAGCTCAACCAAAGTATTTATCTTTGAGGTTATGGGCAGACATGCAGGATGGTTGGCTGCTTCTGCAGGTCTTGCTAAATCAAAAAATAACTCTGCTCCTCATATTATCTTACTCCCAGAAGTAAGCTTTAATGAAAAATTATTCCTAAAAAAAGTAAAAGAAGTTGTAAAAAAAGAGGATTATTGCGTCATTGTCGTGTCTGAAGGAGCTAAATACAAGAATGGAAAATTTCTTGCAGATGCAGGGACAGTGGACTCATTTGGTCATAAACAACTTGGTGGAGTTGCACCTCGTATTGCTGAAATGATAAGCAATAAATTAGGTTTTAAATATCATTGGGCAGTCTCTGACTACTTACAACGTTCGGCTAGACATATTTCATCCCAGGTAGATTTAGATCATGCATATGCAGTGGGAAAAGCAGCTGTTGAATACGCTTCTTCGGGAGAAAACGCGATTATGCCAATAATAGTTAGAAAAAAAACTAAGTCATATTCCTGGGAGGTTGGAAAAGTTGCATTGAGCAAAGTGGCAAATATAGAGAAAAAGATGCCTAGAAATTTCATCTCAAAAGATGGTTTTGGTATTACTCAGTCTTGTAAAAATTATCTAAGCCCATTAATTCAGGGTGAGGCTTGGGCGCCATTTGAAGATGGTGTAATTCAAACTGCTTCTTTGAAAAATAAACTTATCAGAAAAAAGCTTAGAAATTTCAAAATTTAAGACATAACTTTAAATTCAATTTCTGCATTTTTTAATCTATCAACCAATACCTCTCCTAATCCAACAGCAGAGGTTAGAACTCCTCCATACTCCGGACCACCGGGCAAGTTATCAGAACGTGCAAGAGCCATTGCGGACTCACAAACTAATTTAGCCGTAGATTTATAACCCGGATCTCCAGACCCATACATTGTACAAATCTTCTTTTCATTATCTTCAGAACGAGCTACAAAAGTAGCCCTAAACCAACCATTATCTTGTGTTTCTTGACTAGGTCCTTCTCCTGGTTTGGGAAGGAAAGGTCTTACTAAATGTTTTATTGGAGTACTTAAAACTATAAAACCGATTAGGAGTCCTATCGAAGCTAATCTTGCATTTCTTTTTGAAGAAAATAAACCATGTTCTCCAAAAGTAAAGTTGTTTCCATAGGGTCTTTGATTCTGCTCCATTAGAGCGGCAGATCGTCTTACAACTCTTGTATTGGCTACAGCCATTACGCCTACACCGGCCCATCCATCAAGGCCATCAACTTTCTCTACCTTAAATCCATCTTTAGAATTTTCCCTCTGCTCATCTGATACTGTATCTTCAGGATTCAAAACAAAAGGGTCTCTCATTTCTTTTCCAACGCCATCCATAGTAAATATTGTCTCGGTTGTTCCGCCTGAGGCCCCGCCTTGAGCTTCATGATAGACGTCCACTC
Organism: uncultured SAR86 cluster bacterium; assembly: GCA_902618945.1. GTDB lineage: Bacteria > Pseudomonadota > Gammaproteobacteria > Magnimaribacterales > Magnimaribacteraceae > Magnimaribacter. The sequence goes on from CACNCK010000005.1 coordinate 21,924, forward strand.
TTGATACAGGTTTGTTAAATTGAGAAATAGTAAAAAAAGCTCCGATATCAGAAGGTATGGAATCATAGCCGCAAGATGGAATAATTCTTATTCCTTTAGAAGCAGCTTCATCATGATGTTTATCAATTAAACCTTTTACCCAATGATTCTCTCCAGTTATATCAGTATAGTGAGAGCCTTCTTCAACACATGCTTGAACCAGCAAAGAGCCATATCTTGCAAATGGCCCAGCAGTAGATAACACAACTTTAGTTTGACTTGTCATTAGTTTTAAAGCATCTAAGTCTGCTCCATCAGCTACAACTAAGTCACAATTGAGATTAAAGTCTGATTTAATTTGCTCAAGTTTCTCTTTATTTCTTCCTCCAATCGCCCAAGTCAAATCAGGATAATTATCTCGAATGTACTTACAACAAATCTGACCTGTAAAACCGGTAGCCCCGTAAAGAATTATTTCGTACTGTTTATCCATTATTTCTAATTATTCTTCCGACTCCTCCAAAAGTAATTATAGTCTCTCCATCCACAGTTATATCACCTTCTGAAAAACCTAATGATTTCCCGATTTTTTTCGGTTTACAGCGGATTAACAGCTTGCTGCCTATAGGTGCAGGGGCTAAAAACTCTGAATGAAAGCTGACCGTTGTAACTAAACTATTTCTGTCTTTCATCATAGAGGATGTCAGGCAAAAATCAGCTAATGCCATGAGCGCTCCACCGTGTGCTGAGTTGTAAAAATTACTATGTTCCTCTTTAGCAAAAAAGATCATAAATAATTGATCATCTTCTTTTTTATAAAACCCTGGACCTAAATTTTCTATATGAGGTTGGGGAATTTTTAACTCCTTGAAACCATCTGGTATTTCTTGATCTGTCATAGCTTGATTATAATCCTAGTATGCATTAAATAAATGGGGAAGTTTAATTTAAAGGAAACAAGTTGTATGAGTGGAATTTTAGAGGGTGTAAAAGTTTTAGATTTTGGAAGATATATTGCAGGACCTTTTTGTGGTGCACTGCTTGCAGATTATGGCGCAGAAGTTATCAGAATAGAAAGAATTAGTGGAAGTGAAGATAGATATGTAACGCCCGTGACAGAAGATGGACAGGGAGCGATGTTTCTTCAGCTCAATCGAAATAAAATGGGTTTAACGTTAAATCCAACTAAAGATAAAGGTAGGGAAATAGTAAGAAGACTTGTAGAAAATTCTGATATTGTTATTGCAAACTTACCAGAACAGACACTCAAATCAATGGGTCTTGATTATGATGATCTTAAATTAATAAATCCAGGGATAATACTGACTTCAAACACAGCTTTTGGAACAACCGGTCCTTATGCAGAAAGAGTTGGATTTGACGGCGTTGCTCAAGCTATGTCAGGTGCTATGGATATGACCGGGCAGCCGGACCAACCAACTAAAGCATATGCACCATATGTAGATTTTTGTAGTGCCTCGCTTGCGGCCTTTGGAACTCTATTAGCGTATTTGGAAAAACAAAAAACTGGTAGAGGTCAAAGGGTTCAAACATCCTTATTACAAACAGCGCTTACAACAACTAACAGTCTTTTAATCGAACAAGAAATACTAAATGTTAATAGGGTTGCATCTATGAATAGAGCCCAGACATCAGGTCCATCAGATACATTCAAAACAAAAGATGGATGGATCCTTGTTCAGACCGTAGGAGGCCCACTTTTTGAAAGATGGGTCAAACTGATGGGAGAAGAGGATTGGTTAACTGATGAGAGGTTTAAAGATGATTTAAGCAGAGGCGAAAACGGAGAACTTATAAGTGCAAGGATGTCAGATTGGTGTGCAGAAAGAACATCTCAAGAAGCTATAGCTGCTTTAGAGAGTTCAAGAATTCCAGTAGGAGAAATACTTAAAGCAAAACAGACACTTAATGAAGAACATATTATCGAAAAGGGTTCTTTTATTAAGATGAGTTATCCAACCATGGATGAAGAATACTCGGTAGTTGGTCCTGCAATAGAATTATCAGAAAATCCAGGACAAATAAAAACTAGATCGCCTGAATTAGGTGAACATAATGTAGAAATTCTTTCTGGCCTTGGCTACACTCAAGAAGATATAGAGAAATTTAAAATAGATAGAATTATCTAGGAGAGCAATATGGACTTTAAACTATCTGACCAACAAAAAGAACTTCAAGATACTGCAAGATCATTTGCTCAAAATGAAATGGTTGAAGTGGCCGATTCAATGGAGAAGACAAGCGAGCCACTTTCTAAGGAATGGCTAAAAAAATACTCAGAAATGGGTTTTTTAGGCATCAATGTTTCTGAAGATTATGGCGGACTAGGTTTATCTAATTTAGATGCGCTACTTGTCATGGAAGAATTCGCTAAAGTTTCTTCAGCAGTTGCTTTTCCAATATTTGAAAGTTGTGTCGGTCCTGTTAAGGCAATAGAACATTTTGCTTCTGAAGAATTAAAGCAGAAGGTCATTCCTGAAGTTTGTGCAGGAAATATAGTAGTTGCTGTTTCAATGTCAGAACCAAATGCAGGTTCAGCCTTGACTGATCTGACTACAAAAGCTGAAATTAAAGACAACAAATTTATTCTAAATGGTACTAAAAGATGGTGTTCTGGTGGAGGTCATTCTGAGGGTTATGTTGTTTACTGCAGAATGTCAGATGATCCAGGTGCAAATGGTATTGGAGCAGTTTATATCGAGAAAGATGCTCCTGGAGTAAGCTTTGGTCAGCAAGAAAAGCTTATGGGTTGGAATGGTATACCCTCTGCAGACATTTATTTTGATAACGTAGAAGTTCCAGTTGAAAATATAATTGTTGAAGCTAATGGTGGTTTTAAAAAACTGATGGAAGCCTTCGATCTTGAAAGATGTGGCAATGCGATAATGTGTCTAGGACAAGCTTCTGGAGCATTAGAGAGTGCAATTGACTATGTTCAAGAGAGAGAACAATTTGGTAAGCCCATTGTTGAATTTCAAGCTGTCCAAATGAAATTAGCGGAAATGGCAATGAAAGTTGAAGCATCAAGGCTTCTTATCTACCGAGCAGCTCATAATGCCCAGGAAGGTTTCCCAAGTATCTTCGAGTCGAGTGTTGGAAAATGTTTTTCAAATGAGACTGCTCGAGAAGTAGTTGCATCTGCTATGCAGCTAATGGGTGGTTATGGATTTAATAAAGAATACTCCATGGAGAGAAAATATAGAGATGTTTGGGGCTGGGGAATAGCTGGTGGAACTATAGATATTCAAAAGATTAATATTACTTCAGCAATGGTGGGAAAAAGATTTAACCAAAGAAAGTAGTTACTTTAATTCCAGAATTATTCTTTCAAGGTTTTCTACTAATTCTTCTTTTTCATCTTCAGTAAGAAAGTCGCCTATTGGGACGCGCTCTCCTTTTGAAGAAACTACTATATGCGCTGGATACCAAGGATGCTCTGGTCGCTCTACTGAAACAAAAGACCACATCCTAAAATATTCCCAAACTTGGTCTCGTTTTCCTTGTCCTTTTTCAATTTTTAATGTTTCTTTTGTTAGGGTTATCACTTCTTGCTTATAAGTATTTTTCATAACTAAATAAACGCATACACCAACAAAAAGTATTTCTAATCCTGCAAATGGCAGAATCATAGTGGCACCGGCTAGGGCAAAACCAATACCAATTGATAAACATGTGAATGCTATTATAAGGATAAAAATCAAACTAGATTTCCAATCAGAAGATTGATTGGGACGAAGCAATATCCTGTATATTTTGTCTTCTAAGTTATTTTCAATTTTGACCATATAAAAAGGGTATCTATAATACTACTCTCTCGCCCAATAAACTTCAGTGAATGAGACAAAATAGTAAAAATAATGAATTAAGAGGGGTATATGACAACGTAATGTTGCCAAATTACTCTCCTGCAAATTTCGTACCGAAGAAGGCAGAGGGATCACTTGTTTGGGATCAAGATGATAAAGAATACATAGATTTTGGAGGAGGAATAGCCGTTAATTCCCTAGGTCATTCTCACCCCTCTCTTATCAAGGCACTGACAGATCAGTCAAAAAAAATATGGCATCTTAGTAATTACTTAACAAATGAGCCAGCGATTAAATTAGCAAATAAGCTAACTGAGTTAACTTTTGCAGAAAATATTTTTTTTAGTAATTCAGGATCAGAAGCCAATGAAGCTGCTATAAAAATAGCCAGAAAATTTCACTCTTCGAGAAATGAAAATAGAAATGAAATAGTTTCTTTTCAAAACTCTTTTCATGGAAGATCTCTTTTGAATATCTCTCTAGGAAGTTCTGAAATGCACAGGAATGGATTCGGACCCCTAATGCCTGGAATCAAACACGGAGTATTTAACGACTTATCGTGTCTAGAAGAGCTCATTACTGATCAAACTGCAGCTGTTATTCTTGAACCGGTTCAAGGCGAGGCTGGGGTCTTCAAAGCGACAAAAAACTTTATGTCAAAACTCAATGAGGTGACATCTAAAAAGGGTGCTCTTCTAATAATTGACGAAGTACAAAGTGGAGTTGGGAGAATGGGTAGCCTCTATGGATACATGAATTATGATATTCAACCAGACATAGTGACATCCGCCAAGGGATTAGGTGGTGGAATACCTATTGGGGCCACACTAACGACAAAAGTTATTGGTGAGAGTATGCAGCCAGGTACTCATGGCTCAACTTTTGGAGGCAATCCAATTGCCTGTGCAGTCGCTCATGAAGTATTAAACATAGTGAGTGATGAAAAATTTCTTAATGATGTCAGTGAAAAGGAAAAATTATTTTTGGATCTTTTATCTGAGTTAGAGGCTGAGGGAGTATTCTCAGACGTAAGGTCGGCCGGATTATGGATTGGTTGCGATTTAGTAGATAAAAGTGCCAATGAAGTATTAGATCAAGCATATGAACAAGGTTTAATCTTGGTTTCCGCTGGTTCAAATTGTCTTAGATTAGCTCCTGCTCTAAATATTGCGAATTCGGAAATAGAAAAAGGAGTTGAGATATTAAAACAAGTTTTATTAGGGGAATAATATGAAATATAGAAACTTAGGCAAATCGGGTCTGAAAGTTTCCGAACTATCATTTGGATCGTGGGTAACTTTCAACAAACAAGTAGATACCAAGCTTGCTGAGTCGATGTTTGGAACTTGCCTAGAAGCTGGCGTTAACTTCTTTGATAATGCTGAAGGATACGAAAGAGGACAATCTGAGATTGTAATGGGAAAGGCATTAAAAGCCCTAACAAATCCTAGAGACTCTTATTGCGTTTCTTCAAAGGTATTCTTTGGAGCGAGAGAAAATCCATTACCAACTCAAATCGGCCTTAGCAGAAAGCATATAACCGAAGCCTGTCATCAAGCATTAGAAAGACTACAAGTAGATTATCTTGATCTCTTTTTCTGTCATAGGGCCGACCCTGATACACCGATAGGTGAAACTGTATGGGCGATGCATAATCTAGTTACCCAAGGTAAAGTTTTGTATTGGGGAACTTCAGAATGGACTGCTGAAGAAATTACAGAAGCATATGAATTTGCTTTTACGAATCACTTAACTCCTCCTTCTATGGAGCAACCACAATATAACCTTCTCGATAGAAATAGATTTGAAAATGAATACGGACCACTCTACGAGAAGTATGGTCTTGGAACTACTATCTGGTCTCCATTAGCTTCCGGTGCTTTAACAGGAAAATATCTTGATGGTATTCCAGAGGGCTCTAGAGCAACCTTATCTGGTTATGAGTGGCTCAAAAAAAGTATGGTAGAGTCTGATAGAGGTCAGGAGAGGATGGGAAGAGTCACAAAGTTAGCTCCTATTGCAGAAAAGTTAAATATCAATATGTCAAAACTTGCTATAGCCTGGTGTTTGCTAAATAAAAACGTCTCGACTGTAATCTTAGGAGCCTCAAAACTTGAGCAATTAAAAGAAAATCTTGAGAGTACTGAAGTTCTTCCTTTAATTGATGAGCATATACAAAAAGAATTATTATCGATTTAAATCTTTAGTCTTAACTCAAAGTCTACTTCTCCCGTTGCAGAATGTTCATCCAACATTCCATTAAGATGCTCAATCATTTCATCTTTCATCTCACAAGATCTTCGAGTACTCATATCTACATTGACCAAAATATTTTCTGTTATTGCAGAAACTTCACCGGACTCATTAAGAATAACCCCTCCGTAATGGATTAATTTTGGTTTGATTGCAAAGTACCTAAAACAAGGCAAAGCAATTTCACCTTTTTTCATCTCTTTCAAATATCTTATATTCATTTCTAGAGTAAAAAATGAATAACCCTCCTTAAAGTAATCAGAGTTAAACCCTAAATTAGAATAAAAAGGAAACTCATCTTCAAAAATTTGAGCATAATAGATCACGTTCATGTGACCGTTTAGATCACACATTTCTTCGGTTATAGTTACCTCATTACCTAAAGATGGAAATTTTTCTTTCATTGATTTCTCCAGTTAAAAGTATATTTATTTCTTAAAATTTAAGACTGTAAGTTTTCTGGAGTAACTACTTCAACTTTATCAACTTTTCTAAAGCCTTTTGGTAAGAAGTTTCCTCTTCGTCCTCTGTTTCCATAAAAATTTTCTAAATCCTTAAATTTAATTGTGAAATGTCGTTTTCCACTTATCAACTTCAATTCTCTACCTTCACTTATTACAGCCAACTCTTGTAAAAATTCTTCACCAGATTCAAAGTTTGCTTTTGGAATTCCAATAATTTTATTACCTTTACCCCTGGCTAATTGAGGTAATTCAGAATGAGGGAAGACAAGCATACGACCTTGATTTGATATGGCAGCCAGCACATCTTTTTCATCTTCGATTAGTTTGGGAATCAAAACTTTTGCATTTTCTTGAACCCTTATCGCTGCTTTTCCTGATTTATTTTTGGTTTGCAAGCCTCCAAGATTTGCCAGGAATCCATATCCTGACGAAGTTGCTAAGACAACCTTTTCTTCGGTTGTTCCAGAAATTACTCCCATGAAAGTTTCACCGGATTCTGCATTTAATCTTCCAGAAAGGGGTTCCCCTTGTCCTCTTGCAGATGGAAGTGAATGACAAGGTAAAGTGTATGCCTTACCTTTGGAATCTAAGAATACAGCATTCTGATTGTTTCTCGATAAGGCTGATGAAAAATAACTATCCCCTTCCCTATAATTCAAAGATTCTGGATCAATTTCATGTCCTTTTGCAGCTCTGATCCAGCCTCTTTCTGACAAAACAACCGTAACTGGATCAGACGATATCAATTCTGTTTCATCGAAAGCAGAAGCTTCCTCTCTTGTGACAATAGGACTGTTCCTTTGATCACCGTAAATCTCTGCATCAGCTTTCAACTCTTTTTTGATTAGAGTCTTGAGGCGAGTTTTGGAACCTAATAACTTTTCTAAATCTTTCCTCTCGGAGTCAAGATTACTCTGTTCTTCTTTTATTTTTATTTCTTCAAGCTTCGCAAGTTGTCTGAGTCTTATCTCTAAAATAGCATCAACTTGGACTACGCTTAATTTAAACTTTTTCTGTAATACTTTCTTCGGTTCATCTTCATTTCTGATGATATTAATCACCTCATCAATATTGAGATAGATAACTAGAAGACCCTCAAGTATGTGAAGTCTATCTAAAACCCAATCCAACCTATACTGAAGTCTTCTCGTTACTGTTTGAGATCTAAATTTTAGCCATTCTTTTAGAACAAGCTTAATATCTCTTGTTTGAGGTTTACCATTAAGGCCAATAAGATTCATATTTACCCTATAGTTCTTTTGAAGATCTGTTGTGGCAAATAAATGTTTCATGACTGCATCTTTATCGACTCTGTTAGATTTCGGTACTAGCACTAATCTAGTAGGGTTCTCTTCATCGCTCTCATCTCTTAAATCTACGATCATGGGAAGCTTCTTTGCATCCATTTGAAGTGCTATTTGTTCCAATATCTTTGAACTTGATGTTTGATGAGGCAAGGCACTAATGACAATTTCACCATTTTCAATACTATAAGTAGACCTCATTCTTACAGACCCCCTACCTGATTGATAAATTTCTTTGAGTTCTTCTTCAGATGAAATTATTTCAGCTTGAGTCGGGAAATCAGGTCCGGGAATAATTTTATAAAGTTCTTCAACAGAAACTTTAGGTTCATCCAGGATTTTAATACATGCGTTTACAACTTCATTTAGGTTGTGAGGAGGTATGTCAGTTGCCATTCCAACAGCTATGCCTGTAGCGCCATTCAATAATAGATTTGGTAACCTCGCTGGTAATACAGTAGGTTCTAGAAGTGTTCCATCGAAATTACTGTCCCAATCTATAGTACCTTGCCCAAGCTCTTCCAAAAGACTTTTCGCATATGGCGAGAGACGGCACTCTGTATATCTCATTGCAGCAAAAGATTTTGGATCATCTATGGAGCCCCAATTACCTTGACCATCAATAAGGGGATATCTGGTCGAGAAAGATTGAGATAGAAGAACCATTGCTTCGTAAGCGGCTGTATCGCCATGAGGATGAAATTTACCTATTACATCTCCTACCGTCCTCGCACTCTTTTTATATTTAGCTGCTGAACTTAGACCTAACTCAGACATAGCATAGATAATTCTCCTTTGTACCGGTTTAAGTCCATCACCTATATGGGGTAAAGCACGATCAAGGATTACGTACATTGAGTAATCAAGGTATGCCTTCTCGCTAAACTGACTTAAAGATTGCTGTTCAAGTTTTTCAGACATTAGCTAAGTTTCCTTTATCTTCAAGCCATTCTTTTCTATCTTGAGACCTCTTTTTTGATAGCAACATATCAACCATTTGAGATGATTTATCTCCATTTTTAACTGTTAGTTGGACCAGTCTTCTTGCTCCAGGCAACATAGTAGTATCTCTTAGTTGGGAAGCATTCATTTCTCCTAGACCTTTAAATCTTTGAACTTCTATTTTTGTTCTTTTATTTTTCTTCTGTAATTCATCCACCAATTTATCTTTTTCTGGATCATCTAAAGCGTAATACACATCTTTCCCTTGATCAATTCTGTAGAGAGGTGGCATCGAAACGAAGACTCTTCCTGCTTCTACTAAAGGTCGGAAATGCTTCAAGAAAAGAGCACATAATAAAGTGGCAATATGTAGTCCATCCGAATCTGCATCAGCTAAAATGCAAACTTTGCCATATCTGAGTCCATCTAAATTATTGCTTCCGGGTTCAACGCCAAGGGCGATTGCAATGTTATTGACCTCTTGAGAGGCTAATACTTCACTTACGTCTACTTCCCAAGTATTCATAATTTTGCCTTTGAGAGGGAGAATAGCTTGGAAGTTTCTGTCTCTTGCCCTTTTGGCAGATCCGCCAGCTGACTCTCCCTCCACTAAAAATAGTTCTCCTTGCTCTGGATCATCAGTGGTACAGTCAGTTAATTTTCCTGGTAATGCAGGTCCTGATACTAATTTTTTTCTATCAACTTTCTTATTGCTCTTTTGTCTAGCTTGAGCATTAGCAATACATATTTCTGCAATAGTTTCACCTTCTTCTGTATGTTGATTGAGCCAAAGACTGAAAGAGTCTTTAATAATCTGTGAAGAAATATTTGTGAATTCTTTAGATGATAATCTCTCCTTGGTCTGACCAGTAAATTGAGGATCTTTTACTTTTGCCGAGATTATAGAACTACAGTTTAGCCAAATATCGTCTGCCGTTAATTTAACACCTCTGGGAATTAAGCTCCTAAAATCACAAAACTCTTTTAGAGCTTCAGTAAGTCCTGATCTAGTGCCATTTACATGAGTCCCACCCTGAGAAGTAGGAATTAAGTTAACATAACTCTCAGATATAGGATCAGCTATTCCTTGTACCCATTGTAGTGCCCACGTAAGACCTCCATCATCTGAAAGATACTCACCCTCAAAAGGATCTGAAGGAACTACTTCCCCTCCTTGATTTGAAGCAGCTAGATAAGAGGCGAGTCCGTCTACAAAACACCAACTTTCTGAATTTCCTGTATTTTCATCAAAAAAAGAAATCTTTAAACCCGGCGATAGAACTGCTTTGGCCTTTAAGGCTGCAGTTAGTTGAGTTACAGATATTTTCGCATTATCAAAATACTGTGGATCAGCTAAAAAAGTCACCTTAGTGCCTGTGTTCTTTTGTCCCACGCTATCGATAGTTTTGAGATCTATCTTTTTTTCACTATCTTCAAATCTTATTGAATACTTTTTTCCATCTCTTTTTATTTCTGCTTCCAGATAAAGTGACAGAGCATTAACAACAGAGACGCCAACTCCGTGAAGGCCTCCTGAGAATTTATAATCTTCATTAGAAAACTTTGCCCCAGCATGTAGCCTAGTAAATATCAATTCAACCGCAGGTATACCTTCATCAGGATGGATATCAACCGGCATACCTCTTCCATCATCCTCTACACTCAAAGATCCATCTTTGAACAAACAAACACTGATCTTAGATGCAAAGCCTCCAAGAGCTTCGTCAATACTATTGTCTATTACTTCAAGAGCTAGGTGATTTGGACGAGATGTCTCGGTGTACATGCCCGGCCTTTTTTTGACAGGATCAAGCCCAGAAAGGACTTCAATTGACTTTGCAGTATATTCTCTTGCCATTTGGTTTTGGCATATTATAACCTCTGGGTAGCAAACTGAGTGACTAGAAATTAAATATTATTTAGAGGTGAAGAATTATGTATTACTTTCAATCATAGGATTATTATTAACCTTCATTGAAAAAGAATAATGTGAAAATAAAAATTACTCGTTTTGTTGATGAACCAATAATACCTCCATTTCTTGATCAGGAGATCGGCTCTAATATAAATGGTCCTTCTTTAATAAGAGCACCTAATTGGATTGCAGGCTTAGGAAAATACTATTTGTACTTTGCAGATCATAAAGGAGATAACATTAAACTTGCCTATTCAGATAACCTTGAAGGTCCCTGGAAGATCTTAAGTGGAGGGACATTAAAACTCGAGAATTCGTATTTTTTAAATGAAAAACCATCCATTCCTGATGATTTCAATGTTAATGACTTGGGAGATAGGGATGCCCATGTTGATCTTATCGCACACATACCAACGAAAATTGATGACATGACCATTCCCCATATTGCTTCACCAGATGTCCATGTTGATCAAACTAATCAGAGAATAATCCTGTATTTTCATGGATTAGATGATTTTGGCCTCCAGAAGACAAGAGTGGCTACATCCAAAGATGGAATTAATTTTGTAGCAAATAAGAAAATAGTTGGATGGCCTTATTTTAGAAAATTTGCATATAAAGGTAAAAATTATGCGATATCTATGCCCGGCGTTATATATAAAAATACTGGAGATATAGAAGATTTCACTATTGTTAACCAAATAATGGAAACAGAAACGAGGCACTGCGCAGTGATGGTTAATGGTGATGAATTACTTGTCTTTCACACAAGAAAGGGAGACAAGCCAGAACGTATACTTCTCTCGACAATTGACCTTTCACTTCCATTAAATATGTGGAAAGCCTCTACACCGATCGAGGTTCTAAGACCTGAGAAGATTTGGGAGGGTGCTTTGTTACCAAACTATGAGTCTGTTGAAAGCGCAATAAATATTCCAGTTAATCAGCTTCGAGATCCAGCAATTTTTTTAGAAGACGGTAAAAACTATCTGCTTTATTCTCTTAGAGGGGAGAATGGTATAGGAATAGTCCAATTTTCTATTGAAAATTCTAAAAAGTAGCTATTTCACAGCTTTTTCACATTATATTCACAGAAATTATAGACTTACATCATTCAAAATGATATCTTGTATATATGGAAAAGATCGAAAAAACAGCAAGAAAAGTGTCCGAAGTAATATTGCCTACGCTTTACCTAGCACCTTTGGTTCTAGGAGCCTATGGATTTATATCTTTTGTTCAATGGACAAGCTAATCTAGGCTTTGCTGCAGTAGACCAACTAAATCACTCACTTTTCTTCTATGATGCATAGACCTTAACAGCCCGTAGGCACTTAATATCTCATTTTTTTTGTCACTACTCTCTAAAAACTCTACCTCTTTAGTCAACAGTGCCCTTAACTTTTGATTATTTTCATCTAGAAAGCTTATGGTTTCACTTCCAGAATCAGATGACTTAAAAACTTCCAACTGATCTGCATTAATTCTTGAATGTGACAATAACCAATCAATTATGTCTTGATTCTCCTTTTCTAACAAAGTACCAGCTCCGTCCACCTTCATGGCAGAGATTAAAATAAGGGCGCCCCATGAACCTAAACGAGATCTCTCATATTCATCCTCAATGAGTGGGCTAAATCTATTAAGTATTTCTTGAGCAGCATTTAAGAGAGCTACATTGATATCTGGTTTCATATCTTACTTTCCAACGTATTCAAAATTATTTCTAAATGTATGTCACCAGGTATCCAGGCAGAAAATAAATTAATAGGATCAATATTCTTTCCAGATTTAAACTCATTTCCAGCTGAAATCCATATAGCCATACCTTTGATTGCCGCAAAAAGTTCCCACCATTCAAGATCTTTTTTATCAACTTTGTGAGCACTGGAATCTTCCCAAACATCAAGGGCTTCATCTCTTGGTATCAAATATGCTGGACGGTCTCTATCTTGCCAACTCCAAATTGGAGACAGTGCCCAACCTAGGTCTTCTAAAGGATCACCTAAATGAGCCATTTCCCAGTCAAGAATACCGGTTATTTTATTCTTAAAATAAAGGAAATTACCACTTCTATAGTCTCCATGAACCATGCAAATATTGTTAGATTCTTTAGGAGGATACTTATATAAATATCTTATTCCGGCATCTAATATTGGTTCTACTCCAATTGAATCTTCTTCTATAACTTTTACCCACTTATCCAATTCAGTTTTCCAAAAAGGTTTATCCAGATCTTTAGTAAAAGCTTTAAAGATTTCGTTATCTATTTTCTTTTTAGCTATTTCACCGAGAATTGACCAGAATTGAATGCCAATATCCTGTTCGTAAGGAGAGTAGCTATTAGGAGTAAAAGGATTTGCAGCTTCGCCATTCAACTCTCTCATCAACATGAAAGGAGCATTGAATGTGGAATCATCTTCCGACATATCAATCAAGATTGGAACTGGAACATTGGATTTTTGAAAAGCAGAATAAGCTAAATATTCTATTCTTTGTTCAGTTTCTATAAGAGAGCTCTTTTGAGAAAGTCTTAAAATTAATCGTTCTTCACTGCCCAAACTATCTTTGAGTCTAATCTTATAAGTTTCTCGACTTGCTCCTCCAAAAATTCTTTCAAAACTCAGTAAAGAAAATTCTTTTTTAGATAGGTTGGAGTAATAAGAGAGGAAAGATTGAGAGAGTTTTTTAGACATATACCTAAGTATCTAAAAGGCTCTCGAATCCACTAGTTAGATGAGGACCTATAAGAAGTTGTTCTAATGCACCTATTCCCTTCTTAGATGATTTTCCTTCCAGTAACTCTACATCACAAATAGCTTGAATATGAAGGAATGGTGGATCATGTGGATCTTCGCTTAGATCATAAAAATCATAAAGTGATTGATTTTCGCCGTGGAACTTACCATGACCCCATTCGGGATGCATATAGCCTAATCCACACATGAAAATATGATATTTGGGAATTAAAGACCAAATTAATTCAGTGCCATCATGTTTTAAAGCTGAGAATCGGGCTCGTGAGATTCTCCTTGTTCCATCTTTGTATTCAACTTCCTTTTTTAATTCATATAGTTTTATATTTTCGTTCTTATTTTGAAGGACAGAATGGCAATTTGTTGCATATCCCTGCTCATCATCAACGAAATACAGATGAGAAGATTGATCTTTAAAATTTACAGGAGCCCATAACCAATAAAATTGGGGTAATTTGATTGGTGGCACAATCTGTGAATCTTGCGCTCCAACAGGTCGAATGCCCCAGGATCTATCTCGAGTACCTACATATTTTTTTTCAGATAAATCAACTTCGTTGCTTTTGAACTTTATCAAGCCACTCCAATTACCATGTTGTGTCATGCGGGTTGAATCCATATAAATGCGAGGGCCATTTTTGATGGTCATTCTTGGTTCTTCCATAGGTTCAAATCTTCCTACAAAAGTTAAATTTGCAGATATTTCTTTGTCTTTATCGTCTATAAGTATTTTTAATTTCTTTAGTGGCTCTAATATTTCTATCTTGAAAGAACCAACCTCTGTTTCCATTCTCTCGTGGTTCAAGACATCCGAATATCTGAAATTGTGTTGAATGCCATCTAACACCAAGATAAAGCTAGCATCTTTTATATTAAGATTTGGATAGACACAAAATGCTGCTCCAAAAAATATACTTCCATCTTCGCTATAACCATTAAAAAAATATCTATCATAGAAGTTTCTTTCAGTTCCTACCTCAGCAACAGGCGCAGGCAACTGATGAATAGGAAAATCGTCCCCTTTTGAAATCATTTTTATATCCTAACTTTTAGTTCTGAAATTCCAGCTAAAAAATTAGAAGGTATTCTTACGGGATCTGATGTTGAGTGAATATTAGGAAAACGATCTAGGAGCTCCTCAAATAAAATCCTTATCTGCATATGACCTAATCTATTGCCTAAACAAAGATGTTCTCCAGCACCGAATGCAAGATGCTTTTTAGCATTCTCTCTATCTACTCTGAATAAATGTCCATCTTCAAATATATCTTCATCCCTATTAGCTGAGCCGTACCACATTACTACTTTGTCTCCAGCTTTTATGTCCTGACCTCTAATATTCGTATCTTTTGTTGCAGTTCTTCTGAAATAGATAACAGAAGTCACCCATCTCAACATTTCATCAGTAGCATTTGAAATTAGAGAAGGATCTTTCAAAAGCTTTTCTCTCTCTTTAGGATTATCAGTAAGTGCCATCAAACCTCCAGTAAGTGTATTCCTTGTAGTTTCATTTCCAGCAATAACCATCAACAGAAAGAAGCCGTCTAGCAACTCTGGGGGAAGTTCTCCGCCCTCAATCTTAGTATTAGCAACCACACTCATCAGATCATCTGTTGGACTTTTCCTTCTCTCTTCAATCATGTCCCTTCCCATCTTGAAAAGTTCCATATAATTGACCCATATTTGAAAGGCATTATTAGGATCTTGCTGTATTGAGGCATCAGTTAGATTATTTACTAGATCTCTTATTTTAGGTCTCTCAGATTCAGGGATTCCCATCATTTCACAAAGGACCCACAGAGGTAATTGTTCAGATATTTCAGTAACGAAATTAAATTCTCCTTTGTCTTCAACATTTTCAAGAAGCTCCCGTATCTTGAGCCTCATATCACCTTCAAGTGTTCTAATGGCTTTAGGTGTAAAGCTTGGTGCTACCATTTTTCTGTAAATTTGATGATCTGGAGGATCCATTCCTATCATATTCCCAATTATTGCAGCTACGGCAGATGGATCCACCACCTCGGGATCACCCATTGTCATTAAATGTCCGCCTACTGCAGATGAAAAAGTCATTGGATCCTTAGAAACTCTAACTATATCTTCGTGCTTAGTGAGAGCCCAAAAGCCAGGCTCAAAATCTAGACTTTCCTCGTGCCAATATATTGGTGCTTCTTCACGAAGTCTTTTGAAGATATCAAATGGTTGACCATTGATGAAAGTCTCCCATTTATCTAATTCACAAATTTGTCCTATGTCATAAATAGGCTTAGTCATCTTAAAGTTGTGCAAGGATTGTTTCAGCTGAACTCACATCTAAACCAGGACCAGATTCCACGTTTAAAATTGAGACTACTCCATCATCTATCACCATTGCATATCTTTGGGATCTTGTTCCCAGACCAAATCCACTCCCATCCATTTCTAGGCCTATTGCAGCTGTAAATTCTCCGTTTCCATCTGATAACATTAATAAATCATCTCCAACTTTCCTATCTTCTCCCCATGCTTGCATTACAAAAGGGTCATTTACAGAAATACATGCAACAATATCGATCCCTTTATCTTTCAATTCGCTCTTCTTTTCAAGAAATCCAGGCAAATGTTGTACGCTGCATGTTGGAGTGAAAGCTCCAGGAACTGCAAACAAAACAACTTTTTTTCCTGCAGAAAGTTCTGTCAAAGAAACTGGTTTAGGACCTTCAGAGGTCATGGTCGTTAAATTAATTGAGGGTAACGTATCTCCAACTTGTATTGTCATTTTTTCTCCTTAGTAAAATCTCATTATAGGCTAAGAATTAATTTTGTTGCGAGTCTAAGAGGTGTTATAGTAGACTAATACACCTAAAGATCATAAAAAATGCGCTCAAAAAAAATAATAGTCCCTCTCTTTTGCTTAATCTTTGCAACAATGACAAGCTCGATCAGAGGAGAAAATCTTTCTGAAGTTTACGAATTAGCACTCAAGAATGACCCCCTATTAAGAGCTGCTGAGGCTTCTTACCGTTCTGGAAAAGAGAATAAAGCTCAAGGGATCGCGGGCCTCCTTCCAACACTGAGTGTGTCCGGAAGCACTAACTGGAATGAGTATAGAGTTGAAGAGCAGCTTATAGATCAATACAACTCTAATGCTTACTTTGCGAATTTAAATCAACCAATTTTTAGATTAGATAAATGGTTTCAATTTGAGAGAGGAACAGCTTTGTCAGAAGCAGCAGCTGCAGAATTTGCTTATCAACAACAAGAAACTATGATCAGGGTAGCCTCAGCTTACTTTAATGTTCTTAACTCAATCGATAGCCTAAATGCCGCTAAAGCAGAAGAAAAAGCAATAGGTAGACAGAGAGATTTAGCTAAAAAAAGATTTGATGTTGGTCTAGCGGCAATTACAGAAGTGCAAGAAACCCAAGCAGCATTCGACTTAACAGTCGTATCGAGAATTGCACAAGAATCTCAACTGGATACTGCAAAAGAAACTCTTACTTCAATAGTCGGTAGAGATATAAGCTTACTTTCTCCATTAATGGATGAATTTGAAATATCACTACCTGATCCGTTAGATCGAGAAAGCTGGGTGTCTTTAGGCATAAAAAATAATTATCAACTCAAAGCAGCTAAACTTCAAAGAGATGCGGCGCGAGCAACAGCAAGAGCATCTGCTTCCAATCATCTTCCCCAAATTGACTTGGTTGGAAGAGTCTCAACAAGTACAACAAAACAGGGTAAATTCGGTGGTTTTATTCAAAATCCATTATTTGGAGTTGAACAAGACACCAGACAATATTCTATTCAGTTTAACTTACCATTGTTTGCAGGAGGCGCCATTAGCTCAGCAAGAAGGCAAGCTTACGCTAACTATGATCGATCTAAAGAGCAAGCAATTTACTCTGAGAGATCGACCATTAGAGATATTAGATCCAATCACTTTGGCGTTCAAACTCAAGTGGCTAATGTCACCGCAAGAAAACAAGCTCTGGCATCTGCAGAATCTGCACTTCAAGCTACGCAAGTGGGCTATGAGGTTGGTACAAGAAATACTGTAGATTTGCTGGATGCTCAAAAAAGAGTCTTTCAAGCACAGAGAGATTATGCAAGCTCCAGATATAATTACATTATTTCAATGCTGAGACTGAAGGCTTCTGTCGGAATACTAAGCCCCGATGACCTGATAAAAATAAGCAATCAAATGAACTGAAAATTCTATGAAAACTTTTCTAAGAATTCTCGTTCTCATAGCTATAGCTTTGATTATCCTAAGTTTCTTTGTAACTCGTGATGGATATGTAGTTACTCCAACTGGTAACGGCCAAGTAGTTTTGGATTCAGGAACATATGAAGCTTTTCCTCTGCCAATTTATGCTTCAAATATGGTTGATTCAAACTATAAAAGTTACTTTATAGAGGTGGAACCAGGATTGAAGGTTCATATTGTAGAGACAGGGGAAGGGTTCCCTATTTTTTTAATGCATGGTAACCCTACTTCAGGGTTTTTATATAGAAAAGTAGTAGAAAAATTACCTCTGGATAAGGTAAGAGTCATTATGCCGACCAGTCTGGGTTTGGGATTTTCTTCAAAAATACCAGCAAGTGAACATACTTTAGAAAATCATATTTACTGGATAAATAAGGTCTTGAAGGAGCTTGAACTTAAAGAATTAGTATATGCAGGACAAGATTGGGGCGGACCCATCGGTATGGGTGCATTATCCCTTTCTCCTGAATTGCTAAAAGGAGCTGTTTTGCTCAATACGGGCTTTAATGCTCCTAGAGTAAATGCTGACCTGTCTCCGGCTCATGCATTAGTAAAAACTCCAGTAATTGGTGAGCTTTTGCTAGAGGTAATCTTTTCGATATTCGAGAGATTGAAAAGTGTTCAAGGGAATCCTGATTCATGGACCTTAGAAGTTGCTGAACTTTATGGAAGACCTGTTTATGAAAGTGGAAATTCCAAGGCACCTCTTGCAATGATGAGAATGGTACCCGATGGACCAAATCATCCAAGTACTCCTTCGATGCGCCGAGTAGAAGAATACGTAAATACATTAGAAATTCCTGCCGAAATAGTTTGGGGCGAAAATGATCCCATTCTAGGAAGAGGACTTCCCATAATGCAACAAAATTTTCCAAATGCGCGTCTTTCAAAAACTACAGCTGGTCATTTTCTTCAAGAAGAGGTTCCAAATGAGATAGCTGAAGCATTAATAAGAGTGATTGAAGAAATAACTGATTCACAAACTCAGAAAAACTAGCTTGAGCGAAAGTGCCTGAATTACCAGAAGTAGAAACAACCTTAAGAGGCATAGAACCCCATATAATCAATAAGACAATAAGTTCGGTGATAATTCGGCAACCCTCATTAAGATGGCCTGTACCTAAATCTTTGATCAAAAGAAAATTAGAGAAGAAAAAAATTGAAAACATAAAAAGAAGAGGAAAATATCTTTTACTCGAGAGTTCAAATGAAAATCTGATCGTACATTTAGGGATGTCTGGAAGTCTTAGGATATCCAAAAAAGAGAATCTCAAAAAACATGATCATATCGACATTTGCTTTGAAGATGGGACCATTTTGAGGTACTGCGATCCTAGAAGATTTGGTTGCTTTTTATGGTCAAAGGATATCGATACACATTTTCTTTTAAAAAACTTAGGTCCAGAGCCTCTTGGTAATAGCTTTAGTGGCGATTATCTCTTTTATAAATCTAGAAAAAGAAAAGTTGCCATTAAGAATTTTATAATGAATTCTAAAGTTGTAGTTGGAGTAGGAAACATCTACGCAAGCGAAGCTTTATTCGCAGCTGGAATTAGGCCTTCATCCATCGCAGGTAAGGTACCTAGAAAAAAATATGATTTACTTGCTAAAGAAATTGTACAAATTCTCAGAAAATCAATTGAGGAAGGAGGAACTACACTACGTGACTTTATTGGAGGAGATAATACGCCAGGGTATTTTAAACAAAGTTTAAGGGTTTATGGACGTGAAGGAAAAGAATGTTATCAATGTAACTCAATCATTAAAGGTCAAAGAATTGGACAAAGAGCCAGTGCCTATTGTCCTAAATGCCAATCTATTTTTTAAACTTTTCTTGTAAAGCATTCATTACGATTGGGTCAACGAATGATTCAATTTTTCCACCCATAGAGGCTATCTCTCTCACAAGTGTTGAGGAAAGAAATGAAAATTTTGCTTTGGGAGTCAAGAATACGCTCTCTAAATCTGGAGACATTGCTCTATTCATATTTGCCAGTTGAAATTCGTATTCGAAATCAGATACAGCCCTTAAACCTCTGATAAGAATATTAGATTCCTGTTCTTTTGCAAGATCTACCACAAGACCAGTAAATCCTATTGCCTTAACCTTTTTATTTCCTTCAAATATTTTGTCAATGTGCTCAATTCTCTCTTCAAGAGTAAAAATGGGTTTTTTTGCAGCACTAGTTGCAATAGCTACTGTAACCTCATCAAATAGATGCAATGCTCTATCAATGATATCTATATGACCAAGTGTTATTGGATCGAACGTACCGGGATATAAAGCTTTTGCCATAATTTACTCCGTTTAGATATATTCTCTCACATAAATTAGATTAACTCATAAAGCTTTTAAAGTGATAAGTGTTTTCACCCTACTTTGATTTTTTGGTTAATGTTTAATTGTTCAGTAAATAAATCTATCAGGCTTTTAATATCTCTATCACCTGCATAATTATTTCTTGATATTATTGCTATTTCTCTGTGTGGACCTTTTTCATCCAATTTGGTTTCTTTCAGTTCAGGATTAGCAACCAATAATTGGTTTACAGCCATCTCAGGCACAAATGTTGTCCCTATATCTCCTTTTACTAATTCTATGGCAGTGCTAAGAGTTGATGCATTAAAAGTAATTTTTGAAGTATTCTTTATTTTGCATGCATCCAAGATGTGATCTTTTAAACAATTTCCCTCCTCCAACATAATTAACTCATCAAAATCTATCTCTTTTGCTTTTATGGAAGTTTTTTTTGATCTTGGATCATTTTTTCTGCTAATCCAATAAAAATCTTCAGTCCAAAACTTATGTACATTGAAGCCATTGGTATTGAAAGGTAGAGCCATTATTGCTAATTCAATTTCTCCTGATGATATCTTGTTAAGTAATACATCAGTTTGAGCCTCAATGATATTAAGATTCAAATTTGGATAATCCGACTTTAATTTAGGCAGCAAAATAGGCAATAGAAAGGGGCCAATGGTAGGGATTATTCCTAGAGATATTTTATTTGATAGAGGCTCTGCATTTAGCTGGCTAATTTTATTGATACCATCAACTTCAGTCTTGATAACTTTGGCTTTATCGATAACTAAAGAACCTAATTCGGTGAGTATTACCTTTTTGTTATCTCTTTCAAATATCTGGATTCCAAGTTGAATTTCCATTTCCGTTATTGCATTACTTAGTGTCGAGGGAGAAACGAAACACTTATCTGCAGCGCGCTTAAAATGAAGTGTATCTGCTACAGCTAAAGCATAGTTAATTTGTTTAAGTGTAATCATTGTATATTCGATTTTATCGAATTATTAAGTAGAAAAATATATATTTATCAAAACTTAAAAAAATAGTAAATTACGCATTCATAAGTTAACTATCAAAAAATTACTATGGATAACACTGAAACTGATATTGAAAAATGTCCAGTCATGCATGGCTCAATGACTAAAAACACTTCGAGCGGAACTTCAAACAAAGATTGGTGGCCTGATCAGCTGAATTTGAGCATACTTCATCAGCATGACAGGAAATCTAACCCCATGGGTGAAGATTTTGACTACAAATCTGAATTCGAAAAACTTGATTATTATGCCCTAAAACAGGATCTTCTAGATCTTATGACAGATTCGCAAGAGTGGTGGCCAGCTGATTATGGTCATTATGGCCCATTCTTCATAAGATTGACTTGGCATGCTGCCGGAACATATCGTTCTACAGATGGAAGGGGTGGTGGTGGCACTGGTGCACAAAGATTTGCACCACTGAATAGTTGGCCTGACAACGGAAATCTAGATAAAGCAAGACGTTTACTTTGGCCTGTTAAAGAAAAATACGGTAATAAAATAAGTTGGGCTGATTTGCTAATTCTTGCAGGTAATGTAGCTATCGAATCAATGGGAGGAAAAACCTATGGATTCAGCGGTGGAAGGCCAGATATCTGGTCACCTGAAGAAGATATATTATGGGGTGTAGAAGAGCAATGGTTAGAAAATACTCGATACAAGGGAGAAAGGGAACTCGATAATCCTCTCGCTGCAGTTCAAATGGGGTTAATCTATGTCAATCCGCAAGGACCAGATGCTAACCCAGACCCTATGGCCAGTGCTCATGATATACGCACAACTTTTGGAAGAATGGCAATGAATGATTACGAAACCGTTGCACTGATTGCTGGAGGACATACTTTTGGTAAATGCCATGGAGCTGGAGATGCGGAATTAGTTGAGTCAGAGCCCGAAGGTGCTCCTATTGAGCAAATGGGGCTTGGTTGGACTAATGGACACGGAACCGGACTTGGACAAGATGCCATAACGAGCGGCTTAGAAGGTGCTTGGACTACTAACCCTATCCAATGGGATAACGGCTACTTTGAGTTGTTATTCAAGTATGAATGGGAACTGGGTAAAAGTCCTGCTGGTGCACATCAATGGTATGCAAAGGATCAGGCTGAGGAGGATATGGCTCCTGATGCCCATGATCCAAGCAAAAAAGTACCTACCATTATGGCAACTACTGATATAGCACTTAAAACTGATCCAAGTTATAAAAAAATATCTGAAGGTTTCTTGAATAATCCTGAGGAGTTCGCTGATGCTTTTGCTAAGGCTTGGTTCAAACTGCTACATAGAGACATGGGTCCGAGATCTAATTATATGGGTCCTGAAAGTCCTGAAGAAGATTTAATATGGCAGGACCCTATTCCTGAAGGTAATGCTAATTACGATGTTTCTGAGGTAAGAAGCAAGCTTGAGGCTTCAGGTTTGTCTTTACAAGAAATGATTGAGACGGCATGGGCAAGTGCTTCTACTTATAGAGGTTCAGATATGCGAGGTGGAGCAAATGGCGCTAGAATCCGTTTAGCACCTCAAAAAGATTGGGAAGCAAATAAACCTGAACAACTCTCTAAAGTACTAGCCGTTTATGACACCATAGCATCAGAAACTGGTGCATCTGTTGCTGACGTCATTGTACTTGCTGGAAATGTAGGAATTGAGAAATCAGCCGGGGTTGAAGTGCCTTTCACACCAGGTAGAGGTGACGCAACCGAAGAGCAGACAGATCCAGAGTCTTTTGAATATTTTGAACCACTTTCTTGTGCTTTCAGAAATTATCATAGATCAGGCCTCTCTGTAAGTGCTGAAGAAATAATGCTTGATAAGTCACAACTTTTAGGGCTCACAGCTCCTGAAATGACTGTTCTAATAGGTGGCATGAGATCATTGGGTATTAGTGGAAGTGATTATGGCTTGATATCAGAGAATATCGATGAGCTGTCAAATGACTACTTCAAAACTCTCCTTGATATGAGGGTCCAGTGGAAGCCAAATGGTAGCGGTAATTCTTATGAGGCATTTGACAGGGTTACTGGAGAAAAGACTAGAACTGCCTCCAGAGCAGACCTTGTTTTTGGGTCTAATTCTCAACTTAGAGCTCTTGTAGAAGTATATGCAACAGATGACAATAAAGATAAATTTGTTGCTGACTTTATTTCTGCATGGAACAAAGTTATGAATGCTGATTTGTTTTAACTAAAGCAAAATATGAAAAGGGGTTAATTTATATTAACCCCTTTTTGTTTGAAGCATAGATCTTTTCCAGGCAAGATAACCAAATACTATTATTATTAAATAACCAGTAAAAAGAAAAGCCGTTATGTATAGCTCTCTTGAGATAAATAGAAATACTGATACAAAATCAATTACAAACCAATAAATCCAATTTTCAAGCAATTTTTTAGCTACCATATAAGTGGCTATAACAGCACCCCAAGTGGTAAATGCATCAAAATATGGAAGCGATGCTTTAGTATATTTAGCTAATAGATAACCAGAAATGATTGTCAAAACAATTATCAGCATCAATGATTTTAGATGATTACTAAAATTCCAATTTGTCACAAGTAATTCAGTTTCTTTTACTTGCCACTGCGACCATCCATATAAAGCCATCAAAATATAAAATATTTGCAAAAAGGCCTCCATGTAAAGTCCTGCTGAGTACATTATGAAGAAGTAAAGCGATGAGCTTAAGATAGCCGCAAGCCAACATAGAATATTTTGCTTAACTGCAAGTAAAAGATAAATAATTGCCAAAGAGACAGCAAGAATCTCCATTGATGTTATCTAAAATTCATATCGGAATGTTAGACCATACTTACGTGGATCCCCATGACGTTCATACAAAGTATCTTCGAAAGCAGGAGGTTCATTACCGAAATAAAACCCTCTTAAAGAATAATATTCATCAAAAATATTTCGTATCCAGAAATTTAAATTAATTTTATCTTTCTTATAAATCATATTTATATTTGTAAGGATGTAATCATCGGAAGTATTATTATGAGAATCTGAATAATAAAAGTCACTTTTGCCATTCAAGTCCAATAGTAATTCCAGATTATTTGATATGTCCCAGCTCAATCCTGCAGAAAAGCTATAGTCAGGCGCATGTGCTTGCTCCCTCCCCTCTAAATCAGGTCTTGATTGATACTGCCTTATTTCTGTTTCGAGTATTCCTAAGTTTAAAAACATACTGATAGTGTCTGAAATTTCAGAATTTAGACTTAACTCGGCTCCATAATTTCTACCTTCAGCTGCATTTTTTGTTAAAAATAAGAATGTATTAGGGTCTTGTGGGTCGACTTGAGTTGATGACAAAACTTGTTGATCTCTTCTGTCTGAATAAAAAATTACTAAATCTAAAAAAGTTTTTGAAGAAAAGAAATATTTGCTTATTCCAAACTCGTAGTTGGTTAGGTATTCGGGTGAATAAGATACTGCTTCTATTAGTGAAGAACTATTTAAACCAGTTCCTAAGTTAAAACCACCCTGTTTGTAACCCTTTGCAATGCTCAGATAGTATTTAAGATCATTATCTAAAGAGTTAATGAGAGATATTTTTCCTCCATTCATTGAATCATCAGGTGTGAATAATTCTTCATTTGAATCTAAATAATCAGCATCCCAATCCTCCCATCTAAAACCAAAAGAGAGCTTTAATGTTTCACTTATAAGGTAATCCAAATTTCCAAAAAGGGATTTGCTTTCTGAAGAATAATCACTAGAGAAAAATGATTCACTGTAGAAAGTTCCGAAACCATCGTTTGGATCTCCGTAAGCCCCATCATCTTTTCTATCATTGGATTCATCAATTTCATAAAATGAAAATCCAGCTATCCACTGTATTTGATTAGAAAAATTTGTATCCAATTTATTGGATAGTATTCTAAGTTCTATATTAGAAGTTTCTCTATGCCTAAGAGTTTCAGAAAAATAATCATAGACATAGGGAAAGTGTGACTGTGCATTACCCCAATCGGCATCGTAACTAAAAACTACATCTGTATCTGTTTTAGAATATAAAACCTTGAGAGTATTTAGCCTGTTTATAAATTCGAGATTTACACCTAGAGCTCTTGTATCTTGAGAGTCCATACCAGGTCTATCTGAAAGGGTATTTAGAGAGCCATCAATAGTCCATATATCTGAAGGATCATCAAAATTGTTATCAAAATAGACTAGATCAAAAGAGGTGGCATCATTAATCGACCAATTAGTCTTGAGTCTAAGAGACTGCTCATCTTTCCTAGAAGTGTCATCTCTGTTTAAAAATAAATTTTCCCTGAACCCATCAAAATCTTCTTTCCTTATACTTAATCTCGATTTTAAGACTTTTGTGAAAGGAATATTTATTGACGCACTCAAGTCGTTCCTTCCGTAATTACCAATGGTTATTTCTCCGTTTGCTTCAAATAAGTCCTTAGGATCCTTAGTTTTAATGTATATCATTCCTGCAAGTGAACTAGCACCCATCCTAGAACCTTGGGGACCTCTATAAACTTCTACTTGGTCAATATCGTATACAGAAGCTATACCTGCTTGACCTGAAAAGTCTATGTCGTCAATCAAAAATCCAACTGAAGAATTTGGAGTTCCTTCATATCCAGATCGTTCTCCAATTCCTCTGATCTGAAAATATCGCGGTCTTGAATCACTAGCGGCAAAATTAAGATTTGGAATTAAGTAAGTGATATCCTCAAAATGCTTGTATTGCTTTTTTTGGATATCTTCATCATTAACAAGAATGAGACTGCTATCAACTTCACTTAAATTGGTGTCCCGCCAATCACCACTTACGACAATCTCATCAATTGCGTCAGTATGAGCAGGAAAGAGAATAAAGAAAACTGAAAAAAATAAAAATATACGTTTTAGCATGCAATTCCTCCGCCATTATTGTATGGATCAGGTTCAAAGAGTTTCAATGATCTCAGGCCGAAGCCACCCCTTTGCAATAGACTAATTTTAGCAAAGCCTTATAGACTTAACCAGAAACTTATCTTCAAATAGTCTTCTCGTGAAAAAGAATATAAAATATATAAGCCTTTCAAATTAATTCATAAATTAGCTGCTATAAAGAATGTCAAATTCTCTTGAAAACTGTGATGTGAGGTCTATATCAATAGGCTCCAAAATTTCACTTCTTTTTAAAGAAAGTGCAATATTTGAAGAGCAAACTGCCCTCATAGGAATAGTAGAAACCGTTAAATATTCAGGTGATAAGAATTCTGACTTTCCAGAAATACTGGATTTGCTTGATAAGATATGGATTCAGATTGGTGAAAATAAAAGAATATATGGAGATAAAAAAAGGAGTAATGACTCAATCAAGGAAGAAATATTTTTTAGATTAAGCAAACAGATGATAGAAGATTTTAAGCGTACAGAAATGATGTACGCCGGCGTTAATCATCCCAAATATAATATTAAAACTAAAGAAATAGCATTATCTACCGTGAAAAGTCTCGCAGAAGATTTTAAATAAAATACCAAATTTCTGCTCTCTCCTTTAATAATTTTATGAAACTAAAAGAGCTTAAAAAATTGATTGAAGGATGTCATCCTGAAGATCTTAATAATGATGTTGAGGCTGTTGTTATATCAAAGAAAAATAAAGTGTTTAAATCGGATAGCATTCGCTTAGATACTGACTCAGGAAGGATTATTATTGCTACTCAGGACTCAGAGCAATACAAATTGAATAAAATCAATGCAGACAAAGAAATGGGATTCGCTAAGAAAATGCTATCTATAAAATCAAAGAAAAAGACAATTGCGGATATCCTAAATCAAAAGAAGTAAAACTAAGCTGAGTCCAAGTACTTTTTGAGTTCCTCTTTAGCAATTGTCCTCATGTGTACCTCATCCGGCCCATCACCTATGCGCAGATATCTAATTGAACTATAAAGACTAGCTAAAGGAGTATCTTGAGAGACTCCAGCTCCTCCATGAATTTGTACAGCTCTTTCTATTACTCTAACTGCCATTGATGGTACTTCAACTTTCGGTTGTGCTATTTCGCTTTTAGCTTCCTTGTTACCTAAAGTATCCATCATGTAGGCTGCCTTAAGGGTTAACAATCTGCACATCTCAATTTCATTACGACACTTGGCTATAACATCAAAGTTACCACCTAATTCTGCGATTGCTTTACCAAAGGCTTTACGTGTTGAGGCTCTTTTACAAAGTAGTTCTAGGGCAAGTTCAGCAGCACCAATTATTTTCATGCAATGATGAATACGGCCAGGGCCGAGACGGCCTTGAGCAATTTCAAAACCTCTTCCCTCACCTAAAATAATATTTTCTTTTGGTATCCTCACATTATCAAATTTTAAATGGGCATGACCATTAGGTGCATGGTCTGAACCGTAAACAGTTAACATTCTTTGCAGAGTGATGCCCGGAGTGTCTTTTGGAATAATTATCTGAGATTGTCTTTGATGCTTCGGAGCATCAGGATTTGAAACTCCCATGAAAATCATAAATTCACAGTCAGGCCTGCCATACCCAGAAGTCCACCATTTTTCTCCATTGATCACATAATCATCACCATCTTTAGATATAGTGCTAGCAATGTTCGTTGCATCTGAAGAGGCCACATTTGGCTCAGTCATGGCAAACGCTGATCGAATCTGGCCATCTAACAAAGGCTTTAGCCATTTTTCTTTCTGGTAACTACTACCGTACTTATCTAGAACTTCCATATTTCCAGCATCTGGTGCAGATGAATTAAAAACTTCAGAAGTCCACCCAACTCCCATCATCTCAGCAAGAGGTGCGAATTCGAGATTAGTTAGTCCATAACCCTCATCACCCGTTAACGAAAAATTCCACAAACCTTCAGCTTTTGCTTCTGTTTTGAGATCATATAATACTTCCGGAACTTGCCACGGATTACCTGACTCTCTAAAAGAATTCATAGCCTGAGTATACTCTGCCTCTTTAGGTTTTATCTTTTGATCGATAAAGTTTGAGACTTGCACTATCAGATCTTTAGTTTTTTGTGTGTGTTCGAAATTCATGGTTAATTTAAAATTTTAGTATAAAAAAAATGATAACATCATTTCAATTATTGGAGAGAATACTATGGACTTTAGAGATTATTCATTGAAAGAGTTAGTCAGCAATGTTCAAAGAAAGAAAATATCTGCTAAAGAGTTAACACAATCAGCTTTAAATAATATCGAAAAGTTCGATGGAGAGATAAATGCTTTTTGTTCCGTCAACCCGGAAGATGCACTTCTGCAAGCAGAACAAATTGATTCTGCAATCATGAAAGGTGAAGACGTCGGAATACTTGCTGGAATTCCCATTGGTGTAAAAGATCTAGAGGATGCAAAAGGATTTATAACTAGTTTTGGTTCAGAGTTGCATATTAGTGATGCT
Source organism: uncultured SAR86 cluster bacterium (assembly GCA_902618945.1). Lineage (GTDB taxonomy): Bacteria > Pseudomonadota > Gammaproteobacteria > Magnimaribacterales > Magnimaribacteraceae > Magnimaribacter. Next base: position 50,335 of record CACNCK010000005.1, read on the forward strand.
CCAGCAAATGAAGACTCAATTTTAGTCCAAAGAATGAGGGATCAAGGGTGCGTAATCCTTGGTAAAACCAATACACCAGAGTTTGGTCATAAAGGAAAGACTGACAATGTACCTTTTGGGAGTACAAAAAATCCATGGAATCTTCTATATTCAGCCGGTGGCTCATCTGGAGGAACTTCAGCGGCATTAGCTTCGGGAATGATTCCTCTTGGAACAGGATCAGATGGAGGTGGCTCTATTAGGATACCTGCTGCATTGGGCGGACTATCAGGCATAAAGACATCTCAAGGAAGGATTCCCATAGGAGGAAAGACACCTCCAGGATCAGGTCTCTTGACGGTAAAAGGCCCTATGGCTAATACAACTCAAGATAATGCTTTAGCTCTAGACGCAACTGTTGGACCAGATCCAACAGATATTTTTTCTTTAGAATCAGATAATTTAAATTGGTCAGATGAATTAATTAATGACGTACCTAAAACTGCTATATGGTCACCAACAATGGGTTTCTCAACCGTAGATGAAGAAGTTCTATCTAAATGTGAAGAGGCTATAAATTTACTTTCCAATGCAGGGGTTGAGATAATAGAAAAAGAAACCATATGGAACGAAAATCCTGTTGATGATTGGATGATATTTTGGGCTTGTGCATGTGCAAGAAGACAACAACATTTAACGGGCACGAAAGACTTTGAGAAAATAGATCCTTTACTTAGATTCTTTATAGAAATGGGAACTAACATGGATGGAGCCTCATATGCTTCTGCAATAGACTCATGTCATAAGTTAGGCTATCAGTTAGAAAAATTCTTCGAAGAAGCTCCTCTTATTATTACACCTGCAACTTGTGGACAGGCACCTAAACTTGAAGGAGACGGTTTTGTAAATGGAAATGAAACTCCATCTTGGGTTGATTTTACAATGGGTATCAATATGACAAGAAATCCTGCTGGGGTGATCCCAATCTCTTTGCTGGATTCAGGTTTACCTGCTTCCCTTCAAATTATAGGAGGACAAAGACAAGATTTAGATGTGCTTAGAGCTATGAACTCTTTTGAAGAAATAATAGCCTTCGATGAAAAAGCAGATTTTCCCTTAAATACTTAAGTCTTACTATTTATCATCATCGAGCATAGTGGCATGATTCCACCACGCTAGATCTGAAAAAGCTCTTAAATCCAATTCATGAGTCCAAGCAGATCGATGTTGTTGAGATAAATGATAATAGGTTTTTGCTATTTCCTTAGGTAATAGCAATCCGTCATGTTCCATACCTTTTGTTTCTCTTAGCTGCTGATACATTTCAGGTCCCAACATCTTACCAAGTGTATCTGGAGCATCTACAGCGCCATCTACAATAATGTGTGCAACGTGTATTCCTTTAGATGAAAATTCAGCATTTAGGGACTGACAAAGCATTCTTCTTGCTGCCATAGCTGCTGCATGAGAATGCTGAGTTGCATTTCCTCTCATCGCAGCGGTTGCTGAAGTCACTAATATTGTACCTTTTCCCCTGTCAACCATTAAGGGACAAAGCATCTTAGCAACTCTAAACAAACCAAAGCTTGCCATTTTCCATCCCCATTCAAATTCTTTATAAGTTGTTTGACTCAGCAGCTTCATGCCTGTTTGGGCTCCTAAGTTATAAATAACTACCTCAATCGGACCAACATCAGATTCGACCTTGTTTATGACTTCTTCTATTGCATCCTCTTCTATTGCATTAAGGAGTTGTCCTGAAGCAGAGCCTCCAGAGGCTTCTATATCTCCAATTAATTTATCTAAACCTTCTTTATCGGAACGTCTGCATAAAAAAGAATGATAGCCTTCTTCAGCAAATTTAGCTGCAACTGTTCCACCGATTCCCGCTCCTGCTCCAAAGACTAAACATACTGGTTTCATATTTCTCTCCTATACTTTCTATCCAATATCTACAGGCTGAGCTGTATGCATCAGTGTAGCAACTAACTCACCCTCCAAATTGAATATTCTACCCTCCGAAGTAGCACTTCTGGTTCCTAATTTTACTAAATTTACTTTCATTTTTGCTTTTCCTAATGCGAGTGGTCGATGAAACGAAATATTTAAATTGGTGCTCATAGGGGCCTTTTTTTCTTCATAAGCAACAATCATTGCTGCAGAGGTAGCGTCATCTAAAGCTGCAGAAATCATTCCACCCTGAACGAAACCCATTGGATTTCCTGACATTTTATTGAATTCACAAGAAAACCAGATTTGCTCATCTTCAATAGAATCATACTTTAAATTAAAAAATTCCATGGACGGTCCACGAAACTCATCATTAAATTTTTCTAATAGTTCTTCCATAATTTGTTTATCATAATGGGAAAATGAAAAAAATATTAAAATATCTTTAAAAGCGCTATTTTCCTAGCTTTCGAAGTCAAAAAACATTAGTATTTACGCTCATTTTCAACTATTTCAGTAATTAATATGGATATAAATCTAAGCAGTGAAGATCTTGCATTTAGGGACGAAGTTAGATCTTTTTTCGAAGAAAATAAAATTAAATCTGGAGAAGACTATTTCTCCTGGAGGTTGGGCTGGTTTGAAAAAGCCAGAGAAAAAGGAGGCTGGGATGTACCTAAGTGGCCGGAAAAATTTGGCGGTCCAGGATGGACTCCAACCCAACATTATATTTGGGAACAGGAGACAGCAAAAGCGAATATCCCTTTTGATCTCCCTTTTGGACTTGGTATGTTGGCACCCATATTAATGAATTATGGAAATGAAGAACAACAAAACAGATTCCTGCCCGATATTAGAGATCGAAAGGTAAATTGGTGCCAGGGTTATTCCGAGCCCGGAGCTGGTTCAGATTTAGCCAACCTTAAAACAAAAGCTGTGTTGTCAGATGATGGAACTTATTACACAGTAAATGGTTCGAAAATATGGACAACCTTGGCTCATGTTGCGGATTGGATATTTTGTCTTACCAGAACAGATGATTCGGGAATTAAACAGCAAGGAATCACCTTTTTATTGTTTCCCATGAAACAGGAAGGTATAGAGGTCAAACCAATAATCACATTAGGCGGTTCACATACTGTTAATACAGTTCATTTTACAGATGTAAAAGTTCCTGTTGAAAATAGAATTGGTGAAGAAGGTAAGGGTTGGACCTACGCAAAAGGGCTGCTTGAACATGAAAGAACTGGATTGGCAGGGTTATCTAAATCTTTAGTAGAGCTAGAACAACTCAAAGATAATGCTCGATCCATACAAAGAGGTAACGGAAATCTCATGGATAATTCTAGTTATAAATCTAAAGTGGGTGAGTTAGAAATAGACTTGTTAGCCACGGAGTTCACTGAGTTGAGAAGCTTAGCTTCGGCAGCAGCTGGTGGTGAGCCTGGTCCTGAATCCTCGATCTTAAAACTCAAAGGGACAGAGATTAAGCAACGAATTCAGAAACTTACCGTCGAAGCCAGCGGGATATACTCTTCTGCTTGGGGTGATAAAGGTGTTGGCCCTTCTTTCGCAAAAGGAGGAACGGCAGGATATTTAAATAGTCGATATTTCACAATCTATGGCGGAGCAAGCGAAGTCCAAAAGGATATTGTCGCAAAAAAAGTTCTGGGTCTAACAAAAAGTAGCTCAAAATGAATTTTGAACTGTCTGAAGAACAGAAAATGATTCAGCAAAGCGTCGAACGTTTTGTTCAAGAAAACTATGACCTTTCGAATAGAATAAAAATAAGCTCCGAAGATCCTGGCTTTAGTAAAGAATACTGGTCATCTATGGCCGAATTAGGCTGGCTCGGATTGGCATTTAGTGAAGAGGATGGAGGGTTTGGTGGCAATCAGATAGATACGTTAGTCCTCATGGAACAATTCGGTAAAGGATTGGTACTTGAACCTTTTTTAGCGAATATAGTTTTGGGTGGAGGATCTATAAAAAGAGGAGGTTCTCAAGAAATTAAAGACTCAATCATTCCTAAGCTCATAGATGGTAGTTTACAAATTACTCTCGCTTATGCAGAAGAACAAAGCAGATTTGATATAGAGGATGTTGCAACCTCAGCCAGAAAAGAAGGTGATGGTTTCATTATCAATGGTAAAAAATCTATGGTACTCAATGCAGAATCGGCAGATAAAATCGTTGTGGTTGCCAGAACAAATGGTAGTCAGGTAGATGAAGAAGGGATCAGTTTATTTCTTATAGATGCAGATGCTGAAGGAATAGACAGAGAGAATTTCCCAACTGTTGACGGTCTTAGGGCTTCTGAAATTTCATTCAAAGATGTACAAGTAACATCAGAATGCCTCATCGGAGAAAAAGATAAAGGGTTTTCCATTCTTCAAGCAGTGGTAAATGATGCTATCTTGGCTTTAGCAGCCGAGGCTGTCGGAGCCATGGAAGTGTTATATAAAGACACAGTGGAATACACTCAGCAGAGAGAACAGTTCGATCATCCACTATCTGATTTTCAAGTACTTCAACATCGAATGGTAGATATGTTTATGGAGTATGAACAGTGTAAATCTCTATTATTTCGTGCCACCATGGAAACTGTTCAAGATCCTTCTCTTTCTCAAAGAACTATTCATGCTTTAAAACATTTGATTGGTAAATCTGGAATATTTGTAGGAGAAAGTGCCGTTCAACTGCACGGAGGTATGGGGGTCACCGAAGAGTTAAGGATAGGTCATTTCTTTAAAAGATTACTCGTTATTGACTCTCAATTTGGAAATGCTGATTTCCACTTAGATAAATTCACAAGTCTCTAAAATGCAAATAGATTCTCCAAAAATAGATAATATTTTAGAGAATGCTGCTAAGCAAAATGTCCCCGCTATATCGGCTGCGGTTATATGTAAGGACAGTGACCTATACAAAGGTCATTTTGGTTTTAAGGATCTAGAGAATAAAAATCCAGTGGATGATAATACGCTTTTTAGAATTGCTTCTATGACCAAGGCAATAACCTCAACGTGTATTTATCAATTGATAGATAGAGATATTCTTTCCCTAGATACAAATTTAAAAGATTTTTTTCCAGAAATTAGCAACAAAAAGGTCATCCAAGGCTTTGATGATAACGGCGATGTAATATTATCTGATGTATCAAATGATATAAATATCGGACATCTGTTAACGCATACCTCTGGTTTTGCTTACGAAATATGGAACGAATCAATAGCTAAGCTTGTCGAGAGAGGTGATTTACAAAGTGCCTTCGCAAATAATGATGAGTTTCTAAAAGCTCCACTGATCTTTGAACCCGGTACAAGCTGGGAATATGGTATTGGGATTGATTGGCTGGGTGTGTTGATAGAAAAAATCAGTGAATGCTCTCTACAAGAATACATGCATACTAATATTTTTGAGCCATTAGAAATGGCTAGCACATCTTATGATCTTGATAAAAGCAAACATTCACGAGTAGCTAAAGTTTACGGAAGAAATGACGATGAATACTTTGAAATGCCCTTCGAAGTTCCTGAAAAATCCTCATTTTACTCCGGTGGAGGAAACCTTATATCCAGCATTGAAGATTATTCGAAGTTTCTTAAGATTTTCCTGAATGCAGGCCAAGGACCTGACAGACAGATAATTTCTATCTCTTCCCATAAGTCTATGCTCAAAAGCCTGAATGAAGAGTTAGTTATGAAACAAATGCTTTCTCAGGCACCCATGCTTTCTGAGGATGTAGATTTTTTTCCCTCATCCACCAAATCTTGGAGTCCAGGTTTCATGATTAATCATGAAGACATAGATTCCGGGCGACCGAAGAATAGTGCAGGATGGGCTGGCTTATTTAACTCGTTTTTTTGGATTGATCCAAAAAATGAAATTGCCGCAGTCATTTTAATGCAAATGCTTCCTTTTTCTGAAGGCGGATGCCTTAATACCCTTAAAGAATTTGAAAGTTCTATTTATAGCTAAACAAGAATGAAACAATTTATTCTACTAATAACTTATATCTGTTTTCTAACAAGTTGTGCCAATTCATCTCTAAAACCTGATACGTACGATCGTGACTCTTCACAAAGAATTTCAAATGTACTTTACGGAGAAGTAGTCTCTTTAAAAAGAGTATCAATAGAAGGAGAGACAAAGTCCGGAACTATCGTAGGTGGATTAGTAGGTGCTGCAGCAGGAAGTCAAGTAAGTAACTCTAAACCCGAATCTGAAATAGGAGCTGTATTAGGAGGAGCTATAGGAGCTACCATAGGTGGCAATGTAACTAAAAATATTCAATCTGTTGAAGGAATCCAGCTGACCATCAATATGGACGATGGAAGAACAATTTCTGTAGTACAAGAAATTAGTGATTATAAATTTGAAGTTGGTGATCTTGTTGAAGTCATAACCATAAAGGGTAGAACAAGAATATCTCCTTCGGGCGCATGATATAAGAATTAATGGCAGCCCATGATATGAACTGCCATTTGAATTAAATTATCTTGTAAGAGAGAACCCTAATTGACTTTGCGCAAGTCTTTCCTCTGAAAGATCTCCTATAGCTATAACCTTTCCTTCATCATTAAAAGCAAGTCTTGTCACAACATTTTGTTCAAACTCTAAATCAAAAGTCCTATTAAGGGATTTATGCCAGTGCCAAACATAAACAGTATTATCAGTCATATTAGAAGCAACTTCGTTTATACGATGTTCAATGGTGGTCCAGTTTCCTGCATCTGCGCCAGATAAATTTTCTAGAACTTGTGACTTCGTATTGGATGAATTAACAATCCCTCGGGTCACAGCAATGTTCATTTCCTCACCATTACGTAATATCACTGCGTTTACTGTCTTTCCTGGGAGCCCAGAAAAAGGTAATTTCTCATCATCAATATTTTTTTGATTCACCTCAATACCTTCTACAGAAATAAATTCATCGCCTGGCTCTAAAATTCCTTCTGCAGGACTACCTGAGATTACTCTTTGGACAATCATTTTTCCTTCATCTAAGTCTGGATTCCAATTGAATCCAAATCCAACAAACCTACCTGGATAATTCAAACCATCTTCTGCCATATTATCTCTGACTGAGGCGATCATCTCCTCTTTTCCAGTATAGGCAGCATTTATCCAAGATCTAGCGGTATCTTCATTTGAAGCAAATGAATTGCTTGCAATAAATGATAAAGAAATTACGGTAAATAATGTTCTTATGATATTCATAATTTTATCTCCTTACAATCATGAATCTAAAATATAACTTAAGTGGGGAAAAAACAAAAAAATATTTTATTCATATAAGACCTTATTCTGTAAGATTGTTATGCATTTGCAGATAATTATGATAAGAATTTCTTTAACTTTAATCATTTTAGTGATGCTTATCTCATGTAAGTCTATGGATGATTCGCAGATTAGCATCTACCTTGAAAAATCTAGCTCATATAAAGCACAAATTACAAGAGATGTTTGGGGGGTACCTCACGTCTACGGTAAGACTGATGCAGATGCTGCCTTTGGATTAGCTTATGCACATGCAGAGGATGACTTTAAAAATATTGCAGAAAATATGTATCTGTATAGAGCAGAAATGGGTCTAAAAGATGGAATTGATGGTGCCATACAAGATTATCTAATTAAGGTTCTTAAGATAAGAGAACAAATTGATGAAAACTATACAAATGATTTAAATGCAGATGTTCGTAAAGTTATTGAAGCTTATGCAGCAGGTATAAATTATTGGATGATAAAAAATCCAAGTAATGGCTATAACCACTTCTTTCCAGTTACAGAAAAAGATATTGTGGCAGGGTTCTCAATACAGAATCTTTTCTTTTCTGGTGTTGTAAGTTCTATAGAGAAACTTCAGAGAGAATCCGATCTAAAAGAGGAATATACAAGCTTGTATCGAAATCAAGAATTTGTAACCGGTTCTAATGTTTTAGCTGTCAACTCTCGTAAGACGTATGATCAATCTACAAGAATTATTATTAATTCGCATCAACCACTCGACGGACCTTTAGCCTGGTATGAAGCGCATGTGAGAAGTGATGAAGGATGGAATATGATGGGTGGCCTTTTTCCTGGCTCACCTTTTGTATTTGTAGGGTTTAATGAAAATATAGCTTGGGGATTTACAGTCAATAAACCCGATCTTTCTGATAGTTACTTGCTCGAAGTTAATCCAGAAAATGAAAATCAATACCTACTTGATGGAGAATGGGTAGATTTCAAAATTGAGATGGTAAGACTTCCAATCAAACTATTTGGACCTCTCAAATGGACGGTTAAGAGAGAGGCAAAGTATTCAGTTCATGGCCCTGTATTGGAAGTAGCTGATAAAAGCTATGCCCTTAGGTTTTCGGGAATGAGTGATATCAAACAAGTCAATCAATGGTACGCGATGAATAAATCAAATTCTCTTGAAGATTGGCTAGAAGCTATGAAAATGAGATCTATAATATCTTTCAACGGTGTTTATGCCGATAGAGAAGATAATATATATTTCCTTCATAATTCTTCCTCACCGCTTAGGAAAGAGGGAATAGATTGGAAAAATGTCATCGATGGTTCAAGGTCTGATCTTGTTTGGGATAAATATGTAAATTTTGAGTCAATTCCACAACTACAAAACCCATCCTCAGGATGGATTGCGAGCACAAATCAAGATCCATTCAAAGTAACGGGTGAGAAAGACAACTTGTTATCAAAAAATTATTCTCCTACTTTGGGTCTACAAACTAGGATGACTAATAGAGCATACAGATCAATTGAACTTTTTAGCCAAAACAACAAGCTAAACGAAAAGGATTTTGATGACATAAAGTTTGATAATAAATACTCAAGGCAATCTAGATCTTACAAGTACGTATCTGAATTATTCAACAAAGATTTCGAGTCTGATGAACTAAATTATGCGCGAGATATTTTAAAAAAGTGGGACTTGGCAACAGATTTTAAGAATACTTCTGCGGCACTCGGGGTATGTGTACTGTCGAGTGAATGGATTTCTGAACAGGGGCAAAGAATTCCTCAAGATCCTGAAATATCCTTTAGAGAATGCGTGAAAGAATTAATGCAAACTTACGGAAGAGTTGACCCGCCTTGGTCAGAAAGAAATTTTATTGTTAGGGGAAGTAAAAAAGAGTCAGTGCAAGGCGGTCCCGATGTTCTAAGGGCTATTTATGGAAGAAATGATGAAGCAGGAGATTTAAAAGCTGCGGGAGGAGATGGACTTTACATTCATGTAAGTTGGGATAAGGATGGTCAACAAAAATCTAAAAGCATTCACCAATATGGTAGTGCTACTCAAGACGAGAGCTCTATTCATTTTGCTGATCAAATGGATTTGTATATTCAAGAAGAATACAAACCTACTTTCTTCGACAAAGAAGATTTATCAAAAAATATCTCAAAAATTTATAATGTTCCTTATTAAAATATATAAAAATTAAAAGTTATGTTGTTTGCTCAAATCTTAATTTCAGGTTTAGTTTGTGGTTTGATTATATTTCAGTCCGCCTTTGTTGCACCTACAGTTTTTCGAGACTTACCCGAAGAAAGCAGACCGTTAATATTAAGATCTCTGTTTCCAAAACTTTTTAAGTCAATAACTCTAGCTGGGATTTTATTAACCTTATTCGCCTTTTTAGAGGGTTCTAATTTAATAATCGCATATTGCGTTGGAGTTTTTACCTTCTTAGCGGGTTTAATCTGCAATTCCATGATAGGAGCAACAAATAGGGCTAGAGATGATGGAAATGATAAACTTTTTTCTACTCTTCATCGAATTAGTGTGTTATTAACAATATCAGTTTTACTGACAAATCTCATTTGGGTATTTATAGTTTAATTATGAAAGAAAGATTTAATAAATTTCTTAACACCGGCATGAATAAAGGTTTGAGTTGGACCACCATCGCAAGTGAAAAATTACTTCTAGCACTAATTGGAATATCAACATGTATAGCTTCGGCCATGTATCTCTATGAGATGATCTTGCAAAGAGAAATCTTACTAGGTGATCTATTCATGCTTTTTATTTATGCAGAAATCCTCGCCATGGTTGGGGCTTTCTATAGCACTAACAGGATACCTGTTACTCTTCCAATCATTGTTGCAATCACTGCTCTGTGTCGTTTGATTATAATGCAAACGAAAGAAATGGATGCGATTATGGTCATGTGGGAGGCAGGGGCAATTTTTATTCTTGCAGGTTCAGCCTATCTAATGAGCCTCAAAGACAAAATAAGTCTAGAGAAATTAAAACAGTCGGAAGAATAACTTATAAATAAGAACTAAACCTTTCCGATCTCCAAGAATTAATGAGGTCTCTAGAAGATTCATCTCTGGAAAACCAAACCTTGTCTGATTCATTATTTATCTGATGAACCTTGAGTTCTTCTAGTCCTGAAGGTGATGAATCATTAAAAAACTCCATCATGAATTTTTCATATAAATTTCGTTGGTTTAACTCCAACAAATAGTTTGACACTCTTTTGATCTCTTGTAATTCTCTGTAGTGATAAATATACAGAAAAGAATCCTCAGCTTGATTTTCCTCTGTAAAGATTGGATCATCTTTGAGAACAAGTTCCTTAAATTTATCGCGCACCTCAGACATATCTAATTTCTTTAAATCAAGATTTAACTCCTCTTTAAAAAATACCTCAAAGTCTTTATAAGTTTTTTCTATTTGTTCGCTTATCTTCAAAATAAACACACCCCGACTAAGTTTTTCATACAACCATGAGATACTTAAAACTTTTAAAAAAACTTTAATGGTTTAAAATTGTCTATCTCGCTGCTTGCCTTTCTGAATTTATATTCTTAGATATTATATGAAAAAATTTTTAAAAGTTGGTCTGATTATATTTGTACTTTCTTCATTAGTAGCCATGCCAATAAAAGCAGCAAAATATGACAAAAAAAAGCCATCAGATCTATATACAAAAGCGATAGAACATCTGGACAAAAACCAATATGGTAAAGCTCAAAAAGTACTCCGAATCTATACTAGAAAAAAGAAAGATGATGCTGACGGATGGACTCTTCTAGCTTTCTCTTCAAGAAAACTTGGAAGTTATACTAATGCCGAAAAGTATTATGAAAAAGCCTTAGAATTAGATCCCGAAAATAAAGCCGCACTCGAATACCAGGGAGAGCTTTATGTTGTAACAAATAGGCCTCAATTGGCAAATGAGAATTTAATAAAGTTAGAATCTCTGTGCCCTAAGTCATGTGATGAATTAGAGAAGTTGCAAGATTTCATTTCCAGCAAAATAGAAAAAGAGAAAGTAAATATATAATTTTACTCTCTCTTTTTGAAGGTCTCTGGATTTTGTATAGCCTATTACGACATAAGTTACATAGAAGAATTATGTGTATGTGCTATTTTCCAATTTCCATCTTCTTCAACTAATACGAGAGTAATGTAAGTGAAATTTGGTGGACTCATCTCACCTATACCTGGAATAAAATCATATCGCCTTACAAAATCTGCAATAGCTACCTCACCATAAATTCTAACTTCTGGAGACGATATCGTAGCAATTATCTTTAAATCAGGATCTCGTGAAAGATTTGCAGCCCTTCTCTCTTTCTGAACCATTAAATTATCTGCCTGATTAGGCCATCTTTTAGAGGTTATCATTACTCTGTCGTCCCTAATTAATTCAGACTGAGCATCAAGGTCAGACTCCAAGGCAGCCCATTTATATATAATGTCCAATACTTCTTTTTCTGAGCTGAAGCTTAAAAAAGACATACTGGATAACAAGAAGGTCGCTACTATTTTTGTTATTAAAGCTTTCATATTTCACTCCTTTGCATTTTATTTATCAGAAATCTGATTAAAACTGTCAAAAAAAATTAAATCAAGAGCTTTTAATCTTTTTGACACCAATGATCACTGTGGTGCCCCCTGTAGGACTCGAACCTACGACCAAGTGATTAAGAGTCACCTGCTCTACCAACTGAGCTAAGGAGGCAATAATAGTTTTTTCTACCAAGTGTAAGTTGCCAAACAAACGATATAAGAAATAGTTACCAATATGGTCAAATTTGCTCTTAGGTTCCTATATTGCACTTGCTTCATCTTCTTTGAGACTCTCAATTCAAATAGATAGAATAAAATAAATGTAAGGAGACTTAGGCATAGACTGTAATAAAGAAACATATTGGAGAGTGCAATTATCAAAAAACCGGCCAGTGAAACTAGAATGCCCACTATTAAAGAAAGATTATTTTCATCCTCTCCTTCCCAGCCCCATGTCATACCTCCCAAGAAAGATAGTATTACACCTCCGTAAAATGATAAAAGTAGATTGAATACATAACCCTCAGGAAAATCTAAGAAGAGCGGATAAAAGGATAAAAAAATAAAGGGAATTACCCCAAGATATCCTAATATTTCTCTAGTTATAATGTTCATTTTTAACTTCTTTTTCTACTGCCATGTTTAAAATAAACAGATCTAGCAATCTTTTTAAACTCATCTCCTTTTCTAATTGACCAAATAGTATCTCTTGCATATTTTGCTGATTGTTTTAAGTCTACGACTGGAGAAATGTAAGCTGTCTGTAAATCTGCGGAATGTATTTTTTTTGGATCAATATCATTGAGACTTGGGATTATTTGTTTTATCCACTTTGCTTCGGGATCTTGATCTAAGCTCTGTTTATTGACTGAATAAATTCTAGGTAGATTTATTCCAGTAACTCCACTTTGCATCTGCACTTGGGGAATGTGTATACCTGGTTCATAGTCGACAAACAGTTCTCCAAGCAAAGGAGATGTGGATTGCCATGGTTGCCATAAATTATAAGATGCAAATGACATGATCATCGCTCTCATTCTAAAATTGATCCAACCCTTTTCTCTGAGATAAAGCATACAAGCATCCATAAAAGGAAATCCTGTTTCACCATTAATCCATCTATCAATAAATTCTTTATTCTCGGATTCTCTGAGGTTGTCACACATTCTGTGCATGGAATTAAATTCCAACTCGGGTTCTGTTTCTAATTTTTGTATGAAATGACAATGCCAATATAGTCTTTTCCTGAACGAATAGAGATCTCTCTTGAATTGTGATTGAGGATAATAAGACTCAAGTTTTTGATATATTTCCCTAATTGATATTGTGCCGAATGCTATGTGAGGAGAAAGTCTTGAGCATGATTCTTCAGCATCATGAGGGCTAGACATTTTCTTTGAATACCCTTCAGATCTGCTCTCAAAGAAAGAATTAAGTAGTGCATTTGCTTCTTTGGTACCTCCTTTCTGAAAACTTCTTTGAATGATATTCTGGGAATCTAAAAAGTCATCGAGAGTCATTAAATCTGCAGGTTCATGGTTAAGATTAGATTTTGGTAGATCAAGTCGTTCTTTTCTCATTTGCATATTCCAATCATAAGACCATCTGTCTCTATTAAATTCCTGAGTTTGTATTCCAAAATCTTCATATACTTTTAATCTTTGAGATTCCTTAAAAATATTCTTGAATTTGCTCATTTGATCTCTGAAATAGGATGTATCAGTAGAATGATTAAGATGAATACTTGACTGGGGATAGTTTGTCTCAATATAAGTTGCTAAATCTGAATAACTACCCTGAAAAATCTCAACATATGAATTAAGTTTAGTAAGGCCTATTTGAAGTTCTTTCAAACAATCTACAAAAAATGAAAATTGTCTTGGAGATCGCCCATCTGACGACCAGTAATGTTTGTCATAAACATAGAGAACTCGATAATTCTGCTTATGGGAACCGTGGAAAAGAGCTGAATTGTCCTCTAATCTAAGATTTCTATGTAATATGATAATATCCACTTTGAACAAGTGAGCGCGGACGTATTTTACTTGATTGCGAAGTAATTAATAGTCCTGAAATATTCATCGAAGTTATAGACTTTATGGTGTAAATAGAATCTTTAAAAAGGAGTTTTTTTAGTGAATAAAGTATCAAGAGATTTTCCTCTTCATCCTGAAGAGGTTACGAATGAGTTTCTCTCAAGGTGTTTTAACGGAAAAGTCGTATCATTTGAATTAGATACGAGCATGACAGCTGGCGGAGTTTTAGCGGATGCATTTAGAGTCTTTAATATTTCTTATGATGGAATTAATGATCTTCCAAAAAGCTGTTTTCTTAAATGTACAAAAGAAATTCCGGAAGTAGTTGAAATGTGTTTATCTACTCAAGTATATGCAAAAGAAGTTTATTTTTACTCGACTCTCATTCATAAAGTAAAAGATGTCATTAGAGTTCCGGAATGTTATGGAATCTTCAAAGCAGATGATGATATTGAATGTAAGGAATTTTGCTTAGTTCTAGAAGATTTTGATGAAGATAATTGGGTTCCATTTGATCAGTTTGATAATCCCATGACTTATGACGATACAATTCAATTCATGAAGGACCTTGGGTGCTTTCATGCAGCTTGCTGGGGGGAACCTGTATCGAATGATGCTGGATTGGGACCCTTTAGAGCCCACTGGCAAAATTTAAATGATGATTATTGGGAAGACGAAGAAACAACATGGGACAAAGCTGTCCCTAAATGGGAAGACGTTTATGGGGAATCACTGCTTTCAATGGTAAGTGATGAGGTTGGTGAAACAATAAAAAAACTTGTGGATATTTATGCCTCCAAAAACGGAAAAAAAATACAAGAAGAATTGCTCAAAGAACTTCAAAAGAGGCCACGAACAATTACTCATGGTGATGCAAGAGGTAATAATATCTTTAAATCTAAGAATGATGGCAGCATGGGAATAATAGATTGGCAGATGTGGGTAGCTGGCCCGGCAAGCAATGAATTCGGACAAGTTTGGTTTAATTCATTTTCATTGGATAGCGGTATGATACACAGGCTTGATGAAATGACATCGATATATTATGAGGCCATGATTTCTAAGAAACCTGAAATTAAAGACGAATATCCTTATGAAGTTCTCCTTGATGATCTTAAGCTTCTTTTTATTAATATATGGCCTGAATACTTGGGCTTCACAGTTGGATCTATTGATGGATATAAGGATCCCGAACAACTCAAATCAAAAGAAAACTGGAGAGAGATGATGAAGCGAAATATGGAAACTATTCATTATTCAGGATGTCTTGAGTCTTTTGAGAATTTTATTTCCAAACTTGATCTCTCTAACTGAGATTTAATTAAGCTTTTCATAGGTATTAAGAGTTAACGATATGAAGAAAAATATGTCTTTAGATGGACTTACAAGAAAAAGAATTTATTTATTTAGGCACGGAGAAGTAAATTATATGCCCTCAGGTAAAGTTGTTGCAGATCCAAATTTAGTAGACCTAACTGACAAAGGTCTTTTGCAAGCGAAGTTAATTGATGAGAATACAAAGGATATATATTTTGAAAGAATTCTTAGTTCTGGCTTACCGAGAACTCTTCAGACTGGAGTCCACATGGCAGAAAGAAGAGGAATCGAGATAGAGGCCTATCCAGAACTTAGAGAATATCAATGGGATCCTAAATCTTTTAGAGATAATGATGTAAAAAAATTTGGATACCTATTTGAAAGCTCAAAGTCAAAGAATGCAATAGGTGGAATTGAAGAAGCAGACGAATTTTATAATAGAGTAACAAATCAATTAGAAAAAATTTTACAAGAAGATTGGAGTCAAATAGCCATTGTTTTGCATGGTGCAGTTAATGCTGCAATCATGTGTTGGTTAAATGATATTGATATAAGTCTAGCATCGAAATTTGATCAGGATCATGCCGCTTTGAATATTATTGATATCGATAAAAATAAAGATGGTGACATCGTAAGAAAATCAATAAGACGTTATAACATTCCTCCAGACTTATCTAATATAGACTCCGACATTAGATCTTCCTGGGAATCTACAGCAAGCAAAATAATTAGCTTTAATGAGTCAGCCAGTTAATTATGTCCTGGAGGGCATTGGCATCCTGCATTAGAAATAAATGACCCCCTTCGTAGAACTCTAACTTACTGTTACGAATTTTTTGATGCATCTTCTCCATATTTAACACAGGAGCTATACCATCATATTTACCTCCCAGTAAAAAAGTGGGAATGTTGATATCATCTAAATCTGAGTAAGTATTATGGTCCTTTCTTGCCAGGAGTTGTTTAAGGAGGTTTCTTGGCTTTGGTTTAAATGCGTTCCTATTTTTTGTATATTCTTTTATAGATCGCCACGAATCCTTATTTTGCTCTATCCATTCATCAGTAATTCTTAGATCATTTATTTTGATACTTTTCTCAAGTTTCTCCTCTTCATTCAACTCTTCTAATATGTGTAAAGGATAAGAAGAGCCACCCTCTCCACCTGAGGAAGTACAAGCCAAGACTAGTTTACTTACTCTAGATGAATGCCTTTTTATAAATTCTTGAGCAACCATACCACCAAAAGAAACACCCATAACAGGAATAGTATTTATTTCAAGGACATCAAGAAGATGGGCAGCATCATCAGCATATTGTTGCATTGAATAAGCTCCAGATGGGCTAGATGTCTGACCTAAGCCTCTTTGATCATAACTAATAATTTCAAAATGTTCTGAAAGAGGTGAATGAAGCTGATTGGGCTTATTACGTAAGTCTCCACCTGTTCCTCCTATAAACAATAATGGTCCATTAGGGCGCGGTGCACTCCTTTCAAAATATATATCTAACTCTTTTGTGCTTATAATGGCCATGCTCAGTCAGTATGAATTATAGAATAAAAAAATTATGAAAAAGGCTTTTATACTAACCGTGTTTATCACTTTATTCGTTTATCCATCAACTTCATTTGCAAATGAGTTTAGTCTCTTTATAAAACCCTGTAAAAGTTGTGAATGGTTGACCTATCCCACTCCTTTTCGTCTTAAAGAGCAATGTGAAATAGCAAGACAAGGTATTTTTATACAAGGCATGACTAAATGTCTAAAAACTGACTAAATTATGACTAAATGGACAGAGTCGGAAGCTTTTACATGGTATAAAAACCAAGATTGGATAGTTGGATGCAACTATCTACCCAGTAATGCAATAAATCAGCTGGAAATGTTTCAACCAGAAACATTTGATATTGAAATAAATAAAAGGGAATTATCTTGGGCAAATGATTTAGGATTTAACTCAGTTAGGGTTTATCTGCATGACTTACTTTGGAGTGATCCAGAAACTTTTAAAAATATCTTAGATCAATTTCTAGATATTTGTGCCCAAAATAAGATAAGGCCAATGTTAGTTTTATTTGATGACTGTCACAGACCCTATCCAAAACTTGGAGTACAACCCAAACCAGTTAAAGGTGTTCATAATTCAGGTTGGAAGCAGAGCCCGGGTATGGCTCTTGTAAGTGAAATTCATGATAATGATAGTCATCCAGAAATACCTAGACTTAAGAGTTTTGTTCAAGAGATACTAGGGCACTTTAGCAGTGATCAGAGAATTCTTCTTTGGGATATTTACAATGAACCCGGTCAATTTGGGATAGGTGACAAATCTTTGGCCTTATTAAAATTGGTTTGGGAATGGGCACTGGAGGTAAGACCTTCCCAGCCTCTAACAGCCTGTTTAGATGGCTCCGTAGGTGAAGAGATTATTGAATTAAATGAAAAAAATTCTGATGTCATTACCTTTCATACTTATGAGGGCGAAAAACTTCAAGAGACAATCGAT